>NZ_JAUSLE010000076.1 GCF_030646845.1 Rhodoferax sp. | reverse complement strand
CAGCGACCCCACCTGGCACATTGGCATCCTGCGCTACTTCAACCCGGTGGGGGCCCACGCCAGCGGCCTGATCGGCGAAGACCCGCAAGGCACGCCCAACAACCTGTTGCCGTTCGTGGCGCAAGTGGCCGTGGGGCGACGCGAGTTCCTGAATGTCTGGGGCAGCGACTACGACACACCCGACGGCACCGGTGTGCGCGACTACATTCATGTGGTGGACCTGGCTTTGGGACACCTCAAGGCCCTGGACAGACTTAAAAAACAGGCCGAGTGCCTGGCCGTCAACCTGGGGACGGGGACCGGCTACAGCGTGCTGGACATGGTGCGAGCATTTGAGAAGGCCAGCGGCAAACCGGTGTCCTACAAGTTGGCTGAACGACGGGCCGGCGACATAGCCGCGTGTTACGCTGACCCCACCCAGGCTTTGGCGTTGCTGGGCTGGCGCGCAGAACGCGGGATGGATGCCATGTGTGCGGACGCGTGGCGCTGGCAAAGCGGCAACCCCACCGGTTACGCGATCGACTGAATTTGAGGCCTGCAAGGAACGATAAAGATGAATACCTGGGATGGAGTCAAGTATGGCTAAGGGAATGATTCTGGCGGCCGGTCAAGGTACCCGCGTGCGTCCTCTGACGAACGACCTGCCAAAACCAATGGTGCCCGTGCTGGGCAAACCGGTCATGGAGTACCTGATTGAGCACCTCGCGCGCCACGGCATCACCGAGATCATGGTCAATGTGGCTTGGCACCATCAAAAGATTGAAGAATACTTTGGCGACGGCCACCGCTGGGGTGTCCAGATTGGTTACTCATACGAGGGCGTTCGCGACCATGGCGACATCCTGCCCCGCCCCATGGGCTCGGCCGGCGGCATGCGGCGCATTCAGGACTTTGGTGGCTTCTTTGATGACACCACCCTGGTGTTATGCGGCGATGCGCTCATTGATCTGGATATCACCGCCGCGCTGGCCGAGCACAAGGCGAAGGGCGCCATCGCCAGCGTGGTCGCCCTCGATGTGCCACTGGCCGAGGTGCAGGCCTATGGCATCGTGGTGGCGGCGCCTGACGGGCGCATTCTGTCCTTTCAGGAAAAACCCAAGCCCTCAGAAGCCAAGTCGACCCTGGCCAGCACCGGTATTTATATTTTCGAGCCCGCCGTGCTGGACCTGGTGCCCCCCGGCCAGGTTTATGACATTGGCTCGCAACTGTTCCCGCAATTGGTCGAGCAGAATCTGCCCTTCTTTGCCCAGAACCGTCCATTCAAATGGATCGACATTGGCCGGGTCAGCGACTATTGGTCTGTGTTGCAGCGGGTGCTACGGGGGGAAGTAGCCCAGATGCAGATACCGGGGCGGGAGATAAAGCCTGGCATCTGGGTCGGACTCAATACCTCCATTCCGTGGGACGAGGTCACGATTGAAGGGCCGGTGTACATCGGCTCCAGCGTGCGAATAGAGCCTGGCGCAACCATTACGGGGCCGGCGTGGATCGGCCATGGCAGCCATATTCGAACCGGCGCCAAGGTGGTGCGCAGCATTCTGTTCGAGTACACCCGCATCGCCGCTGACATGCGATTCAGCGAGATGATTGTCTCGCCCGACTACTGCGTCGACCGGCACGGCGACACGCTGTACCGCGGTGACGACACCGCGCAGCTGCGCTGGGGCGATGCCAGGGCATGACAACTGCAACTGATTGTTTCACTCTTTTGATTTGAGATTGCGCATCCCATGTTGATCCAACCCATTGTCCTGTCCGGCGGCTCCGGTACCCGCCTGTGGCCCCTGTCGCGCGAGAAATACCCCAAGCAGCTGCTGCCACTGATTGGCGAAGACTCCCTGCTGCAAGCCACCATCCGGCGGGTCGAGGGCATCGCTGGCGCCGAGCTGGCGCCCCCCATGGTGGTGTGCAACGAGGAATATCGCTTTGTCATCGCCGAGCAGTTGCGCCTGCTGGGCAAGCCCGGCACCATCGTGCTTGAGCCAACCGGTCGCAATACGGCACCAGCCCTCACACTGGCTGCCTTTGCCGCTATCAAAAACGGAGCAGACCCGGTTTTGCTGGTCATGCCAGCTGACCACGTGATCACCGATACGGCCGCGTTCAGGCGTGTGGTCGGCCAGGGCGCGATGCTGGCGGCCGATGGTGCAGTGGTCACCTTTGGCATCACGCCCGATGCCCCGGAAACCGGCTATGGCTACATCCAGTCGGGCGCGGCCTACCCGGGACACTCAAGCAAGGCAGACGGGGCCCCGGCCCGGTTGATCGCCCGTTTTGTGGAAAAGCCGGACCTGCCGACGGCGCAGAGCTATCTGGATGCGGGCTCGTACCTGTGGAACAGCGGCCTGTTCATGATGCGTGCATCGGTCTGGCTGACGGCCATTGGTGCTTGTCGACCCGACATCCTGGCGGCCTGCCAAACCGCCTGGGACCAGGGCTCCACGGACGCCGAGTTTGTTCGAGTTGGCAAGGAAGCGTTTGCCAAGTGCCCCAGCGACTCCATCGACTACGCGGTGATGGAGCGGATCGCCGCAAGCGCATCCAGTTCCGATGCAGCTTCCGCCTCGCTCCCGCCCGGGGTAGTCATTCCACTCACCGCAGGATGGTCCGACGTGGGCGCATGGGACGCGCTCTGGCAGGTACTCCCGAAAGACGCATCCGGCAACGTCACTCAAGGTGATGTGCTGCTGCAAGACTGTCATGACACGCTCGCTTTTTCGGAGAGCCGGCTCATTGCCTGTGTGGGCGTGAACGAATTGGTCGTGGTGGAGACTGCGGATGCCATTCTGGTGGCTCACAAGGACCAGACACAAGACGTCAAGAAGATCGTCGACCAACTGAAGCTGGCCGGGCGAAACGAGGGGCAGATACATCGCAAGGTATTTCGTCCTTGGGGCTCGTATGACAGCGTGGACGCCGGAGAGCGTTTTCAGGTCAAGCGCATCGTTGTCAAACCAGGCGGCACACTGTCCCTGCAAATGCACCACCACCGCGCCGAGCACTGGATTGTGGTGAGCGGTACCGCCAAAGTGACGCGAGGTGACAATACGTTCCTTTTGTCAGAGAATGAGTCGACCTTTATTCCGCTGGGCACGACCCATCGTCTGGAGAACCCCGGGCGGGTGCCGCTGGAAATGATCGAGGTGCAATCAGGTGCCTATCTGGGTGAAGACGACATTGTCCGGTTTGACGATGTCTATGGGCGTTAGATGTCCGCCTTGTCAAACGTCAATGTCCATGTCATGCAATAAAGTACAAGTGACCATGAAAACGCCATGTCACCCAATTTTTGGCCGAACAGACAAAGCGACAACGCTACAAGAAGCTGAATGAGAAATTCCCGGGCATCCGGTGCAAAAAGACATTTGCATCAAACACTTCGGAAAGTATTTTCTTTCTTTCCGCGAGCCTTTCGGTTTGCGGTGTACCGGTCCTTTGTTGACTGCGATCCCAAACCCGACAAACGCCTGGTGCTCAAGATAGCTGAAACGAAGGAAGAACTGGAGGCCTGTTTCAGGCTTCTTCATGATGCTTATGTTGGCAGCGGGTTCATGAAGCCCGATCCATCAGGCATGCGTGCCACCATCTACCATGCCCTGCCCACCACCACCACGCTCTGCGCCAAGTTCGATGGCGAGGTTGTAGGAACGTTATCGCTGATTCGCGAAAGTGTTTTCGGTTTTCCCTTACAGTCCATTTTTGACCTGCACGACGTTCGTGAGAAAAAGGGCAGAGTCGCTGAAGTATCTGCGCTTGCGGTGCATCCAAAATTTCGGAAAACAGGGGGAACCATTCTGTTTCCGCTGATGAAATTCATGTATGAATATTGCACCACTTACTTTGATACCCGCCATCTTGTGATCGCAGTCAATCCCAACCGGATTGAAATGTACGAGTCTCTCTTGTTCTTTGAAAGACTGACGGAGAACTCGGTTGATAACTACGATTTCGCAAATGGAGCGCCTGCTGTAGGGGCCTCTCTTGACTTGCACGTAGCGCCTGAGATTTTCAAACGGGTTTATGGAAAAAAACCGAGACGCAAGAATCTGTACTTATATTTCCTGCGAACCCGATTGCGAAACATTGTCATGCCAGGTCGGCGCTACTTCACGACGAATGATCCTGTGATGACTCCGGACCTGCTCGACTACTTCTTCAACGAGCGCACCCACACTTTTCAGGATCTAGATGACCGGGAGAAGGGTCTGCTCCATTCCATCTACAACTTGCCGGAATACCAACGCGTACTGCCGCCGGTTTTTTCCGAGTCAACCTTCCGTGTCCGTCAGCGCAAGCATCAGCGGTACTCACTCAAATGCCCCGGTAGTTTTTCTGTCACTACCGATGGAAAGACAGCTGTCTACGCGCTAAGCGTGGTTGAGTTTTCCGATGATGGTTTTCTGGCGAACTCCAAGACACCCTTGCCTGGAAACGTTTGGGGCGCAGCCAGCGTTCGACTGGGGAGCGAGGAGAAATCAGTCGTGAAAGCCATGGTAGTTCGTGGCAATCACAAGGGCTCCTACGGCTTCTATGGATTCAAACTGGCTGAATCAGATCTGGCCTGGCGAAAACTCGTCGGTGTGCTCAAATCTGGCACAACCCATGAAGACTTGGACAATGCCACCCGTTTTCTGCAAGACTGAGCGGTCCAATCCCTGAATTCAATATCAGTTAGCCTTGCCTCTTTGCAGCAATTGCAGAACAAAGCCCGATGGAATTGCGTAGCTGATCCCCGACGGGTTCGTCAAAGCGGACTCCCGCGTCCCCTTGATAAAGACCATATTGACAACGCCCAGAACCTCGCCCGTCTCTGGATCAAACAAGGGGCCGCCACTGTTTCCGGGATAAGCCGTTCCATCTAGCTGAAAGACATCGAAACTGCTCCCGCCGCGCAAGCTGCGTATCGTTTTTTCATTGAGTTGCTGGGCGGAAGGTGTGGGCAGAGCAGCCGCGGCAATGGAAGAAACCATGCCACGGTGCGTCACGGGCGAGAAACCAAGAGCTCCCCCGATTGGAAACCCCATGAAGGCAATGGCTTGCCCCTCTTGAACGGCGCTCGAATCACGCACACTGAGCGACGGTGCTGGCGGGCCGTCAAAACGCAACAAAACCAGGTCATGAAGTTTGTCCACTTCGAGCACCGTGACGGGTCGCATCTGAACCTCACTATTGCCCACCCTGAGCTGAATGACCAAAGCCGCCTCAACATCCTGTTCAGCCGGTTGTTGAAGGACATGCGCGTTGGTGATGACCAGATTGCTTCCACCCACACTTCCATTGCTCACGACGAAACCGGTGCCCCTGAGGGAAAATCGCGGACTGTTTGTGCTCTTGTAGGTTCCTACAATGACCACCGACGGCTTGACTTTGGTAATCGTGCTGGAGATGTCAGCCCTGACAGACCCGACAAAAAAAACGCCAGCAAGAATAGGAACGAGAAGAACTAGCTTCGATTTCATTTGTTCACCCTCCATGATTTTCATACTCGATGAGCCACTCAATTATGCGGCCTTGCCACCCGTTATGGTTTGGATTCGGTGCATCGAGGCTGCGCATCTGGTCTCGTAACATACACTCATATTGAACGCACGAACGCATCATTGCACTGTCCGAGTCATCTATGTCTGCCACCATCACCCCCCGGCTTGTCCACTACGCCAAAGTTCGGGCCCTCGCCCTCGCTTTGGTTACTTCGTTCGTAGTCTTTGCCCCCTATGAATCCTGGGCTGCAGACAGCAAAGCGTCCAAGTATTACGAGGACGCCTTGGGACGCTACGAGAAAAAAGACCTCACCGGCGCGATTATTCAGCTGAAAAACGCACTGCAAATTGACAAAAACATGCTGCCGGTGCAAATGCTGCTCGGCAAGGCCTTGCTGCAAAACGGCGATGTGGTGGCGGCAGAGGTCGCCTTGACGGAAGCCCTCCGCCTGGGCGTGAATCGCGCAGAAGTCGTGGTCCCGCTGGGGCAGGCCTTTATGGCCCAAGGCAAACATAATCTTATCTTTGAGCAGCAGCAGTTCAACCTGGCCGGTTTGCCTTCGGGCGTGCAACTGCAGCTTCTGCTGCTTCGCGCCGCCGCCAGCGCTGATCTTGGCGATGTACGTAGCGCCATGAAGGCGGTTGATGAGGCCCGTGCCATTGATCCAAAACTGGCCGCGGTCTGGCTGGCTGAAATTCCGATACGCATCCGCTCACGCCAATTTAGCGAAGCTGGCGCGGCGGCTGAACGCGCACTGGCACTCACGCCCGACTTCGCTGAAGCCTGGTACCAGAAAGGCTCCGTGGCGCACGTGTCGGGGGATCTGGCAAGCACACTTTCCGCCTACGACCGGGCTATCAAACTCGATGCCACGCACGTGGAAGCGCGCGTGGCCCGCGCCGGCCTGTACTTGGACCTCGGCCGCCAGCCCGACGCGGCCAAGGATGTGGAGGAACTGAAGCGCATTGCACCCAACGAGCCACGAGCGTCCTATCTGCAGGCGTTGCTGGCTGAGCGCGACAACAAACCCGAGCTCGCAAGCAAAGCGCTGAAAGACCTGGTTGGGCTGATTGACCCGGTGCCCATCGATTTCATCCGTTACCGCCCTCAACTGCTGATGCTCAATGGACTGGCCCACTTTGGCCTCGGTGAGCGCGAAAAGGCAAAGCAATACCTGGAGGTATTCCAGAAGTCGCAAAGCAACTCGCCGGCGTCCAAACTGCTGGCGCAGATCTACTTGGGCGAATCCAGCACTGACCGCGCCATCGAAGTCCTGGAAACCTATTTGAAATCAAACCCCGCCGATGGTCAGGCGATGACACTGTTGGGCTCGGCACTCATGTCCAAGGGTCAACATGCACGCGCCACGGCTTTGATGCAGCAAGCGCTGAAGACCAAAGACGCACCCGAATTTCGTACCGTACTCGGTTTGAGCCTGATCCGCAGCGGTCAGGCGAGTCATGGGATGGCAGAACTGGAAGCCGCTTACAAGAAAGACCCCCGCCAGACCCAGGCAGGCGCCGCCCTGGTTGGTCTGTATCTGCGCAGTGGGCAGGCCGCCAAGGCAGTGGCAGTTGCTGAAGGCCTGGTGAAACAACAGGCCTCCAATGCCAGTTTTTTCAATCTCCTGGGACTCGCCAAAGGGCAAGCTGGAAACCTGACGGGCGCCAAAGCTGCGTTTGACCAAGCAGTCAAGCTCGACAGCGGCCTGATATCACCCAAGATCAACCTGGCGCGTCTGGACATAACCAATAAGGCCTATGACGCGGCCGCTATCCGTCTTGCCGCCATTCTCAAGGCAGACGAAAAAAACACAGAGGCCATATTTGAGATGGCGACCTTGTCGGACCGACTAGGCCAAGCCGCCGAGACGCAGCGCTGGCTGGAAAAAGCCAACGACCTCTCTGGCCCAAAGGAAGTCCGTTGGGGGCTGGCATTGTCTGATTTTCACCTGCGCAATGGCCGTCCCGGCCCGGCGCTGGAAGCGGCCAAGCAGGTGTCTGGCAAGGCGCCGCATGACCTGTCCGTGCTGCTGGCCTATGCCAAAGCGCAACTGGCAAGTGGCAACAGTCCCGGCGCGAAGAGCACCTTGGCCAGCGCCACCCGGGTTGCCGACTACAACCCAGGGTTGCAGCTCCAAATCGCCGCGCTGCAACTGACTGCGCAGAACGTGCCGGGCGCGGCCTATAGTCTGGAAAAGGCACTCTCCAGTCAACCCGATTTTCTGCCCGCCATGGCCTTAATGACAGAGGTGGAATTGCGCCAGGCAGAGCCCGCCAAAGCGGAAAAACGCGCGCGCGATATTATTGCGAAAAATCCGAAACGCGCCATTGGTCATAGTCTGCTGGGCGACGTGGCCCTAGCCCGGGGACAGACCCCTGCGGCGCTGGACGCTTACCGCCGCGCCCATCAACTTGAGCCATCGACGGAGACTTTGCTGCGACTGTTTCGCACACTGGCAAGCCAGGACGGCGGCAAACCTGCTGTGCAGCTAGCTGAGCAATGGATGAAGGCCCACCCCACAGACGCCCGCACCCAGAGAGCACTGGCCGACGCCCATGCACGAGGCGGAAATTTTTTGCTGGCACGGGCGTCGTACGAAAACCTGATCAGAATCACACCGGATGACGGTGAGGCCTTGAACAACCTGGCCAATGTGTTGTTGCGGCTGAAAGATCCGGGCGCTGTCAGGATTGCGGAGCTGGCCGTGACCAAGAACCCCAACAACCCCAACGCCATCGATACCCTGGGCTGGGCCCAGTTTCAAGGGGGCCAAACCGACCGCGCCCTGCAGCTCCTGCGCGATGCCCGGCTACGCGACCCCGGCAACCCCGAGATTCGCTACCACTTGGCGGTGGTGTTGGCGCAGACTGGTCGCAAAACTGAAGCCCGCGAAGAGCTTGAAGCGGCATTGACAAGCGGCGCGGTGTTTGAGAGTTCTGCAGATGCCGCAGTGCTGATGAAGGCTGTCAAATAGCGGCACATGCGGTTCAAATGTGTCGACATTTCTTACAGAACGAATTCTCCTGCATGTTAAGTGAAATGTAACTCATTGAAACATAAGTAAAAACTCATTTGGCACGAATCTCGCATGATGCCGAGAAGAATAGCGCTGACCGTCATAACCCCTCTGAAGAGCGCTGTTATTTTTGAGGTTCAAGACCATGAAAACCACCATATCTACGAATGTCGCCCGGAGTCTGGTTCTTTGTGCAGCTGCGATGATGGCACTACCCATTTACGCAGCCTCAACTTGGGCTGTTGGCAATTGCACAGTCAGCACATTGCAGTCCGCAGGTACGGGTTGTGGCTCAGCAGGAAACAGCGTCCATGCATACGCATATGCGGTGAGCTCGACTTTTAATGGTGCGAATTTGTTTCGATATGCTGGTTCTGGTTTAGGGGTGGCGTATGGGAGTGAATCAACGACCTCGCCAGAACACGCAATGGACAACTACGGTCGGACGGAATTGATCGCTTTTAGATTTGACCAGTCGGTGGCGTTGGACAAAATTACCTTGGGCTGGACCCAAGGCGATGCGGATTTCTCCTTGTTTGCCTGGAATGGGCCCGGAACTCCCAACAATACGGGCAGTGACAAGATTGCGGGAAAAACAATCGGAACCTTGGCTTCGTCTTGGAGTTTGATTGGAAATTATTCGAATGCGGGTGGAACTCTTTCCCCTGACACCAGAAATAACGACATTGTTAGCACCGTGAATTCGGGGAATGTCAGTTCGAGTTGGTGGATCATCAGCGCCTATAACAGCGGCTACGGTGGAAGCTCACTTGACAGCGTTTCGGACTACATGAAAATTATGTCTTTTGCCAGCAAGGATACAACCCAAGTCCCAGAACCTGGCTCTCTTGCCCTGCTTGGTGCGGGAGTCCTCGGCTTGATGGCTGCACGGCGCCGCAGCGCGAAAGCAGCCTGATCTTGCCGTTAGGCCTTAAATTCAAAGCCTAATTCGCTACATATTTGATAGCAAATCGTTAGTTCCGCAGGAAATGGCGCGGTTAATCCAGAATTTCCTTAACTGGAAATCAGGTTCCAGCCCGTGATCCGAATCTCACGCATCCTGCACCCTGGCACGAACGACCAGCTTGCGTCCCAAATGCCGAATCAAAAGCCAGGGCGGCATGCGCAGCCAATGCCCACGCAAGTAGAGGAGCCACCTTGCCAACGGTGTCCAACCGTCGGATGTGCTTGCATGGGTTGGTCTCAGTGCACGCAGAAACAAGGCATCCATCACCGCCAAGTGAGCAGGTGAAGTTGGGGCTCCTGGCGCGCTCCTGATTGTCTTTATCACTGCCGCTGGCATCGGCGTGGCAAGCATGAGCGCTGCGTATCTCAACGCGTAAAACAGTGGCCGCACAAGCTCCAGCTCAATGGCTCGTGGGACAAGGGTCTGCCAGAAAGCATCCTGGCCATCAAACTCCCGCAGCAGACTGTCAATATCGACGATGCCACGAAATCCCTGATCAAGCTCCCCTTCATGGAACAGATGCGACGCACTGTGCAACAGCATGTCCGGCGGCGCCAGCGACTTTACCGTGCTATCGGCGTGGACGGGACGTGCCGAAGCAAGAAGGGAGTGCGAACTCGGATGGGAACGAGACGAAATTGGGACAATCGCATGATGAACATCGATAACCGTTCCGCGTTGAAAATGCCGCATGGGCGGCAGCTCATGCATCCAGGTCCGATAGTAGCGCTGATCGTAGGCAGATTTCGCCTCAGATACCCAACCCCGCATCATCAATGCCGACTCAACTTCTGGCAAGGCATCACGTGGCACAAGGATATCGATGTCAGACATCGTCCGTCCTCGTGCAGCCGCCAGACCACCCATCGCATACGCCGCGCCCTTGAGCAACACCACCGCTACGCCAGTGCGCGCCATCGCCTCTTCGATGAGTTGCACCTCCCATCGGAGCTCACGCTGCTGACGAAGTGCCAAATTGGCGGCTGACTCAAGATGCCGTCGGGGCTGCTCCGGGAGCTGCTCCATCAATCCGGCAGCCTGGCAATTGGCCGCAATGCGGGCAAGCATGTCAGCCTTGCGGCCCTGACGAATCAGACGATCCCATTGCTGCATGCTCAAGTCCGTCACACTCACGGGCTCCATCAGTGCATCAACCAGCAGTTTGATTGAGGGCAATGTCATTCGGGCATTGGCAATTTGGAGAAAACAGCAATCGCATCGTCCAGTCGGCCATACGAAAAATCGTAGCAATCGCAACGACCAATCAAATCCGACAAGGCCTCAAACCCACGTCGCCCATGGACGCTCTGATTAAAACTGTTTTCGGCGAGCTGCATGAAACTCGTGGCTTTGCAACGAACTTCCAAAGAGGCCGGTGCATCGGCCACAAAACGAGGAAAAACCACCCAGGCAGGCAGCGCTGCTTCGTCTGCCCGGCGCAAGCTGTCAGCCGGTGCCCGCATGTGCGCCACGTTTCCCTTCATCGTGTCGTAGGCAACCGGACCCATGACTACACTGGGCGCAAGTTTTCGGATGATTTCGATCGATTGGTTCTTCAGGCTAACCGGTCGCGGGGAAGGAGTCACAAGACCCGTCGCAGGGTCAAGCAAAGCCATTTCGTCCGATAGCAGGCGCCAGCCATTCAGCAAAAGCGCCGCGCAGAGCGTGCTTTTCCCGGACCCCGGCGGGGCGGGCATGATGAGAACGCGCCCGTGTCGCTCCAGCACGGCGGAATGCACAGTGATCCAAGTGTGGCAATAGCTGGTCACACACCAGTTCAACCCCCATTCAAGAAAGGCAAAGGCCTCGCCGGCCGCCAACGGTGTGAACGGCTGCATACCGTCCATTTCAAATACGCAAAGCGGCTTGGGGAATGGTCTTCCTTTCACCACTGCGACATGAAAGTCCGAGAACTCGCTTCCATCAGGAAACCACTCGTATTCAGAATAAAGCGCAGCAATTCCCTCAGCGACGACTGGAATCGAGCTCTGCACTCTGAAAACAAATGGCGGGAGGCGGAGACATATCCCGCCATGGGCAAGCCGCCGTACAAGCTCACCCCGCGATAGGGAAGCAACAGTCGTTCGAGTCAAAGCTAAGACCGATCAATGAGTTTCAATGATTGAAAATGATGCAGGACATTTTCAATCAATTTCACATCATCATCGGTCGGCGCGTCTTCCATCAACTCCTCAGCAAGTTCAACTGAGGTCCAATGCATTCGCCCCATGAGCAAGGCCATGACGGCACCTGAAGCTGGCGTCAGGCACTTCAGTTGTCCGCCCGCGTCATCAAACAGAACAGCCCCATCTGGCCACTGACGCAATGAAAAATCCGCTGAACGACTACAGCACCACTGAAAGTCAGTTTGAGTTACTGCGGTCACCGCTCAAGTACCACCGTAGACATAATCGAAATATTCAAGCCAATTTGCCATCGTCCAAGTCTGACCCGCCACGGGAGACCAGTTACCTTGATTGTCCCAAATCTGCTTGCATTGCCATGTGGTAAGCAACACTTTGGTCGAGTCGTCCCCATTTGCAACAGCCGTCAAAAAAGTGCCGACTACATGGCGCGCCAAAGCGGTTGTATCGTTGGCGTTTCCGTTCATTTCAAGGACTTGTTGCAGGGTTTTGCCTGTATATTCGTTCCCCGGATTGCTCGTGAAACCAGCTGTAACTTCTCCTGGCCCCAGAAGTTTGGTAAGGAAAAAAGACTTCGTTTTATCTGAATAGGGAGCTGGGTGACTGTGGTTCTTCCAGTAGCCATGAGAAAAACAAGTCCACCCTTGATTTGGCTTGTGGCTGAGTTTCATATTCGCGGCTTTAAGCGACGAGAATGCCGACGGTTTGATACAAACGTCGTTTGCCAGCGCCGACTGACTCGTCAACCCAAACATGACAGGCGTCGCGGCAAGCCCGGCACGGATCAGTCGCCGTCGAGCCAAACCCGACTCTACGCTTGACCCGTCATGTGAACTTTGGACTTCAGTTTTCGAATTTTCTAACATGAAACACCACCTACTTCAAATTCTGGAGCTTCGACCCACGCACAACCGCTTAGTCAAATCTACCGTGCGACTACTCGCCAACACCGTGACACTCTTCCTGAAATCATCCACTTGGCCAACTGCCGTATTACACCAAGAACCGTTTCAATCCAAGTCCAGCAATTTTCGAGCCACAAGCCCACCTGAAGTGTAAGTGATTGATTGGCAAGAAGTTATCCCCGTTCATCAGTCCCGAGTCGTCAGCAAGATTCAAGCTGTGTAAAATTTCCCGACACATCGATTCATAAGGTTTTCAAGAGACTGGCCACCTCAGCCTGTCCCGTAAACTTGTCACCTAGCTTGGTCAGATCGTCCAGTTCTTTCTTTGCCAAGTCCTTTTTTCCACCTTTGATGTGAATTTTTGCCAAATTGAGCTTGAACAAGGCATTCTCCGGCTGCAGGGCCAACGCCTTGTTTTGCAGCTCCACCGCCTTCAGATAGTCGCCTTTGTCAGACAGCAGCACAGCCAGGGTATCCATAAAGGCGGGCTGATTGGGGACCAAGGCATTGGCCTTCTCGGCGTAAGCGATGGCACCCTCTTTGTTCAGTTTGGAGGTGACCCATGCAAGGTTGTTGTAGGCGACCGCGTTGCTGGGTTGCAGCTTGACCACCGCCGCATAGTTTTTCTCCGCAATGCTGTAGTCTTGACGCGCAATGGCACGGTCGCCCAGGTAAGCTAGGAAGACTGTGTCTTTGGGATTGTCCTTCTGCCATGCGACTGCAAACTTGTCTGCGTCCGCGCGCTTCCCGGAGGCCAGCAAGACAGCATGCAGTTTCAATGCCAGTTCAGGGGAACTCACCTGCTTCAGGCCGGCACGAAAAACTGTTGCAGCGCTATCCCAGTTTTTCTGCGAGGCGTTGATGTCGCCTTCCAGGACATAGCCTGCCGCTTCCTTGGGCCGTTGCTTCTGCACCGTACGGGCCGTCGTCATTGCATCCTGAAAATTCTTCGCCTCCAGGTCGAGCGCGATCAAGGCGCGCTGCGCTTCCAGCAAGTCCGGTTTGATCGCAAGCCCTTTTCGAAGGCTTTGGGCCGCAGCCTCCCTGTTCTTTTCACCCAAGTGGGTTTCAGCCAGGCGCATATGGGGTTGCGGCGATAGTGGCTGCATGACTACCAATTTACTGTAAGTGGCAATGGCCTGGTTGAATTCCCCCGAAGCCTGTTGGGTACGGCCCAATGCATCCAGGACCTCAGGCGAATCGGGCAACGCAGCCACTGCATTTTGGGCCGTCGATGACGCCAGTTTGATCTCCTTCTTTCGCAGGTAGAAATCAATCAGTAACAAACGTGGAGCCACATCTGTCGGACTGGCTGTGATCGCATTTCCGACCAATTTGGCTACCTCCTCTGTGGCAGCCCCCGATCTTGATGCCATGTCCGCAAGCGCCAGCCAAGCCTGGACATTCTTGGGATTCTTGGTCAACACCGCCTCGAATCGCTTCTTGGCATCCTCAGGCTTCTTGTCGGCCATGTCCAGCCCTGCCAGACTGGCCACTGCGGGGAAGTATTCCGGATCAATCTCCAGCGCGCGCTCAAAGCTCTTTTTCGCACCGGCAATGTCTTTCTTGGCCAGCAGGGTTCTGGCCCTCAGATGCGCCGCCAAAGGCTTGTCAGGCTGCTTCTTTTCAAGACCGTCGATCGCCTTCAAAGCTTTGTCGAACTCCTGACGCCGCAAGTGCGCGCTAATCAATGCGAGGTCAGCAGTGGTCCCAGTGTCGGACAACGCAATATCCTGCAACTCATCAAAAGCAACATCGGCTGGTCCGGTCATCAAATGGGTCAACGCGAGGGATGTCCGTTTTCTGCCGTCCTTGGGACTCTGCTGAGCCGCCTTCGCAAAATACTCCTCCGCCTTCTTGACATCGCCACTCTGCAGATAAACCTCGCCTGCCACTGAAAGCAGTTCAGGGTCGACATTTTCCCTCTCCAGGCCAGGCAACAGCGTCGCCATCGCCTTGGCCGGCTGCCCTGACCGAAGATAGGTCACGACAAGCAACCGACGCGCCAGCACAAGCGTGGGTACGGCCTGCACGACCTTGCTCAAATAGCCTTCCGCCTGCAGGAGTGAATTGAGTTGAAGCTCCACGGCACCGGCCAACTGCAAACCTTGTATGTTCGTTGGGGCAGTCCTCAGAACCTGTTGCACCAACTCCCTTGCGGATTTGAAATCCTTTTTTTGAAATGCCAACAGGGCCGCAAGGTAATTGGTCTGCGGGTGATTCGCCGAAAACTTCTTCAATTGCTCCAGTTGGGCCGCCGCGTCCGTCAGATTGCCTTGTTGCAGCAACATCGATATGACGGCGGCATGTCCTGGCAGAAAATCCGGTTTGATTTCAACTGTTTTGCGATAGACAAGCAATGCATCGCTGGGTTGATTCTTTGCATACAACAAAATGTCGCCTTTGAGCTTCCAGGCCTCATAGCTCCCCGGAGACTTGGCAATCACCTCATCGGCCAGCGCCAGCGCGCCATCAAAATCGCGTTGCCCGGCCTTTTGTCGTGCCTGCTCAATCAGAGCGGGCGCATACCCTGGCTGCGCCAGCAAAGCAGCGTTCAACGCTCCTTGTGAAAGCTCCGACTTGCCCTGCGTTGAATACGCAACTGCAAGCGACATCTGGAGGCCTGCTTTGGCGGACGCCTCGCTCAGGTCAACCTTGGCGAACTCATCTGTCAGCTTCTTCGTCTGCCCTTGCGCCAACAATGCCTTGGCCAATTTCGGAACCACCAAATCCTGCGGATGCTTCAAATCCAGGGCCTTACGCAGTTCCGTTTCAGCACCAACGGGATCACCGCCGTCAAGAAGCGCGCTACCTAACAAGAAACGTGCTTCGGCCGAGTCCGGATTGCTTTGCAGCACATTCTTGATCTGGATGACTGCAGCCTTACTGTCGTTCTTCGCCAAATAGTCCTTGGCGGAAGCGAGCATCGTCTCCGGCTTCTCGCCGCAAGCTGCGAGAAGCAATGACATGAGCAAGGCTGACATCGCCATGCGAGGCTTTGAATATTTGGCGTTCATATTTTGATTCCCTGAAACAGAATTTAAGGACACAACCTGCTACTTCAAACCCAGCCGGTGCATCAAATCGTAAAGCGTGGGCCGGCTCACGCCGAGCAGCTCAGCCGCTTTGACCATATTGCCGTTCACGCGCCCAAGCGCGGCAATAATCGCCCGTTTTTCTGCGTTGTCACGAATCACACGCAGGTCAAGTGAATGGTCGACCTCGTCCAGAGCCGTGCTTTTCAGGCCCACATCTTCGCTGGAAATCTGGCTGCCATCTGCCATGATGGTGGCGCGCTTGATGCAATTTTCCAGTTCGCGGATGTTGCCTGGCCACGGGTGTGATTCAACTGCCCTGACAGCGTCTTCGCTGAGCGTCATGGAGGACCTGTTTTGTTCTTGTGCAAAGCGCCGCACGAACGCATGCGCCAGTAGTGCCGCATCGCCTACGCGGGCACGCAACGGTGGAATCTTGACGACGATTTCAGCCAGCCGGTAATACAAATCCTCACGGAATCGACCTTCCTTGCTCAGGGCATTCAAGTCCTGGTGCGTCGCACAAACAATTCGGACATCCACTGGTATTTCTTGCCGTCCCCCGACGCGTTCAATCGTTCTCTCCTGCAAAAATCGCAGCAGCTTGGCCTGCAATGGAAAAGGCAAATCCCCAATTTCATCCAGCATCAGGGTGCCGCCATTGGCCATTTCGATTTTTCCCAGCGTCATTTTTGCAGCGCCGGTAAAAGCCCCTTTTTCGTAACCAAACAGCTCACTCTCCAGCAGGTTCTCCGGAATGGCAGCGCAGTTGATGGCAACAAACTTCTCCGCCCGCCGGGGTGAAGACTGGTGCAGACCGCGCGCCAGTACCTCCTTGCCCGTGCCGCTCTCGCCAAGCAGCATGACCGTAGCGTTGCTGCTCGCGACTTTCTCAATGGTGCGACAGACGCGCAGCATCTCCGGATCGCGTGTCATCAAACCCGCCAAGGCATCGGGTTGATGCATTGCCTGCAGGCGACGATTCTCTCGTTGCAGCTCAAATAATCTGAAGGCGCGCTCAACGGTCAGGTTGAGCAACTCCGGCTCGAACGGCTTCGCGAAAAAATCATAAGCACCCATGGCGACAGCACGCAAGGCATTGGCTTGATCGTTTTGTCCCGTAAGAACGATCACCTTGATGTCTGGGTCAAACGCCATGATCTGCTCAAGCAGCCTGAATCCTTCGGACACCGAGTCCGCGTCGGGCGGCAACCCCAAGTCCATCGTGACGACCGCAGGCGTGCTTTTCCGCAATTGCAGCAAAGCGCTTTCCCGATCATGCGCGGTCACTGAGTCAAACCGGTCAAGCGACCATTTGATTTGCTTCTGCAGGGCCAGGTCATCTTCAACAATTAGCAGAGAACGCGTTTTTTCGGATGTCATGCAGCTTCCAGCGAGTGAAGGTCGGATTCCTTCTTGGTTTCAAACAATGGCAGGAGTATTGTGACGGTCGTTCCCTTGTTCAATTCGCTGTCAACCTCAATTCGCCCCCCCAATTCCTGGACATACTGAAAGCTTTCATAAGCACCAATCCCCATTCCGGCTTGTTTTGTGGTCTGAAAGGGTTTGAACAGGCGATCCCGTATGAAATCCTGTGACATGCCCTGTCCCGTGTCGCCCACCACAATTCTGGCCTGACCACCCGAACGATCCAGCTGGAGCCAAACTCGTCCGCCAGGATCGGTGGCATCGAAAGCATTCTGCACAACATGACCGATGATTCGCTCCAGTCGCTCTTCGTGACCGCGCGCATCGACGGCGTCCAGCAACTGGACTTCGAGAGATCTGCCCCGACCTGCCGCGACAGCTTCAATGCGTTGAATAATCCCGCCCAGATTTACCCCAAATGCGGTCCCTGGCGGCGTGGCCCCCTCGCGCAGCTGCAGCATCAACTGCCGCATTCTGTCCAGGGAATTCTCAACCGTCATCAGCATGTCCTGCTGGAATTCCGGGTTGTCGCCCAGGCGCTTGGCGTTTTTCATCATGAGCGAGAGTTGCGTCACGATGTTTTTCAAATCGTGCACCACAAAGGCGGACATGCGATTGAACGCGTCAAATTTGCGTACTTCCAGCAGTGCTTCGGTGGCCTGCATCTGCGCCAAAAAGCTGGCCGCCTGCTGGCCGGCCGTTTTCAGCAAATCATTGACTTCCCAGTTCACATCAACACGCGTACGTGCGCTGGCCAGCACCACGAAGCCAATGAGCTCCTCCCCCACCATAAGCGGCACCACAAGCCACGCCTTCGCGAGTTCCTGCAACCAGGTTGGCAGTTTCAATTGCCCATAACGTCGAGAGTATGACCTGTACTCTTCCAAATTGATCACCCAACCGCTGGACGTCATGAACTCGCACAGTGGCGAGTTGGCGTCTTCTTTTTCCAGGGTTTGTGCGAGATTCCAGCGAGCCGTCTGACTGAATGCAGCCTCTCCCTTGGTCTTCATCCAAAGCGCCCCTGCTGGACTCTCCAGCATGTCCGCCAAGCCTCGAATGACCTGCTGGCCCATTTCCTGCGGCGAATTCTTGGCCGACAAGGTGCGCGTAAATTTCAGCCACTCCTCGCGGTAGTCAAAGCGGTAGCGAAAGAAGTGCTTGCCCAGGAACACCCGGAGCTTGGCACGCACAGAGCCGGACAATGCCAAAATCATCAGAACGATCAAGGCCAGGAATACGAGAGCCAACTGAAGTGCGCGCCCCCATTCGCCGCCAAAGTACCGTACGTAGTAGCCAACACCTGAGATGAAGACCAGATAAATGCCCGCGATGAGCAGGGTTGCTGAATGAAAAGCCGCCTTGGGCGAAAGGCGAATTTTCGCAATCCAGTCGCTGCGCCTTGTGCTTGAAAGCACCAAAAGGGGCACGATCAAAGCATGCACCGCCCCCCGAATGCTGAGGGCATCTCCATCAAGGCGTTGGAACAAAACCGCCTCTGAGAACAAATACAGGTCGAACATGAATGCACCGGCCAGCCCAAGACACAAGGGCTTGATGTTCCAGCGGGAATCTTCGGCGACATTTCGGAACACCTGTTCGAGCAACACCATCGCAAAAACCGGCAAGGCCATTGAGCTGAACAGCAGCAGTTTTGAAGTGTCTCCCAAAACGTTGACGCGCAGTGCAGCGAAAGTGATCGCCAGCAGCCCAAAGCCCGTCATCGCTGCAGCAATTGGCACCATCGAGGCCATACCAGCGGGTTTGCCATGTGCTCGATCTGATCGAAGCAACATCAACAAAAAGGCATACCAGCAACCGTACCGGAGCACGTCAGCCAGGCTGCTGAGCAACAGAAACAGCGGTTTGCCCGTCACCAGAAGAGCCAACCCAAACCATCCCCACAAGGCGCTGCATGTCACCGCCGCGAGCATCGTCGTTTTGGAAGGCTCACGCGCGTTGGGCAAGTAGCCAAGTTGAAGCAGCCGCAGCGCAAAAACAGAATAGGCCAAGCCCACCAAGCCATAGCCCCAAGCGGTCAGAACAAGATTGCCGCTATCCATGGCTCAAAAACTGCGGCACTGGAACACCCCCACAACCGTAGTCAAAACCATATTACTGAGCCCCTTTGCCCATTAGGACGACACCCACCGTCTCAAAAAGAACGACAAGATCAAGAAACAGAGTGTGATTCTTGACATAATAAAGGTCGTACTGCAGTTTTTCTGCCGAATCCTCAATTGAAGCGCCATAGTGGTAACGCACCTGCGCCCACCCGGTTACGCCGGGTTTGACACTTTGCCGCACTGCGTAGTAAGGAATCTCTTGCGTCAGTTTGTCAACAAAATAAGGCCGCTCCGGACGCGGCCCCACCAAGCTCATATCACCGCCAAGCACGCTGAACAGTTGAGGCAATTCATCGATTCGCAGCTTACGAATGACCCGGCCAACCCGCGTGATGCGGTCGTCCCCCGCTGAGGCCCACCGTGGTTGCCCGTCCTTTTCAGCGTCTGTGCGCATGCTGCGAAATTTCACCACATTGAAAATTCGTCCATTCAGGCCCACGCGTTCCTGAAGGTACAAAATGGGCCCTCCGCTCTCCAAAAGAATCAAGATCCCAGTCACGAGCATGATGGGCAACGCCAGCACAAGCAACACCGTGGCACAGACAATGTCAAACAGACGCTTGACTATGGTGCGTACCAGACCTTGTTCAAATCCATCACCAAAAATCAGCCAGCCCGCAGACACTGAGTCAAGCCGGATCTGACCCAAGGTTTCTTCGAAATGGGTTGCGATATCGACCACCCGCACACCACGCAGCTTGCAATCCAGCAGTTCCCGCAAAGGCATGCTGCCGCCACGGCGCTCTGACAACGCGATCACAATCTCGTCCACCTGCTCATCCATCACAATGTCAGTCAGCGACTTTTCGGGCAACAAAAGCCCCCTTGTCGAAACCTCTGCTTCAACCTCATTGGGACTGGCGTAATACCCTACCAGATCGACGTTGGGATCTGACTTCTTCAGCGTTCTACCAACCAGTTTGGCACGGGCACCGGTGCCAAATATCAACACGCGCTGTCGCATCAGGGCTCTCGGCGTGGCGTGGGTCACATAAACCCGGTGCATCAGCATAAGGATCAAGCCCGCCATCAGCGCCAACATGAACGCCTTGCCATCTTCCAATCTGAAAGGCGAAAGGCGAAAAATACCGTAGGCCAGGGGCAGAGATAGACACAAGGACAACACAGCGCGGGCCCGCGTCTGACCCAATGTGCGGCTGTGAACCCTTTGGTAGAAACCCAGACCCGCATTAATAACCAGAATACTGACGCCCAACAAGAACGATGTGCTCAAGACAACAGACGAGACCGAAGCCGGATGCGCCACTTGGGACAGGATGGACACCAGCACCGTAACAATCACCAGACCAAGATCAAAAAAGATTTGCATAAGCGTACGCTTATGAAAATAATGATTGAAAATTCTTATCACGTTCAAACTCCACAATCCCTGACTCAGCATCGAGTCTGCATCGAACAATCTGCAACAAATTGATCTTTGTCACAAAAACGAGAATAACCCGTCGCAGGCTTTCCTTTCTACAGGCAACCCCTATACACGGCTCAGGACCAAGTAGATACCCGGCTCATGGTACACGTCGTAACAGTCGTTTCAAAGTGAAGTCATGTGACTTCTTCCACAGTTTGAATGGAAAAAAACGCCAGAAGATACAGCAGGAAGGCCACTCTGGGCACATCCATCAAACTGCTCACCAACCCAACCAGCAGGGCCGCACACAACGACGCGGCCAGGTAAGGGGACAATGCCGCCGCCCGGGCTCGTCCGAAAATCAGATGCCATAGGACAGAGACCATCAGCGTGGCAAAAAGCAGCAATCCGATGCCCCCCTTCTCAATCAGCACCTCCAGAAGCAAATTGTCTATATGCCAAGGGAGGAAATAGGACTGCGCGGCGGGGAACCAGTGCGCCAGTCCTCTGGAGAAGCTGTCGTTCGCAAGCAATGGATTCCGATCTGGCCCAATAAGCCTCACATTGTCGAAATCGGCAACTCCACCGGCGTTGATAACCGACAGCGCGAACACGTCCATGCGAGGCGCATACCAGGTACCGCCGGCCAGAGCCGGTCCTTTAAGCGGCAAGACAAGGGTTTGCCATGACGCCTTGCCTGGAAAGATCCGAACGAATGCTGACTGGCAGCTTCCGTCATACAGCATGTGCCGTTCGCACAACTCCAGATGGATATCGGTTTCCTTCTGAACCCGAACATCCAGACTGACACGGTGTCGTCCGGCGAAATCGGAACCCACACGTTGCGTCAAGGCAAATTGGCCTCCTAGCGTTCTTGTGGTCAACGGCCCTCGGATCGTCACAAACCCATTCGGGATCCGTCCCGGCTCCTGCTCATTGCGCACCTGCACCTCGCCCGATAATTCACCTTGAGGAACTTGCGCGGCATAGTTCGCCGGCAAGCGGCCCAGCCCCTTACCCAGTAGCCAGTCGGCGGGTCCATCCAGCAGAGCGAGACCATGCCGCCAATGTGTGGCGCGGCTACCCAGGTCACGGTCTGTGCTGGCCAGCCGCTCCGCCATGAACGAACCTCCCCCCAGTACCGCCGCCACTTCTGCCGTCAGGGCCAGCATCAACATGAGGCCGGCCTTGAAACGCCAGCCCTCAGCGCTGTGCCGTCGCCACATTGGACCAAAAAACGTCGAGGCATGACGGTCATGCCTTTGCGCCCACAACAACCATGCCAGCAGCACCAAGGGGGCCGCAACAGCAAGGTAGACGCCGCGGGAAAAGGTCGTCAGGCAGGCATAGCCTGTCAACAAGGCCAGAGCGGCAGCAGCAGCCCATACCACCGGGCGACGTGTAGTGACCAGAGCCCAGGCGACAAAAGGCGTTGTCAACGCCAGATAACCATCGATCGCAGCGCCCCCTACATGCATTTCCCAAAACAGTCCGACCGTGCGGTAGTTGGTCGAAAAGTCCAGCAGCCCGGGAAATGCCGCACGCTCCCACAGCACCGCCAGTGAGACCACGGTCAGCCCAGCCACCATGCCGGTCGCCAGGCGCTGACTCGCAAGCGTCCTGGAATGGACCAGTTGCTGCTGCAGCAAAGGGAGAAACAGCAGCGCAAAGCCCATGCTCTTGAACAGACGCAAGCTGTTCAGCGCATCGGTGTACCCGGCGAACCAGTCAAAGACAAAGCCACCGGCATCCGAGAACCCGCGGTGCAGCGCCAACAGGCTCGCCCCCCCCAGCAAGGACATCAGACCCCACAGGGCGGCAGACATTCTTGTCCCGCCTCCCGACCAGGAGGAGCAGGCCAGGCGGCCATAGCCTCCCGCGAGGACCCCGAACAAAAGGATGTCGAACTCCTCAAAAATGAGCCATCCTGTCCAGGGCGAAAAATTCAGGAACGGCAGACAGGCCGGCACCACAAAGAGCCAGACGCCAGGGCGCCACACAACCATGAGACACCAGAGCCAAAAAACCGCCAACGTCGCCATCGGCCACAAGGGATGGTGCCAGGCCAGCGCAGCCCCTGCAGAGAAGCCGCCCAGGGCTACGAGCAGCCAGACAAGGGATTTCAGTGACCTGCCTTGAAACAAGCTGTCATGGCGACCAAGCAACAAAGCAAAAAGCCTCTAGACAAGAACCTCTACGCACGCCGGATGCCCCAGAAACCCCTGCGGACTGGCACTGGCGCCATAGGCACCCGACTGGAACACCACCGCCAAATCACCGACCTGCGCCACAGGCAAGGTCATGCGGTCAGCCAGCAGATCCAGAGGGGTGCACAAGGGTCCGACCACGGAGACGGTTTCTTTGTCCAGCGAATCGGCCTTGTTGCCAATCGTCACGGGATAGTTTTTCCGGACCACCTGCCCAAAGTTGCCGGACGCTGACAAATGGTGATGCAGCCCGCCGTCTGCCACCAGATACACCTGCCCGCGCGAGACCTTGCGATCCACAATGCGCGCCACATAGACACCGGCCTCTCCGACCAGGTAGCGGCCCAGTTCAATCACGAATGCGGCTTCGGGCAGCTCGGCCTGCGCGCGCTGGGCGAGCCTGGCCAGGTTGTCGCCAATTGGCGACAAATCCAATCGTTGCTCCCCCGGAAAGTACGGAATGCCAAAGCCGCCACCCAGGTTCAGAAAACGCACCGGCGAAGGTGCGTCCATCGCCAACCGTACTGCCAGTTCGTAGGATTTTTGTTGCGCTTCGCAGATCGATTCCGAACGCAAATTCTGCGAACCGGCGAATAGATGAAACCCTTCAAAGGCCAGGCCGGCGCGCCCGATGTCGGCCAGCAGCGCGGGCATCTGCTCCACGTCCACGCCAAACTGCTTGGGGCCTCCGCCCATCTTCATGCCCGAACCTTTGAGCTCAAAGTCCGGATTGACACGCACTGCCACGCGGGCCGGCAGCCCCAACTCGCCGGAGATCGCCTCCAGCGCGGTCACTTCACGAAACGATTCGAGGTTGATCAGCACGCGCGATGCCACCGCCTGCCGCAACTCGGCATCGCGCTTGCCTGGCCCGGCGAAACTGACTTCCAGCGGGTTGGCACCGGCATCCAGCGCGACCTTCAGTTCTCCCGCCGAGGCGACATCAATGCCGTCCACCAAGCCGGCCATGAAGCCCACAACCGCCGGCATAGGGTTGGCTTTCATGGCGTAGTGAAGCTTGACGCCCTGAGGCAGCACGTTGCGCAACTCGGCCACCCGGGCACGCAGCAGCCCGCGATCGTAGGCATAAAAAGGGGTTTGCCCCACCCGCGCGGCGAGCCGCGACAAACGATCGCCGCCGACCACCAACTCCCCCTCGCTCACGGCGAACTGATTCATGGGGGCATGCACAGGGAGCTGACGTTCAGTGACGGACATAGGTTTGCTTCGGCTTTGAATTTCAGGTTGAAAGGGTGCGGCTACGGGGCAT
The DNA here is from genome assembly GCF_030646845.1 of Rhodoferax sp. Lineage (GTDB taxonomy): Bacteria > Pseudomonadota > Gammaproteobacteria > Burkholderiales > Burkholderiaceae_C > Rhodoferax. Next base: position 79,880 of record NZ_JAUSLE010000076.1, on the reverse strand, counting down.
GGCGAGCCACCCAGTCGGTTGATAGCAGTTTGCGGTCGATCTTGCCATTCGGATTTCGCGGCAATGGTCCTGCAACGATCTCAATACCTGCTGGCACCATGTAGGCGGGCATGCGGCTACGGCATTCAATCATCAAGTCATTTAGGCCTCTAGCCCCCGACCCTATTGCCTTAGTAGCTATCACATGTATAGCATGTCCCAAGGTAGGATGCTCCACACCAAAGGCCACGCACTCCCCCACCAGTTGGGTCGCATACAAGATTTCTTCCACCTCGGTGGGGCTCACCCGGTAACCGGAGGTCTTCATCATTTCATCGCGTCGGCCAATGAAGTACAAGAACCCTTCTGCATCCCGACGCACCGTATCACCGGAGAAAACCGCGTACTCGGGCAACTGCAGGCCCGGCTGCCTGCCCGGCGCATCGGACGCCAGCAGCTTGTAGCGTTCGGCGGTCTTCTCGGCATCGTTCCAGTAACCCATGCCAACCAGGGCACCGCGATGCACCAACTCACCCGGTTCTTCCGGGCTGCAGGGCGACCCGTCTTCGCGCAACACCAGAATTTCCGCATTGGGGATGGCCTTGCCAATCGAATCAGGGCGCCGGTCAACCTCCTCCGGCGGCAAGTAGGTGGATCGAAAAGCTTCCGTCAAGCCATACATCAGGAACGGTTTCGCTTTGGGCACCCGCTGACGCAGCGTGTTCAGCGTGTCACGTGGCATGCGCCCCCCAGTGTTGGCGAAATAGCGCAGCTTCTCATTGATGGCGGCGGGCCACTCCAGCTGCGCCAACTGGATGTACAAGGGCGGCACGGCCGTCAATCCGGTCACGCCCTCGCGCTCCATCGCCTTGAGTACATCGCGCGGCATCAGGTAGTTCAGCAGCACCACCCGGGCCCCCACATGAAATGCGGTGGTCAGCTGACTGAAACCCGCGTCGAACGACAGCGGCAGTGCCGCCAGCATCGTGTCTTCTCGGTTGTTCTCAAGGTAAGACGCCACGCTCTTGGCACCCGCCACCATATTACGATGCGACAGCACCACCCCTTTTGGTTTGCCGGTGCTGCCCGATGTGTAGAGGATGGCGGCCATGTCGACGTCAATCACCCGGTGCCCGGGCCGGGCTGGGCTGCTGAGCAAGTCACTCCAGGCAACCAACGCCAATGGGCCTGTGAGGGTTGTGACCGCTTGGGCTGACGGGGTCAAAGAATCGGTGACCACTACATGGCGCAGGTCATGGCATTCGCCCAGAACGTCCTTCATCAGGGCAAGACGCTCTGGCGACGTCACCAGCACGCGAACATTGCAGTCGCGCAGAATGAAGGCCACCTGCTCGGGCTTGAGCAACGGATTGACTGGCACAAAAACCGCGCCAGCCGCCGGCGCGCCAAAACTGGCAATGACGGTCTCGAAACGCTTTTCGAGATAAATTGCCACTCGCTCCGTACGCTCCAGACCCAAGCCCATCAGACCAGAAGCAAACTGGCTGACGCCGGCGCTCAACTCACCGTAACTCAGAGACGATGCGCCACTGGTCAGCGCACGCGCTTGCGGCATGCGCTCGGCGGTCAGACCTATCAATTCGGGCAAGAGTGTGGATTCGATCATGAATATTCAAAGAAAACAGCGCCGACGGAAATAATGCCTGTGAATGAAAAGTATCTCACAGCCCCCATGAGGGATTGGCCCCTAAAATGTTCTGATTCGGGTAACTTGCCCCAAGGGAGTTTGAATTGGATGTTACAAAAGAAGTGCTTCGTGTTCTTGACGAAGTCCTGAGTCTGCAGGGCCGCTCGGCCGCGTTTGCCCGTGATACACCCTTGTTGGGCGCCATCCCTGAGTTGGACTCGATGGCAGTTGTTACGCTCATTACCACCCTTGAAGATCAGTTTGGCCTGACCGTTGACGATGACGACATCGATGGCTCAACCTTTGCCACCGTGGGCTCGCTAGCTGACTTCGTCAGCGGCAAACTTGCTGCCTGACAACCGATACTTGTGCGGCCAGAAGCCTTCTTTATTCCTGCCGAATCGGCTGAAACCGCCGGTAGCGGCCAGCGGTTTTGCCTGTTCCACCCCGCTCAAGGCGAAGAAATCCGCGGCTTGGTACTCTACATTCACCCATTTGCCGAAGAAATGAACAAGGCCCGTCGCATGGCGGCGTTGCAGGCACGTACACTGGCGCAGGCAGGCTACGCCGTGTTGCAGATCGACCTTCTGGGTTGCGGAGACAGTTCCGGCGACTTTGGCGATGCCACTTGGGAGCAGTGGGTAAACGACGTGGTACGGGGATGCCGGTGGCTGCGTAGCAAAAACGACGCCCAGGGCGTTGCGGCGGACCAGATACCGCTATGGCTATGGGGCCTTCGTGCCGGGTGTCTGCTGGCTGTTGATGCCGCCAGACAGATGGACGAAGTCTGCAACTTCCTGTTCTGGCAACCCCCTGCTGCGGGCAAGACCTTGCTGCAACAGTTCTTGCGCCTCAAGGTCGCTGGCGACATGATGGGCGGCCAGTCGAAAGGCATTATGGAAACCATGCGCCAGCAGTTGGCCAACGGCTCACCGGTAGAAATCGCCGGCTACATGATCTCGCCCGGTCTCGCCATGGGGCTGGAGCAGGCCGTCCTTGCATCACCTGCGAACCAGGGCCAAGCAAGACGTCTGGAATGGTTTGAACTATCCACGCGAGAGGACGCCAGTTTGAACCCCGTCTCAGCCAAGACCATCGCACAGTGGCAGGAAGCAGGCTTTGCCGTTAGCAGCCACATCGCACATGGCCCCGCATTCTGGCAAACCACTGAGATTGAAGACGCCCCGGCTTTAATCGCCGCAACCACTGCAGCCCTTGCAGCAATGTCCGCATGAAATACACCGAAGAGGCAACTCTCTTTGCCTGCGCCGGCGACACGCTGCTGGGCATTCTGGCGCGACCAGAAGCCCCTGCGGAGACGGGCGTGGTCGTGATTGTGGGCGGTCCTCAGTATCGGGTCGGCAGCCACCGGCAATTCGTGTTGTTGGCCCGAGCACTTGCCGCAGCGGGCTACCCCGTGCTGAGATTTGACTACCGGGGCATGGGCGACAGCGAAGGCCAACAACGAGATTTTCAGGCCGTGAGTGCAGACATTGCAGCCGCCATTGACTTGCTGCAAGAACACATGCCCTCGGTCAAAGAAGTTGCATTGTGGGGCCTGTGCGACGGCGCATCTGCCGCACTGCTTTACTGCCATGACACCCATGACTCGCGAGTAACTGCTCTGTGCCTGTTGAACCCGTGGGTCCGATCCGAGGCCAGCCTGGCCAAGACTCAAGTCAAGCATTACTACACTCAGCGCCTGCGGCAAAAAGAGTTCTGGGTCAAGCTGTTCAGTGGCAATGTCGCAGTCGGCGCAGCGAGCGGGTTGCTACGCAGTCTCAAATCCGCATTTACAGGTCCAGCGCCCAAGAAGGGCGGCGAAGAGGACGGGCCATTCCAGACTCGCATGGCGCAGGCATGGAAAAACCTCAACCACCCAATCTTGCTGCTGCTAAGCGCGAATGATTACACTGCCAAGGAGTTCATTGAATATGCAAAGACCAGCGCCGACTGGTCAGGAGCGCTTGCCCAGGCACTGCTACAAACTTGCGACTTGCCGGAAGCCGACCACTCCTGTTCCAGCGCAGCATGGCGGACGCTGGTTGAAGCCCGGATGCTCGAATGGCTCATGCGAGCGACACCATCACCCAATGCGTGACATGGAAAGACCAGATATGCAACTGCACGATGTCTTCGGTGTCCAAATAATTGCCCAACTTTCCGCCCCAAAGGGCCTTTCAAACGTATCGCGTCTTCTTTGGGGTTTGCCTGCTTTTTCCCAAGGCCAGTTCGACACCTACGACGACCTTACCGACCGGGCCAGGCTACCGCTCGTTGTTGGCGCTCATTTCACGCCGAAGGTTGAACCATTGAAATTCAGCAAGACCGGCGGTGAATTGCTGCCCAAGCAACATCGGTTGCTCACGCAAGATAGACCATGACATACCCGATTCCTAGGCTGCCCGTTCTTGATTGGGCGACGTTCTCCGGCACCAAATTATCGGCAATCCCCTGCCTGCTGACACACCCAGAAACCGAATTCACCAACAGTGGCCGCGCCTCTATTTTGTTGGCGCTAGAGATGCTTGGAATCGGCCCCGGTGACAAAGTACTGGTACCCACCTATCACTGCCCCACCATGATCGCCCCAATTGTTGCGCGGGGTGCGCAAGCAGTTTTTTATCCGTTGGATGGCAATGGGGCGCCAAAGATGGACTGGATCACGCAAGAAGACACTCGTGGAGTCCGTGCCCTTCTGGTGGCCCACTTCTTTGGCTTGCCTCAGCCGTTGGCAGGAGTCCGCCAATGGTGCGACCAGCAAGGCGTGCGTCTCATCGAGGATTGCGCACACGCTCTGTTCGGCGCCAGTGATGATCGGGCCATAGGATGCTGGGGCGACCTGGCAATTGCCAGCCTGACCAAGTTTCTCCCAGTTCCAGAGGGAGGCTGCCTGGTAAACAACACGGTGCCCGGCGTCAGTCCAATGCTCCATCGACCCGATGCCACTAATCAGGTCAAAGCTGGTTTTGACATCGTCCATTGCGGCGTGAACCATGGCCGATTAAAAGGGTTGGGGCCGTTAGTGAGGGGGCTTTTCAGGTTCTTGGGCATGTTCAAGAAAAAGAACCTGCACCATGATCGTCCGGCTGATCCGTCGCCGACTGACGGCTTCACCATTGATATTGCCCAATCCCATCAAGCATTGACACATGCAAGTCGCTGGATAGCCCAGCATGCACCTCGCGATCGAATTGTGGCCCGTCGCCGAGAGAATTACAATTTCTTTGCCCACGCATTGTCAGGTCAAGCTGGTTTACATCCACTACGTTCTAGCCTGCCAGATAGCTGTGCGCCTTACGTTTTTCCGCTTTGGGTCGATCAGCCAGATCCAGGATACGCTGAGTTGCGGCGTCTGGGGTTTCCTGTCTCGCGATGGGACAGGCTATGGCCAACTGTTGCAACCATTGAAGGAGACTGTGGGATCAAATGGTCTCACCATATCCTGCAGCTTGCCTGCCACCAAGACCTTACGCTCAAGGAGTTGCAGCAGATGGTCGACACGTTGAAACAAATCTATGCGCCTAATGAGACCAGTTGAGTTATGACTTGGACCCTACACCCCATCACACAATTCGCTGATTTTGCAGTCCAGTGGGATACGCTTGTTCGGTCCCGGCCCGGCACCCCGTTTCTGGAATCTGCATTTCTGCAACCCATTCTCGACACCTTTGGCTGTGGGGACGAGCGACTGTGCCTGTACCATTCCAAGGGCCAACTTCGCGCAGCGGCCATCATGCAACGGGAACGCAACGGCATGTGGCAAACCTTTCAACCGTCGCAGCTTCCGCTGGGTGCATGGATTTCAGCCGAGGGTGTCGACCTGGTGTCCACATGCGGTGAACTTGTGCCCGAACTTCCCGGTTTATCCCTCGGTGTCGGAGTCACCCAACTAGACTCGCGCATTCAAGTTCGGCCAGAAGATGGTCCCAAAGTGCGCACCCAAGACTACATACAGACTGCATGGGTCAACATTGAAGGTAGTTTCGACGCGTATTGGGAAGCACGCGGTAAAAACCTCAAGCAAAACACGCGTAAACAGCGCAATAAGTTGCAGACAGAAGGTATTCAGACCCGACTGGAGTGCATCACCGCGGCAGAAGACGTGCCAAAAGCGATTGAAGACTATGGCTCGCTCGAGAGCGCTGGCTGGAAGACTGCCGATGGAACTGCTATCCACCCAGACAATGCCCAAGGGCGGTTCTATCGAAAAATGCTCGAAAATTTTTGCACCCAGGGGCGGGGGCGAATTTACCGCTACTGGTTCGGTGACAAGGTGGTCGCCATGGATCTTTGCATCCATGACGACATAGCTATCGTGATCTTAAAAACGACCTACGATGAATCCTACAAGACTGTCTCACCATCCACACTGATGCGTCAAACTGAATTCCAGCAACTTTTTGAAGAACAAAGGTTCAACCGTATCGAGTTCTATGGCAAGGTCATGGAATGGCACACGCGTTGGACCGAGAACGCGCGCACCGTGTATCACGCCAACACCTACCGCTACGCCCTCATACGACAACTGCTCAACCTGCGCGCCAGCGTACGCAAATCGGACGCGCAACCCGCAACCGCCGCAGAGACCAACCATGCCTGAGACACGTCGCAGCGAAAACCCCGCGCCCGTTGCGCCCATCTCGGCCGCGGAGCTGCTCGAACTCGGCCGTGAGGTCTTGCGAATCGAAGCGGACGCGGTGCTCAGTCTTGTCGACCGTCTCGGCCCCGGCTTCGTTCAGGCTGTCCGCCTCATTCTCGACTGCCGAGGGCGGGTCGTCGTCAGCGGCATCGGCAAGTCCGGTCATGTCGCCCGCAAGATCGCCGCCACCATGGCGAGTACCGGCACGCCTGCCTTCTTCGTGCATCCGGCGGAAGCGAGCCACGGCGACCTCGGCATGATTACCCCTGAAGACGTGGTGATCGCACTCTCCAACTCCGGTGAAAGTGCCGAACTCGTCGCCATCGTCCCACTGCTAAAGCGCCACGGCACCACTCTGATTGCCATCACGGGGGTACGCACGTCGACATTGGCAACGCTGGCCGACGTACATCTTGACGCTGCCGTTGAAAAGGAGGCGTGCCCGCTCGGCCTGGCACCAACCTCCAGTACCACCGCCTCACTCGCACTAGGCGACGCGCTCGCTGTGGCGCTGCTCAAGGCGCGCGGCTTCAGCGCCCAGGATTTCGCCCGTTCGCACCCTGGCGGCAAGCTCGGGCGCCGACTGCTAGTTCGGGTCAGCGACGTCATGCACACAGGCCTGAACCTGCCCAAGGTGGGCATCGACAGCAGTCTCGCGGACGCCCTACTCGAAATGAGCGCCAAGGGGCTCGGCATGACGGCGATCATCGACCATGACCACCGAATTCTCGGCATCTTCACTGACGGCGACCTGCGCCGCGTACTTGCTGGCGGCGCCGACTTGCGCAGCGCCCGGATCGCCGACCTGATGAAGCACAACCCGAGAACGATCGACGCCGACCGATTGGCCGCGGAAGCCGTGCAACAGATGGAAAATCTGCGCATCAATGGCATGCTGGTAGCCGACGACGACAATCGGCTGGTCGGTGTCTTTAACATGCACGACCTGCTCCGGGCCGGCGTCCTCTGACCGACATCAGCATCCGCAGCGAGTCTTCCCATCGAGCATGTCCACCAGCCAAAGTCCGAGCAAGATTCAACTGGTCACCCGCGTCAAATGGGGCCTGTTCCGCCTGCTCGAACACCTCAGCGACCTGCGCGGCAACAGCACCGCCGGACATCTGGAACTCGACCGGCCGGAACGTCCGCTTCAGTCGCTGTGGGTCTTCGTCTCGACCATCGGCGAACTTAGTGCCATCGATCCGCTGCTGCGCGAAATCGCCGCCCGCCTGCCGCAGCTCAAGCTCGTCCTGATCACCGATCATCCGCACTACCGCGACAGCTACCTCGCCCGCTACCCCTCGGCTGAAGTTTGCGTGACCCTTGGCCACAGCGCCGATGCAACTGCTCTCGCCCTCCACTATCCACCGAAGCTAGTTGTCGTCGCCGAGATACCCTGCTGGCCGTCCGATGCACCCTGCCGCTTCTCGTTCGCCTTCCTGCTTCAAGCAAAAAAAGCGGGTGCCGTCAACGTGCTGGTCAACGGCTGGCTCTATCACTACACGCCGGCAAGTCGCATGGACGCGATTGAGCGCCGTCTTTTCAAACGCGAATACCTCTGCGCCTTCGACGCGATCGGCGCACAAACGGAAGAAACGCGTCAACACCTGCTTACGGCAGGTGCCGATGCGAGCAGAGTCGTCGTTACCGGCAACATCAAATTCGATGCCATGCAACAACCCGACTGGTCAGCGGCCAAGGCACGCAGCCCGGCCATGCTCGGCGCGCTGATTGACTCGGTGCGACCGGTTATCGTCGCTGGCTGCATTACCCACTTCGCGGAGCAGGAAATGGTGCTCGACGCCTTCCTCAGCTTACGGGCCCGCCACCGGGACGCGCTGCTGGTCCTCGCCCCGCGCCATCCGGAAGTTCGCGAGCGCATGCAGGTTCTGCGCAACTACCTCGAACAGCGCAGCCTGCCAGCGGTTTTTCGATCCGCGCTGGCGGATGCGCCGATTGCCGCCCAAACTGCCTGCCTGGTTCTTGACACCATGGGGGAACTGCGCGATTTCTACGCCGCAGCGACGATCGCTCATGTCGGCGTCGATCACAACGTGCTCGAACCACTGGGATTCAAAAAGCCCGTCACGGTTAAACGGGGGTGGAACACAACGTACCCCTCTTACCCGGTCTACCGCCTCCTGATGGACAGCCAGACGCTGATCGAGGTCACCACAGGGGACGAGTTGTCGGAGCGCTGGCTAGACCTGATTGACAACGCGACCTATTACAGAGAGCACATCAACGCCATCGACGAGACACTGACCCTGGCCCGCGGCTCCGTGGCGCGTCATCTGGACCTTCTGGCACCCTGGGTGCCCAAGGACCGCTGAAAAAACAATCCTGGGGAGAAAGAATGATCTGTATAAACGACAAGATCCGAGTCTCAAACACCGGCGCTTTCGTCCTGTTCGGCGGTATCAACGTGCTTGAATCGCGGGACCTCGCGCTACGCGCATGCGGGGAATACGTGCGGGTCACCCAGAAACTGGGCATCCCCTATGTTTTCAAGGCCAGCTTTGACAAGGCCAACCGCTCATCCATCCATTCCTACCGCGGCCCAGGGATGGATGAAGGCTTGAAGATCTTCGAAGCCGTCAAGGCGGAGTTCGGTGTACCTGTGCTTACCGACGTACACGAACCCTGGCAGGCCCGGTCCGTGGCCGAGGTGGTGGACGTGTTGCAACTGCCCGCCTTCCTGGCGCGGCAGACGGACTTGGTGGTGGCGCTGGCAAAGACCGGGCGGGTCATCAATATCAAGAAGCCGCAGTTTCTGAGCCCCTCACAGGTGCTCAACATCGTCGAGAAGTTCAAGGAGGCGGGTAACGACCAGCTCATCCTCTGTGACCGCGGTACCAGCTTTGGTTACGACAACCTGGTAGTGGATATGCTGGGCTTTGGCGTGATGAAGAAGGTTTGCAGCGACCTGCCCATCATTTTCGACGTCACGCACGCATTGCAGCAACGCGACCCGACGGGCGCGGCCTCGGGCGGCCGACGCCAGCAGGTGGCCGAATTGGCGCGCGCCGGACTGGCCGTTGGGTTGGCCGGCATCTTCCTGGAGGCACACCCTGACCCAGACTCAGCGAAGTGCGACGGCCCGAGTGCCTTGCCGCTCGATCAGTTGGAGCCATTCCTCACGCAGCTCAAGGCCTTGGATGATCTGGTGAAGTCGTTTGCCCCGCTCCACATTACCTAATTGGTGACGACTGCATCAACCAGCCGTCGCTCGCAGTCTGGGGTGAGGGCCCGGATCATCCGGATTTGACAAAACGCAATTAGCGCGTTTGTGGAGCGAGCCACACTTGTGACTCACCATGACAAACCTGAAGTACCCACTCAGCATCCTGTCCAGAGCCACCAAAGCCGACTTTGTGACTGAGCCCTATCCGCATCTGGTAATCACCGATGCGCTTGACCCCGAGATATTCGAACAACTCTCAAACCAGTTCCCGGCGGACGACATCATCCTCAACGGACGGGCCGCGAAGGACACCTGGTTCGACTACCCGGCCTGCAAGGTGGTGGCCGACGAGCGTGTGTCGGCGTTGTGGCGTGACTTCTTCGCCTACCACACCTCGAAAGCCTTCTTTGACGAACTGATGGCCTTGGCCGGGCCACAAATGCGCGCGCTAAATCCGGACCTGGAGCAACGCGCTGGGCACCGCCTGGAGGATTTCATCGTCGGAATGCGTCCGGGCGGCCGGGGCGACCCGTTAGCCGAAGGGGCTGACGTGTCAATGGAGTGCCAGTTTTACCTGAACTACACGCGGCAACCACGAATCGTACGCGGACCGCATGTGGACCGGCCTTCGGAGCTGTTTGCCGCGCTGCTGTATTTCCGCCGTGAAGATGATGACTCTGTCGGCGCCAATCTGGAAATCTGTGAAGCGACGGCCGGACTGTATCCCAACCCGCATACGGTCAGAATTTCGACGCTGCCGGCAGAGATCGACGACGCAAAAGTACGAACGGTAAAGACTGCCAACTATGCGGCCAACACATTGGTGTTATTTCTGAACTCGGCACACTCTATACATGCGGTGAGCCCGCGCACACCAACGGTGGTGCCCCGGCGCCACATCAATTTCTGCTGCGACGTGCGCTTCGATCTGTTCGAAATGAAACTGCCGGCACGCCTGGCGGCAAAGAAAACGCTGGAGGCATTGCCACTAGGCTGGCGGCTGGCCAAATACCTCTGATGACTCAAGCAACCGGTACCATAGCGGCACCAGACTCGCAGCGACAAGCCGCCGGTCTTCCGCTTGCCCTCTCCTTGTACCTTGATTTGGTACGGTTCTTGGCAGCGCTTTGCGTCTTCATCACGCATGCCAAATACCCACGATTCACAGACGGGTGGCTCGATAGCGTGGGTCGCTACGGCAGTGATGCAGTGATGATCTTCTTCGTTCTCTCCGGACTGGTCATTGCCCATGTCACACAGACAAAGGAGCGTGACATTGAGACCTATGCTGTGGCGCGCTTGGCGCGGCTATGGTCGGTGGCGCTGCCAGCGTTACTACTGAGCTTCGTTGCCGACTCCGTCGGCCGTCGGCTCTATCCACCCATTTACGATGGCCCTTGGTACCAGGGCGATCACGCCGCACTACGATTACTGGCAAATGCCGTGTTCCAGGGTCAATCGTGGTTTGCCAACTTGCTCCCGTTTACGAACACCCCGTACTGGTCCCTCGGATATGAGTTCTGGTACTACGTGATCTTCGCTGCGGGCCATTTCCTGAATGGACCGGTGCGATGGGCAGTGCTGGCGCTTTGTTGCGCGCTGTGCGGGCCGAAGATATTGCTGTTGCTGCCCATTTGGCTGTTAGGAGTTGGTGTCTACCATTTTGCGCGGACGCGACAGATACCAGTGCAACTCGGATGGCTACTGTGGATCGGATCCTTCGTTGCCTACGCGCTATACCAGAGCCTCGGCTTGCCTGGATATCTGTTGTGGCGCACCGTGCAATGGCTCGGCAAGCCCTTTGTTATCGACCAATTGGTCTGGTCGAAGGACTTCTTCGGCAACTATGTCGTTGGGCTGCTTGTGGCAGCGAATTTTGTGGGTTTCTGGCGCATCTGCGGCACATTTGGGCCACTTTTGCAGCGATTCCAGCGTCCCATTCAATTCTTGGCAGGGTTCACTTTCTCTGTGTATCTGTTCCACATGCCATTGCTGCACTTCTTCGGCGCGTTGATACAACACGATGCCGCCAGTCCGACGAGTCAGACGTTCATCCTACTTTCGACTCTTGTCGGCGTGCTTCTCCTTGGTCTTGTAACCGAGCAGAAGAAATCGGTGGCAAGGCGGTGGATCACCGTGATTTTCCACTGGTCGGTTCCACGTCACGCCCGCCGATGAGTGCCAAGCCACTCAAACATAGTCCCGCTTTCCATACCTGTCAGGATCGCACATGAGGTTTGAAACGTTAAGGGAAGATATATGACCTTGGGAGTTAATAAACTATCCAACAGATTCACCAGAATTTTTGGGTGCCAATTTATTCCTGACTGGCGGATTGAAAGGTACCATCAGACCGACTATTTGCGACGCTTATTTGACGTGAAGCAGATCGATTTGGTTTTTGATGTTGGAGCCAATAAGGGCCAATACAGGGATTATTTGAGGGCGCATATTGGCTTTAAGGGAATGATCCTCTCGTTTGAGCCGCATCCTGAATGTCTTGCCGAGATAACCCGACGCTCCGCCACTGATGACAACTGGAAGGTGTTTCCCTATGCGCTAGGCGCACAGCAAGGAGTCCTGCAGTTCAATCTAATGCGAGACAGTCAATTCAGTTCTTTCCATGCGCCAATACAGCCAGAACGCTTGGACAGAGGCTCAGACAATGTTGTCGAGCGCACTGTAGATGTCAGAATTGACACCTTAGATTTCGTGTTTGATGGGCTGAAGCGCAGTTTTCAGTTCGCGCGTCCCTTCTTGAAGTTGGACACGCAAGGCTATGACATGGAGGTTTTGCGTGGCGCGTCTACCTGTATTGCAAAATTCCCAGCAATCCAAGCTGAACTCTCGAATATCCCGATTTACTCGAGCATAGTCGGCCTTGGTCAGTCAATTGCGGAACTAAATCAACTTGGGTTCGACTTGGGCGCGATTTTTCCTGCGAACCCTGATCAGTTTCCGGTTGTGACAGATTTCGATGCTTACTTTATCAATCAGGAGAGTATCGAGTAGCTAGCCTCCTATCAAAATTGGTGATCGTTAATGTCTCGGTTGCACTGAAAGTGCCAAACCCCGCTTTTTCCATTTTTTAGGGTATTCATGCATTTCTTATTTGTTACCGACGTCAGATTTTGGCGCCGTGATCAGGGGTCCCACACCCGGATAGCAAATATGGTGGATCGTCTGGCCGAAAAAGGGGAGTCAGTGGATGTTTTTTTTACGGGATGGTTGTATGAGCCAGACCTAGCGGCGCTCAATGCTTCGCCACCCGCATACGGATTACACTCCAAAGGCGAGCGATCAAGAAAGCCAGTTAGGCAGGATCTCAGCGGTAGACAAAGGCAGTTTGCCAGACTCGTACGCTCGGTTGTGAGGCAATTGGTTCTTAACTGGCGCCGGACCATTGGCAAGCACACCAAACCACCGCCAATCTGTTACCGGCGCTTCGGCCTTCAGATTCATGAACCAAAGCTTTCTGATTTCTATGACGAAGAAGTCAGGCGAAGGTTTGTCTCCCTTTGCGAGCAGGTGAGGCCCGATATCGTCATCGTTGAGTATGTGCGCCTTGCCTGGCTGCTATCTAATATTCGCGGGGTGGTGCCGGACCACTGCATATCATTTCTTGACACCCACGATGTTCAATATGAACGCCAGAGTCGCTTTCACGAACGGGGTCTTGTGCACGATATTGACATATCGCCGAAAGAGGAAGCCGCTGCCCTCGGCCTTGCCAATTTCGTTATTGCGATTCAGTCGGCAGACAAACAGAAGCTTGAAACGCTAGTACCGCACGCAAAGATTCTCGTTGCCGGATTGGCGCCGCCGGTTCAGCCTGCGCCGAGGTATGCGCCTCAGTTGTCAGGCGTCATCCGACTTGGATTCATTGGATCCTCAATGTCTCCAAACATTGCTGCGGCGAAAAGACTGATAGAGAATATTTTTCGTCCTCTGCGAGAACGAATCAGCAACCAGGTGGAGCTTCATATTTACGGAGGTGTTTGTGGTCGAATTGAGGCGAGTTTCCTAGGCGATGGTGTGCACGTCCATGGCTATGCGGCGAATGTCGCGGATGTCTTTGCAACGATTGATATTTTCGTAAACCCAGTGGAAACCGGTGGCGGACTGAAGATCAAGAATGTCGAAGCTTTGAGTCATGGTGTGGCTTTGGTCACTTCTAGCATCGGAGCAGAAGGAATAGAGCATGGCGCGGGTTCCGCATTCATTGTGGCGGATGAAGATGAACAGTATGTGACCACAATTTTGAGCTTGGCACAGGACACCGGCCGTTGCATGAGGCTGAGGAACGCTGCGTGGGAATTTTCGCGCAAGTATTTCGGTGACGAAATTGTCTATCGCCAGTTGGATGACGTATGGCTTCAACACAGGAATGGCATTGATAAGCTATCACGTAGCTTGATTTAATTTTGCATCCTAGACCAGGAGATTCTCCAATGAGCGCACGAGGCATTTGTTATTTTGACAGCTCTTGGCCAACATTTGACCGGGGGCGACGGCACAATTGATATAGAGCCCTGGCTCACCGACGCCTTGCTTCAAGGAAGGCCGCAATGCGCGAACATTCGGGGACAGAGGGGGAAGTCCACTATGGCTACTCAATCCCGTGAGACGCCGATCTGCGCAATGCACGGAAAATATTCCGGAGCCAAATGCCACGGTAGAAGTTGACCGCATGGACTTCAACGCACTCGTCAACCCATTTCAGGTCCTCGCGACTGGCCTGTGTGCAGAATTCAATGGATTTAACGTTCTGCTCTTCGAACAGATGCTGCAATACGTGAAACTGCAGCAATCGACCCGGTCCGTACTGTGCCAAGTTCGGGTCGTAAGCAGTTTTCAGCAATACAACGATACCCCGACGCTTGATTGCAAGCTGCGATGCAATGACTCCATCATTGCCATGTAGTTGCCCAACGAGCGCGCCGCCTGTCAGGGCGAATTCACTCAAGACTGCTTTATAAAAGGACAGTTGGCCGTTTTGCTCAGATATCGCGGTTCCAGTCTGTCCCTTCCAGCTCGACGATTCCAGGAATGCGTGACTATCAACAGCCGCGCATATGCGATGAGGCTCCCGAACCCAGCAGAAAGACAGACCTGTCATCGCGGCGGCTATGCCCCGCCTGCGCCGCTCAACGTTCTGGCGAAAACGCTGGCTGCGCGACCTCCAATAGTCAGAGAAGCTCCCTTGGATATCAATCCTGATACTCGGTTTATGCGGGAGCGACTCTGAGCGGCGGTCAACCGCGTCAGTGGGCAGCACTGGAAAACGAGCATCCTGGTGCTCCGATCCCAGTAGCCAGGAGAAGCCTGGCAGGATTCTGAGGAGATCGGCGTAGCAGTCAGTATTCGCCGATGCGTTCTCTCCGACCACCATTAATACCAGCGGTGCATTTGCGGGTGAAAATACACGCCATCGCCCCACGCCGCAGGGCTCAACGAGAGCCATGCAAGTGACGGTGTCTTGAGTCTTGTGTACCGCAAGCAGAATTCGATCATTGCCAAAGGTTGAGAGCAACTGGTTTACAAAGCAGACGTCGAGCGCCGGGTGACCCCCGTAATGGTTGTCCACTATTAGCTGCCACGCCGCTGAATTGGTCGGGTTCGAGAGCTCCCACCCGGGCGCCAAAGTCCACGGCCTGCAGCTCAAGGAGCTACGCATGACCAATCTCAGCAAATGGGCCGCAGTTGAACAGTATTTCAAGCGTTCGAGCACGTGCGCCGGCTAGTTCTGCAAGTGCGCAGTCCACAAGTGCGCCCCGCTCCGCTGACGGGGAGGCCAGTGCATCGGTCCACGCTTCGCACAGCGCTATGGCTGTCTCGGTTTCAATCACGATACCCGAATCGACCAGACATCGATTGACTGGGTAACTTGGATACCGCGCTTGCCAACCACCTGTCACGAAAACCGGCTTGGCGAACAACAACGGTTCAAGCACGCTATGGTTGCGTCCAACATAGGCCACGGAAGCAATTGCGTAGCAGTCGCGCAACTCGCCCATCGTATCGAGAACAATGACCTGAGTCCGGGCCGGCCACTCACTGGATTCAGTACTACGGTAGACGTAAATGAGTCGGCGCTGCGCCAGCATTGCTTCCAGACATATCCGCCGCTCGTGCTGCTCCGGATACCGCGGTGCAACTATAAGGACCGCCTCCGGATAGGTCGCAAGTAACTCCATGAAAGCGTCTAAAACCAGCGTCTGTTCATCAATGTCCTGGACTGAGCCGGCAACGATGACTACTGATCCAAGCTTCTTCAACGCTGCCGACACGCGTGTCGGAACATTGGACGCAGTCCCCGTCGTGACCATTGCGCCGGCATCGAACTTGATATTTCCGGTAACGGCAATTCGCGCCAGGTCCACGCCTGCTGCGAGGAGGCGATTTCGCACATTGTCATTTTGAACGAGGAAGCGATCGACATGCCGAAGATACGCTTTGCCGAACCAGCGCTTCTCGAGTCGATCCATGCGACATGAAGGCTGCGCTTCATAAAGCCAGCCGTTAATAACGGCAACGAACGCGCCAGCAGCCTTTGCTCGCTCGACAACAGAAAATGGAAACCTGCACGGCGCCTCCCATAGGAAGCAAGGCATCTCAATGATTAGCAATGCCGCAGGCGGACACTGCACCGCCATTCTTTCGATCTCGGACGTCCCGCAGGGGTCAATATTCCACGTCTCGCAGAGAGGGAATCGAGCCTGGTAGGCGCTGTGGTAGTTGCCCTTGCCGACAATGAAGAGTAAGCCGAGCTCGGGGCATCGCTCTAACAGCGGCTGCAAAAGCAACTCTGCAACACCGAGCTCGCCAACGGCATATGCGTAGACCCAAAGCCATCGTCGACCAGAACCCGACATTTCAGCGCCTCCGCGACTTGACTTGCCTCGCACTGCGTCGCGAGAACCCAAGAGACCCTCGACCCCCCTGAATACCCGAAGGAGACCCTGCTCCTTGATTGTTAGCAATTTCATGGAGTGGCAGCGGGTGTGCACCAAAAGGACGGGGTTTTGATTTATGCGCCAGCCACGCTACTCAATTTAAGCGTCGATCTATTTGAACTTGGCTGGATATACTCCAGCCTAATTGAGAGTCCATCCTTGAGAATTGTCAACGACTTCATCGCACACGGAATGCAGCCGCACAAGAGTCGGTCCTAGTACACTTTTCTGTGCCGCAGTTGAAGCTCCGAAGACACTGTTCAGCACTTTTCGACCCAAAGACTCATCCAGCCAAGGCGCCAGCATAGTATTCATGACGTCCAACACAATCCCGCAACTGAGTGAAAACATCGCCCGGAAAAATTGCCCGGTTAAGATGTACGGTTGAACATGGCAACTATGCCCTCGCCCCTGACGCAATAGCAAACACATGGACATAGAAACCCAAGCGCACGTTCTACGGATTCGAGGCGAAGTTCCGAACCTGAGCGTGCGTAACGTCGTAGTTAAGCGAAACACACTGCGGTTCGGGATCAATCCAGAGTTGGACTCTGTTCCGGCAGGCAGCCCGTTGGCGACGTTCTTCAACATGGCGTTAATCCGGGACGCTTTGCAGGGCTTGGTGCGGCGATCAGGCCATGACAGAGTGCCTACCCATCCCGTGGTCCGAAGCTAGCAGTTTCGATTCCGTATAAAGGACTCCCATGCCCCACACGAACATTGAGAGAATTTCCCGTGCTACAAGTTGTGCTCGCGCGTTCGTTCAGTTGCTAGTCGTCTTCTTGTTTTTTTCGGTGCTTCCAGGGGAGTTGCTTGCGCAGGTCACTCCGGAATTGTGTGGGCCAATTGCCGCCAGCGCTTCCGACTATCGATTGCCGAAGAGTGGGTACGTCAATCAAGTTGAGGGAGCCCACTTTCCACCGCACGTGGAGCTTTGGATTCGGGGCAATCGCGGACATTTGGGATCAGACATTGACTACACTATTCTCCGTATACCGAATCATCACAGGGCCTTGATCTCCATCGCGCGTCGTGCAGTGGAACAAAAAAAGGATCAACTGCCAAACATGACATATCCGGTCGAATGCTATTTCGAACGGGGGATTCGTTTCAGGGCTGACGACCATATCGTGCGCATGCTATACGCCCAGTTCTTGATCGACAAAGCGCGCACAGCCGATGCCGGCAAACAGCTCGAACTCGTCGCCAAGATGGTCAGCGATAACGGTTTCGCGACCTACAACATCGGCTTGCTCTACTCGGACATGAAGGACTATGGACAGGCTTTGGCCTATGCACACAAGGCAATGGCATTGGGGTTCGACCGGCCCCAACTGCGCCAACGGCTTGAGAGCGTCGGACGTTGGACCGAGCCAACAGCCGAGAGCGGCGGATTGCCGGCATCGGCGGCATCTGCACCAGCGCCAATCTCAGCAGCCTCTGCGCCTGCAACGCAGACGGACTAGCTGGATGTCAACCAGTTACTTTCTGATCACGGGCGGAGTGGCATGAGGCGTGTGCTGATGGTCGCCTATCACTTCCCGCCCCTTGCCGGCAGCAGCGGCATTCAGCGCACGCTGCGGTTTGTTCAGCAGTTGCCCGCTTTCGGCTGGCAACCGCTGGTGCTGACCGCGCATCCGCGCGCCTATGAGCGCTGCAGCCCGGATCTCGACGCCGAGGTGTCAGCGGACTGCGTGGTGCGACGCGCCTTCGCGCTCGACACGGCACGCCATCTGGCGATTGCCGGCCGCTATGTGGCGGCAATGGCAAGACCCGACCGCTGGGCGACCTGGAAATTCAGCGCGGTGCGTGAGGGTCTGCGCATGATCCGCGAATTCAAGCCAGACCTGATCTGGTCCACCTATCCGATTGCCACGGCTCATGTGATCGGCGCCGAGCTGGCGCGCCGCAGTGGCCTGCCCTGGGTGGCCGACTTCCGCGATCCGATGGCACAAGAGGGCTACCCGGCTGACCCGAAAACCTGGCAGCAGTTCAGTGCCATCGAACAGAGCGCCATGCAACACGCCAGACTCAATATCTTCACGACACCCGGCGCGGCGCGCATGTACGGCGAGCGCTACCCCGATGCGGCGTCGCGCATAACGGTGATCGAAAATGGCTATGACGAGGACAGTTTTTCCGGCACCGACGCCGCGGCCCGCGAGAGCCTGAATCCAGGCGCCATTACCCTGTTACACAGCGGCATCGTCTACCCCAGCGAGCGCGATCCTACGGCCCTGTTCGTCGCGCTGGGTCGGCTCAAGCGCGCGGGCAAACTACTGCGTGGCGAGGTCAAGCTGCGTTTTCGAGCCGCAGTGCACGATCGCCTGCTCAACGAATTGGCCGCCGCGAATGAGGTGCAGGAGCTGGTCGAGGTCTTACCGCCCATCCCCTATCGAGCGGCTCTGCAGGAAATCCTGCAATCTGACGCCTTGATGGTCATGCAAGGCTCGGGCTGCAATGAGCAGATCCCCGCCAAGGTCTACGAGTACCTGCGCAGCGGGCGCCCCATCCTGGGGCTGACCGATCCACGCGGAGATACCGCCGCCGTATTGCGAAATGCGGGCATTAACGCGATAAGCAATCTGGCATCGGCCGATGACATCGAACGGCAGTTGCCCTCCTTTGTCGACGCAGTCCGCTTGGGCCGCGCAGAGTCATCGACACTGGCGGCAATCCAGGCAGCGTCGCGTCAAGCGCGAACCCAAACTTTAGCCGGCCATATGGAGGCCGTGCTGCGGATACAACGATGACGAATGCCACGGTCCAGCACCCTACCAAGAAGAAGCAATGAAAAATATAGGCGAGTCCATGGGACGCGGTGCGGCGTGGATGATTGCCGGCAGATTCGCAAACAAGTTTTTGGGCTTGATCAGCACTTTTGTGCTGGCCCGCTGGTTGTTGCCCGACCACTTTGGAATCGTGATGATTGCGACATCCATCCTTGCAGCACTTGAGTTGATGGGAGCATTCAGCTTCGATACCGTGCTTATTCAGCTGCAGGATGCCACACGTGAACATTACGACACCGTTTGGACCATAGGCATCCTATTTGGTGCGCTTTTCGCCACCATTCTGGCGGGCGGAGCCTGGTTTTTTGCAGATTTTTACAATGAGGATCGGTTAGTGTTGGCGCTCCTTGTTATTGCACTGACAAAACTGATATCCAGCTTCGCAAATGTTGGCGTTATAGACTTCAGAAAAAACCTGCAATTCGGTCAAGATTTCTATTACGGCATCGCCGGTAAATTAGTCACGGTTTCCACCACGCTCACAACTGCCTACTTCCTTCGGGATCACCGCGCACTTCTAGTGGGCGTTTTTTCTGGCTCCGTATTCGGAGTTGCTCTGAGTTACGCAAGACATCCATTTCGACCTCGCTTTTCTCTGGCAAAACGCCAGGACATCTTCAAGTCTGCATCCTGGCTATTTGTACACAATATCGTCTATTTCCTAAACACCAGATCGGCGGACTTCATTGTTGCCAAGCTTTCGGGCTCTGCCGGATTGGGCATCTTTAATCTCGCCAACGAAGTCGCGTCTGTTCCGGTGACAGAAATTGCCGCACCCGTCAACCGAGCAGCTATGCCTGCCTACGCAAAACTGCAGAACGAGCCGTTGGAACTGGTCCGTGTCTATCAATCAACTCTTGCAGCAACTGCGCTAGTGCTGATACCCGCGGCAATCCTGATTGGAACAATCGCCCCGCTTTTCGTACCTGCCATATTGGGGAATCGTTGGCTGGACGTTATTCAATTGATCCCGATACTGGCAATGGCAGCTCTACCGACTGCTTTGGTGAACAATAATGGAGTGGTTTTACTCTCACTGGGTGAATCGAAGGCAAGCGCCATCCTCTCCACACTAAGGGCTGGACTCCTGCTGATAACACTGTTCATTTTCACTTCACTGTACGGCGTAATGGGGGCCGCCTTTGCGATGCTTCTAACCAGTGTGTCGTTCATGGCGGTAAGTCATATCTTTCTGGCCAGAAAAATCCGCATCAAGATTTCGTCATGCCTATTGGTCTGCTTGCGTCCTGCCCTTGCATCTCTTCCAATGGGCTTACTGGTGATCTTTCTGAGCAACTCCTTGATGCCGTCAATTCCAAACCTGCTCGGCACAATCATCTTCGCCGGCATCGTCTACGTTGTGTCGATCGCAGTGCTTTGGATGCTTGCCGGAAAACCAGATTCACACGAGAGAGAGATACTCCGTTTCGTGAGAGCCAAAATCACAGCCACGCGTTGATTGAAAATCATCCTTATGCAAAGCACCGGCTCAGAATCGAATCCAGTTGTCACAGTCATTATTCCAACGCTAGCGGATTCGGCGCGCGCCGCATCGCTGCTACGCGCCATTTCCAGCATCACGAATCAGAACGAGATGGCGACCGAGGTCCTGGTTGTGGTCAACGGACAGCGATATGACCCATTGTTGCTTGCAGAACTTGAGGCTCGAAGCGATATCAGAGTGGTGAGACTTTTGACGGCGTCCCTCGTCGCAGCGCTTCATAAGGGAAGGACCGAAGTCCGTTCTCCTTTCTTTTCTTTTCTGGATGATGACGACGAATACTTGCCCAAATCGCTGGCGAATAGAGTCGAATCGCTGCAGTCGAATTCAGATTGCGCGATGGTCGTGTCACAGGGATACCGCGAAATGGATGGGCAGCGCACCGCAAGTGCTTACAACCTGCCAAGAGCCAAGGTCGACCCGTACGGCGAACTGGCGAGCAACAACTGGATGACCTCCTGCGGCGCACTCTTTCGTACCAATCTCGTGCCGGCTGAAACCTTTGCCAAAATTCCGTCTCACCATGAATGGACCTATCTCGCCTATAAGCTGCTAGGAATGGGCCCATTTTGCGTCTTGAATGAGCCCTCTTATGTCATTCACGACACCCCCAACTCCCTGTCAAAGACGTCCGCCTACTCGGAGGCGCATGCCACGGTTTTGCGTGAGGTCTTGAAACTTTCCCTGCCACCCAGTGCGATTCGTACCGCGAAGGAACGATTGTCAAGGGCGGAGCATGACCTCGCATCGAACGCCTTGGCGCAGGGGTTGCGTGGAAAGGCAGTTAGCCATCATTTGCGCAGCTTGCTCCTCCCCGGCGGGTTACGCTACGTGACGTTCACCAGGCACCTCTTTTGAGTCTGTGCCTAGTCTTGCAGTTTCCTCAGTGGGTTACCCTCACAATGGCAGCCGAACAGAATCCACTAGTCGAATTCTGGTGTTTTTTTATTTAGTTTGAGAGAAGAAGATGCATTCACGGACAGCAACGCCAGGTGGTGAATGGGCAGTAGTTGTTGGCGCAGGGCTCAATGCACTCGGCGTCGTGCGCAGCCTGGGACGCAGCGGCGTGCGAGTCGCGGTGCTGGCTAAACATGCCGGTGCCCCTGCCATGCGCTCACGTTATGCGGTTCGCCGCCTCCTCGCGGCTGACTACGCGGGCCTGCCTGAGCGATTGCTCGCCGCGGCCGATGAACTGGGTGGACGGCCAGTGCTGTTCCTGACTGAGGAAGAGGCAGTGCGCGTGGTCTCCGCGGCGCGCGGGCGTTTGCAGGATCGTTACCGCTTCCGGCTGGGTTCGCATGAGGTGATGCTGGATCTAACGCACAAGGAAGGCGTGCAGACCCACGCCGAGCGTCATGGCCTGCCCATTCCTCGTGCAGTGCGTCTGCGCAGCAAGGCCGACTTGGGCCTGCTCACGCAACTCCGCTTTCCCTGTGTCTTGAAGCCCGGTCTAAAGAACGCGGGCTATGGCGCACGCTTCAAAAAAGCCTACGTCGTGAAATCAGCCACCGAGGCGGAGCAGTTGTTCGAAGAAATTGCCCCGGTGTTGCCCGATCTGGTCGTGCAGGAATGGATTGAGGGCGGCGACGACGCGATCTATTTCTGTCTGCAATACATCGCCGATGATGGCCACGCGGTGGCCAGCTTCACTGGCCGCAAGCTGCGCGCTTGGCCGCCGCAGATTGGGGGCACAGCCAGTTGCATGCCCGCGCCGGAGGCGGAGGCCGAACTCGGCATGCTGACCGAGCGCTTCTTTGCCGCGGTCGGCTTCCAGGGCATGGGCAGCATGGAATACAAACGCGATGTCCGTGATGGCCGGTTCTATGTGGTTGAACCCACGGTTGGGCGCACCGATTTCCAGCAGGAAGTCGCCACAGTCAACGGCAACAACCTGCCCTACGCCGCGTATTGCCATGAATGCGGCCTGCCTGTGCCTGAGGTCCGGCCTACCGAACCCACCATCTGGCGAGAGCCCACAAGCGACCGCTGGTCAGAGCAGACCCAGGGCCCGCACCCTGCCTTTGCACAATACAGAGTTGATGACGCGTATTTCCGTTGGGATGACCTGAGCCCGTGGCTGGCGATGCAGTGGGCGCGCGTTGAACAACGCTGGCGAAAGGTGCGCCCGTGGGCATGAGACTGGGTCTGCGCGAATGGGGGCCCGCGGAACTGTGGGCTGGATTGCGCGGCGCCATGGGCCTGACTGCGCGAGCGTCCAGCGAGGCAGCTCTTACGCGCTGGTTCAGCGAGCGCTTTGGCGTCCCGGCTCTAATGCTCAACTCGGGTAGCAGCGCCCTGCAATTGGCGCTTCAACTGTTGTCGGCGCAAAACCCCGATCGCGATGAGGTAGTGCTGCCGGCCTTGGCTTGCCCGGCGCTGACCCGCGTCGTGCTGGCGTGCGGCCTGAAGGCCTGCTATGCCGATATTGGGGCCAACCTCAACACACCGGTCGACGCGCTGCATCACTGCCTCGGTCCACGCAGCCTGGCCGTTATCCTGGTCCATGCCTATGGTCATCCGGCGGACAGCGCCGGCATCCAGGCGCTGTGCGAGCAAGCTGGGGTGGCCTTGATCGACGATGCAGCCCAGCGCATAGAGCCGGGTAGTGGTCTGGGTACGGCCGGAGACTTCGGCATCTTCAGCTTCGCCCAGTCAAAGAGCGTGGTCTGCGGAATTGATGGCAGCGGCGGTGTTCTGCTGGTCAATTCGCGCCGGCAGCAAATGGCGATGGAGCAGCGTTGGCGCGAACTGCCGGTAGCCGAGCGGCGCCGGCTGGCATGGCTGGAATTTCTGCTGACACCAAGGGCCCCGCAGGCTGCCTACTACGTGTCACGATGGCGTCGCCGCGGTGCGGCATCGCCAAGGCGCCCGGCGCGCATTGCCGGCGTTGACGCCGCCATCGCGTTGCCTCAATTAGCTTCGCTGGAACGACGCCAGCAACGTCGGCGGCAATTGCTAGAGCAATATCGCGAGGCCTTGCACCGTTTCGGCATCGAGGCGCCGCAGTTGGCGTCAGCCGCAAGCCCTGACTATCTGGCGCGCCTGATGGTGAGAATCGTGCCCGAGCAGCGCGAGGCCTGCCGCAATGCCTTGGCCGCACAAGGCATTGCATCACGTCTGCCATACCGCCTGCCAGCCGCACTCGACCCCCTGACTTGTCCGCAAGCAACGCGCAGCGCGGCCGAACTGCTCGAACTGCCGCTGCCCGCCCATTGGACGGCCGACGATATCGCCCTGCTCGCACGCAGCGTGGCACCGTTTTGCGTCTCCGAGACCACCCACTGAAACGCTTTCCCTGGAGTACTTGCTTGAAACACTATTGGCAACTGATACGCGACCGTCTGACCTGGTCGCTCGGACCGGAAGAAGCACCCGAGCAGCATTTACGCGCCGCAGTCGACTGGCTGCTGCGAGCCCAGGCCGCCACGCCCGACGACGGTGTGCCGCAGAGCTACGATCTGCGGCGCGGCCTGTGGCATGCCTCCTACCCAGAGACCACTGGCTACATCATCCCGACCCTGCTCGACTATGCCGAACTGTTCCACGAGCCGCGCTACGTGCAGGCCGCACTGCGCATGGCGGACTGGGAAATTGCCGTGCAGCTTCCAGACGGCGGCGTGCGAGCTGGCACGATGGACGCCGAGGTCGTGGCACCGACTATCTTCAACACCGGTCAGGTGCTGTTCGGCTTCGCTCGCGCTTTCACCGCCACGCACGAGCCGCGCTTTGCCGATGCGCTGCGGCGCGCTGCCGATTGGCTGGTGGCTGCGCAGGATGCCGATGGCGCTTGGCGCCGTTTCCCGTCACCCTTCGCGCCAGGAACCGACGTAAAAGCCTACAACACCCGTTCGGCCTTCGGCTTGGTGCGCGCCTGGGAGGCGCTGGGCGAGTCGCGTTGGCTGGAAGCCGCCGACGCCAATGCCCACTGGGCCATAGAAAGCGCCCTGCCCAATGCCTTCCTCCCGCACAACTGTTTGACTGCCAACCCCCACCCCCTGACCCATACATTGGCTTATTCAATGCGCGGGCTGATGGAGGTGGGTGTGGCCACAGGGCAAACGCGTTACGTCGATCACGCGGTACGCATGGCTGATGCGATTGCAGCGCAGCAGCGCGCCGATGGCTCAATGCCGGGCCGCTACGATGCGCAGTGGCAGCCGGCCGCGGATTGGAGCTGTCTGACGGGAAATTCCCAGTTGGCAATCAACTGGCTGCGCTTGGCCCGTATCACGGGAGAGAAACGGTTCGAAAAAAACGCGATCGCATCCAACCGCTACAGCATGCGTGTCCAGGATCTACGGCAGCGAGATCCGAATCGCGCCGGCGCGCTCAAGGGATCACACCCTATCAACGGCGCTTATATGACTTGGCGCTATCCCAACTGGGCAACCAAGTTCTTTGCCGACGCGCTGATGCTCGAACTGCGACCGGAGATCACCAACTTGGGTTAATGGAAGCGCAAAGCCGCCTAATTTGTCCATCATCTCAAATCAAGCATGAATACCGGCTCAATCGTCGACGAAGATTTGGCATTTCATCTGGTGACCAGAGCCACACCCGGTTTGCGCAACGATGCTGAAATCACGGCGGCCCATTTCAGGCCGAACTTTCCGGTCAGAACCCATGTATCACGCCAGAGAAACTGCATTCACCTTTGCGTCGTTGGTTGTTGAGGCCGGGGCTGAATAGCCGGCGAACGGAACCAGTAAGCATTTTTTTAAGACATACCGTCTTCTTGGCTTAAGACAGCCAGTCGTTGGGTTCTCATGACTAACCAGGAATGGCTGCGCCCTGAGACAGGGCTCAATATGGCCCGACGCTAAATCTCAGCGCTGATATATTGTGGGCCGCTGTCACTGCGAATCACCTACGGCTCGCCCCGTTTGGCAATGGTCTGTGTTAGCGCCCGGATGACGAGTTCTGAGGCCAAGGAAGAATTAACCTCAAGGCCCTGCGCTTCGCGGTTGAAGTCCACTCCCGCTTGACTTTCGGGGGATTACCGGCCAGAGTCCCCCATTGATAGCACACGAGCGTGGTAGAGTCCGACTCCAATGGGTATTCGCCAATTCTAGGAGCAGCGCATCGTGGACATCACCTCCCAGTCTCAATATTACGATCAGTATTGGGCGTCACACAAAAACGATCTGAATCACCATGAGATCTGCAGGCTGGCCGAAATCTTCTCTGCATTGGGGCTCATCAAGTTAGAACTGGGGGAGCAACAACATCTGTCAATATGCGATCTTGGCTGTGGTCGGGGATGGCTTTCTGACTATTTATCTCGATTCGGATCCGTTACCGCAGTAGACTTTTCGCAAGAGGCGGTACATAGCGCGACTTCGCGGTACCCAAATATAGAATTTATCTGCGCCAATGTACTGAATTATTCGCCATCCAAAAAATTCGATCTCGTCCTCTCCTCTGAAGTCATTGAGCATATTGACGATCAAACCAGATACGCGGAGGTTATTTCGTCCATTCTCAAACCAGGAGGTTTGCTGCTAATGACATGCCCAAACGGATTGCAGAAATCAGCATGGAAAGAAGTGAACGATTCGGAACAGGTAATCGAAAAATGGCTTACACCTAGCACGCTAAAGGGCCTCCTAAAACCAAACTTGGACATCATTCGCCAAGAGACCTTCTATCTCTACTTCAGCTATCGTGGTTTTAGACGGCTTTTCAATGCCCCGAAATTCAAACGACTAATGTCAACTATCGGCATGCTCCGGTTGGTAGAAGTACTTAGGTGCCAAGCAGGAGCAGGACTCTATCAGTTGGTGGTTGCCCGAAAGAGATAAAGGTCTTCGAGGCATGGCGGCGGACAAAGACCGCCAACGGCATGCATAGCGGAATTTACATCCCTTGCGGGCAAGAAATCTCCAAAGACTTTTAAGTTCAACCAGATCGCGAAAAGGATGAAACCACCACTATTTATGAAGCTGCGTCTGGTTCATTGTCCACGTCGCAGACGTCGCTGACCGAGGATGGCTGGCAGGCGGGTGGCAAATGAAGACAGACCCGCGCACGCACGCAAAGATAACAATATCAGTAGCCTCAGTGCGTCAATCAGAGAAGCAAATAACCCGTGCGGGAATGCATCGTCGCTGCGAAGCACCAGCGACCGAATGAACCACGGGATTTACACTGCATCCCAACCATGAAACGTCTACTGCTCTTTGCGCTGATTGCGGGTCTCATCGTTTACGGATCGCTTTACCCCTTCAATTTTTCTCCCGCTACGCCAGGCGCAGTTGCCCGACTGTTTTCAAATTGGAATTTACTGACTTCACCTGGTGACTTGCTTGGCAATGGTGGGTTGTTTGCACCTTGGGGCTTGATTGGCATGCTGGCCCTTGCTCCGCGTTGGGGCTTGCCGCGTGCAGCGGCTATGACAGCCTTGTCAGGGTTTGTCATTTCGCTTGGCGTACAGGTATTGCAGATTTGGGTGCCATCGCGGGATGCGGCTTTGGCCGATGTTTTCTGGAATTTGATTGGCATCGCGGGGGGCATAGTGGTGGGCGGATACTTCACGATGCGCCTGCCGGGCAAAACCGTCGATCAACATTCGGCCGTGGTGCCTGCTAGTCTGCTCGTTGCGTTTGTTGTGGCCGAATGGCTGCCGCTGGTGCCGAGCATCGATCTGCAACTGATTAAAGAACAACTCAAATCACTTTGGACCGAACCCACGCTTTCGACGGCAGTACTTTTGCAACAGGCTGCCATGGCGGTGCTGGCAGGTCAACTGCTGGCGGCCTTAACTAGTACACGCCGCTCCGTAGTGCTGCTTCCCCTGCTGCTGATGGCAATCAGCCTCGGCAAGTTTTTCATGCACGGGGTGCGTATGGACATGTCGGCACCGCTCGGATTCGCTTTAGGTGCTGCCAGTTGGTGGGCACTTGCGCGGATTGCCGAAACAAGACGCGGCACCATTATTTGGCTGTTGTTGCTTACAGGTTATACCGTCAGTGCACTCTCACCTTTTAGCCTGCGTGACGAACCCGCCGCAGTTTCCTGGCTGCCTTTTTCTGCGATGCTCGAAGGCTCGATGGCGAGCAACGTTCGATCTTTGGCGAGCAATATGGTGGTTTTTGCTGGCATCCTCTATGTGGCTGCCACAGCTTCCAGGCGGGTCTTTCTGGCGAGTATCGGATTGGCGTTGTGGGTTTTTTTGCTGGAATTGATGCAAACCCTGATAGAAACAAGAACTTCCGATATGACTGAGCCGCTACTTGTCCTGCTGCTGGGGCAAGTGTTCGGCGCCTTGCACTTGCATGAAAACAGTCGATCCAAAGCTCAGAAATTTCGCAAACTATCGTCCGTTTCGGGCGAATCGCCCGGTCCAGCCAAGTCCCAACCCAAGGTTGTTTCCCAATCGACGATGACTCGACCCAGGCTCAAGGTCTTCGTTTTGCAGACCACGGTCGCGGTTGCCACCATCGTGCTGGGCATAGCTGTGCTGCTGAAGCTGCCAGGAATCCCCTACAACGTAAAGCAACTCTTCAGAGGCGATGGCAGCATCCCTGCACTGTTTGCGTTTTCAATGGCCCTGCTCTGGGCCGGTGGTGGCGCGGTATGGCTGGGCACCCGCCTGACTCTATCGCGCTGGCCAGGGCTGCAGTTGCCCCCCTTGGCATTGCTTGTTAGCCTGATCAGCCTCGCATTTCTCTGGGCAGGCGTAACGACTGAAAGTATTGAAGACATTTCTGGCTCCGCGAACGTTTTCTGGTGGGTCACAAACAGGGATACCTGGGGGGAGTTTTGGCGCCGAACTTTCCTCTACCTGGACGCGCCCGCGGCGATCGGGTTCATCGAGCATTGCGTACGCTACATTGCACTTTATGCACCGTTGCCGATTTTCCTGGCTTTGGTCATTGCGTTACGCGCGGGCTCCCGCCACGCATTTGCTGGCGTCGGGCCGCTCAGCGGTTTGGTCGTCAGTGCGCTCTTGCTTTTGTGGCTGTGCAAGGCCATCGCATTTGACTGGACGAGCACTGACAACCTGAATGAACTCATTGCCCGCGACGGAGAGTGGGGCTGGGGTGGCGGTGGCTTTTTGTATGGCCTGCTACTGTTGTTCTGCATCAATGGACTGCTTCTTGGCGAAGCCGCTGGCGCGAGTAGGCGCAAATTGGCTTTGATGATTCTTCTCAGTCTGGCTGCGCTGCCGCTTGGCTGGTGGCTGCTAAACCAGGGACTTGAGCAGCACATCGAAAAATACAGTTTTGTGTTTTCAGGACCGCAGTTTCTGCTGGGACCTGATCGTGCCAAACTGCTCAGCCCGGAAGTTCTCTTTTTGCGCTGGTGTTTGGTTCAAGTCGGTGGTGTGTTGATTCTCGCTACGGGAATCCGCTTGGGTGAAAGTTCGTGCTGCGCACACGGTTCAGCCTCGATCCGGAAAGACGGGATATGACGCCGTGCATCGGTCGCCGGGTTGCATGCCTATTGCTGCTCATGGGGCCTTTACTCGCACCAGCCCTGCCAACGAGGCAAAGTGTTGAACCATCGCTTCTACGCGTGGGCCCCACAAAAGCTATCAAAACGATAGCTAATGCCGCCCGCCTGGCAAGGGCTGGCAGCACAATTGAAGTAGATTCGGGCGACTATGCTGGTGACGTCGCGGTCTGGGAGCACGATGGTTTGACCGTGCGCGCCGTCGGTGGGAGGGTTCGGCTGTTGGCGCAAGGCGCCGCAGCCGAAGGAAAGGGCATCTGGGTAGTGCGCGCCAACGGCATGCGCGTGGAGGGCTTTGACTTTGAGGGCGCAGCCGTGCCCGACCGCAACGGCGCAGGCATCCGCCTGGAGAAGGGCTCACTCCTCGTACGTAATTGCAGCTTCATGCGCAACGAAATGGGGCTGCTCACCAGCAATGACCCGGCCACCGTGCTGGAGGTAGAGAACAGCGAGTTTGCCTATAACCAGCGGCCCGACGGCCACAACCACAATTTATATGTTGGGCAGATTGCACGGCTGTCGGTTACAGGCAGCTACTTTCACCACGCGCGCATTGGCCACCTGCTCAAGAGCCGGGCGGCGGTGAACCATATTTTTTACAACCGGCTGACCGACGACGCGGGGGGAACCGCCAGCTACGAACTGGAGTTCCCGAATGGCGGAGTAGCGTATGTGGTGGGCAACCTCATTGCGCAGGGCACCCAGACGGAAAACCCGCACATGATCTCCTTTGGCGCGGAAGGCTACAAGTGGCCGCGCAACGAAATCCACCTGGAAAACAACACGCTGGTGGACGCACTGCCGCGGGGCGGCGTGTTTCTGCGGGTGGCACCGGGCGCAGACGCCATACGCGCCGTCAACAACCTGCTGGTCGGGCCGGGCAGGCTAGAGTCGGCCGGCCAGGGGGTGTATCGAAACAACGTCACGGTTGACCCGCGCGACTATGCGCGGAGACTCGGCGGCACCACGCATAATCTGGGGGCGACGCAGCGCATGGCGCCGCCCTCCCCTCGTTGATTACCCAATGACCTTATGCCCGCGACCAACTCTTCCTTAACCCTTGGCTCACCCCTATTCTCTGATACCCGCCTAGCCGGGCTGGCCAACACTCAGGGCCCCCTGGCGGCTTGGCAGGAAGCTGTAACCAAGGACGCCGCAAGTGCCGCCGCCCGCGTGACCGGTGACTTCGCCGTGGGCCTGCACGAGCCCGGCGGCCGCACCTTTATGGCAGTGGATCGCTTTGCCATTCACACGCTCTGCTACCGGGTCGTGGACGGGCAGTTGCGCTATGCAGGCCGTGCGGATGAACTGGCGGATGCGGACACACCTATCGACCCACAGGCGATTTTCGACTACCTGTACTTTCACGTCATTCCTTCCCCGCGCACCATTTACAAAGGCATTTACCGGTTGCCTCCCGGACACTATGCATTGTTTGAAAACGGCCAGCTCACCGTGGCGCCATATTGGGTTCCGACCTTCGAGGAGCAACAAGGCGCCTCATTTGGCGCGCTGAAAGATGAATTCAGGCAGTTGCTGCGTGACGCGGTCGCCACGCAACTCGACGGCAGCAAACCAGCGTGCTTTTTGAGCGGCGGCACCGACAGCTCCACCGTGGCGGGAATGGCGGCGCAGGCCAGTGATGAAACGGTGGCCAGCTACTCAATCGGCTTCGACGCGCAAGGCTACGACGAGATGGAATTTGCACGCCTCGCGGCCAAACACTTCAAGACCGAGCACCACGAGTATTACGTAACGCCCGACGACCTGGTACGAAGCATCCCGGCCGTGGCGGCACATTTCGACCAGCCGTTCGGCAATTCGTCCGCGCTGCCCGCCTACTACTGCGCGAAGATGGCGCGCGAAGACGGCGTGAGCAAACTACTGGCTGGGGACGGTGGAGACGAACTTTTTGGTGGCAACTCACGCTACGCCAAGCAGCGGATGTTTGGCTGGTACGACCATATGCCTAGTTTTTTGAAAAGGGGCCTGATGGAGCCGATGCTGGGCACGGGTGCGGCGAGGGCATTCGCACTGACCCGCAAGGCGGGGAGCTACGTTGAGCAGGCCCGTGTACCTATGCCTGACCGGCTGAAAATGTACAACCTGATCATGCGCCTGGACCCGAGTGAAGTGCTTACACCAGGCATGTTGGCGCAAATTGACGTCGCCGCGCCACTGGAGTTGCAGCGCGACGTCTGGCAAATGTCCCGGAACTGCAGCGCGCTGAACCAGGAACTGGCTTTTGACTGGCGCTTCACCCTGGCCGAGAGTGACCTTCCGAAGGTAACCGGCGCCACCGGCTTTGCCGGGGTGAAAGTCGGTTTCCCAATGCTGGACGACCGTTTGTTGGCATTCTCGCAAAGGCTGCCAACGGACTACAAGCTCAAGGGATTGCACCTGCGCTGGTTCTTCAAGGAAGCGCTACGGGGCTTTCTCCCGAGTGAAATCATCACCAAGAAGAAGCAGGGTTTTGGATTGCCATTTGGCGTGTGGGCTAACACCCACCCGGCGCTCAACACCTTGGCCAGTGACTCTCTGCACAGCCTCGCCCAGCGCGGCGTGGTGCGTAACGATTTCGTTCAGACCCTGCTGACGCAACGACTGCCAGAGCACCCGGGTTACTTTGGCGAGATGGTGTGGATCTTGATGATGCTCGAGCAGTGGCTACTGGATCATGCGCCAAAATTCAAGGTTTAAACCTAGTCACGAATTGTTATGTGTCAGACTCGATCTTGAACATAGCTATGTCAACGCCGCGGGACCAAAAATAACTCAGGAACAGAAGCATCCCAAATACCTGCTAAACCACGCCACCAAGAGGGGAAAGCGCATAGAACGGCAACGTTGAAGTGCCGATACGTTGATATCCGAAGTTTTCCAATCGGCTCGTCAGAATTTCGGAGTCACAGCCGGGAACCTTGTGTACCTCCATGGTGATCTGCGCGACGCGCGAGGCGGTGGCAAAGGACATGTTTGCAACAATCTCGTGTTCGGCGCCTTCGCAGTCGAGCTTCAGGTAGTCACAGCGTTCGATCCGGTACTTATCCATCAGAGAATCGAGGGTGACCATTGGCACTCGCTGGTCACTGCCACCGATTGGACGCCCATTGACGGATGAGAAGACTGAACTGAACAAGCGATTGGGGTCGGAGTGGAGGAGAATTTCCCCTTCCGTTGCGCCAACTGCCAGCCGCAACGCCGTCACGTTGTCGAGTTTGTTGAGCTTTATGTTTCCAAGCAACTGCTGGTAGGTGGATTCCTCTGGCTCTATTGCGATTACCCTTCCAGTGGGGCCGGCGAGCTTGGCTGCGGTGATCGTGAAGCATCCGATGTTGGCGCCGACATCGATAACCGTTGCGCCTGGCTTGATGACCTGTCCAGCCGCAAAATAGTCCCGTCTAAGGACAATCTCGTAGAACCCGAACAAGTCGCCAGTTTTTGGGCGCAGTTCCATGACATGTCCGTTGCGGAGACGCAAAATGTACGGAGATCGCCGTAATCCGAGTCGATCCAGCACGGCCACAACAGGGTTATGGACGCCCAACACCAATTCAGTGATCTTCTGCAAGTTACTACTCATTCTCGCGCTCCTTGCCTCTGCTTAAGAACCAAACACCTTACCAAACTCTTGGGGCGTTATCACGGATTTCGTGCCAAACGCCGCATCTCGCGGAGCGCGAACCAGTTGTTGATCGTGTAAATGCCATCCCACTTCAGATCCAATTTGTCAGCGTCTCGATAAATGTCGCGGATGTCTTTAGGCAACGCAGCCAGCCCCCCAACTGATAGCCTTGGCCCCAGAATCGCGAACTCATAGCGTCTTCGGCCGTAGCGGACCATTCGTTTCCAGTAGGCAAGCCATTGGGAAGGGCGCGAGATCTTGAACGACTCGAAGAGAAACCCGGCGTCCGCACAGGGTGCAATCAGCTGCGGGTTCATGGGCTGCCTGGGGTCAAGATCCCAACGAACAAGCGCTCCAATCAGTCCATCGTCCCCCTCCAGTTTCAGCGGGATTCGCACGTCAAGCGCCCGGCATCGTTCAATGAATGTTCCACGCAAGGCATAGAGGTTAGCGACAAGCCCACGCTCCCGAAGAAGTTCTTCGCGATCATGTGCCATGCTTCGACCAGAAGCTGGCGGTGCGCCAACCGCGTGCGCCTTTGGCTGTGACTCGAGCACCTTTGCCATGGCGGAAAAGGAGCCGGGGGCAGCCCTGGCATCGCCATCCATGAAAAAATAAATCGATTGTCCCGGACATTGGCTGGGCACCGTTTCGTGCACGAAGACATTCCAAGCGTTGCACTTATCACCTAGTTTGATGGAGACCAAGTGGACCGACGGATTATGCTTGCTGTACCGGCGCACCAAGTCCTCTGTGTCATCGGTACAGCCATTCGCCATCACATAAGCTTCCAGCGGTGCGCCGGGATCGGCACTGAAGATGCTATCGAGGCAGGCCTCAATGTGGCGCTCCTCATTGTGCGCAAGGATCATGACTGGCCAAGCTATCGCCCCGCTCGCCGTTGATGAAATTTTCTGTACATCGAGCCCCATTGAAATTCCCTCCTGCCTGACTGTCGATCATTCCGGCCACGCGTATTGACGATCGCGGGAGCCTGACATAGCCAGCCCACTCCACAACTCATATTACGGACCTTAAGCGGCTCGCAGTTGAGAAATGTCAATCCCGATAAAAAACGGAAATGACGCGTGTGCGCTGCCGCCGATGGTATAAATGACTGCTAGGGAGTCGCCCCCGTAAGCCAAAGAACACTCCAACGGTCCATGCTGTTCACCACCGCCGTATTTGCCTGCCTGTTTCTGCCGCTGGTTTTGGCAGGTTTCTTCATCGCCGCCCGTATCTCACACTCTGCCGCCGCGACATGGCTGTTCGGCGCATCGCTGTTTTTCTATGGCTATTGGATGCCGGAATTCACCCTGCTGCTCATCGGTTCGATTGTCGGCAACTTCTTCGTTGGGACACGGATCGGCCGCACGCCCCGGGCCACGGCAAAACATTGGTTGGTGGCGGGTTTAGCCGCCAACTTGATGCTGTTGGCCTACTTCAAGTACGCCAACTTCTTTGTCGACAACCTCAACGCGATGGTAGGATTCAATTGGAATGTCGGCCGGGTGCTGCTGCCTGTCGGGATCTCATTCTTCACCTTCACGCAGATCGCATTTCTGGCCGACGCCTATCAGAAAGGCGTGCGGGAGTACAAGTTCATACATTACGGACTCTTTGTCACCTACTTTCCACACCTGATTGCCGGGCCGGTTTTGCATCATTCCCAAATGATGCCCCAGTTCGATGACGCCCAAACATACCGCTGGAATACAGCACAGGTCGCTGGCGGGCTTGCAATCTTTGCGATCGGTCTTTTCAAAAAAGTGGTGTTGGCCGACGGGATTAGCCCCTACGCGGACGCAGTGTTCAAACCGGCCGAGACGGGTCTATCACCAGACCTTCATGAAGCCTGGCTAGGCGCGCTCGCCTATACGTTCCAGATCTACTTCGACTTCTCGGGCTACTCCGACATGGCTGTTGGCCTGTCGTGGCTGTTCAATGTACGATTGCCCTTCAATTTCAACTCACCTTATCGCGCAACCAACATCAGCGACTTCTGGCGTCGCTGGCACATGTCGCTATCCACATTCCTGCGCGATTACCTCTACATCGCGCTTGGCGGCAACCGCTACGGGCCGGCGCGGCGTTACGCCAATCTTGCGATCACGATGGTGCTGGGAGGTCTTTGGCACGGCGCCAACTGGACTTTCGTCTTCTGGGGTGGACTGCACGGGCTGTATCTGGTGCTCAATCATGGCTTTCGCGCGCTGTGCGGCAAGACGCTGCTTGGCCGGCTCAGCCGCAGTCCCATCTTCCTGGTGCTGACCTGGATGCTGACAATGCTGTCGGTCATCGTCGCCTGGGTCTTCTTCCGGGCCGAAACTTTTTCCGGCGCCTGGCGCATGCTGCGCGGCATGGCCGGGGAGAACCTCACCGGGCAGGTTCATCCACTGTTGTGGAATGCCGGGATGCAGTTCTCAACCGGCGCGCGGTGGTGTTTCGTGTTGGGAGTCATCGCGTTTCTCGCCCCCAACAGCAACCGCATCGGAACACGTGTGCTCGACCTGTGCCGCATTCATACCACGGCCCGTGCGTGGGTTGGCGGTGCGGCGCTCGCAGCCTCCCTTTTCCTCGTGCTGATGAACACGGCGCGCGATTCAGTGAGCGCCTTTATCTATTTCAATTTTTGACATGGCGCGCATAGTCTTCCATTTTCTGCTGGGTCTTGCTGGTTTTCTGGTTTTCTGCGAACTTGCACTGCAAGTCTTGCCCGTATCGAC
This sequence comes from Rhodoferax sp., assembly GCF_030646845.1. Lineage (GTDB taxonomy): Bacteria > Pseudomonadota > Gammaproteobacteria > Burkholderiales > Burkholderiaceae_C > Rhodoferax. Next base: position 44,373 of record NZ_JAUSLE010000076.1, on the reverse strand, counting down.
GGCGACGGCGACCGGCTATCACCTCGACCCACTGATCCTCACCTACCCGCCGCGGCACGCCTGGACCATTGCGACCGGATGGGATCTGCGCAACGCCCAGAACAACCGCAGCAACAACGTGGGATTCCTCGCTCACCGCGACTTCGCCCCCGACCCGCGCGCGGTCGCGCTGATTGGTGACAGCTTCGTCGAAGCGTCGATGCTCGCCGCCGACGACCGACCCGGCCAACAGCTTGAACGCGGCTTGGGCGATCGGCCGGTGTTCACAATGGGCGGCCCCGGCTCGGCTCTGCTGGATTATGCGGAACGCATCCGGCTGGCGCAATTACGCTATGGCGTGCGCGACTTCGTGTTGCTGATGGAACGTGGTGACGTGCGCCAGTCACTGTGCGGCTCAGGCAACATCCAAGGACCCTGCCTCGACCGGATGACGCTCGCACCTCGTACCGAGATCCAGGCGCCACCCAGTGCGGCTAGGCGCATCCTGCGCCACTCAGCACTGGCGCAATACGTGTTTGGGCAACTCAAGTTTGATCCAGACCGGCTGTGGCGACAGGCGATCGCTCAATCGCGACCGGTGGCGGTTCCTGCGCCAGAAACCACTGGCTGGTGGGCGCCACAGGCGGCCCTTGCCGACATGCCGTCGCCCGGGCTGGACGCGGTCGTTACAACCTTCTTTGCACGGATTGAAGGCAAGGTCGCCGGCAAGCTGGTGATTGTCCTCGACAGCGATCGCACCGCCATGTACCGAGGGCAGCCGACCGACGATGCGGCCCGCGCACGTTTCATTGCGATGGCCCGAGCAGCTGGCGCTATCGTGATCGATACCGAGCCGCTGTTTCGCGCCCAACTGGCGCGCTCACCTCTGAAGTTCGATGTTGGCCCGTATGATGGACACCTGAATGCGCTGGGGGTGCGCATTGTCACGCAGGCGGCGGCTGAAGCCCTCCACAATCATTGATCCAAATCCAGGCAGTAAACTCCGGCCGCTCAAGCAACTTGCGGTTTCATGTTGCGCAGATTGGCCAACATCCGGATTCCGTAGCGAAGGCGCCCAGTGTCCCACGGAGAGAAGCGAGGCAATTGAAACCGGTCGCTGCCCAAAGACGAGACTCCGGAGGCCGTAGAAACCGCCGCCTTAAAGCCGGCCTGCTGCACCATCAGCGCATGCTTGGCGAGATAGTCCTTGCCTGGCTTGCCATTTGGATATGCAAACAGACTGACCGGCTCTTGCAGCAAAGACTCAAGAGCCGCCTTGCTGCCAATGATCTCATTGAGTGCATCCCCATCGGAAAGACGGGCCAAAATTGGGTGAGAGCACGTGTGGGCACCAATCTGCATACCTGCCTGACGCAACTGCAGCACTTGCTTTGAGGACATCATCAGATCATCAGGCAATGCGCCGCTCGCTGATTGCTGCACGCATGCAACAGCTTCGCGACGCTCGTTGGGGTCGAGGTACTTTATCTGCCCCAGCAAAGCCTCTATCGCCATGCGCCGCTCGTCAATTGAATCGAGATGGTAAGCGCCGAGTCCGGCATCACTCAGATCCAGCCGATTCCCACGAAAAGCGCGAACGGATTCAATGATCGAATCATTCCACATGCGCCCCCCGTCCAGAAACGAAGTGGCCACAAAGAACGTTGCCGGCATCCCGTGACGCTCCAAAATCGGCAGTGCATTTGTGGCATTGTCAGCGTAACCATCATCAAAGGTGATTGCCGCTGCCCGCGCCGGCAAAGTGCCAGCGCCAAGTCGCAACGCGGCCTCATCAAGCGGCATAACTTGAAACCACCTCGCTACCCATGACAAGACGTCGTTAAAGCGACGAACATCCTGCTCCCCGGGAAACAGGGGGTCTTGTTGCGACAGCACCCGATGAAAAATGAGAATTGACAGACGGGCCCGCGTCCCACCCGGGGACAGCGCACCCATGATGCTTTTCAGGACCACTGCTGGACCTTTGTCCGGGCAGCGGCCCGAATTTGGCTTACCGGCGCGGCAGAAGCGAAGGCGCCTTGTGGCTCGGTCTCCCAACGTTCTCCTTGCAGCCAGCGCAGAGAAACAACCAGGGTCACAAGAATGTTGTAGGGTAGGTCGAAATACGCCAAGCTGAGAAAGGCTCCACCAACAGCATACCCTACCAATGAAACTTGGCACATGCCTGCCAGATGGTGAAGCCACTGCGTTTCGTCTCTTTTGAGTGCTTGTTTACGAAGTTTCCCCGCAGTCTGAAACGCGAAGAACCAAATCAACAAAAATAAGATCAGTCCAACATATCCGTGTTCGCCGAGCACTTGAAAATAGATGCTGTGTGCGGCATGAACATCGTTCGGCATCGGGGCGTAACGCGCAAAGATGGACCCCGTATAAATTTCAAATCCCCCTCCAAACAGATGATCGTTGGCAAGTCTAAACGCCATCCACCACGCGTTAATTCGACCCATCGCCGACCCATCCTCTTCGTAATTCCCGATCGTCCTCATCCTTTCCTCCCATGAGGCGGGCATAAACGCCAACAGGGCGACCGCAGACAGGGTTATCAAAGCTCCTCCAATTACTTTCCGCTTGGTTCGAATCCACAACACCACAGCCATCGCGGCAATAGCAAGAAAAGCCCCGCGCGATTGAGTCCCCAACGCCGCTGTCGCCGATAGCAGCATCAAGACCAGCAGGCCCAAACGAATCCAGCCACGCGTCGATACCATGCGCAGGTAATTCATCAGAGGAATGATGGCGACAAGAGCAAGCCCTATTTCATTGTTCCCTTCAATGAAGCTCCCCGCCGGCCCCCACACCTTTTCTCCGCCCCCGCTCCGGATGGTAAAAATACCACCCTTAAAACCATAAAAACCGATTGAAAGCACATTCACCCAGATGAAAAGCTCTATGTGCTTGCGCTCTCGCAAGACCGCGAACGCAATGCCGGTCATCAGAAGGATTTTCCAGACCTTCTTGAGCTGATCCCATGAGGCCACGGGGAAAAAAGCAAAGGCAGTTGTTATGCACATCCAAATGAAAAACGCAAGTAACAGTTTGACCGACGGGTGCGATGGCATGCTCACTTTGTCGCGGGTCATGAACAGCCCAAGAAATGTTATGCCAGCCGCCACAGCCGCAAAAGGCGCATCATGGGCAAACCCAAAAGCCAGTCTGTGGGGATTCATGATGCTGACCCACGTCCACAACAACACGCCGACCCAAGGGCGCCGAATAGCATACGGCAATATGCCAAGAAAGATCCCGACCAATAGAAGATCACGCACCGTTGGCCCCCTTCTCATTCGCGAAAGCCTTCACATGGCTGACAACATAGCGGAACTTGCCTGAGATCTCATTGGCAATATCGTTCACTTTGTCAACACGAATATCGACTTCTTCACCCAAGCGCGACTTGAAATCGCGGATGATGCGCGCCTCTTCTGCGGCGCCGAAGGTTGACCCGGCAACCACCTTGACGATAGTTTGATTCATCGTCATCTGCTCTATTTTGAAACGCTCGACACCCGGCAGGTCTCGCACGGTGTAAATCAAAGCCAGGCCATGCATGACATTGCCATTGCGGGCGACAACAAAGTCGGTAGTGCGGCCCTGCACTTCTTTGAGGACTGGCAAGCTACGCCCACATATGCATGGCTCATGGCCCAAAACGCCCATATCGCCGGTACGATAGCGCACAAAAGGGAAATCCCCGGTTGCCATATGCGTTACGACAATCTCGCCCAGTTCTCCCACGGCCGCAGGCGTTCCATCGGGCTGCACCGTCTCGACGACGATATCCTCTGCGCTGATGTGCAAACTTCCGGAGGGGCACTCGTGTGCAATGAACCCCGCATCGCGGGCTCCGTATCCGTTAGCGACGGAGCAGCCAAATACCTCACTGATGATGGCCCGCTGCGCATCGTAGAGCTTCTCGGACGTGACGAAAACAACGCGGATGCCCAAGCGATCCATTGCCAGATTCTTCTGCCGCGCATGGGCCGCGATCACAGAGAGGCTCGACGGATACCCAAACAACATCGCGGGACGAGCCGATTGAATAGCGGCCACAAACCTGTCGAGGTTTTGCGGCGACATCTCAAACGCTGGCAACAGATGACTTCGCATCAGCCCATCACGCAGACGCCTGACGCGGTCTTGTGCACCGAGCTCAATCGGGCTACCCCATACAACCAACTCCGGGTCGCCAATGTCAACACCCCACCAGCGTGTGGCACGCCATTTGGCCGCGACGTCGTGGCTTTTCCGTGCTTTCCCCATGTAAAAAATGAGTGGTTCCCCAGAGGAGCCGCCAGTGTTGTAGCGCGTCAAAGGACCATGGCCATCAGCCTTCATGTCTTCAACGTTTTCCCGGATGTCCGGTTTGGTGAGTAATGGCAGGGCCCGCAACGCCTGCGTTGAGCGGACAGTGTTCGGATCGAAATCGAGATGCTTGAACAGGCGGCGGTAATAGGGCACACGCTGCCCAACTTCGACCAGGAATTGCTGCAGTCGTCTGGCGCGGTAAAGCTCAAGTTGCTCAACGGACAACCATTGACTCTCCTCCAGGCGTTTGCGCCGGGCCACGGAATCATGGCCCTTGAGGCCCTCGTGAAGCGGAAACAGGAACTGTGAACACACCGCGGTATAAAGACTCACGATGCCCTCCCTGGCGTCGCTGACCGAACGTAAGCATTCAGCCACTCTGCTCGTACTTGCGACCAAGCATATTTCTCGGCCTCCGCCAAACCAGCCTGCCGCAAACCAGATGCAATTTCGGGGTTCTGCAAGACGCGAAGCACCTCCCGAGCCATGGCCTCATCGTCTCCTATTGGCACCAATAATCCGGATACACCGTGCTCGACCATATCGGGAATCCCTCCGGCACAAGTGGTGACCACAGTCACACCGCTGGCAAAAGCTTCGAGGATCGAGATGGGCATGTTGTCTACGGTACTTGAATTGACCATACAGTCAGCGGATGCATATAGCGCTGGAATGCTGGCATTGTCAATGCGACCAGAAAACTGCACAGAGTCATCTAACTGAAGTTGCAGAACAAGCGCCTGCAGGTTTGCAAGCTCGGGGCCACTGCCGGCCACAGTCAGTCTGGCCTGGACAAAAGTTTTCTTGATGACCGCGAAAGCGCGAATCGCCGTGGGAATGTCGTATATCGGCTCCAGATTTCGAGTTACGACAATATGAGGCGAATCGCCAAATAATCGCGGTGGCCTCGGCGAAAAGCGCGACAGATCAATAATATTTGGAATGACTTCGGCACTCAAACCGTGCTTGGCGAAGACTCTTTGCAGAAATGCCGAAGGTGTGACGCGCATTGACACCTGCGCAAGCATTCTTTGAACATATCCAGGCGCCCGCATAAGAAAAGGGTCCGCATTCCCGCCCCGGTAGTTAACGATAGCCGGCGTCCCCCGCATACGCGCGATCACGAGGGCAGGTGCCGCAAAAAGATGCCAAGCCCAGCCGGAGTTGGCGAGAACGTGCATCACATTGACCCTCCCGGCAACCCCCCATAAATGAGTCAGATACGGAAAAAGACGAAAGGCTGCGCGCAACAATGGGATACGACCCACCCAAGCTGGTTGATACGGGCTGTTGGTGCGTACAAGTTCAACGTCAACCCCTTCCGACCGAAGTAGTCGCAAAAGTTGTTCGCACTGATTCGCCATGCCGCCGGATGGCGGCGGCAAGGGACCAACCAGGCCCACACGCGGAAACGGATTCGCGCCAGAACGGATCTTCACCTGACTGCAACTTATAGTCATCATTCCGGACAAGATTTTGTTACCAACACAAACCTTCCACTTTGGCGCGAATGGTTGCGCAGTTGGGCAAATTGACCAAGTCAAGCAGCACCTGATCTGGCCGGCTGCAACTTGCCAGGGTGTCGAATACCGCTTGTCCAGCGAGTCCAACCACCAAAACCTCAGAATCATCAATGACTCCCTCGATGTCCGGGCGCAACATCTGCCCGATGTGCGGCAGATGTTTCTCGATAAAGCTGCGATTGGAACCCAGGAGACTTGCCAGGTGCACCTCCGGATCGTAAATCGACAACTGCATGCCCTTGCCAATCAATTGCTCTGCCAGAGTGACCAGCGGGCTCTCGCGCAGGTCATCGGTTCCAGTCTTGAACGACAAGCCGATAAACCCGATCTTTCGCTTGCCCGTGGCCAACAACTTTTGCATGGCAAGTTCGAGGTGATTCCGGTTTGACGGCAAGATGCCCGCCAACATGGGAATCTCGACGTCATGCACCTTGGCCAGATAGGTCGTAGCTCTCAAGTCCTTGGGCAAGCAAGACCCCCCGAAGGCAAAACCGGGCTTGAGATAAGCCGGAGAAATGTTGAGCTGGGTGTCCTGGCACACCAGGTCCATGACCTCAAAGGCATCGACGCCGAGTGCCTCGCAGAGACGGGCTGTTTCGTTGGCGAAGGTGATCTTCAGCGCGTGAAAGTTGTTGCAGCAGTACTTCATCATCTCGGCGGAGCGCACCGAGGTTTGCACAAATTTGCAGGGCAACTGTCCGAACAGGGCACGCAGACGATCCACTGGATAGGCGTGGTTGGCGCCCACGACGGTGAATGGCGGCTTGTCGTAGTCGCGGATGGATGAGCCTTCCCGCAGGAACTCAGGCTGAAAGCACAGGAAAAAACCTTCCCCGTCCTTCTTGCCGGACTTCGCCTCGATGATCGGGCGCAAAACATCCTCCACCGTGCCTGGCACGAGTGTCGAGCGAAAGACGACCACGTGCGGCTCCTGTTTTTCACCAATCGCGCGGCCTATTTCTTCCGCCAGTCGAAGAATGGCACCCTGATCCTGGCTGCCGTTGGCCGCAGACGGCGTGCCAACGCACACCAGGGACATTTCACTGTCGAACACGGCACGCTGGACATCGGTGGTGACCGTCACCTTGCCGCTGGCAGCAACACGCGCCATCAGGTCAACCATGCCCTCCTCAACCACGGGTGTTTTGCCCGCCATGATCAGATCGAGTTTTGTGCGATCGATATCCACTCCAATCACGTCGTGCCCGTCACGCGACAAACAGGCCAGCGACACCGCCCCGACATAACCCAATCCGAAAATACTGATCTTCATGTAACCGTTCCCTTTTTTCTTGAAAAATTCGCAATGCCGCGATCGATGATGCCCTCCAGGCGGACCATGGACCGTGGCCAGGCATGATGGCTGAGCATGCGCTGCCGGCCGGCGACGGCCAGGCGATCTCGCACGGCAGGACTGTCAACAATCTGCATGATGGCGTCAGCATAGGCCTGCGGCGTGTCGGCAACAAGGAAATGCGTCACGGATTCGGCATCTACGCCACCGGCCGCGATGGTGCTGGTAACAACCGGGACGCCCATCGCCATCGCCTCCAGAATTTTATTCTGTGTGCCGCGCGCAATGTTGAGCGGCGCCACCATCAATGCCGACCCGCGAATGAAGGGGCGGACATCGGGTACCGACCCCGTGACCGTGACACCTGGCAAGTCACCCAGTTTGCGCATCGCAGGCGATGGATCAGCACCAACAATCAGCAGCTTCATGGCCGGACGACGACTCTTGAGCAAGGGCCATGTTTGCTCGCAAAATCGGGCCATGCACTCGTGGTTCGGGTAGTAGTCCATGCGTCCAATGAAACTGATGGTGTCGGCGTCATAAGACTCGTCAACCGGACAGAAAAAATCGGCATCCACGCCGTTCGGAAACCAGTCCGTGTCGGCCCCGGTCTGGTAGTCATTCAACGTTTCCCATTCGGCACGTGTCGTAGCGGTGCACAGGTCAAATTGACGGGCCAGACGTTTCTCGGCAGCCAGCATCTTGGCGCCCTCAAACCTGTAACCGAGCGACAGGGGGAAAGGCTTGTAGTTGGCGTACTCGAACCATTTTTGGGAATCCATGTCGCCAAAGTCGAGTATCTTGGGGACATCTGTAACATGCTCAACGTATTGAGCGACAGAGGAACAGTGCACAAAGATGAGATCCCACTTCCTTGAACCCAGCAAGCGTTGCACATGCTCTGCCAGTTCAGGGGAATAGAAGTAGCCCATCGACGAAGGCGTCACCACCGGCAGGCGCACGATCATGCGCGCGACCTGCACCAACTCCTTGACATGACCCATCTCGAAACCGGCGCAGTAGGGCGCAATTCCCCTGCCCTCCTCGGCCTCTTCCGGCGACCGGGCCAGCGAGCACACGGTCACTTGATGCCCACTGGCTGAAAGGTGGCGAATCATATTGAAGGGTCGAATTTTTCCGCCCCGCTTGGGCGGAAAGGGAAATCGGTGGCACAGATAGAGAATATTCATTCAAGGTAGCTTTTTAGTTCTGCCGCCACGTCCGACGGTTCGCGATGATCCAGATAGATCCGGCTCCAGATTTCCAGATTCATCAGGGCCAGCAAGGCATCAGTGCCGTCAATGCGGTTCGCCTCATGATCGGCTACCAGCCGGTCAACCACCGGTTGCCGAAAGAGCCCGCGCCGCTGGACGACGTCAGGCGCCAGCAGGCGCCGCAGCAGGGGGGCGAGTTCTTTCTTCAGCCAGGCACCCATCGGGGTGCCGAAACCACGTTTTTTGCGGTCCAGGATGTCATTGGGGAGGAGATCGCTCAAGGATTCCTTCAAAACATGCTTCAGGCGCCCCCCGCGCACCTTGATCGCGGCAGGCATAGAGGCGGCCAACTCAACGAGCTGATGATCCAGCAACGGCACACGGCACTCAAGCGAGACGGCCATGCTCATCTTGTCGGTCAACATCAACAGATCATCCGGCAACTGGGTCTCGGCATCTACCGCGAACATTCGATTGAGTGCGTCTTGAGTACCCGCCCCGGCAAAGGCAACATCCAGGGGGTCATTCTGGGTGGCATCGGGGTGCAATAGAAGTGCCGATACGGTCTCCCGATCAAGCACCTGCAGGTAACTGCGATAGCGTTCATCGGCATTCATCTCAGCCGAAGCGAGAAATCCTTTGGCCAGGCGCAGGGTGTTGAGCAGACCGGAGTGACGATCGGCCGGCAGTCGCCCGGCAATGGAGGCAGCAGAGCGTCGCAACCAGCCCGGCAGCCGTTGATATTGCTGCGCATAGTGCGCCCCGAGGTAGCGACGATAGCCCCCAAAGAGCTCATCACCGCCAACGCCCGAAAGAATCACTTTGACATCTTGCCGTGCAAATTCAGACACCAGGAAGGTCGTGATGAAGGCCGTGTCGGACAACGGTTCATCCATGTGCCACAGAAGTTTGGGCAATAGGGAAACCACATCCGGGCGGACCACGATCTCGCGATGCTGCGTGCCGAAAAGCTCAGCGACCCGGCGGGCATAGGGCAGTTCGTTATAAAGCGCCTCTGCCTCGCCGCCAGTAAAACCAATGGCGTAGGTGCGTATGGGTTGCGGCGAATGCTTGGCCATGAACCCGACCACGGCGCTCGAATCGACACCGCCGGAAAGGAAGGCACCAATCGGAACATCGCTCACCATCTGCATGCGGACCGACTCTTCAAGCTGGACCCGCACACGCTCAACCCACTCACGCTCGGAAAGGCCTTGATCAATGCGCTCGGGCAGTCGCCAATAGCGCCACTCGCGCACCTGATCGTTTTCAATAGCAAGAAGCGTGGCCGGAGGCAGCTTTCTAATGCCCTTGAAGATGCAGTCAGGCGCAGCGACATAGCCCAGGTGCAGATAACTTGCGACGACGCTTCGATCCAACTCGGTGCTGACACCCGGCAAGGCGAGCAATGCCTTGGCCTCGGTGGCAAAGGCCAAGCGCTGACCGTCCTGCATCACGTAGAGCGGCTTTACGCCGATGCGGTCGCGGCCGATCAGCAGTCGGCGTCGACGGACGTCCCATAGCGCAAAATCGAACATTCCATTGAGGCGGAGCACAAAATCGTCGCCCTCCGCGTCATAGAGATGCAGTAACACCTCGCTGTCTGAACCGGTCTTGAAGTGATAGCCCTTGGCCTGGAGTTCAGTGCGCAACTCTCTGTAGTTGTAGATCTCACCGTTGCAGACCAGCCAGAGTGTTTGATCGACGTTGGACAAGGGTTGATGGCCGCCGGCCAGATCGATGATCGAGAGTCGCCGCATGGCAATTCCGCAGGAGCCATCGATATGCATGCCCTCGTCATCCGGACCCCGATGTCGGGTAACGTTTCCCATCGCCGACAGCATGTCGGGGGCAACCGCATGCCCATCAAACCGATAAATTCCGTGAATGCCGCACACAATGAGACCTCAGGTTTGAAGGAGTTGGGTGCGGCCATAACCGGCCAGTGCCCGTTGATAAACCTCGCGATAGCGCGCGACACTGGCGGTCCAGGTGCGTTCCGATTCGACAAAGTGGCGGGCCTGCTGTCGAATCGTCGGCCACATCTCGCGCCGCGCCAGCACGTCGTCCAGCGCTGTCTCCAGCGCAGCAGCATCGCCGGCCCGGAACAGAAAACCGGTTTCACCGTGCCGGACAAGTTCGCGATGCCCTCCCACGTCAGAGGCAACAAACATGCGACCCTGCGCCATCGCCTCAAGTGGTTTCAGGGGTGTGACCAGTTCAGTTAGCCGGATGGGCAAGCGGGGGTAGGCCAACACGTCAATTAGTTCGTAGTAGCGCTGCACCTCCGCATGAGCGACACGCCCGGTGAAAATTACCCGGTCCCCCAGGCCTGAGGCCATTGCCTGGGCTTTCAGATTGGCCTCTTGCGGGCCACCCCCTACTAGCAACACGCGCAAATTCGGGTGCCGTGGCAGCATTCGCCGCGCAGCCTCAAGCAACAGATCCAGCCCTTCATAACCATAGAAGGAGCCTGCAAATCCAATCACTGTGGCACCATCAAGCCCGAGTGAACGACGCAGCGCCGGATCTGCCTCGACACCAAACCGGAACATGGTGGCATCAACGGCGTTCGGAATCACGGTGATACGCTCAGCCGGAATTCCACGTACGGCAATATCGCCCCGAAGCCCCTCGCAAATTGTGGTGATTTGATCCGCGCGGCGAAGTGCAAAACTCTCCAGTGTCCGTGACACCCGGTAGCGAAAACTGCCTTCGACGGTAGTGCCGTGGTCGACGGCCGCGTCCTCCCAGGAGGCTCGCATTTCGTAGACCACTGGCAAGCGCTGGCGCCATCCAGCCCACAAACTGGGCAAAGCGTTGAGAACCGGCGAATGGGCATGAATAAGATCTGGCTTGGTCAGGCGAATGACTTCACCCAGCCGATTTGCCGTGAGCCGCATTTGAGTCAACAAGCCAACACCTTCGACACTCGGCGTTCGGTAGAAAGTCATGCCTTCTACATCGTCATGATGGGAATCTGTCGGGCCTTGCTTGGGCGTCGTCAGGTGGACAGTCTCCCATCCAAGCTTGCGCTGCTCACGCAGAATGGAGAGGGTACGAAAGGTGTAGCCGCTGTGGAGTGGGATAGAGTGGTCCAGCACGTGAAGGATGCGCAGGCTCATGGGGTGGCTTCCGCTGCTTCAGCCCCAGGGGTCACAGCCACAGGCGCATCAACCACCTGACGCAAAAAGGCTTCGAACATCAGCAGGGTCCACAGCGACGAACTGTAGTCGCTGGCACCGGACTGGTGGGCGTCCACCAGATGCCGCAAATAGTCGGCGTTAAACCACCCGGTGGCAGCCAGCCGATCGCCCAGCACGGCATCGCGGACGCGCTGCTTCAGCGGGCCACGGAACCAGCGGGCCAGCGGCACCGAGAAACCCATTTTGGGCCGGTACAGCACGTCGTACGGCAGGTGGGGCTCCATGGACTTCTTGAAGATGTACTTGCCCTCCTGGCCCTTGATCTTGTGACTGGATGGCAAGGTGGCGAGCCATTCGACCAGCTCATGGTCCATCAAAGGTTCACGCACTTCCAGGGAGTGCGCCATGCTGGCGCGATCCACCTTGGTGTTGATGTCACCGACCAGATAAGTCTTGAGGTCAAGGTACTGAATGAGGGCGAGCGGGTCGTCGGTGCCCGCGTTGGCAGCGTGACGGTTGAACACCTCTTGCGCGTTGTATCCTGCGAGTTCACTTTTGAAGCTCGGACTGAACAGGGCTTCACGCATGGGGCCGCGCAGGATGGAGACGGAATGAAAGTAGGCCCCAACTGAACTGCGCGCCAGGCCCTCAAATGTGGTCTTGGCGCGAAAGATACGCGGTGCCCAGTCGGCCTTGGGGTAGAGCTTGCCCAGCGTGCCAAACAGCGCTCCACGCAGGCCTTGGGGCAGCGCGGAGCGCATGCGCTCTTCCATCAGGTGCATGCGGTAGCGACGGTAGCCGCCCATGGCCTCGTCACCGCCGTCTCCCGACAGAGCCACAGTGACGTGTTTGCGCGCCAGTTGGCAGACGCGGTAGGTCGGGATAGCGGAACTGTCGGCGTAGGGCTCGTCGTACAGCCGGGCCAGGGTGTCGATCAGGTCGAAGTCGTCGCTCTTGACGACTTCAAGTCGGTGATTGGTGCGGTAACGGTCGGCCACCTTTTGGGCAAAGGCAGATTCGTTGAAGGCGGGATCGTCAAACCCGATGGAGCAGGTGTTGACGGGTTCTGTCGACAAGCCAGCCATGACGGCGACCACCGCGCTGCTGTCCACGCCCCCTGAAAGGAAGGCCCCGAGCGGGACTTCGGCAATCATGCGCAAACGCACGGACTCTTTCAGTCGCAGCACCAGTTCGGCCTGGGCATCGGTCTCAGAAATGGGGTTGTCCAAACTGAACTTGACGTCCCAGTACGCCACCGGCTCGCCCACGGGCTGGCCGCGGCGGATGGTGAGGCTGTGGGCTGGCGAGAGTTTTCTGGCCTGCTTGAAAATAGTGCGCGGCTCGGCGACGTAGCCCAATGCGAAGTACTCTTCCACGGCAAGCGGGTCGATGTCACGACGCAGGCCGCCGTGGGCCAAAATGGACTTGAGCTCGGAGCCAAACAGCAGCGTGCCGTCGTCCAGAATCGCGTAGTACATGGGTTTGACGCCCATGCGGTCGCGTGCCATGAAGAATGTTTGCTGGTTGCGGTCCCACAAGGCGAAGGCGAACATGCCACGAAAGCGTTTGACACAATCAGCGCCCCAAGATTCCCAGGCGTGGACGATGACCTCAGTGTCGCTCTTGGTGTGAAAAACATGGCCCAAGGCCTGCAACTCGGGGATGAGTTGCAGGTAGTTGTAGATTTCGCCATTGAAAACCACCACGACCGAGCCGTCTTCATTGAACAGTGGCTGCTGGCCCGTAGCGATGTCGATGATTGACAGACGCCGGTGCCCCAGGCCCACGCCGGCCTCAAAATGCAGGCTGCCTTCGTCAGGCCCGCGGTGCAGCTGCGAATCATTCATGCGCTGCAGCACGGCACGGCTGATCGCGCTATTGCCTCGGGTGTCAAAAATGCCGGTGATGCCACACATATTGTTTACTGATTTTTCGGGGTGGAACGTATGGAGTCTGATAGCCGCAACTGCTGGTCGTACACACGCTGATAAGTGGACACCATGGCCTGCAAGCTGAACGTGGCCTGCACACGCTGGCGGCCTGCCTGACCCATGGCATGCGCACGCGCAGGACTGGAGGCGAGCTCCACCAGCCGAAGTGCCATGGCCTGCGGATGCGCGGACGGAACGATATAGCCGGTTTGCCCCTGCAACACGAGATCCGCATTGCCACCGACAGCGGTGGCAACGACCGGCACAGCGCTGGCCATGGCCTCCAGAATCGTGTTGGAAATTCCCTCGGCCAACGATGGCAATGCAAAAACATGCATGCCGCGCATGATGTCAGCCACATCGCTGCGCTCGCCGGGCAACCAGGCCAGCGCACCCAGGCCGGCGGTGTCGAGCATGGCTTGCGCTTGCGCACGCAAGGGACCCTCCCCCACCATGACCAGGCGCATACGCAGTCTCAGTTTGGGGTCCAGAACGATGGCCTGCACAAATGCATTCGCCAGCATGATCTGGTCTTTGACAGGCTGCATGCGCCCCACTGTGCCCACTATGAAGTGTTCTGCCGGATTGAACGGACAACCCGCAATGACTTGCTGCCCATGGGGCGCAGGGCAGAAGCGGTCAGTGTCGACACCGTTGTAGACCTGGTTTATCTTGCTGGGGGGAACTTGCACCTTGTCCACCAGGTAGTCAGCCAGATCGCGCGACAAGGCCATGTAGTGGTGAACGAATGGCCGGTAGAAGCGGCGTACGCGCTGATAGGTGACGTTGCTGCCATCCAGATCTCCCACGTCACGCCCGTGCTCACCGTGAATGCGAACCGGCACTCCGGCCGCCCATGCGGGGACTTGCACTTCAAGAGCTGCAAGGTTGCGGCTGTGCACAATGGCGGGGCGCAGTTTGCGGATCAGCCTGAAAAGCTTGGGGTACTGCCAGACGCCATGGCCTGGCGGCTTGCGCAGTGAGACGAACTCGACATCATTGCGCTGAATACGCTGCCGGAAATCGGTCACTTCGGTCAGCGCGAGCACGGCGTGCCGATACGCATCGGCAGGCATGTGATTGATGAGATTGACAATGCCGTTCTCAAGCCCGCCAACGTCAAAGCGGTACATCACATGAAGGACGAGAGGGCGGTCATCACCTTGCATGCTCAGACTCTGGACATCCTATCGCGCTTACAGGCGCCAGAGCTTGTAGCCAGCGCCTTCGATGACGCTGCGGTCAAAAGCAGCCTTGACGTCGATGAACGCGCCGCCCTTGACCAGTTTCTTGGCGAAGTCGTCCAGGCTGAGCGCCGCAAATTCTTTGTGGGCCACGGCGGCCACGATGGCATCCGCGCGTGGCAGATCGGCCCAAGACAACAATGGGACGCCATATTCATGCATGGCTTCATCCGACTCGGCTTGCGGGTCGGTTACGAAAACTTCGACGCCATAAGTCTTGAGTTCGTTGATGATGTCAATGACTTTGGAGTTGCGCAAGTCTCCGCAGTTCTCCTTGAAGGTGAGCCCCAGCACGTTTACTTTGGCGCCCTTGACGTAGCTGCCGCCAGCGATCATGTGCTTGATCGTCTGCTCGGCGATGAACTTGCCCATGCCGTCATTGATGCGGCGCCCTGCCAGGATGACCTGCGGGTTGTAGCCCAGCATTTCGGCCTTGTGGGTGAGGTAATAGGGGTCAACGCCAATGCAATGCCCCCCCACCAGGCCCGGCTTGAACTTGAGAAAGTTCCATTTGGTACCAGCCGCTTCGAGCACCTCGGTGGTGTCGATGCCGAGCTTGTCGAAAATAATGGCCAGTTCGTTCATGAGCGAGATGTTCAGATCGCGCTGGGTATTCTCAATGACCTTTGCGGCCTCGGCGGCCTTGATGCTGGACGCACGATGCACACCCGGCAAGATAATCGTTTCATACAGCTTGGCAACCTTGTCGAGCGTCTCAGGAGTGTCGCCTGAAACAATTTTCAGGATCTTGGTGAGGGTGTGCTCCTTGTCGCCGGGATTTATACGCTCGGGCGAATACCCTACAAAGAAGTCCTGCTTCCACTTCAGGCCAGACTCGCGCTCCAGCACGGGGATGCAGACCTCCTCCGTGGCGCCGGGATACACCGTCGATTCATAGACCACGATGGCGCCCTTCTTCATGTGACGGCCCACGCTGGTGCTTGAACCGATGAGGGGACGAAAATCTGGTATGTGGGCATTGTCGACCGGGGTGGGAACTGCCACAACAATGATGTCGGCCTCGGCCAAAAGGGATGGGTCAGCCGTGTACACCGCATGCGGCGAGGCGCTCATTTCTTCATCAGACAGTTCACGGGATGGATCAATGCCTTTGAGACAGGACTCCACCTTGGAGACAGCGATGTCAAACCCGATGGTGCGAAGGTGTTTGCCAAATTCCACCACCAGCGGCAGCCCCACATAACCCAACCCGATCACAGCAACCACAGTCATCGCAAAACCTCCAAAACATCATGAATGAATCAACTTCCCGCCAATCTACTTCTCACTTGTCCTGCCGAGTCTTCAGCAACAGGCGATTGATAGCCGGATAGTTGGCCGTCAGAAACGACGCAAGAACAGTATCAGTGCCGCCCGGCGCATCTTTGGGCATGTAAACAATGATGACCGCGGAGTCGTCACCGCGCCCTGTCAACCGATAGAAAGCACTATAAGCTTTGGCAAGGTGGTCACTGGAGGTCAAAGTGCCGTTTATCCAATAAATTTGCCAGACAATCAGGCGGCTGTTTACAGCCTGCGCGGCCAAGTCAGTGGCCCGCAGTTCAGCCGATCGCACAACGACTGATTTGCCGTCAATAGCCACTTCGTGGCTGGCAGAGGCCACCTGCGCCCATTGCGGGTCGTTGCTGGGCACCAGTGAATTATTGGAACTGACCAATTTGCGGGTGTAATTCTGATGCCGGTAATAGCCCAGATACAGCCCGACCGGGCGGCCCTCGTGTGCATAGGTGCTATTGATCTCGGCGGATGGATTCTGGAACGCCGGCTTGAACCCGCCCGCAACAGGCGACGCCACTGCCTGCCACTCTGGCGCCAATGCCGCGGGGGCAACAAGGGAGGCCGGTTTAGCGCTTTCGCTCTGGTCCATCACCCACAGGGCGATTTGGGGCAAGGCCAGCACAGCGGCAAAACAGGCCGCGATCGCCCACACTCTCGTCGCAGTAACCGCCTGCAGCGGCTGGGTATGACCAGAAGCGCCGACGCTCGTCATTTTTTCGGGTTCTGACCAGCGGGCGCCAATGATGAACATCAACATGATGACGACGCCGAAGAAGACCCATCCATACACCAGGTGATCGACCCCAACTGCGAGCTTGTTGCCAGAAAAGTGCCCGAGCATGACAATCATGTAGGCGCGCAGCCAGTTGGCAACGATGGGAACCAGAATGGAGACGATGACAAATAGAATGCGACGCTTGGTGGACTGATAGTTGAGGTACGCAAATAAAGTGCCCACCGTGATGGATGCAATGAGGTAGCGCACGCCGCTGCAGGCCTCAACCACGGACCAGTTACCGGAAGGTATGACGAACTGCAGCCCTTCCCTGTATACCGGGACACCACTCAGGCGCAAAGCAAAGACCGTGAAATCTGCAGTCCACGCCATGAGTTGCGGCATAACGAACTCGCCAATGGGTACTGCAAAAAACAGAAAACCGAGCGGGAAGATGATCTGACGCGTCACCGCCAGACCCAGAACCGCCGGCACTGACAAAACCAATAACGCCACCAGAGCCAGTTGGGTCACCGCATTGACGGCGGCCAGATCACCCAGCAACCAGACCAGGGCCGTGCATGCGACAGGTAAAAGGATCCACAGTGCCGGCTGAATCTGCTGCGCGGCAATGGCGTGTCGCTGGCGCCAGATGAGCCACAACACAATGGGGGGCACGAGAAAACCGTGGGTGAAGGTTTCAGACCGCGCCCAGATCGTGACCATCGCGATGCCCGTGTCACGGTACAGGAACAAAACCCACGCCAGCAGCAACAGTAACGCAGGCAAAGCGAGCCGCCAGGGTCGGGTTAACGTTGACGGAATTGGCGAATTGGCGGCTATCGAATTCATCCCAGATTCCTGACAACAAATGGGCCGAGCCAGTTGGCCATTCCAAGTGGCATGCGGCGCCAGGCGCTGATCATGAGTTTGTACTTGGCGTTGTTCGGGTTGTTCTGCGGTATGGCGTCACGCTTGTAGAGACAAAACTCATAGTGCAGCGGCTTGGGCTCAAAACCCCAGTTTTTCTTGAATGCAAACGGGCCGGTACCCCGCTTGCTGCGGCCATAGTCGAACACCCGAATGCCCCGGGCACAGGCACGGCGCATGAGTTCCCAGTATTTGAAATCATTCGCGGCCAAGTCACGCGCCGGTTCAAAGTCACCCGCGTAGTAAGGCAACACTTCGTCCCGAAAGTAAAAGCTGATCACACTGCTCAATGGCCGGCCATCAGGCGCCACGACGGTGAGAACTTCGCAATCGGCGCCAAACTCCGCCTGCAAAGCCTGAAAATATTTCTTGGGCATTGCAGGGGTACCGTGCCGATGAACGTTGTCAGTAAAGAGCGCAAAAAACCTGTCAACGGTGCTGTCAATTTCACTCGTCAGACCGTTCTTGATGCCTTTGCGCACCATGGCGCGCTGCTTGCGCGGAATGGCCAGAAGATTGGCCTCGTCATCCGGCAGGATTTCCTTGCGGAAGGTGACATACAAATCTTGTGTCGGCCAGTCTGAATGACGTGGATTGACATTGCGGAACTCGAGGTGCGCGACACCCAGGCGCCTGGCGATCTGCTGGGCCTCCGCTTCAAGCGCATCGGCGGCCTGGGTACTGATCGCAGCAACCCCGCCGTAGACCGCAAATGGCAGGCTCGTCAATGAATTGCCAAACAGCCAGCTGTTGACATGACCCAAAGGCAATACACCCTGGATGCGACCACCTGCCTCGGCATACAAAAAATACGTGTCGTGGCGAAAAACCTCACGCACAATTTTTTGCCAGCCAGCCCGGTGAAAAAATGTAGCCTCTGGGCACGCCATGACAAAGTCATCCCAGAGGGCTGCGGTGGCGATATCCAGGGGGTCCAGGCGCTTGATGGTCAGCGCGGAGTGCTCAGGCGGTGACGGCATGTTTGGCAAATCTGTCCAGGAATATCTGATCCATACGTCCCCATTTGAAATCAAGCAGCAACTGGTTCAAACGACCCTCCATGCGGTCAATATTGACGTAATGCCGAAAGCGTGTTTTTTGGCTGATCCCCTCAATGCGAGGCTGCTCGGTGTCAATCTCCCACGGATGAAAATAGAAAATGCCCGACTCACGGTCGTCCGTATTCACCCGGTTCAACATCCAGCGTGACAGGGCGTAAGGCAATAGCCTGAAATACCCACCTCCACTGGAAGGCAAATTACGGCTAAATACCCGCAGAGTCGTGATCGGGATTTCCATCAGGTCCGGACGCACTTCATAGGCAAAACGCGGCGAATCCGGCATGCCATAGTGGTCGTGCCGAATGGGATAAATGCTTGAGCTGTAGCGGTAACCGGCCCGAGCCAGGCAGTCAAAGGCCCATAGGTTGCCGGTCCCTATTGAAAAACTCGGGGCACGATAGCCATTGACTTCGCGATCCGTCAAATCCTCCAAAACGATTTTGGCGAGCTGAATGTCGGCAAAAAAAGCCTCTTCGGTCTGATCGCTGGCGCGTTCGTGACCATAACCGTGACTGGCCAGTTCATGCCCTTGTTGAACGATCTGTCGCACCATGTCCGGGTAACGCTCGGCAATCCAGCCCAAGGTAAAAAACGTTGCCTTGGTATCGTGCCTTGCCAGCATTTCAAGAATGACGTCGATATTGCGCTCGACGCGGCATTCACGGGTATTCCACTCCGAACGCGCAATGTGCGGCGCAAAGGCTGAGACTTGAAAATAGTCTTCGACATCGATCGTCAAGGCGTTGATGATGGGCGAGGCTGGCATACCGATGTTCTACGGGGTGCTCGACTTCAAGGCCGCTTGCGGTTTCCCACTCATTAGCCACTGATAAAGATCAGCCGCAATGCGCTCAGCGGCATGTCCATCCCAAAATTCGGGAACGCGGCCACGTTTGCCGTTGCCCGCCAAAATTTCCTGAACCGCGCCAAGAATGGCTTGCCGGTCACGCCCGACCAGAATGTTGGTACCTTGCTCAACGGTAATAGGACGTTCCGTGTTTTCCCGCAATGTCAGACAAGGCACGCCCAGCGCCGTGGTCTCTTCCTGCAGCCCCCCTGAATCCGTGAGGACCACGGTCGCGCCCGACATCAGCCCGAGCATTTCAAGATAACCCTGCGGCGGCAGCAAAACCATGCGCGTGGGATCGATCAAGTCCATCAGACCAAACCGCTCAATATTGCTGCGGGTGCGGGGATGCAGCGCAAACACCAGAGGCAGACGGGCCGCCACCTCCCCCAGCACCCCCAACAAGGCACGTAGGGTTTCAGGATGGTCCACATTCGAGGGACGGTGTAGCGTCACCACACCGTAACCGAGAGGATGACTTAACACTGAAGCGTCTGCATTGCAGACCTTTAACGTCTCTGCTGCGCTACGGGCGTTTGACCGGCCAAAGACCACCGAATCGATCATGACATTGCCAGCAAAACACACTCGACTGGAGGGTATGCCCTCCAGTCGCAGATTTTCCTCCGCCGTACGCTCTGTCGTGTAGAGCCGGTCCGATATCTGATCGGTTAGGATGCGGTTGATTTCTTCTGGCATGGCGCGGTCATAACTGCGCAGGCCGGCCTCAATATGTACCACCGGCACGCCCTTCTTGACGGCAACCAGGGAGCATGCGAGCGTTGAATTGACGTCACCCACGACCGCCACGCAGGATGGTTTGTAGGTATCGACAATGGGCTCAAACCGGCGCATGACTTCCGCAGTCTGGATGGCGTGGGTACCGGAGCCCACTTCAAGATTGACGTCCGGCCGTGGCAGACGCAGATCTTCAAACAGCCGATCACTCATGTCCTTATCGTAATGTTGGCCCGTATGGACCAGCAGCACCGGCAGTGGCGGAACGTGTGCCGCCATCGCCCTCAGGATGGGCGCCATCTTCATGAAATTGGGCCGGGCACCCACGACGCAAATGACGGGGCCCAAGTCATTACCCGGTGTTTTCATGGAAGACTGATTGCTCATTGACTGCTCTCCTGGCCTGGCTTTTTGACAGCTGCAACCAGTTTTTGCAGCATGACAAGAATTTCGAGGTTGATGCGCTCCAGCCGAAGCACGCTTCGTTCAAGCCGCCTCAAGCGGCCGTCATACTGCTCGATACCCAGGTCGTCGATTTGATTGGAAATAGCAGCCGCCAGACCAGGCGTGACCTGCAATTTGGCGAGGTCAATATCAACTGACCCGGTCGCTGTCAGACCCTGAATACCCGAGTCGTCCCAGGGGGGCCGGTCTCCCAGCACCTTATTGGCTGGGACCGCCGCTTCGTCGTGAATTTCGCTCACCACCTCGTTGACATCATCCAGGCCAAAGGCGTCTTTATTGCCCAGAAAACCAAGGAGCAACAAGCGATCGCAGATGAGGTTGACACGGCGAGGGATGCCCCCGGAGGCGTTGAAAATGGCGTCGAAAGCTTCTGCATCGAATGTGGGGCGCCCGGAAGAGCCCGCACATTTCAAGCGGTGTTCAATGTAACCCCTTGTCTCGTCCAGATCCAGTGGCCCGATATGGCAAGTTGCCGTGACGCGCTGCCTGAGTTGCTGCATGGTGGGGCTTTGCAAGATGGCACGAAACTCAGGCTGGCCGACCAGGAACGTCTGTAGTAGCGCCTGCTGGCCAAACTGAAAGTTCGACAACATGCGAAGCTCCTCCACCGCCCGGGGGGTGAGGTTTTGAGCTTCATCGACGATCAGCAGGCAGCGTTTGCCCTGGCTTGCCTGATTGACAAGGTAGGCCTCCAACGCCATCAGCACGTCAGCTTTTGAGACGTCCTTGACCCGCACGCCAAAGGCAGCCCCGACCAGACGCAGTGTGTCTTCAGCATCGAGCTGCGTAGTTACCAGATTGGCGGCAACGACTTTATCCGGGTCCAGACTGGCGAGCAAGCCTCGCACAATGGTGGTCTTGCCAGCCCCCACCTCGCCCGTTATGACAATGAAACCCTCGTTCCGTTGCACACCGTATTCAAGGTAGGCCTTGGCCCGCCGGTGCTGCTTGCTGCCAAAGTAGAAACTGGGATCGGGATTGAGCTGAAAAGGCTTGCTGTTTAGCCCGTAGAAAGCTTCATACATGGGTCAGAACTGCACATTCAAACTGCCGATGACAGCGTTTTCGATGTAAGGCGCTGTGTTGCCACTGGAAACCACATGACGGACCCCCACAGACGCGACGGCCTGCTTGCCCACTTTGCCCGTAACGTTGACGTTGAGCAATTGCAGTTTTGTACTCTGCAAATTCGAATCACCAGACGTATGTTGTTGCGACACAAGAACACCTAACGAATAGTCGGGGGTTAAGCGATGCGCGTAATTGACACTGAATCCACGCTGACGAATCAAGGAAGACGTGTTGAAATCATCAACGCCGGTCGACAAGGTATCGAGCCTGTTGCTCTCGCTCCGGGTAGCCAAAAAAGTGACAGTGTCACGCACACCCAGCAGCGCGAACGACAGGTCTTGCCGACGCGTCACTGACAGAGCCGACGTCAAAAAACTGCTGACTACCGCAGCATTCGGATTGATGCCATTGGCCTGCAAGAATGCATTGACCAACTGCGCGCGAGAGACGGGATTAGGTTCGATCGATGCAAACTGGCTATACAAAATATCGTAGATGGATCCGAGACTTGCAAAACCGATCTGGTTTGGCGTCGCCGAGACATCCTTCGCATCAGTATATTTCCAGGCAGTGCGTGCCGTTCGGTAATCGAAACTCAGACTGTGCGCGTCTCCGAATGAACGGCGATAGCGGGCGGCTGACAACTTGGTCCTCTCGGACGGAGACCAGTTCGCCCCAAACCCGCTGGTCGCGTAGCTCTCCTTGTCAAAGGTGGTGTAGTTGTTGGATTCACGCCCGGCACTGGCGAACACGTTGAATTGAGGCGCAAACGAATAGGACAAGCCAAGGTTGAACCGGTCAACTTCAGTGGAACGTCCAGCACTGTAATCAACACTTTGCTGACTGGCATCTGCCGACCAGCCAAGACTCCGAAAGCTAGTGTCACCGCTGATCTTGACGAGACCATCGACCGTAGTCACGCCTGACGTTGCCGCAGCATCGCTGCCTGTGATCGCCCGACTGTAACGAGCCTCATAGTCGGCCAGACTACCCAACCGACCGCGCACATAAGGCGAAAGCCGGTAGTTGGAGACCTCTGCTCTATTGGCGTTGATGGATGTGTTGCCAATTGACTGGGTGCCAAAGGGCGAAATTCCTTGCTGCGAAATGGCGCCACTGAAATCGACAAACGCCCAGTTATCCACCATCTCCAGCGTACCAAATGTATTGAGCCCGTTCTGGAATTCGGTGCTGTTAGGTGATGAGCCTTGTGCATACATCACACTACTTCCAGAATAGTCAAAATATGTCTTGAGCTTTCCCCCGTCAATATTGATTTGGATCCCAGCGCCGATTTCGGTAATTTGCTCCGCTTGGTGGCTGGTGTTGCTCAGGCGAACGTTGTCCGTCACGGTTTCGGTGATCGAGACACGCGGCACGATGGTCACCTGACTATACGCGCCCGCCGACGCCACGAACAGGAATCCCGCCAGTGGAACGCGGGCAACGCGCATTCGGAGCATTGACGAAGAAATGAGGCTAGAGCTCATGGCCGATTTGACACAAAAAGATAGTCAGGCTTGCGGCTGCGCATACCCGTATCCATAGCCATATTCATACCCCATCTTGGAAATGGTCTTTGCCTGATTTAGCAGCATCAGTTTGACAGGGCATGCTTCAATGGTGGCCAAGGCTTGCTGGACATCTGACTGCAAAGTTTTTTCTGCCTGCACCACCATCACCACCTGACCCATGTGAGAAGCTAACACCCGCGACTCTGTAGTGGGAAGAAGCGGCGGAGAATCAAAAACGATGATGCGATCGGCGTAGCGCTTGGCCATGTCATCCAGTAGCCGGATCATGGCGTCACTGGCCAACAACTCGGTGGCGCGCGCATGCTGCGTTCCACTTGGCAAAATTGTCAACTTATCGATGTTTGTTCTCAACAGCATGCTGGACAAGTCTTTCGACTCGTCAACAACCAGGTCGAGCAGACCGGGACCTTCAGGCAGTCCCAGCACATTCATGATCGAAGGTCGCGCCACATCAGCATCGACCAGCATCACGGTGTAATCCAACTCGGTGGCCATGCTCATCGCCAGATTGATCGCGGTAAAAGTCTTGCCTTCGCCAGGCAATGCACTGGTTACCATGATCAGGTTGCCGTTGGCGATGATCGAGGCACCTCTGCCCATGGCGTTGGCAATCAGCGGCCGCTTTATCACCCGGTATTGATCTGCAATCTGGGATCGTGGTGCATTGGGACTGACAATCCCAGCAGCAGCAAGCGCGTCCAAATTAATTTCAACACGTCGTGACAGAGCCGCAGGCTGCGCTTCGCTCACTGGTTTCCCAGCCACGCCACCCGCCGGACCAACTGGCGGTATCGGAGGCATGTCGGCGCCCGCTTGACGAAGCTGTTCCAGACGCTGCGCCGCCTGCTCGATCAAGCTACTCATAGTTTGTTCATCCTACCCGCCCGGATATCAAAGAAAAAATGATCATCCCAGCAACAAAAACACCAACCAACCCACCGGAAGCGCCCAGAAACTTTTTCAAGTCAGACTTCTCTTGTCGCACCGCTTCTTCGTCCATCACCAAAGTAACAACCCCCAGAAGAGGCAGGCCCACCCCATCCCGCAGAGAACGACCATCATAAAAAACGGCACGCAATTGACTGGCGACAAAGGCAACTGCAAGTCCAGCACCCAACCCAACCAACAAAGCGAGGGGCAACAGCAACAGGCGATTGGGCGCTACCGGCTGGGGCGACGCCCGGGGCGGGTCGATCAGGCGAAAGTCTGCCACTCCAGCAGCACTCTCCAGATCGCCAGTCAGGGCCGCAGTCTCTCTTCGAGAAACAAGGTCGTTATAGTTTTTCTTGTTGATGTCGTAGTCACGATTCAATTGAGCAAATTCAGCTTCAATTTGCGGAGCCACCTTCATCAGCTCACGAGCCCGGTTGAAACGCGCCTCGTACTCCGCCACCCTTGCTCGCAAAGAAGCAACTTGCACCTCCGATGTGGCGAGCAGGCGATTCAACTCCTGATAGGCCAAGCTGTTGGTCGACGCCGCCGCCGGGTTGGCCATCGCGGTCTTGCGCAACTCCAGCACTTCTTTTCGTTTGAGATCCTCAAGCTCCTTGATCAGACGCCTAGCCCCGACAACATCGGGATGTTGCTCGGTAAAGCGCTGCAGAAGCGCATCCAGATTGCGCTTCTGCACATCAATGCGTCCGTCAATCTCCGGCGTTGAAATCGACATCGCTGACTCCTGCAGCAGGCTGCGCGACGTGATATTCGCATTCTGCGATTTTTCGGCCTCCAACTGACGCTTAGCCGCATCACGTGCGTTTTCTGCCTCACGTAGCTCCAATCGGGCTTGACTCAGTTGACTGCTCACCGCACCAATCTGTCCGGCCATATCTTTGCCATCCGCGGTTTGAAGCTCAATGTTTCGAACTCTAAACTCTTTTAACCGTGCTTCAGCTTCTTCAAGCTTGGCCTCATAAGTCTTGATCTGCTCATCGATGAATTTCTTGGCCGTATCAGAGTCCTTGCGAGACGCCCCCAAGCTGGATTCGACAAAAATTGATACAAGCGATTGAACGACCCTCTTCGCTTTGTCGGGACTAGAGTCCCGATACGACAATACATAAATGTTATCCCGGCCTACATTCTTGATTTCAAGCGTTTTCATCAACTGATCAATCAACGCGTCCTGGTCGCTCTTAGATTGACTTTTGAGGTCAAGATCGGCCATGCGAATTAGTTTTTCGACGTTGGGGCGACTGATAAGCGTTCGACTCAGCATCACCACCTGCTGCCCGACATTAGGCTGCACCGCCAAGCCAGACATCAAAGGCTTCAATATGGACTGTGTGTCCACAAAAATACGGGCTGTTGCCTCATATTTATTGGGCACCGACAGCACCACGACTGAACCAATTGCAGCAACCAACCACGCAACCAGCAGACCCAGCCAGCGATGCTTCCACAGACCTTTGGCAGCCGTGAGTATTTGACCAATCAGCTCATCCATCAAGTAAAGTCGTTCTGGTTAGCGTTCGAACACCGCAAAGCCATCATCAGGCAATGCCGCACATAAAGAGAGGATGTCAATCTCAAAACCAACCCTGCGGGATGATGAGGACGTCACCCGGCTTCATTTCCACATTGGCAGATATGTCGCCCCGCTTGATGAGGTCCTTGAGCCGAACAGAATACCGCTTGTCGCCCTCTGAAGCACGTGTGATCGAAGCGCCATTACCGTCGGCGAAGTCGGTCAAACCACCCACAGCAATCATCACGTCCAATATGGTCATCTTCTGTTTGTAGGGCAAGGCCTGCGGCTTGGCTGCCTCGCCAATGACCCGTATCTGCTCACTGTAGGGGCCAACAAAGCTGGTGACAATAACCGTTACAACTGGGTCGCGGACCAGTTTGCTCAGGGCCTTTTCGACGTCACGAGCTATCTCAACTGAAGTTTTACCTTGGGCAACCAGCTCATCCACAAGTGGCGTTGACACCTTGCCATCTGGACGAACCGGAACTGACATGGAAAGCTCGGGGTTACGCCAGACAATAATATTAAGCGAGTCACCAGCGCCGACAACATAGTTGTACCCGGGGGTAGCTGCGACAACCGGCGCAGCGGGGTACGTGGACGAAAAGCCAGCACAAGCGGACACCAAGCTAACCAGCAAACCAAGCGCGACCCAACGGGACGCGGTTTTAGCAGTGATAAAAAGACTTTTCAAAGCATATCCCCTAAATAAGTTGCCGACTATCGTTTTATACCGCGTTTGAATATAGCGCATTTGCTGCAACGACCCGCAAGAAAATCGCCCCTAGTCCAAGCTCTTGTTTGTTACAACGTTACTATTTCACACTAACTCCAGAATCCACTGGGATTTGACCATTGCGACTCAAGCTCAAGTGCCTGTGCGTCCGCGGAGCACGGGCCGAATGAATTTCAGCAGCAATTGCTGCAACGGATTGGAATTGCCAAACGGGCGCCAAGTGAATTTAAGCTTTTGATGATACGCGTCAAAGTGCATACCCCACGGAGCTGCCTTCATTGAGCCACGCCCGAGCAAGAGCTTCAAGACGGACGTGCCCATCACGCCAGCACACAGGTCGCAAGCCATGATGGTTGAGGGCCCCCTCTTTTCTTGGAAATTGACCGCCTCGGGAGCAACCAGGTAATCGCGCTGAACCATTGCCGGCGACAGTCCAGCGATGAAACGGGCGTATTGCTCCTGTGACTCGCGCCCGTCAACCTTGAAGTAATCTTCAAAGCTCATACCATCCGGACGAAAGTAGAGCAAAGCAGTTCCCATGCCGAGCGGCGCCGCAGTCAGTGCAGGTATGCCCTTTTCCCGGCACTTTGCGAACACCATCCGACGCGCTGGTAGCGCAAAAAAATCCAGTCCATCGACATACACATCGACATCACGCAAGAATTCATCGACGTTGTCGGGGTTGACGCCTTGAGGAAAAAGCCTGATATCCAGCTCCGGATTGACATCGCGCGCAAGGCGCGCCACCGTATCAATTTTTGCTTGCCCCATGAACGACATGAATGCACCGGCCTGACGGTTCAGGTTATGCACGTCGAAATCGTCGAAGTCGGCAATGTTGAAATGGCTAATCCCGAGCCGGGTGAGTGTCAACAAATGCGCGCCGCCCACCCCCCCCAGCCCAGCAATGGCAATCCGCGAACCTCGAAGCTTCAACTGTTCAACCTGGGTCACCCAGCCAATGTTACGGGAATAGGCTCGTTCGTAGTCAAAAACTGTGCTCATCTAGGCGCCCCAGGAAGTTCGTGCGGATTGTGCACGCATTACACCGCGCCACGAGCCGCCAACCAAGAAGCATGCGCCACCGTCGGTGTGAAAAATTCCCATGATCTTCATTTCAATCTGTCAGCTTCTTTTACAGTGCTTTTTGGCACTTTTGCCATTGACCCCATAAGCTATTGATTTTAAATAAGAAAAAATTTCTGGCACGCTATCTGCTTATATTTTTTTGTCAGAGTAAGTTCTTAAAGCACTTAGTCACTATCAACCTGTAAGGAGTATTGAAATGAAAAAGAAATTACTGGCCTTGGCCGCAGTCGCTGTCTTAGGGTCTTTGGCAACTGGAGCCTCGGCATCCGTGTTGTCCTACCCGTTCCCGGACTTCACAGTCAGTGAGGGTAGCGTGCCCGGCGCCTTATCCAACACCGTTCTGGCTGACAAAATCAATGGCGGCTACGCTGAATGGACTACGGTTACCGCTGGCGGCAACTTCATCTCCTCTGCCTATGCCAATTTTGGTTCGTTCTTCAGCAACCAAGGCACGACCAACGTGCCCTCACAACTGAACGGTATTGGCACTAATACATACAACCTGTACGCGGTGTTCCAATCGACTGGGCAGGTGATCAGTAGCACCCTTTTCCAGGGCATAAGTGGTACGTTCAGCCTGTACATGGATCCCAATCAAAACACTACAAAAACGCTGACCGGCAGCGGTGTAGCCGCCACGCTGGGCAATAACGCCGACGACTACCTGCTTGCCAGTTCTACCCTTTTGTCCTATGGGCTTGGCACGATCATCTCGCCGACAGCGTTTGAATTCCAGTTCAATCCCTTCACGCTGACCTCGACTGATCAGGACGCAGGCTCCGCCGGCGTTCAAAGCGGCACAAGCTATTTCACCGCGCCCAACCCGTTCTATCTGGTCGTTCAGACTGATGGCAATGTGATTGGCTTGGGTGGCACGCCCGGCGAATACCAGAATGTAACTGGCGCTATCAATGTCAGCTTCAATGTTCCAGAGCCAGGCAGCTTGGCTTTGTTGGGTCTTGGGCTCGCTGGTCTGGGGTTCATCCAGCGCCGTCGGAATTTGGTGAAATAAAAACTGTCGATTCTTCTTACAGTTCAAAAAAGCCCACTTCGGTGGGTTTTTTGTTTTCCTGTTTCTCTTCAAGTATTGCAGGCCGCGAAGCAGACTCTGCCGCGCCGCCATGGCCCAGACTTGGCTTTACACACGGGCGAAGCAGACAAGGTTGCCACGTAAGTACCAAGTGGATTCACTTGACACGCGTTTCGGATTCCCCAGCAAACCACCTGATGCTAACCTCAGGGCGGTCCAGCCTGAACAAGGTTTAGGTTTGGCAAGGCTTGCACAGCAGCTCAGAACGTCAGTAACGATGTGAATGAACAACGCAGACAAAAGCGCTGCCATGGCCGGTAGCTCAGAAGTAATAGGTTCCAAGCACTTGGACAACGCGGCGATCAGGCAAGATGCCGAACTCGGTGGTCGGGCTGCCGATGTTTTGCTGCAGCTGAAAGGTCAAATCAAAACTCGGCCAGTGGTGGCGCAACTCAAGCCAGGCCAGCCGACTGTGATCGTCAGCGTTCTGCCGAAGGTACGCCGTCAAATCCAGATCTTTGAACCCCAGGCTCTTTTGTGTCACGTAGATCAAGTAAGCCTGTCGGGGCGCCAACTCCTGTAGCCGCAAGGCTTCACGCAGGTATGCCAACTGGATCGCAGGCGTCGCACCCAGAGCGGCCCAGTTGGACCGATCCAACCCAAAACCGTTGTATTGGTATTCCGCCGTCACTGACAACTTGCTCAACGTGGTGTAGGTCACACCACCAACAAAGCGATTGCGGGTTGTTGCAGTGTTTGGCAAAGCCAGCGCGCGGCTCAGCAGGTCGGGCTCGCTGCCATGTGACCACTCCAGGTGAGCCACGGCCGCATCTGACAGCAAGGCTGTGAGATTCGCACCCAGCGTTGGCGACAGGCCATCTTCCTTGTAGGCCAGCACCTGGCCGCTGATGCTTTGCGAAAATTGGTTGCTGAGTGCGACCAACGCACGATCACGGTTGTTGGTTGAACCGAGGTCGAGGCTCCAGCCATCGGCATTGGGGCGGTCTTCCAATTTGGGTGAATAGGCAACCGACAGCGAGCCACCGGACCACAGGCGCTGTCCGCGCAGCATGACCGTTCCGAGGCGATTTTCGCGGATGGCAAAAGGATTGGCGGAGGTCAGGGTGCGCAGGGAGCCATCACGAAAAAAATCCGTCGGGTTGTAGCCGTAACCGGGCCCATAGCGCAGGTTGATGCGTCCAAACTCTAAAACCGTATTGCCCCCCTCTGGCTGCCAGCTCAAATAGGCTTCGCGGAGGCTATTGACCGTCGCGTCAGCGCCGACGTCCGCCGGATAGACATGATCCAGGCGATCAGAAATAACGGCTCGCAATCCAGGAGCAATGCGAGCGGTATGTGAGAAATCAAGCGACGCGCGCCCGAGGTCGCGACTGCCGGGTTGAAAGCGCCGACTGGCGTTGCCAATCATGCCTTCGAAGAAAAGCTTGGTGTCCCCAGTTCCTTCGGAGGCCGCCTCGGGGGCGCTCTCAAGCAGCAGGGCATCTGTCTCCGCATCGGCGGCAAGAGCCGGCACCGCCTGGCTCAAGGCGGCCGCAAGTAAGGTGCTTAGAACTGTGCGGGGGGTGAAAGAGCGCATGGGCTTAATCTGGTTGGAAGCGCGGCAGGTAATCCCGCTGCAGCCATGTATCGGGAATCACGCGCGCCTTGTAGTCTGAAAAGCGCATGAGCGTGACTGATTGGGGATTCAGACCGTCAATAATCACAGTCTCGGTCGGACGCTCTGCGCCCAACTGCGCCTGAAAGCGGCGATAGTAGGCGGTCTTGAGCAGGCGCGACGATTCGGCGAAGAATCGCGACTTGAGGGGCCGATTGTTTTCGACGTCGATCCACATCTCAATGCTTGCGTAGGTGACGTCAGGAGTCACCGCAGTCAGAGCAAGCTTGTGGGCCTTGCGTGTGTGGCGTTCACCGTCCTGGATGTCCTCGTCGCCGACCAGCGTCGCTTTGTAATCTTTAGCGAAATTCACGGTCGCCACGTCGCCATTGGACGCCTGCCCCAGCAGCCGCTGTTGCGGTGACAAGCGCACGCTGGCCTTGGCTACGGGATCGTAGAACCACATGTCATTGCCGTTCTTAAGCATCAGCTTGCCGGCGTCGCGCGCTGGCAAGACGAAACGGATCAGGCTTGCGAACTGTCCGCTTTGCTCCTGTTTACGGGCGTAACTGACCAGCGTGCTGGTATCGATCTGCTTGCCCGCCTGATACTCCGTCAGCGTGACGGTGACACTGAAGGGTCGCCCTGGGTTGCGAATGGTATCACTGGCGGCGAGGATCTCGTCTGCGCTTGGCGCGGACCATGCCCAACCAGGTGCAAGCATGAACAACAGGAAAAATAGTGATTTCATGATTGAGGAACCTCTTTTTTTCAAGCATGGCGCAGGGCGTCGACCACGTCCAGTCGCGCGGCCCGATAGGCCGGCCACCAGGCAGACAGGATGGCAATGCAGATTAGACCCAAACTTGTGCCGAGAATCATGCGGCTTTCACCCCACACCGTGATGGTCAATGGCAGCGGATCAACATTGCCGGGTGGCAACCAGGACAGACCCGTCTGATTGACAACCGCCGACAACACCAGGGCCAGCACAACGCCAAGCACGGTCCCGCAAAAACCAATCAGCGCGCCCTCGGTTACGAACAGTCGCCGAATGCCTGCCCGCCGCAATCCGATGGCACGCAGGGTTCCGATTTCAACAGTGCGCTCAACAACGGCGGTATTCATGGTGTTGCTGACGGTAAACAGAACGATGGCCCCAATCAGCACAAAAACGAATCCGAATATGGTGTCGAACATCCGTATGGTCTGTACATAGAAAGGATTCAGGGTCCGGAAGTCCTGCACGACCAGCGGCTGGCTGGAAGAAAATTTGGCCAGTATCGGCGCCAGGCGCTCCAGCACCACGGGAATTTGATCGGAGTGGCGCAACTGCAGCATGATCGACGTCACCTTGGGCGACGACTTGCCATAGATCAGCCTTTGTATTTGCGACAGATGCATCATCACGTAGACCTCATCAAGCTCCTTGATGCCCTGCTCTTCGGCGCGAATCACCTCCAGTGAGGTGACGTTCGGTGCACCCCGGGCGTTCCCCACCAGCACTTCAATTCTGCGTGAACGGGCCAGGTCGTCGCCGGACACAGCGGGGGTCTCCTGGAGGCTGAGTTGGGCGATATCGTCGGGGGTCGCCTTGCCGTCGGGTATTGTTTCCTTTTCCGGCTTGGGACAGCGGGTGATCTTGAGCGCGTCGCAGAGCTGCAGCACCCGGGCAACGCCAGTCCCGACAATCGCAGCATCGGCTGGCGCCCCCTCAAGCGCAAACACGCGGGACGTGGTCCGCAGATTGAAGTCGTTCCAACGCCGCATGCGGTTGATGTCTTCGGCCACGAACCCGTTACCGATGATGGTGCGCGACACGCCGGCCACGTAATTGCCTGCAATGCCGCCAAATTGCATGGTCGGCGACGCGACCAGCACCATGTCGCGCAATACCTGATCGTGCTGTATGGCGGTCAGTATCTTCGCGTAATCGGAAATGCCGTAGGCAGTCGGGTTGCCGCTGCCATATAGATAAAAGTCCCGATGCTGAATTTGCAGATGACCACCAGCTTGCACGTGATGGGTGTGCATCATGTAGTTGATGTTGGCGCTGAACCCCCCGAACAAGAGTATCGACGTCGCGCCGATCGCCATTGCCAGTAAGGTGGCAAGTGAGCGACGACGATTGCGAAGAAGGTTGCGTATTGCCAGGGACAAGGTCATCATGGCGATGGCTCCTGACCTTTGCGGCGAATGCCCTGAATCGCTCCATCCTTCAGGAAGATCGTATCGTCTGCGGCATTGATCACATCAGGATCATGCGACGAGAAGATAAACGACACCTCATAACGCTCCACCATCTGGCGCATCAGGGCCAGAATGGAAGCCCCGGTCTCGCTGTCCAGATTCGCTGTCGGTTCATCCGCGATGACCAACTTGGGCTTGCAGGCCAAGGCGCGGGCAATGGCCACCCGTTGTCGCTGGCCGCCCGACAATTGCCCGGGAAGATTTTTTGCCCGGTCACCCAAGCCCACGGCGTCCAGCAGCTTGGGCACCCGCTCACCTCGTTTTTTCGCAGATGCACCCGCCAGCAGCAAAGGGTATTCGATATTTTCGTAGGCGCTCAAGACCGGCAGCAGATTGAAGTTCTGAAAAATGAACCCAATGTTTTTCGCGCGGAAATCCGACAGAGCGTCGTCGGTCAAGTCGCCGACCTTGCAGCCAGCCACGACCACGTCTCCTTTGTCCGGCTTGTCGATGCAGCCGATCATGTTAAGCAGGGTCGTCTTGCCACTGCCCGAGGGGCCCAGCAGCACGGTAAAACATGCGCGCCGGACGACAACATCAACCCCCTTGATAACGGGGACGTTCACTGAATCCAGGTGATAGGTTTTCTCGACCTTCGTGAGAACAGCCACTGGTCGGTGGTTTCCCGCGTTGACCGCCATTGGCTCTGTCATCTCTTGTCCCAATTGAAATAAGTTCGCTCTCTTCGCGAATTATTACCGCATTCGAGGTCATGAGCTCTACCGGAAACAACTTTGGGTACCATCTTGCAAAGCGTAACCCACAAGTGAGCCTTATGCGAAACACAAGAACGAGCTCTCTGAAACTCCTCCAATGACGAAACTCTTGATAGTCTGCATGGCCAACATCTGCCGTTCGCCGATGGCGCAGACAGTGACATTGCACCTGGCGGAGCAAGCCGGCCGTGCAGGAAGCATCCGGGTTGATGCGGCTGGGACCCATGCCAGCCCTCGCAAGGAACCACCCGACCCAAGGGTCAAAACAGTTCTGTCTGCTCGCGGATATGCCATTGGCAAGCGCAGATCGCGCCGGGTCATCGAACAGGACTTCAGTCAGTACGACCTGATCCTGGCGATGGACCAGTCCAACCTGAACGATCTGATGCGCCTATGCCCGGCCGACCACAGGCACAAACTCCGGCTGTTTCTCGAATTCGCCCAAGGGGTCGATGTCAGCGACGTTCCTGACCCTTATTACGGCAACATTGAGGGTTTCGAACGCGTGCTGGACCTGTGCGAAGCCGGCGCGCGCGGCCTGGTCGAACATTGCCAGACTGCACTGTGATAGGTTTTACATCTTGTAGTAATCGCGGTACCACGCCACAAAGCGGCCAATACCCTGCTCAATGGAGGTGCCGGGGACAAAACCGACCCATTCGTTCAACGCATCGGTGTTGGCATAGGTGGCAGGCACATCACCATCTTGCAGAGGCAACAGGTTCTTTTCAGCTTTCTTGCCCAGCGCATCTTCAATACACGCAATGAAATCGAGCAGGGGCACCGGGTTGTTGTTGCCAATGTTGAATACCCTGTAAGGCGCATTGCTGGTGGCGGGGTCCGCCAAAACGGCGTCATAGGATGGGTTGGAGACCGCGACGCGGTCCAACACGCGAATGACACCTTCAACGATGTCGTCCACGAAAGTGAAGTCGCGTTGCATCTGCCCATAGTTGAAGACATCAATGGGCCGCCCATCCAGAATAGCCTTGGTAAACAGGAACAGCGCCATGTCAGGCCGACCCCAGGGACCGTAGACGGTGAAAAAGCGAAGACCGGTGGTGGGCAGACGATACAGATGACTGTAGGTATGGGCCATCAGCTCGTTGGCTTTCTTGGTGGCGGCATACAGGCTGACCGGGTGATCCACGCTGTCGTGTTCGGAAAACGGCATCTTGGTGTTGCCACCGTAGACACTGGAGCTTGACGCGTAAACCAGGTGCTGCACCTGGGCGTGACGGCACCCTTCCAGAATATTCGTAAAACCGACGACGTTGCTGTCTATATACGCGTGGGGGTTCTGCAGCGAATAGCGCACGCCCGCTTGAGCGGCAAGATGAATGACCCGGTCAAATTTCTCGGCGGTAAAAAGTTGGGCCATGCCCTCCCGATCGGCCACGTCCATTTTGACGAAGCGGAAATTCGCGTGGGACGTCAGCCGTTTCAGGCGATTCTCTTTCAGGGTGACGTCGTAATAGTCGTTGAGGTTGTCCAGACCCACCACCTCGTCCCCGCGCGCCAGCAAGCGCAGAGCGGTGGTCATTCCAATGAAGCCGGCCGCCCCAGTAATTAGTATTTTCATAGCCCGATGTTCGATACCCAGTTAATTCGGGCTGATCTTAATGTATCTGTCTGGCAGCCAGAGACCTTGAGTTGACATCGACAATTTCAGCAGCGTCGGAAAAAAAGGAACTCAGGAGTTTGGTGGCCATGCCCAACACGCCGTCGTAACAGCCCACCCGAACCACCTCACCCTCGCAGACCAGCTTTAATTTCTCACCTCGAATATGGACCTCGACCGTGAAGTTCACGCGAGAACCTGGCTCATGCGCCACCTCGGTCTCAAAATAAATGCCTGTTGCACTGATGTTGCGGGTCACCCCCTGTACGCCGCCCATGTCGACCGGCAATTCCGTAATGAATCGGTCAGCGCCCCGCGCATATTTCAAAGGGAGAGTATTGTTTTGTGGTTTTTTGTGCTTCATGCTTCAACATCATCAGCAACCACTGCCGGCGGAAATTATGTGTCCGGCTCAAAACTGGCTGGTCAAGCATTAACCTGACCAGCCTGATAAGCATGAACTATGCCGAAACAAGACCACACTCAGTCAATCACGACAAATCAAGCACTTATGTCATTTCCTGGCAGCTGCAGGAGCCCTGGCCGGTTGATGTTGTAAGTTAATCCGACACTTCGGCCCAACCATCGCACCAATCGAATCAACTGTCGCGTCTTGCCGTCACAAAGCAAGCTTTCTACAGATCTCCAGCGTCGCCATGCTCTGGTTCATGCTGTAAAAATGCAAGCCCGGCGCACCGCCCGCGCGAAGTTGTTCACACAGATCCGTGACCACATCCAGACCAAAGGCCTTGATGGACGCCACATCGTCCCCGAAACTTTGCAGGCGCAGGCGAATCCAGCGCGGGATCTCGGCGCCGCAGGCATCGCTGAATCGCATGAGCTGATTTGAACTGGTGATGGGCATGATGCCAGGCACCACGGGAATGGTCAGGCCCAGCGCGTCCACCTCTTCCACAAACCGGAAGTAGGCGTCAGCGTTGTAAAAATACTGGGTGATGGCGGCGTTGGCGCCGGCGTTGACCTTGGCGGCAAAGGCCTGCAAGTCGCTCGCCGGCGATTTGGCCTGCGGATGCACTTCCGGGTAGGCGGCCACCTCGATGTGAAAGTCGTCGCCGGTTTCCGCCCGGATGAACGCCACCAGGTCACTGGCGTATTGAAACTCGCCACCGGCACCATAGCCGCTGGGCAGGTCGCCGCGCAAGGCCACCAGCCGCTTCACGCCCATGGCCTTGAGCGTAGCCAGTTGCTCGCGCACGGTGGTGCGGGTGGCGCCGATGCAGGAAAAATGCGAGGCGGCGCTGACGCCCTCGGCCAGGATGTCGCGCACGGTGTTGAAAGTGCCTTCCTGCGTGGAGCCGCCCGCGCCAAAGGTGACTGAGCAGAACTCGGGCTTCAGGGCATAGAGCTGCTGGCGCACCAGCCGCAGCTTCTCAACACCCTCTGGAGTCTTGGGTGGAAAGAACTCAAAACTCAGGGGGAATCGGGAGGTCTCTTGCATGGCTGGCTCGGTCTCAGGAAACGGGCGCGCCAGGCTTGCGGGCGCAAATGAAAAACTCGCGATTGCCGTCACCGCCTTCAATCGGCGAGTCGAACCACGCGGTCACCGTCAGACCGAGCGCGGCACAGGCATCGCGCAGGCGCTGCTCAACCAGCGCATACATCGACTCATCCCGCACGATGCCACCCTTGCCGACCTGGCCGGGCTGCAACTCGAACTGGGGTTTGACAAGCGTCAGCAGGGTGCCGCCGCCTTTGAGCAGAGGCACCACCGCGGGCAGCACCAGGGTTTGCGAAATGAAGGACAGGTCAGCAACGATCAGGTCAAACTCGGGTACGAATTCTGATGCTTCGGCCCCATCGTCTTCATGGTCAAATTGGCCATCAGCCCCCGTACTATCTGCGTAAGCAGCTATTAAATCAATAGCACTCAAGGAGCGGGCGTTGACTTTTTCAACGCACAGCACACGCGGGTCTTCGCGCAGGCGCGGATGCAGCTGGGCACTGCCCACATCCACCCCCACCACCGAGGCCGCACCGTGCTGCAACAGGCAGTCGGTAAAGCCGCCGGTGGACTGGCCGACATCCAAGCAGGCCAGACCGGCAACGGACAGGCCCACTTGTTTCAACGCGGCTTCGAGCTTCAGGCCGCCGCGGGACACGTAGCGGGCTTCGGCGTCGTCCAGCAGCTGGATCGGGGCATCGTCCGGCACTTCATCGCCATTCTTGGTGATGGTCTTCCATTCGTTGCCCTTGCGCCATTGCACGCCACCCGCAATCAGGCGCTGGGCCTGGGAGCGGGTGCTGGCCAGACCGCGGGCCACCAGGAGCTGATCGATGCGCATCAATAGCGGTAGGTGTTGGCCTTGTACGGGCCGGCTTTGTCCACACCGATGTAGGCGGCCTGCTCGTCTGTCAGTACGGTCAGCATGGCGCCGACCTTGCCCAGGTGCAAACGCGCCACTTTCTCATCGAGGTGCTTGGGCAAGACATACACCTTGCCGGATTTGTACTCCTTGGGCTTGGTGAACAGTTCGATCTGGGCGATCGTCTGGTTGGCGAAACTGGAAGACATCACGAAGCTGGGGTGGCCTGTGCCGCAACCCAGATTCACCAGACGGCCCTTGGCCAGCAGGATGATGCGTTTGGACGGGGTCTTGCCTTTGGCCGGGAAGATGACATGGTCCACCTGCGGCTTGATCTCTTCCCACTTGCATTTAGACAGCGAGGCGACGTCGATTTCATTGTCAAAGTGACCAATGTTGCAGACGATGGCCTGGTCTTTCATGGCCGCCATGTGCTTGTAGGTGATGACGTTCTTGTTGCCGGTGCAGGAGACGAAAATATCGCACTTGTCGGCGGCGTATTCCATGGTCACGACCTTGTAACCTTCCATCGCGGCTTGCAGCGCATTGATCGGGTCCACTTCGGTCACCCACACCTGGGCGCTCAGGGCACGCAGCGCCTGGGCCGAGCCCTTGCCGACATCGCCGTAGCCGGCGACGCAAGCCACTTTGCCGGCAATCATCACGTCGGTGGCGCGCTTGATCGCATCCACCAGGGATTCGCGGCAGCCGTACAGGTTGTCGAACTTGCTCTTGGTCACCGAGTCGTTGACGTTGATGGCGCGCAAGGCCAACTCGCCACGGGCGGCCATTTCATTCAAGCGCAGCACGCCGGTGGTGGTTTCTTCCGTCACGCCGATGATGTTTTTCAGGCGGCGGCTGTACCAGGTCGGGTCCAGCTTGAGCTTGGCCTTGATGGCGTTGAACAGGCAGATCTCTTCTTCGCTGCCGGGCTTGGCCAGCACCTTGATGTCTTTCTCGGCCTTGGCACCCAGGTGCATCAGCAAGGTGGCGTCGCCACCGTCGTCCAGAATCATGTTCGGGCCCTCAAGCGCGGTGCCCTTTTTGCCGCCGAATTCAAAGATGCGGTGGGTGTAGTCCCAGTAGTCGGTCAGGGTCTCGCCCTTGTAGGCAAACACCGGGGTACCCGCTTCCACCAGGGCCGCCGCAGCATGGTCCTGGGTGGAGAAAATATTGCACGAGGCCCAGCGCACTTCAGCCCCCAGCGCCTGCAGGGTTTCGACCAGCACGCCGGTCTGAATCGTCATGTGCAGCGAGCCGGTGATGCGCGCGCCCTTCAAAGGCTGCGACTTGGCGAACTCTTCGCGAATCGCCATCAGGCCAGGCATTTCGGTCTGGGCAATGTTCAATTCTTTGCGGCCCCAGGCGGCCAAGCCCAGGTCGGCTACAACAAAGTCTTCGACTTTGGCGACAACTTTAGCAACGGCCTTGACGGCGGCTTTGGCCGGGGCTTTAACGGGAGCCTTAACCAGGGCCTTGACGGGTGCCTTGGCTTGGGCCTTGGCTAAGGATTTAACTTGGGATTTGACGGGTTTCAATACGGCGCTCATGCTTAACTCCAAAAAATGATTTTGAAAAATCACCACTTGCGCAGGAGAAGCTTCCAAGAAAGACTCACCTCACAAAGCAGTGGGTGAGCGCGGTTGATGCGGTGAATGGCGGGGTGCCAACTCACGCGGTCCGAGCCTCGTTCACTGTGCGTGAACTGCAACGCTCCTCGGAAATGCAGCATTATACGGATTGGCCGGAAAACACACGTCGCCGCACCTACTTCCTCTTGCAATCCGGTCCGAAGAAACCGTCCTTGCACTCGGTCAACATTTTTTCTTCGCTTTGACCCCGGTCGGAGCTGCGGCTGTTGGAATTGGCGGCTGTACCCCTGGAAAGGAGGACGGTTGAACTGCTGCTGGCATAAACGATCTCTTTCTTGCCCAGGTCGCATGTGCCAACAACCTTGGCCGTGCCCGCGCTTCCTGGGTCGACAACGTCGAGTGTGAAGTTCGTCACACCGGCAGCCTTGATCTTCGATTCAATCTGGGACGCCAGTATGTCGCAGGTGACGGCGTGGCTTGAAACGCAAGCGCTTAAAAGCGAGGCAAGAGCCAGGACCAATTTCATTTTTTATTCCCAAGTGACGTGTTTTTTGGCGGCAGTTCGGGTAGCCCCATTCGTGGCCAAGCCTAACATCTTCAACTCTGTAAAAGCGATGCGGGGCACGCCGCTTAAAATCTACCCATGGTCACCGTTACGGGAAACACCTCTTTGACCGGCGATTTGAAGTTCTTTGTGGACAATCGCATCAAGACGCGAGGCGCCAGCACCACCAGCGAACCTATGCGCGATCTGACCGACTCGCGCCCTTTTTTGGATTTTTATCTTGTCATTTCTCGCCGAAACCCGCCGTCGCCGCACCTTTGCCATCATTTCCCACCCCTAGACGTGGATCAAAAGCGCGCGGTGCACCTTGCTTTTGACCATGACAAGCTAATGCGGGTGACCCGCAGCTTTGCACGAGATCACGAGCTTGCCTTGCCGGAAGGGTATGACAAGTCGCGACAGGTCGGCCAAATCACACTTTACGAGCAGGAGCAGTCACGGCAAACGGGTCTCACCAAAAAGGACCATATCCGCGAGGTCACCGAAGCCTGGCAGCAGAGCGATGACCCCAGATCCTTCGTTCAGGCTTTGGCCGAGCGCGGCTACACGCGGTGATAACGGCATGCCATCGCTGGCGCATCTTGTAGACAGCCACAGCAGCGAAATTAAAAGCCCCAGGCTGGGAGAGGAGTTTGAAAAGGCGAAGCACAAGCAACATGCTTATTTGCCGGACGTTCTTACCGCCTTCAAAAAGGCCGCCGGGGCAGACCGGCAACAGGCAAGTTCAGAGGAATCCGGACGCAATGAGCCGGACAATAAAACCAGCGACCGTGACGTTTCACCCGGTCCTGATCCAACGCGCGACCGGGAGCGGTGAAGCTGACAAAAGGCGCTTAACCGTTGGACTGCCCCACGAGTTGGCCTAAGAACTGGGAGAAGGGAACAATGTTGCCTTCGGCACTGGCCTTTTCCAGCGCAGCCATGTAGTCGTTGCGCCGGTCTACCGGGACGACAGTCCATGGGTATCCGCCTGATGCAAACATCACGTTCATCAAAAATCGTCCCATGCGTCCGTTGCCGTCGATATAGGGATGGATATAGACGAAGATGAAATGCCCCATGACCACGCGAACGGCTGGCTCGGCTTCGTTCTGGAGCAAATCAAAGAATGCGGGCATGAGTTCGCGTACCGCTTCACGGTTCGGGGGAACGTGCAGCGAGCGGCGAATGTAGACCGGGCCGCTGCGATAACCGGCAAGGTCGGCAGGTTTAAGAATACCGGCAGTGATACTCGGTCCGAATAGTTCTCGATACCAGGCCCCGTGATCGGCTTCCGCCACTTTCCCTGCGTTCTCGTTGCTCAAAACCCGGTCAACGCTTTGCTTCACGCGCTGGAAAGCCTGCCAGTACCCACGGGCTGCGAGAGCGTCCCGCTGATTGCGATCCGCCTCCACGGCGTCGGGATTCCAGTCACCTGAACGCACCCGCTGAATCAGTTCGGCGCTGACCCGGTAGCCCTCAATAGACAGCGAGTTGTAGGCGTCAAGAACATAGACATCATCAACATGCTGAAGATACGCCGCCTTGTCGGGTGGCATTTTCGGCGGGGCTGGAAAATTTGCAAGCACATCCTCCCGCATTTTTTGCCATGTCATCGTGACCCGGTTTACGTAGGGAGAGGTTTCGCGCAGGCTGAGCGCCACGTGCGGGATACCTTTGAAGGGGTCGGCTTCGGTTATGGTGTAGCCCGCTGCCCGCATCGTTTCCACGATGTTGTCCGCTATGGTGACTCTGCCAATATTGCGAAAGGCTCCGGCCAGTCTTCCGGCAATGGTGCTATGCCCTCCCTCTAGCAAGCGGCCCAGCACTTCAGAGGCATCCGTAATTGCGGCTAGAGCAGCGCGCATGACAATGGGTTGCGCGGTGAAATGCGTCGGCGAGGTAGCGATGAGGCCCGCAGGCAGGTTGTAAATGCGCAAGCCGCTGTTGATTTCGACATCCGGCACGGGTGGCAACTCCAGGCGGACATCGAATATCGAGGTCCCGTGGGGCAGGGACAAAGGCTTGTTACCGCCTTTCGGGGAGCGGACCTGTACCTGTCTGGGCACCGTCCAGTCGCCGGTAAAAAGAGTCAGGGATTGCTCAGGGCTAAGGCACCAGTCCTCACCAAAGCGTTCATTGAGATAGTCGGCGCAAAATGCCCAGAAAGACGTGTACCAAGCGGTGCTTTCGCCGGGGGTTTCGTCGGGGCGGGTCGGGATGTACCAGCCTTTTACGACTTCTCGGAGGAACCCGTTTTTGAGCAGCCGCTCCCTGTGGGTGCGGGTCAAGTGGTTGGTTCGAATGGCCACAACCTCCTGATCCTGCAATGTTTTCAGGACTCCGAGGGATGCGGCGAGGTTTTCTGATGGCGTTGCCATGGTGCTCTCTGCTTGTACTTTTTAGGTTATCGAGTATTGCAGTTTTTAGGTTATCGAGTCAAGTAGTATTTAGGTTATCGAGTTGTTCAATATTTAGGTTATCCAGTAGTACTGTTTTTAGGTTATCATGTTGGGAAGCAGCGAAAGGCACAGTTACGGTACGCAGCCGGTTACCGCAAGGCGGTTCAGGTGGCATGCTCATAGCCTGCGTACATACTCGCGTACA
Organism: Rhodoferax sp.; assembly: GCF_030646845.1. Taxonomy (GTDB): domain Bacteria; phylum Pseudomonadota; class Gammaproteobacteria; order Burkholderiales; family Burkholderiaceae_C; genus Rhodoferax. Next base: position 2,461 of record NZ_JAUSLE010000076.1, on the reverse strand, counting down.
TAATTGAAAAATTGACGGCATGCAGCACCTATCATTCCTTGAAGAAACAAAGCGGAGACGCACTTTTGCTATCATCTCCCACCCCGACGCGGGTAAAACCACGCTGACCGAAAAGCTCTTGCTGTTCTCGGGCGCGATCCAGATCGCAGGCAGCGTCAAGGCACGCAAAGCGACCCGCCATGCCACCAGCGACTGGATGGAAATCGAGAAGCAGCGCGGCATTTCGGTGGCCTCATCCGTCATGCAGATGCTGTACCGAGACCACGTCATCAACCTGCTTGACACCCCCGGCCACAAGGACTTCTCGGAAGACACCTACCGCGTGCTGACTGCCGTGGACTCGGCGCTGATGGTGATTGACGCCGCCACCGGCGTGGAAGCACAAACCCGGCGCCTGATTGAAGTCTGCCGCCAGCGCAACACGCCCATCATCACTTTTGTCAACAAGATGGACCGCGAAGTGCGCGAACCGCTGGACATCATGGACGAGATCGAGCGCGAACTCGGCATGCCCTGCGTGCCCATGACCTGGCCGGTCGGCCAAGGCAAGACCTTTGGCGGCATCATCAACCTGCGCACGCAGGCCATGACGGTATTTGAGCCCGGCAGCGACCGCGGTCCGAAGGACTTCACCACCATCCCCATGAGCGATCAAGCCACACTGCTGAAGCGCTTTGGCCACGAATTCGAAACAGCGTTTGAGAGCATGGAACTGGCCACCGGCGCGTCACCCACCTGGGACCACGAGGCCTTTCTGGCGGGCAAGCAAACCCCGGTGTTTTTTGGCTCGGGCGTGAACAACTTTGGCGTGATGGAAGTGCTGGACGCGCTGGTGGACCTGGCGCCCTCGCCCCAGTCCCGCACCAGTTCCTTCGTTGTCAACAAGCAGCCGGTGCTCAGGGAAGTGCAGCCGGAAGACGAATTCTTCTCCGGCGTGGTGTTCAAGGTGCAGGCCAATATGGACGCCAACCACCGCGACCGCATCGCCTTTGTGCGCATGGCCTCGGGCAAGTACACGCCGGGCATGAAGCTCAAGGTGATGCGCACCGGCAAGGAGCTGCGCCCGACCAGCGTGGTGACCTTCATGAGCCAGCGCCGCGAGGCGGTGGAAGAAGCCTATGCCGGCGACATCGTCGGCTTTACCACCCACGGTGGCGTGCAGCTGGGCGACACCATCACCGACGGCAGCGTCAACCTGCAGTTCACCGGCCTGCCCTTCTTTGCGCCCGAACTGTTCATGACCGTGGTGTTGCGCAACCCCTTGCGCACCAAGCAATTGCAGCAAGGCTTGGCGCAGCTGGGGGAAGAAGGCGCGATTCAGGTGTTCCGGCCTGAGGTCGGCGGCAACATGCTGCTCGGTGCCATTGGTCAGCTGCAGTTTGAAGTGGTGCAGCACCGCCTCAAAGGCGAATACGACGCCGACATCCGGCTGGAAAGCAGCCAGTACACCGGCGCGCGCTGGATCACTGCCGACACCCCGGCCGAGCTCAAGACCTTTTGCGAGGCCTACCCCATGCGCATGGCGCGGGACGCCGCCAACACCCTGGCCTACCTGTGCACTTCGCCCTATGACGTGCGACTGGCGCAGGAGCGCTTTCCGAAAATCCACTTTCATCCGCTGCGCGAGCATGCCGGGCTGGCACTGCAAAGCGCAGGCTGATCGTTTTTCGACATGCTGGAGCTGGCTGATTGGCCGCTGGCAGACCGCCGCCAGCTCATTGGCGTCTTCACCGACATCGACGACACGCTGACGACCGAGGGCGCGATTACGCCCGACGCTTTGCAGGCGCTGGGTGACCTCAAGGCCGCGGGCCTGCACGTGATTCCCATCACCGGGCGTCCGATTGGCTGGAGCGAACCGTTGGCGCGGGGCGACGCCACCCGGGGGCTTTTGCCCTGGCCGGTCGACGCCATCGTGGCCGAAACCGGTGCGGCCGCCTTTGCCTGCCAGAATTTATATGAAATTGGCCTCCAGCCACCGTCCCTCCTGCGCAAGCAGCTATCAAAACTATATCAACAGGACGCCGCCACGCGCGCCGCCAATTACAGCCGGATGCAGGAAGTGGCGCGTCAGGTGCTGCGCGAGGTGCCCGGCGCCCAACTCTCGCAAGACTCGGCCGGCCGCGAAACCGACATCGCCATCGACCACAGTGAGTTCACGCACCTGGGCCCGGAACACATCGCCCAGGCGGTCCGGATCATGCAAAGCGCCGGCATGACGGCCTCGGTCAGCAGCATTCACATCAACGGCTGGTTTGGCGCCCACAACAAACTTGTCGGGGCGCGCTGGATCGTGCGCGAGCTGTTCGGGCGCGAGCTGGATGCCGAGCTGAACCAGTGGGCTTTTGTCGGCGACTCCCCCAATGACCAGGTGATGTTCGAGCATTTTCCGCACAGCGTGGGCGTGGCCAATATCCAGCGCTTTGAGGCCCAGCTGACGCACCAGCCGCGCTACATTGCC
>NZ_JAUSLE010000060.1 GCF_030646845.1 Rhodoferax sp. | reverse complement strand
TGGCCTTGCGGGTCAAGGAAACCGACGAAGAAGGTATCTTCGAAGTCATGGGTCGCGGCGAACTGCACTTGACCATTCTGCTGGAAAACATGCGCCGCGAAGGCTTCGAGATGGCGGTCTCCAAGCCGCGCGTCGTCATGAAAGACGTGAACGGTGAGAAGTACGAGCCGATCGAGTTGGTGACTGCCGACATCGAAGAGATTCACCAGGGCGGCGTGATGCAGGCTTTGGGCGAGCGCAAGGGCGACCTGGTCAACATGGAATCGGACGGCCGTGGCCGCGTGCGCCTGGAATACCGCATCCCGGCCCGTGGCCTGATCGGTTTCACCAACGAATTCCTGAACTTGACGCGTGGCTCTGGCCTGATCTCCAACATCTTCGACAGCTACGAACCGCACAAGGGTGACATCGGCGGCCGCAAGAACGGCGTGCTGATTTCCATGGACGCAGGTGAAATTTTCACCTATGCACTGGGCAAGCTGGACGAACGCGGCCGCATGTTCGTCAAGCCCAACGATCCGGTGTACGAAGGCATGATTGTGGGTATCCACAGCCGTGACAACGATCTGGTGGTCAATGCCACGCGCACCAAACAGCTGACCAATTTCCGCGTCAGCGGCAAGGAAGACGCGATCAAGATCACGCCCCCGATTGAATGCACGCTGGAGTACGGCGTTGAATTCATCGAGGACGACGAGCTGGTTGAAATCACGCCGAAGTCAATCCGCCTGCGCAAGCGCTACCTGACCGAGAGCGAGCGCAAACGCGCTGGCCGCTAAAAAGGCAACAGTACTCTGCAACTCGCAGAGCTCACGAAATCCCGGACATGATCCGGGATTTTTTTGTAGCACGGGTGCTGAAAACCTGTTCCTTCATGAAGTTAACCCATAACCGCGCCGTCGTTCTCATGGTAGCCGTGGCCCTGATGTGGTCCACGGCCGGGGTCATCACGCGCCATCTTGAGTCCGCCCGCAGTTTCGAGATTACCTTCTGGCGCTCCGCCTTCACGGCGTTGTCGCTGCTGGTGATCCTGCCGTTTTTTCAGGGACGCCAGGTATTTCGCCAGATCCGCCGGGGCACGGTGGCTTTCTGGATATCAGGCGTCTGCTGGAGCGTGATGTTCACCGCTTTCATGGTGGCACTGACCTTGACCAGCGTGGCCAATGTGCTGGTAACCATGTCGATTGGCCCCTTGCTGACCGCACTGCTGGCGCGGATTTTTATCGGACACCGCATCCCGACGCGTACCTGGATTGCGATTGTCGTGGCCGGTGCCGGCATCGTCTACATGTACGCTTCGCAGGTGGGTGATGCGTCCCTGGCCGGAACACTGGTGACGTTGTGCGTCCCGTTGGCGGGGGCGTTGAACTGGACCGTGACCCAGCACTCCCACGCGCAGGGCCACGACGTGGACCTGGTGCCTGCCGTGCTGGTAGGGGCCGTGATCTCGGTGGGCCTGACGCTGCCATTGGCGTTTCCATTTCAGGCCACGTCCCACGACCTTGCGTTGCTGGCCTTCCTGGGTTTGGGGCAACTGGCTATTCCCTGCGTGTTGTCGGTCATTTGTGCGCGTGTCCTCAAAGCGCCGGAAATCTCGCTGCTGGCTTTGCTCGAAGTGATTTTCGGCATCCTGCTTGCATGGGTGGGCGCGCATGAAGTCCCCGGCGCATCCGTGCTCACTGGCGGCGCTGTGGTGATTGGCGCGCTGGTTGTCAATGAACTTATTGGATGGAGAAACAGACGATGACTGCGAAAAGTGACCTGCCAAGCGGTGATGCCCCCGATGTTCTGACCGAAGTTCGTGGTCAGGTCGGCTTCATCACGCTCAATCGCCCCAAGGCCCTCAACGCCCTGTCGCTTGGCATGATCCGGGCGCTGACGGAATGCCTGCAGGTCTGGCGCGACGATCCGGCCGTCAAGGCCGTGGCCATTCGTGGCACCAGCAAGACGGGCCCTTTTGGCGCCTTTTGCGCCGGTGGCGACATCCGCTTTTTCCATCAGGCCGCGCTGGCGGGCAACCCTGAACTGGAGGACTTCTTCACTGAGGAATATGCCCTCAATCACCTGATCCACACCTACCCCAAGCCCTACATTGCCTTCATGGATGGCATCGTCATGGGCGGCGGCATGGGCATCAGCCAAGGCGCCAAAATCCGCATCGTCACTGAGCGGACCCGGATGGCCATGCCTGAAACGAATATCGGGCTGTTTCCCGATGTGGGCGGCGGCTATTTCCTGAGTCGCTGCCCCGGACGCATCGGCGAGTGGTTGGCCCTGACGGGTGAAATGATGGGGGTAGGGGAGGCGCTGGCGTTTGGGCTGGCCGATGCATGCCTTGACGTGTCCCAGCTGGCCCCGGCCTGGGATGCGTTGGCAAGCACCGACTTTGCCCGCCCCGACGCCATCGAGAGCTGGCTCGCTATGCATTCAATAGCTGCTCCCGCTTACTCCACGGGGGCTAGAAGCCAGATTGACCATTATTTCGCACTGCCTTTGGTCGTTGATATCGTGCGTGAACTGGAAGCTGATACCGATGAGTGGGCGCAACATACGGCAGCCAGCTTGCGCAAACGTTCGCCGCTGATGTTGCATGTGGTGCTGGAGCAGATTCGCCGGGCCCGCACGATGTCGCTGGCCGATGACCTGCGCATGGAGCGTGACATGGTGCGCCACTGCTTTCACACCCGCCATCTGGAGCGCAGTGCCAGCCAAAGTGAGACGGTGGAGGGCATCCGCGCACTGGCCGTGGACAAGGACCACACACCACGCTGGAATCCGGCCCGCATTGAAGATGTCACTCCCGCCATGGTGGCACCGTTCTTTTCCAGCCCCTGGACACCCCGGAGTCATCCGCTGCGCGAACTGACCTGAGCGGACAGTGGCCCCTCAAAGCTGGCGATAAACCGCTTCCGCGAGATTCATCAGTGCCTCACGGGGCAGCTGTCCGGCCAGCGCATAGCCGAAGCCCTGGTCGATCCAGTAGAAGCTCGGAATCGGACCGTCAGCGCCGAAGTGAAAGCTGGTCTCACGTGCCGCCAATCCGCCCGGCGCCTTGTCGACGGCCCCCAGATAGAGCGTGATACGGCTGCCTGCAGCGTTCTGGAACATGAACTGCGCCCGTGCGCCGGCTTCGCCTGGCAGCAGGCGTCCGCCCACGAGTTCATAACCCTGGGGTGCCAGATTCGGGACCTTGAGCGGTTTGCCAACACGCTTGGACAGCCATTGCACCAGGTGCTCCTGGTCAGCGGCCGTGACCTCGACCGGGTGCCGTATTTCCGGCGAATACACGGCGTGCGCAAAACTGGCCTGCCGCACAAAATTCTGCTCAAACTGCGTGTTCGCCAGAATGAGCGACGACGGCCGGCCTTGCCAGGCCGTGTGGGAGAACCAACCCACACCAAAAGCCAGCATCACTCCGGCGGCCATGCCACCCCAGCGCCACCATTGGCTTATTGCCTGTTGCGAGGCAGCGGTCTGCTGCGAAATGGTCATCAGTGCTGCAGGAACCGGCTCGTCCAGGACGTGCTGATGCAGGTGTCGCAGGGCGTCGCGCTGCTGCTGCCACTTCGCTATCGTCGCCTGCGCTGCCGGGTCCTGCGCCACGCGCGACTGCAGCGCCGCAAGCTCCCCGGCTGAAAGCTGGCGGTCCACGAACTTGTGGATTTCGTCTTCGGTCAACGGATGAAGGTCAGTCCTGTCCATGGTGTCTTTTCTCTGGCTCATTACAGGCGCCGAAGGGGGGTTACGGAGCTTGCCGGCGTGCCGGCTGCTGGCGGTTGGTGGACACCGCGCGCCGGTTCATCCAGCAGTTCCTGCAGGCGACTGCGGGCACGGGACAAACGCGACATGACGGTGCCAATTGGGACTCCCGTTATTTTTGCCACTTCCCGGTAGCTCATGTCCTCCACACTGACCAGCAGCAGAACCGCCCGCTGGTCCTGTGGCAGGCGCAGCAGGCACCGCTCCAGGTCAATGGCATGGCCCAGACCCGGGTCCGGTGCCACCAGCTCATGCGCCACGTCGTCAAGATCCACTGTGCCGCCCGGCGCCTGCCGCGTGGCGCGACGCACCTGGCTGGCAAACAGGTTGTGCATCACCGTGAACAACCAGGCTCGCAGGTCAGAACCTGCGGCCCATAAACGCCACTTGCTGCAGGCACGTTCCAGCGTGTCCTGCACCAGGTCATCTGCAGCCCATGTGTCGCCCGTCAGCGCGCGGGCATACCGGCGCAGTGCTGGAATCTGAGCGACGATGGGTTGGCGATTCATCAATGAATTACGGCTTGGCGGCCTTCCACACCTGGTTGAAACCGTCACCGGTTTTGTCGCCAGGCTTGGCGTCCTTCACCCAGTAATAAACGGGCTTGCCTTTCACCGCCCATTGCTTTTTGCCGTCGTCACGGGTGATGATGGTGTAGTCGCCCGAGGCTTTGTCAGTCTCGGTGGCCATGAACGGCGGCCAGTTGGTCGCGCAGGGACCATTGCACACCGACTTGCCGCTGCCGGCGACATCTTTGTCAAACGTGTAAAGCGTCATGCCGTTCGGGCCGACCAGCACGCCGTCGGCGACCTGGGCGGGAGCCGCGGCCATGGCAGCGCAACCGCCCAGAAGGGCAAGCGCCAGCGACACGGTCAGGGTAGCGCGAGAGAGGTATTTCATGGTGAACTCCTGAGTTGATGAAAGCAAACAAGCATTTGCACTTCCATAAACACCCGCACCGTCCCGTTTATTCCCACTTGCGGGAAAAAAATGTTATCGCCGATGAATTTTCATGGCCCGCTCCACCTCGCGCTTGCCTTCGCGGTCCTTGATGGTGTCACGCTTGTCGTGTTCAGCCTTGCCCTTGGCCAGGGCAATGTCGCATTTCACTTTGCCCGCTTTCCAGTGCAGGTTCAGCGGCACCAAGGTGTAGCCTTTTTGCTCAGTTTTTCCAATGAGCCGCTTGATCTCTTCCTTGTGCATCAAGAGCTTCTTGGTCCGTACCTTGTCAGGACTGATATGGGTGGAAGCGGTGTTCAGAGGCGTGATCTGCAGGCCGATGAGGAACAATTCACCGTTGCGGATGACCACATACCCATCGGTCAGCTGCACCTTGCCTTCGCGCAGCGATTTGACTTCCCAGCCTTCCAGCACCAGCCCTGCCTCAAAGCGCTCTTCAAAAAAATAGTTGTAGGCGGCCTTCTTGTTATCGGCAATGCGGGCAGCAGTTTCGGGTTTCTTGGCCATAAGTTAGATGTGGGGTTGTAAGTCGTGCGTACAAGGCTTGTCTACAATCCCGCGCAGACCTCCATTCTATGAAAACCATCGCGAAGTCCGTCCTGATCTGGTACAGCCCGCAAGAAATGTATGCGCTTGTGACTGAAGTTGACCAATATCCCCAGTTCCTGCCCTGGTGTGATCGCGCCCGGGTGGTCGCCACTGACGCAGGCGGCATGACGGCGGAAGTCGGCATTTCGTTCAGTGGTCTGCGCCACACGTTCACCACCCGCAACGAACATGTGCCGGATCGCCAGGTCACCATGACGCTGGTGAATGGCCCGTTTTCACGGCTCGATGGCGAGTGGAACTTTGTGCCACTGGGCGATGGAACGCAGCGGGCCTGCAAAGTGGAATTGACGCTGAGTTATGGCTTTGACAACGCAACGCTTGGCAAACTGGTCGGCCCCGTATTTGACAAGATTGCCGGCAGCCTGGTCGACGCCTTCGTCAAGCGGGCAACGCAGGTGTATGGCGAGTGAGATGAACATTCAGGTGACCGTGGTCTATTCGCCTGGCCCGCGGGATGTGCGGGAGGTATCCCTGCACCTGACTGCATCGAGTACCGTTTTGCAGGCACTGCGGGCAAGTGGTTTCCTGCAGCTATTTCCAGCCATTGACCTTCAGGCCGCTGTGGTCGGTGTCTGGGGCCGCAAGGCCAGTTTGAGCCAGCCACTGCGGGAAAACGACCGGGTCGAAATCTATCGGCCGCTCACCGTGGACCCCAAGGTGGCGCGACGGGAGCGATTTGCGAAGCAGGGCGCCCGGACCGCGGGTCTTTTTCAAAAGAAACGCGCTGGGGCCAAGGCCGGGTACTGACCGGTCCAGTGAACCGGCTACCGGAAGTACCGCCTATTTGCAGTCGGCGTCAATGACGGACTGAATGCGTTTGACCTCAGCGGCACGGGCGGCATCATCCATCACTTCACGTTCGCCCTTGTCGTTGGTTCGGGCAATGCGGACCCCGGAATCAAAGCTGGTTTTGGCTTGTTTGGCACGCGCGCAATTTTCGACTTTTGCTTTCAGGACCTTCTCTTCCTCAGCCTTGCGTTTTGCGACCTCGGCTTCTTCAGCCTTCTTTTTCTTCTCAGCGAGTTCCTTATCCACGCCACTCAACCGGGGTGCACTGGCAGCACCTTGTGGCGCCGATGCCGGCGTCGTCACGGCGGCGGCCGTTGCCGCGGCATTCGTGGGGGCATCAGTTGTAACTGCTGCTGCGCTGCGGCCGCCGGGTCGTTTGAGAATATTCTTCTCCGGAACCTCTGCCGATGGCGCACGGTCGCTGTAGACCTTTCGCCCATCCTTGTCAGTCCACTGCCACTGCGCCGACGCTGCCAGCGACGTCAGGCAAAGGGCAACAGTCAAAAAATGTCGGATATGTTTCATGCATGAAGTTTAGCGCGCGTCTGACGGGATATTCCGTTGAACACTGCCTTTGGGCCGCTCCATTTGTCCGTTTATCGGCATCTCGTTCAGGGTTAGTACCCGGTGACGCGGGTACAATCCGCCATTTGGAGCCCAGACATGCGCCTAATTGGCAAAGCGCTCACCTTCGACGACGTCTTGTTGGTGCCAGCGTTCTCCCAGGTCCTGCCCAAGGACACCTCACTTTCCACCCAGTTTTCCCGCAATATTCGCCTGAACTTGCCGCTTGTGTCGGCAGCCATGGATACGGTGACTGAAGCCCGGCTGGCCATTGCCATTGCGCAGGAAGGCGGCATCGGTATCGTGCACAAGAACCTGACGCCGCAGGAGCAGGCTGCCCATGTCGCCAAGGTCAAGCGTTATGAATCCGGCGTGGTGCGTGACCCTGTCGTGATCACACCCGAGCACACCGTGTTGCAGGTGCTGGAGCTGTCCGAGCAACTGGGCATTTCCGGCTTTCCGGTATGCGACGGCGGCAAGGTGGTGGGCATTGTCACCAGCCGTGACCTGCGGTTCGAGACCCGCTACGACGTCAAGGCGCACCAGATCATGACGCCGCGCGAGAAGCTGATCACGGTCAAAGAGGGCACTTCGGCCGCCGAAGCCAAGGCCCTGCTCAACAAATACAAGCTTGAGCGCGTGCTCGTGGTCAACGACGACTTTGAACTCAAAGGTCTGATCACGGTCAAGGACATTACCAAGCAGACGAATTTTCCCAATGCCGCACGCGACGCGTCGGGCCGCCTGCGCGTGGGCGCGGCGGTCGGCGTTGGCGAAGGGACGGAAGAGCGCGTTGAACTGCTGGTCCGGGCTGGCGTGGATGCCATTGTTGTCGACACGGCCCATGGCCACAGTCACGGCGTCATTGAGCGTGTGCGCTGGGTCAAGAAGAATTATCCGCAGATCGACGTGATTGGCGGCAATATTGCCACCGGTGCCGCCGCGCTGGCGCTGCTGGAGGCCGGTGCCGACGCGGTCAAGGTCGGCATTGGTCCTGGCAGTATCTGTACCACGCGCATCGTGGCCGGTGTCGGTGTGCCGCAAATCATGGCCATCGACAGTGTGGCGACCGCCCTGCGCGGCACCGGTGTGCCACTGATTGGCGACGGTGGCATCCGCTTCAGCGGCGATATTGCCAAGGCAATCGCCGCAGGCGCCGGCACCGTCATGATGGGCGGCATGTTTGCCGGCACCGAAGAAGCGCCCGGCGAAGTCATCCTGTTCCAGGGTCGCAGCTACAAGAGTTACCGCGGCATGGGCAGCATTGGTGCCATGCAGCAGGGCAGTGCCGACCGCTACTTTCAGGAGTCGAGCACCGGCAACCCCAATGCCGACAAACTGGTGCCCGAGGGCATCGAAGGCCGCGTGCCCTACAAGGGCTCGATGGTCTCCATCATTTACCAGATGGCCGGCGGTCTGCGCGCCAGCATGGGTTACTGCGGTTGCCCCACGATTGAAGATATGCAGAACAAGGCGGAATTTGTGGAAATCACCTCTGCCGGCATTCGTGAAAGCCATGTGCACGACGTGCAAATCACCAAAGAAGCGCCCAACTACCGGGCGGACTGATCTGCAACAGCCATGCATCAAAAAATCCTTATCCTCGACTTTGGTTCCCAAGTCACCCAGCTGATTGCACGTCGCATCCGCGAAGCGCATGTTTTTTGCGAAGTTCACCCCTGTGATGTGACCGATGACTGGGTTCGCGCCTATGCCCGCGACGGCAAGCTCAAGGGCATCATCCTCTCGGGCAGCCACGCCAGTGTCTACGAAGAAACCACCGACAAGGCGCCGCAAGCGGTGTTCGAACTCGGTGTGCCGGTGCTCGGCATCTGCTACGGCATGCAAACCATGGCACACCAGTTGGGCGGCGTCGTGCAAAGCGGGCACAAGCGCGAGTTCGGTCCTGCCGATGTGCGGGCGCATGGTCACACCCAGTTGCTGGAAGGGATTCAGGACTACAGCACCCCCATGGGCCACGGCATGCTGGAGGTGTGGATGAGCCATGGCGACAAGGTCACCGAGCTGCCGCATGGTTTCAAGCTGATGGCCAGCACCGATAGCTGCCCGATTGCCGGCATGGCCGATGAAGAGCGCCGCTTCTACGGTGTGCAGTTTCATCCTGAAGTCACCCACACCAAGCGCGGTGCCGCGATTCTGGAGCGCTTCGTACTGGATATCTGCGGTACCCGGCCCGACTGGATCATGGGCGACTACATCAGCGAAGCGGTTGAACAAATCCGCGCGCAGGTCGGCACAGACGAGGTGATTCTGGGCCTGTCCGGCGGTGTGGATTCATCCGTGGCGGCTGCGTTGATCCACCGTGCTATCGGTGACCAGCTCACCTGCGTGTTCGTCGACCATGGCTTGTTGCGCCTGAATGAAGGCGACATGGTGATGGAGATGTTTGTCGGCAAGCTGCACGCCAAGGTGATCCGCGTCGATGCTGCAGACCAGTTCCTGGGGCATCTGGCGGGCGTGAGCGAGCCCGAGGCCAAACGCAAGATCATTGGCCGCGAATTTGTGGAAGTGTTCAAGGCCGAGGCCGGCAAGCTCAAGAACGACCAGTCGCGCCATGTGGCCTGGCTGGCGCAGGGCACGATTTATCCCGACGTGATCGAGTCGGGCGGTGCCAAGAGCAAGAAAGCGGTCGTCATCAAGAGCCACCACAACGTGGGCGGTTTGCCCGAGCTGCTGGGCCTCAAGCTGCTGGAGCCGCTGCGCGAGTTGTTCAAGGATGAAGTGCGCGAGTTGGGCGTGGCCCTGGGCCTCCCGTACCACATGGTTTACCGCCACCCGTTCCCGGGACCGGGCCTGGGTGTGCGAATTCTGGGTGAGGTCAAGAAGGAATACGCCGACCTGCTGCGCCGGGCCGACGCCATCTTCATCGAAGAATTGCGCAATTTCATCGACCCTGACAGTGGCAAAAGCTGGTATGACCTGACCAGTCAGGCGTTCGCCGTGTTTCTGCCGGTCAAGAGTGTGGGCGTGATGGGAGACGGCCGCACCTACGACTATGTGGTGGCCTTGCGCGCCGTGCAGACCAGCGATTTCATGACCGCTGACTGGGCCGAGCTGCCCTATGCACTGCTCAAGAAAGTGTCCAGCCGCATCATCAACGAGGTTCGCGGTATCAACCGTGTGACCTATGACGTCAGCAGCAAGCCGCCGGCAACCATCGAGTGGGAATAAGCCGGACCCTGGACGGATACCGCTGACAGATCATGTACTTGCCGCCGCAGTTCAATTCAAAAAACAAATCTGACGCGGCAGAGGTCATGCGAGCCAATCCGTTCGCCAGCCTGATCAGCGTGGACGAGGCCGGCCTGCCTTTTGTCAGTCACATTCCGCTGCACCTTGAAGAGCGGGGTGCCGACCATGTTCTGCTGGGACATGTCGCGAAGGCCAATCCACACTGGCGTTACCTGCAAGCGCGCCCGCAAGCCGTGGTGACCTTCATGGGCCCGCACGCCTACCTGTCACCCAGTGTGTACCCGGATCTGACCCGGGTGCCGACCTGGAACTACCTGGCCGTTCACTGCACAGTGCAAGCCTCCCTGATCGAAGACCCGATTGCGAAAGACGCCCTGCTCAAAAAACTCATTGCCGATCATGAACCCGCCTACGCCGAGCAGTGGCGTGGTCTGGGGGACGAGTTTGCGCAGAAGATGCTGGCCGGCATCGTGGGCTTTGAATTGCGGGTGACTGAACTGCAGTGCAAGCTGAAGATCAACCAGCACCGACCTGAATCGTTTGACGCCATGCGTGCCATGTATGCATCGGGCAACGACAATGAGCGTGATCTGGCCTCGTGGATGGAGCGACTTGCAGTAACCACGCAGCGGCTAAATGGAGATGGATGACGCCACTTTCATGGCCCAGGCACTGGCACAGGCGCGAGTCGCGCTGGCCGCCGGTGAAGTGCCGGTAGGCGCCGTGGTGGTGCGCGATGGTGTTGTGATTGCCGTAGGCAGCAATGCCCCCATTGGTCGCCACGATCCGACCGCCCACGCCGAAATTGCCGCCTTGCGCGTCGCTGCATTGGCCTTGGGCAACTACCGCCTGGATGACTGCGAGCTGTTTGTCACCCTGGAGCCTTGCGCCATGTGTGTCGGCGCCATGCTGCATGCGCGCCTGAAGCGCGTGGTGTATGGTGCGCCAGACCCCAAAACCGGTGCCGCAGGCTCAGTACTGGATTTGTTCTCCAATCCCCGATTGAATCACCAGACGCAAGTGCAGGGCGGGGTGCTGGCCGATGAGTGCTCTGCCCTGTTGCAGAGTTTTTTCAAACAGAAACGTGAGGAGATCCGGATGAGCAGCAGCCCTGTGCGCGACGATGCCGTGCGAACGCCTGATGCGCAGTTTGCCGAGTTGCCCGGCTACCCGTGGCCCCCGCATTACCTGAACGATTTGCCAGCGCTGGCCGGGTTGCGCATGCATTACCTGGACGAAGGTCCCTCTGACGCCCCATTGACCTACCTCTGCCTGCATGGCAACCCCGCCTGGAGTTACCTGTATCGAAAAATGATTCCCGTATTTCTCGCAGCCGGGAGCCGGGTTGTGGCGCCCGACCTGATCGGCTTCGGCAAGAGCGACAAGCCGAAGAAGGATGCCTTTCACAACTTCACCTGGCACCGGCAGGTGCTGCTGGAGTTCGTCGAACGGCTGGATTTAAAAAATGTCGTGCTGGTGGTGCAGGACTGGGGCGGGCTGCTAGGACTGACCTTGCCCATGGCCGACGAACGCAGGTACTGCGGCCTGCTGGTGATGAATACCACCCTGGGCACCGGCGACACGCCGTTGTCGGCAGGCTTTCTGGGCTGGCGTGACATGTGTGCCAAGAACCCTGAATTTGACGTCGCCCGTTTATTCGCCCGTGGCAATCCCGACATGAGTCCACAGGAGTGCGCCGCCTACGCGGCTCCGTTTCCGGACCGCGGCCACCGCGCGGCACTGCGGGCGTTTCCGGCGATGGTGCCCGAATTCGAAGATTCGGACGGCGCTGCCATCTCACGCCAGGCCCGTGACTTCTGGAGAGAGCGCTGGTCTGGCCAAACCCTGATGGCCGTTGGCGCGCAAGACCCGGTGCTCGGTTTGCCGGTCATGCAGAATTTGCAGCAACTGATTCGCGGTTGCCCGGAGCCAATGGTCCTGGCACAGGCCGGGCATTTTGTGCAGGAGCATGGGGACGCGATCGCGCGGGCTGCTGTCAATCATTTCGTATCTCCCCAATCTGCCAATTAATTGACACCGTGAAACAAGACTCCGTGAAGAAGCACATCTATATTTACTCCCCATCCGGAGCCGTGCGCGACAAGGCGGCTTTTCGACGCGGTGTGGCGCGACTCAAGGCGCTGGGGCATGAAGTCGAGATTGATAGCGCAGCGCTGGCCAGTCATTTGCGCTTTGCGGGCGACGACGAAACCCGGCTCGCTGCCATCCATCGCGCTGCCGCCAGCGGGGCTGACCTTGCACTGGTTTCTCGGGGCGGCTACGGCCTGACCCGCATTCTGGGCGGCATCCGCTACAAGGCGGTGGCCAAAGCGATTGAAAAAGGCACGCAGTTTGTCGGCATCAGCGACTTCACGGCGTTTCAGAGTGCCGTGCTGGCCCGGACCGGCGGTATTACCTGGGCCGGGCCTGCGTTATGCGAAGGTTTTGGCGTCGGTGGCAAGCCGGACATGGTGGATGGCCACGGTCATGGCGAAGCACCAATACCGGATGACATCATGGAGGCCTGCTTTGACGATCTCATCAGCGGGCAGGGGGAGGGCGCCGGATGGCGACAAAACCGGGAGACGCCCCTGGTTGCTATAAATTCAATAGCTGATAGCGCAATAAACACGGGGGCTAGAGCCGACTTTTCTATCAAGAAGGCGGTCATGTGGGGCGGCAACCTGTCGGTGTTGGTATCGCTGCTGGGCACCCCGTATTTCCCGGAGATCAAAGGTGGCATCCTGTTTCTGGAAGATGTGGGAGAGCACCCCTATCGCATCGAGCGCATGCTGACCCAGCTGCTGCACGCCGGTGTACTGGGGCGTCAAAAAGCGATTCTCATGGGTCAATTCACCGAGTACAAGCTGGTGCCGCACGACCGCGGGTACAAGTTGCAGACGGTGGTGAGCTGGCTGCGCCAGCAGATCAAGGTGCCGGTGCTCAGCAACCTGCCCTATGGCCACGTCGCCACCAAAATCATCCTGCCGGTCGGTGCCAAAACCGACCTGATTGTAGAAGGGCGTGATGCTTTGCTCTTTTGGGGTCACATCTCCGACGCCGCGGATATGCCCTAAACTGTGCCCAAATCAAAGAAACGGAATCAGTCGGGAATGGGCGCTCAAACTACGGTGGTATTTACCGATCTTTTCGGCAGCACAAGTGCCTTTGAATCGTTGGGGAACGCCCGGGCAACACAGGCCGTAACCCAGATAACCACCTGGATTGCCAAAATAGTTGAGTCCCATGGCGGGCGCGTTGTCAAGATGCTGGGCGATGGCGTACTGGCGTTATTTGGTGACACTCGTTCAGCCATCAATGCCGTGGTGGAGATGCAGCGCACCCATCAAAAGCGAATGACCCAGATACCGCCTGCCAACCGCATGCCCATCCGCATTGGTGTTGCCAGTGGTGACGTAGAAATTGTGGCTGGCGACTGTTATGGTGATGCGGTCAATGTTGCCGCCCGGTTAAGCGATCTTTCTGGTCCGCATCAGATATGGGTCAACGCCGCAGCGCTGGATGGCGCCAATGAAGCAGATGGTGTGCGCTTTCGCCTGCTGGGTCCCATCAGCATTCGCGGTCGTGCCGAGCCCTGTACCGTCTATCAGGTCGATTGGCAGGAAGACGTGACCACGGATTTTCTGACCATGCAGGCTGATCTTGATCCCATGCGCGATGGCCCGCAGACAGATGCATTGGGGGGGCAGATTGAACTGACCTGGCTGGACACCAAGAAGACCTTCAAGTCGTTCGAGCTGCCGATTCATATTGGGCGGGTACGTCAGGCTGAGTTTGTAGTCAACGACCCACGTGTCTCCCGTACCCACGCCCGCATTGACTGGCGCAATGGCAGCGTCATGCTGGTGGACGTCAGCTCCTATGGCTGCTGGGTGCGTTTTTCCGGCGCTGGCTCGGATCTTTTACTCAGGCGCGAGGAATGTGTCTTGCATGGACGCGGTGAAATTGCGCTGGGCTCGTCGTTTGCCGATTTGAGCGCTCCCACCGTGAGTTTCTCGGTATCCTGACTCAGGCGTAAGCGGTTCTCGCCTGCTTCAGGTCAATCAGACCGGCGACCACCTTCTCGAGGGCGTCCTGTCGCAGGGTTCGCATACCGGCCCTGGACGCCTCGGCAAAGATTTCCGAGGTTGCGGCGCGCGACTGGATTTTTTGCTTCATGTCACCCACGTTTTCCAGCACCTCGTAGATGCCCATGCGGCCTTTGTAGCCGCGGCCACCGCACCGTTCACACCCCACGGCATGGCGGGTGTGAATTTGTGACACGGGATCGCCCGACGCAGCCGAGGTGGCCGCAGCAAGCAATCGCTTGTGACCTTCTTCAGCGGTCAAGGCGGTGCCATCGACGTATTCGTGCACGAGTGACTCGTACTCCTCGCGAGAGAGCGCCGTGGACACCGCACAGTGTTGGCACAGGCCGCGAACCAGCCGTTGCGCCACGATGCCGATCAGGGAGTCTCCGAAGTTCATCGGATCCATGCCCAGATCGAGCAAACGGATCACGCTCTCTGCCGCACTGTTGGTGTGCAATGTGGAGAGAACCAGGTGGCCGGTGAGTGAGGCTTCAATGCAGACTCGTGCGGTTTCCTCATCACGCACCTCGCCAATCATGATGACGTCCGGGTCTGCCCGCAGGAATGCCCGCATGGCCGTGGCAAACGTCACCCCGATCTTCGGATTGACCTGAAGCTGGCGCAGCCCCTTTTGGGTAATTTCAATTGGATCTTCGGCGGTCCATATCTTGCGGTTGTCGGTGTTGATGTGGGCCAGAAGAGAGTGCAGGGTGGTGGTCTTGCCCGATCCGGTGGGACCGCAGGCCAGGATGAGGCCGAACGGCCGCTCGGACAGGCGTTTGATGATCTTGTCGTCCCGTGCGGAAAACCCGAGTTGCGGCAGGGGGATGGGTTTGCTGGACGCCAGCAGCCGCATGACCACATCTTCAAGACTGTCATGCGTCGGCAATATCGCCACCCGCAACTCAAGCTTGATATCGGAGAACTCATTGAAATTGATCTTGCCGTCCTGCGGCCGGCGGCGCTCGGAAATGTCCAGCCGACTCATGATCTTGATCCGCGATACCAGGGCCGCCCGCAATGAAAATGGCAGCAGCAGATAGTCTTCGAGATCGCCATCCTTGCGAAACCGGATGCGCGAGACATCATCGCCCGGATTTGTTTCAATATGAATATCGGATGCTTTCTGGCCATAGGCGTCAATGATCATCTGGTTGACCAGTTTGATCACGCTTGAGCTTTCATTCACCGCGTTGACCTGCTCCTGGTCGCCCGCGCCTTTTAGCTCGATCAGGGCGTCGGTCAGCAGTGCGTGCACGTCCAGTGGCGCATGATCGCCCGCTCCGGGCCAGCCATCAGGCCCATTCTTTGATGCCGTGTCCTGCGGCGCCTGGGCATGGTTTTCCAGCGCCAGCCGGCGGTCAATCTGGAGTTTGGGAGCCCAAACCAGCGACACGATGCAATCCGCCATGACACCTAGCCGCAGCTCCAGTTCGCGCTTGAGCGGAGTCGGAGAGGCCGCGTAAAGTACGCCGGATTCCACTCCCAGCGGCAGAACATGGTATTTCAACGCGTCTGCCCACGACAGGCGATCCAGTGCCTGCGGCTCGACCTGAAAGACGGTGGCATCGACTTCCGGCGTACTGAGCATGTGTGCACGCGCATGCTCGAGCTGCAACTCGCTCACCAGTCCCGATTCGAGCAGCACGTGTTCAGAGCCGCGTTTACCTTCTGCGGGATTGATGGGGAGCTTGCCCAGGGCCTTGATATCGGTGAGTTTCAGATCAATGAGCGACTCGGCCAGGGTGCTGACCGGAGCGCTTCTTGCGTCATGGATCAGCACGCGCAATTCGGTCATATTCCGGGCGGGTCCCTGTCTCGGCGCAGGCTCTTCCGCTAGCGGACTGGGCGCGGTCTTGGCCCACTGGTCATTTTGTGTCGTTGGCTCGGCCGTCATGTATTGTTTCCACTGGAAGAATGGTCTGGAGTGTCTTTGCGTGGCTAGCGCTGAATCGTCAGACCGGTTGGGTCCGGGAGTTTGCCTGCGCTGAGCCTGATCTGGAGCGACAGGTCCGTCTTGGAGTCCGCGTAGTCGATCGCCTGAGCCTGGGTGATCTCGTGCCGCGTGAACAGATCAAACAA
Source organism: Rhodoferax sp. (assembly GCF_030646845.1). Taxonomy (GTDB): domain Bacteria; phylum Pseudomonadota; class Gammaproteobacteria; order Burkholderiales; family Burkholderiaceae_C; genus Rhodoferax. Next base: position 24,473 of record NZ_JAUSLE010000060.1, on the reverse strand, counting down.
TGATTGGTCAAACGTGTGCATTCCGAGCTCGATGCTCTTGCCAATCGCCGCCTTGATCTGATCGATTTGACCTTTCTGTATCAGGTCTGAAACAAAAGGGGACTGCAGCATGACTTCGGTGGCAGGAACCAGGCTGCTGTGGGTATCCCGGATCAACCGCTGCGCAACCACACCTTTCAGATTCAGCGAAAGATCCATCAAGGTCTGCTTTCTTGATTCTTCAGGGAAGAAATTGATGATTCGTTCAATGGCCTGACTGGCGTTGTTCGCGTGCAGCGTCGAGAGGCACAGATGTCCGCTTTCGGCATAGTTCATGGCGTGCTGCATCGTCAAGCGGTCGCGTATTTCACCGATCATGATCACGTCTGGCGCTTCACGCATGGCATGTCTGAGCGCCTCATCAAAGGAGTGGGTATCGAGTCCCACTTCGCGCTGGTCCACCACGCACTTCCTGTGCGGGTGAAGGAACTCGATCGGGTCTTCGATCGTCAGGATGTGACCAGCAGCCTCCTGATTTCGATAGTCAAGCATCGCGGCCAGGGTGGTCGATTTGCCCGATCCGGCGGCGCCCACCATAAGGACCAGGCCGCGTTTGAGCGTCGCCAGCTTCTGCAGGACCGCCGGCATCCTGAGGGCGGCAATCGACGGGATTTTGTTCTTGACATAGCGCGCAACCATACCGACCTGGCCGCGCTGAAGATATACATTCAATCTGAAGCGGCCCAGTGGCTCGAGCCCGACAGCAAGGTCGCATTCCAGATCCACCTCGAACTGCTTTATCTGCGACTCGGTCATCAGCGAGTAGGCAAGTTCCTTCACACGACCAGGAGGTAACTGGGACATCGCCAACGGTCGCATTTCGCCATCAACTTTGACGTTTGGCGCTGCGCCGACCGTCAAGAACAAATCAGACGCATCCACCTCGACCATGTATTGAAGACACGCGACAAGCTCATCTGGCAGGGCTGGCAACTGAGCAGGGTCAAATCTCTCCATGGCTTAACCCTGTATACTTATTAACATAATATACATCGTATCAAGTACGATAAGAAAAAACTGACACCCCGGAAAACCCGTGAAACCCGCGCTCTGCTTGGCTCTCGCTTCAAAATACTGTTATCGGACGCTGGGCTCACACCTGAAGCGGCTGCGCAACTTCTTCACGTCACGCCACGCACCATTCGGTACTGGATTTCCGGCACCGTCACTGTACCTTACGCGGCCTACAAGCTGGTGCGCGTCATGAGGCTGTTTGAGCTGCCGTGCAAGGGCTGGGAGGGCTGGCACATGCACTCGGGCAAGTTGTGGACGCCTGAGGGCCACGGCTTCACGCCTGAATGCCAGGGCTGGTGGTCGCTCCTGGTGCGTCAGGCTCGGTTGTTCCGGGACATGGCACAACGGGAACGCCAGCTCGATATCGCCATGCAGCGCACGCTCAATGGTCCGCTCAGGACGGCGCAAGCCGGGCCATCGGCAAAGGCGGAGCCTGACGCTGGCCGGGTGGCGTCGGACGTGCTGATCGCGGCGGCAAATGTACCCCTTACCCCCCCGTACAGTAATACGGGGGGGAAAGTACCAAAACTGGAACGTCCGTCCGTTGTTGTAGCGGTTGAAAGGGGTACGCCATGAGCGCCTTCACTGATCGCCTGTACGGCTCGTGGAATGCCCAGAACGGGGACAGAAACGCGAAGCGGGTCAACCGTGGGGAGGGGTACCCGAGCCACCACACCAAGCCTCCGGCGGGCCTTGCTGCTGGCCTGAGCGCGAAGCCCTCGCCCTGCCCTGATGCTAGTTCGCGGGATGGGTTGCGCCCTGCCAGTCGCTGCCTCGCGCCCTAAAAGACCGGTTTTATTTGCCTACAAATGAAAGAATTTCCAATGAAATCAACAACTTGCAAGTCTATACATCGTATGAAGTACAGTCACAGTTCCAAACACACAAAATCCTGCCGTCATGACCCGGACACACGCGCCCAGCTTGGGTTTCGTCTTCGCTATGCTCGTCTTCGGCTGGGTTGGTCAATTGTTGAGGCCGGGAAGTATTTTCAGGTCACAGAACGCACTTGGCATAACTGGGAAACCGGCTCTCACCGTATCCCGTTTGCAGTGTACAAGCTGGCCCGCATCCTTTCGCGCTACGAGCTGCCCGGCAAGGCTTGGGCTGGCTGGCGCTTTGAGGCAGATCAATTGATCACGCCTGAAGGTCGCCAGATCACGCCACAGGATGGCGCTTGGTGGTCGCTGCTGATCCGGCAGGCTCGGTGTTTCCGCTCGGCTTACGATGATGTGAACCGGTTGCGCATATTGCTGGATAAAACAACAGGTCTATCGGCCCCCGGCCTTAGCACGGGCGTAGCCCGGGCGCTGGCCGGTGCCGGTGGGCTTGTCCCATATAAAACAACTGCTCAAACAAGTCTTCCACCGTCTGAAAATAGACATCAAAATGACGTCATAATGGCGGCATGGCCTATTCACTCAGACTCCCCGACGCCCTTGACGCCGCTGCACGCGCCAAGGCCGACTACCTCGGCATTTCCCTCAACGCCCTCCTTTGCGTCGCCTTGGACGCCTACCTGCGCCATCCGGCTGACCCTCCAGCGCCCGCCAGCGAACCTGCCTCGGCCAGCGAATGCCCATCTAAAACAACTTTCCGCGAACCAGCCGCACCTGGCGAATCCGGCCCTGTCGAGCCCGCCAAGCTCACCCGAGCCGAAAAGCAGGCCCGCTACGAAGCCGAAAAACGGGAGCGCAAAGCCCTCTCAGGCCGGTAGCGCAAAGACAGCGGCGGCGAAGGCCGCCAAGCTGGCAAGCGCGCCAAGGGGAACCCCATGAGTGCCATCACGGAAGCGATCAATGCCCTGAATCGCCGGCTCGTCCACGCGGACGCCATCGGGGAAGCGTTTGCCTTGGCGGGGGGTGAGTCTGCCCCGGTATGGGTGCACGTGTACCGCGAACAGGTCGAAGCCATCCGGGAGGCTGCTGAAGCCGTCGAGGTGCTGCTCAACCGGGAAAGCGTGGCCGCATGATGACTGCCCACATACAGAGCGCGAGGGGCCTTCCGGGGTATGGGGCGCAGTCCCATGGGAGCGAAGCGAAACGCCGGGAGGGGTACCCGATCGGTCAAGCCACACCTGTCGACACCTTACAAGCCCGGTGCACGACCTGGCGTTTCCCGGTCAAAGCTGCCCCTTTGCGGGCGGGGTTGCTGCGTGCCACAGATGCCGCTTCGCGCCCTGAAAAACCGGCTGTTCGGACTTCCGAAAACGCCCTTTTTTTACCCGAATCGGAAAAATCTTCCGCTAAATCAACACGTTAGAGAGATATACATCGTATGAAGTACGATTCAGAGGTTTTCACCAGGTTCCCTTGGGCTGCCGAGCACGGACAAAGGCCGCAATGATCTCGGCTGACTCCGGCCGATTCGCACGGTGGGCAAAATCGATGGCGGACAATCCCTGGTCGTTCTTGAGCAATGGATCTGCGCCGGCCTCCAGCAGCAGTTTCACCGCCGCCGGCGTGCCATAGTTGGCGGCCATCATGAGCGGCGTGGTGCCGTTCGGGGATGCCGCATCGATATAGGCATGGTTGTCCAGCAACAAGGTCATTGCCGCCAGATGCCCATGGGTGGCTGCGTAATGCAGCGGCGCCCAGCCAGGTTTGTTGACATCGGCACCTTTTGTGATGAGTTGCTGGCAAACCTCTGTCAAACCTTTGAGCGAGGCCAGCATGAGCGGGCTCTCATCCTTCGGAGTACGAGCTTCAACATTGGTCTTGGGCCAGTTGATCAGGACGGCGGCGACCTTGAGCGACGGCTCCCGAACTGCGAGAAACAGGCCAGTCGCACCTTCTGCATTGAGTGTATTCGCGTCAAATCCCCGATTCAGCAAGGCAGTGACCGTGCCGGCGTCATCGCGTTTGACGGCCATGAAAAAATCGTCATACGAACCCGCATGACAAATAGAAAATCCATAAAAAACAATAAGATATAAAAGACTCTTAAAGTAATGCATGATATTTCTCAGGCCGCCAGACCTCACAGCAGAACACCCTTGAACAGGCGGTCGAAGTTGCGACTGGTGATTTCGGCGACCTGCTCCACCGGGCATTGCCTAAGTTCAGCCAGACAGGCGGCAACAAAGGGTACATACGAAGGATTGTTGGTCTTCCCCCGATGCGGAACGGGCGCCAGGTAAGGGCTGTCGGTTTCAATCAGCAACCGGTCGAGTGGCACAAAGGCCGCCACATCGCGCAGATCCTGTGCGTTCTTGAACGTCAAAATCCCGGAGAAAGAGATGTAAAAACCCAGGTCCAGCGCCGCCCGTGCCACCTGGGCGGTTTCGGTGAAGCAATGAAAGACCCCGCCGGCACTTGCCACGTCACCGTCTTCACCTTCCTCCCGAAGAATGGCCAAGGTATCGTCGGACGCGCTTCGGGTGTGAATCACCAGCGGCTTGGCCAATTGCCGGGCGGCGCGGATGTGGGTGCGAAACCGGTCGCGCTGCCAGGCCATGTCGGCCACGCTGCGTCCTCCCAGGCGATAGTAGTCAAGCCCGGTTTCACCAATCCCGACGACCCGTGGCATGGCGCCCCGCGTCAGCAAATCCTGCAGACTGGGCTCTGTGACGCCTTCATTGTCCGGGTGTACGCCAACGGTCGCCCAAAAATTGTCGTACCGGGTGGCCAACGCCTGAACAGCGGAAAACTCTTCCAGCGTGGTGCAAATACACAGGGCGCGATCAACCTGCGCCTGCGTCATGGCCTCGCGGATGACAGGCAGTTCGGCGGCGAGTTCGGGAAAGGTTAAATGGCAGTGCGAATCGGTAAACATGGAAAGTCCGATAAACCCAGATCGGCTGGCAGCGGGAAAACTGAAGGCTCAGAAGGTTTGAGTCGGACGATCAGATGCCAGGTGGGCACCCAGAATCTCTTCGATCTTGAGCCTGAGCGCACGTGACTTCTCGTCTTTGGGAAACTGAATGCCAACGCCCTGCGTACGGTTGTTGGAGGCCTTGGCGGGTGTCACCCATGCTACTTTTCCGGCCACGGGATAACGTTGCGGGTCTTCCGGAAGCGACAGCAACACGTAGACATCGTCGCCCAGCTGGTACTCCCGCGATGTCGGAATAAAGATGCCGCCTTCCGAGAACAGCGGAATAAAAGCCGCATAAAGGGCAGACTTTTCCTTGATCGCCAACTGAATGACGCTGGGGCGTGGGGTAGAGGGAGGAGAGTTACTCATGCGCTGTATCTAGTGTGTAGAGTTTAGGGCGTTTTGGGCCTGACTCACAAGCGCCTCCAGCATCAGGCCGGCGTTGAAGGGGTGCTCCACCGTGCGTGTGGTGGCCGCCAACGCCCGGGCCCACGTCGTCAAGGCCGCGATAGAGCCGCCGGCGGGCAGGTCAGTGGCGTCAAAAAACCGGGGTGCGGCACCGGTTTTGACGGCCAGCACATCGTGACAAAGCTTGTGCAAGGCATCGACCGTTTGAGCTGGCGTCCAGTCCTTCAACGCGCTCACGTCCCCCCGCGCCATCGCTTTGGGCAGTCTGACCCAGGCTTGCGCGTCGCGGCCGGATTGGGAAAACAGCAAGGCGTCGTCGGGGCGACCGCCCGCAGCACGCAGCATCACGGCGGCTTGCGCCGCCGGTATGCCCTGCCCTTCAATCCATGCCAGAGAGGCGTCTGTCTCCGGCCAGACCATGGTATGTCCCAGACAGCGGCTGCGAATGGTGGGCAGCAACTGGTGTGCGGCATCACTCGCCAACACAAACTTCACGTCCCCCGGGGGCTCTTCCAGCGTCTTGAGCAGCGCATTGGCGGTCACATTGTTCATACGCTCGGCGGGAAACACCAGCACCGCCTTGCCCCGACCGCGGGCACTGGTACGCTGCGAGAACTCCACGGCGTCGCGCATCGCGTCTACCCGGATTTCCTTGCTGGGCTTGCGTTTCTTGTCGTCGATGTCGGTCTGCGCCTTCTCACTCAAGGGCCAGCCCAGCTCCAGCATTGCCGTCTCCGGCATGAGCACGCACAGGTCGGCATGGGTGCGCACATCAATGGCGTGGCAGCTGCCACAGGTACCGCAGGCGCCACGAGGGGACGGGTTGTCACAAAGCCAGGCTCTCACCAACGCCAGACCCAGGCTGTACTGGCCAAGTCCGGATGGGCCGGCGAGCAGCCAGGCGTGACCCCGTTGCGCCAAAAGCTGTGCGGCTTGTGCGGCAATCCAGGGCGCCACCGCTGTGCCGTTCATGCCAGCCACCCTCTGCCCTGCACCGTATTCAGGACGTCCTGCCAGACGGCATCGCGCGTGTTGTCGGCTTTGATTCGCGCAAAGCGACCGGGGAACGCCATCATGCGCTCCAGGTATCCCTGTGACACTCGCCTGAAGAATTCCACCGGCTGGGCCTCGAATTTGTCCGGGGTGCGCGCCCCCGCCAGACGCTGCGCCGCGATTTCAGCGGGCAAATCAAACCACACCGTCAAATCTGGCTGTCGAATCAAATCAGGCCCCGCCCCACGGACTGTCTGCACCCACTGCTCCAGAATTGATAGCGTTTTCAGGTCAAAGCCACGCCCCCCGCCCTGATAGGCGAAGGTCGCATCGGTAAAGCGGTCGCACAGCACGACCTCGCCGCGGGCCAGGGCGGGTTCGATGAGTCGCTGGAGATGATCACGCCGGGCCGCAAACACCAGCAAAGCCTCCGTCATGGCATCCATCTCGTCGTTCAAAACCATCACGCGCAATTTTTCAGCGAGCGGTGTTCCCCCCGGCTCACGGCTAAGTGTGACCACCCTGCCCTGCGCCCTGAACGCCTGCGCCAAGCCGTCAATGTGTGTGGACTTTCCCGCGCCATCGATACCCTCAAAACTGATGAAAAGTCCATCCATGGTTGTCATATGCCGCTGCTGCTCACACTAATGCTCACGTTATTGCCCACGCTGGTATTTGTTGACGGCCCGATTGTGCTCGTCCAGGCTGGCGCTGAACTGGCTGGTGCCGTCGCCGCGCGCCACAAAATACAAGGCCTTGGTGGGCGCGGGTTGTACGGCCGCCAGCAGCGCCGCCTTGCCTGGCATGGCAATCGGGGTTGGCGGCAGCCCGGCGCGGGTATAGGTATTCCAGGGCGTGTCGGTTTGCAGATCGCGGCGGCGCAGGTTGCCGTCAAAGGATTCGCCCAAACCGTAGATGACAGTGGGATCGGTCTGCAGCATCATGCCAATGCGCAACCGGTTGGCAAAAACTCCGGCGATCATGGCGCGGTCACTGCCACGCCCCGTTTCCTTTTCGACAATGCTGGCCAGAATCAGCGCCTGCTCCGGCGATGTCAGGGGCGTATCGGGCGAGCGCTGGCTCCAGGCGGCCTCCAGCCGTTTGTCCATGGTCCGCATCGCGCGTTTGAGGACCGCCAGGTCGCTGCTGCCCTTGGCATAGGTATAGGTGTCAGGGAAAAAACGGCCCTCCGGATGCACCCCCGGTTTGCCCAGTGCCGTCATGATCAAATCGGGCGTCAGCCCTTGTGTCTCCGGCTTGAGCTGCTCTGCTTTTGAGAGCGCCGCCCGAACCTGGACGAAGTTCCAGCCTTCCACCAGCGTCACGGCGCGTAGCGCCTCTTCGCCGCGCACCAGCTTTCGCAGCAGGCTGCGCGGATTGATGCCGCGTTCAATTTCATAACTACCGGCCTTGATCTGGCGAGCGTCCCCCGACAGGCGAAACCACCAATACAGCAGTGACGGACTGACCTGCACCCCGGCATCGCTTACCGCCTGCGCCACGCCGCGCACGGACGTGCCGGGCTCGACCGACAGGTCAACCGTATCGGCGCTCACGGCCAGGCCCTGGTTCAGCCACCAGACTGCGCCGCCCCCTGCCAGCGCAGCCAGCACAACAATTAACGTAAAGAAGCGACGCACAGCCCTACAGCCTTCCATGAAATCGATGGGGGATGATAATTCACCTCATGAAAATTGAACTCAAGGGCGTCGCGCCGCTGTCCCATCTTGGCGTGATCCGCGTGGAAGGTGAAGACGCCGCCAAATTCCTTCATGGCCAGTTGACGCAGGATTTTTCGCTGCTGGGCCTGTCAGAGGCCCGGCTGGCGGCCTTTTGCTCGGCCAAAGGCCGGATGCAGGCCAGTTTCATTGGCTTCAAACGCAGCCACACCGAAATCCTGCTGGTGTGCAGCCGGGACATTCTGGCCACCACCCTCAAGCGCCTGTCCATGTTTGTGCTGCGCGCCAAGGCCCGGCTGACCGACGCCAGCAGCGACTACGCGCTGTTCGGGCTGGCCGGTGACGCTATCGAATCAATAGCTGGTGACGCCCAATCGGCGTGGGCCAAGACCGATATTGGCAATGCAACGGTAGTCAACCTGTACCCGGCCGACGGCGTGCGCCGGGCGTTGTGGCTGGCACCGGTCGCCGAGACAGCGCCGGCCGGCCAGGCGCTCAGCACGCAAGACTGGTGTTGGGGGGAAGTGCGCAGCGGCATTGCCATGATCACCGCGCCTATCGTGGAAGCTTTCGTGCCGCAAATGCTGAACTACGAGTCGGTCGGCGGCGTGAACTTCAAGAAGGGCTGTTATCCCGGCCAGGAGGTGGTGGCGCGCAGCCAGTTTCGCGGCACCCTGAAGCGCCGCGCCTTTTCAGCGCATTCCGACGCGCCGATGAAGGCGGGCGACGAGGTGTTTCAGGCCGACGATGACACCCAGCCGTGCGGCATCGTCGCGCAGGCCGCGCAGTCACCCTCAGGTGGCTTTGACGCGATTGTCTCGGCGCAGGTTTCTGCCGTTGAGGCCGGTGGGCTGCATCTGGGTGCAGCCAGTGGCGCGGCCGTTGTCGTTGCGCCGCCGCCCTACCCCTTGCTGGCAGATATCTAGAGGCTCGCTAAGCGGTCCCGACCAGGGCCTGGTAGCCCGGCGGTAACGCGTGGACCATCTCGATGTGCACGATGCCGGCCTCTTCGAACGGCTCACCGCGCGGCAGAAAACCCAGCCGCGCATAGAAGCCCTCGGCATTGCGCTGGGCGTGCAACAACACTTCGCGGTCACCCCGATCGGCGGCGGCCTGCATCAAGGCGCGCAGCACGTCGCGCCCCAGGTTGGAGCCGCGCAGCACGCGGTTGACGGCCATACGGCCAATCCGGCCCACACCCGGCGCATGCTGCAGCAGACGTCCGGTCGCCACGGGCAGGCCCAGCCGGTTGCGGGCCAGCGCATGCACGGCGGTGTCATCGGCCTCGTCCCACTCCATCTCAACCGGAATGCGTTGCTCTTCCAGGAAGACTTCGGTGCGCACCTTGCGGGCCGCGGCCCCGAGCGCCTGCCATGTTCCAAGCTCGACCCGGGCCATCGGCTCCCACGCCTCGTAACCCGTCAGGATGTCGCAAAGAGCGATCGGCACCGGCCTGGAGGTCTGAGTGGCCGGGTCGGCAAAGACATAAATAAGTTCGCAACTGATCAGGTGGTCATCGCCCCGAAAAATCGCACCTGTGAACACCATCGACGAGGTGCCGATGCGGCTGCATTTGAGCGCCACGTCCAGCTGGTCGTCCACCCGTGCCGAGGCGTGGAATTCGACCGTGGCTTTCTTGACGTAGATATCTCCTTCCAGCGCCTGCATGGTCGTGTCATACGGCAAGGCCAGGGCGCGCCAGTAGTCGGCCATGGCAGTGTCGAAGTACATGAGGTAATGCGCGTTGAACACAATCTTCTGCATGTCCACCTCGGCCCAGCGCACGCGCAGGCGATGGAAAAATCGGAAATCCTGGCGTGTCGCATCAGTCATGGGTCGGTACTCGATTGAAAAGCATGCTCAAGGGCACCCGTGTTACGGCGGTGACTCGTGACGGGGTCGGTTGTTGGTAAAGTCGACCTTTTATCCTACACCGCAAAACGCCATGGCTCTGATCTACTACGTGACTCAAATCCAGTTTGACTTTGGTGCCATCAAGCTGCTCAAACAGGAGTGCGACCGGGTTGGCATCACGCGCCCGCTGATCGTGACCGACCCTGGCGTCAAGGCGGCTGGCATTTTGCAGAAAGCGCTCGATGCCCTGCCCGGCATGACCGTGGCGGTGTTTGACCAGACGCCGTCCAATCCCACCGAGGCCGCCGTGCGCGCCGCCGCTGCAATGTACAAGGCCCAGGGTTGCGATGGCCTGATTGCCGTTGGCGGTGGCTCGGCCATTGACTGCGCAAAAGGCGTGGCGATTGCGGCGACCCATGAGGGCCCGCTGACCCACTACGCCACGATTGAAGGCGGCTCGCCACGCATTACCGAACGTGTTGCGCCCCTGATTGCTGTGCCCACCACCAGTGGCACCGGTAGCGAAGTAGCGCGCGGCGCCATCATCATCGTGGACGACCATCGCAAGTTGGGGTTTCATTCGTGGCATCTGGTGCCCAAGGCCGCCATTTGCGACCCCGAGCTCACGCTGGGACTGCCGCCGAAGCTTACCGCTGCCACCGGCATGGACGCCATCGCGCATTGCATGGAGACCTTCATGGCCCCCGCGTTCAACCCGCCGGCCGATGGCATTGCGCTGGACGGCCTGACACGCGGCTGGGCACACATCGAACGCGCCACGCGTGATGGACAGGACCGCGAAGCGCGCCTGAACATGATGAGTGCTTCCATGCAGGGCGCCATGGCCTTCCAGAAAGGCCTGGGCTGCGTGCATTCGCTCAGCCACAGCCTGGGCGGCGTCGACCCTCGGCTGCACCACGGCACGTTGAATGCCATGTTCCTGCCGGCTGTAATCCGCTTCAACTCGGCCGCTGAATCGATCCAGAAGGAGCAACGCCTGCAGCGCATGGCGCATGCCATGGGCCTGACGTCGGGCAGCGACATCCCGGAAGCCATCAAGGACATGAACGCCCGGCTGGACCTGCCAGCCGGACTGGCCGCCATGGGCGTGCAGAGCGACTGGTTTGACAAGATCATCAAGGGCGCGATGGCCGACCATTGCCACAAGACCAACCCCCGCATTGCCACCGTTGAAGAATACCGCGACATGCTGACCCAGGCGATGTGACCGTTGCGGGACGACGGTCCTGCAGGCAGAGGCATGGCCCGACACCTGCTGGCACCAACATTGCTAGCATGTGTCCATAGTGAGGTTTTGCCTTGCTCAACCAACGAGACAAGCCATGTCCATTCACGCTGCCCTGAACCACGTTACGCACTACAAATACGACCGGCTGGTCAATCTGGGCCCGCAGGTGATCCGTTTGCGGCCAGCGCCGCATTGCCGCAGCAAGATCATTTCGTACTCGCTGAAGGTGGAGCCGGCTGATCACTACATCAACTGGCAACAAGACCCGTTCGCCAATTACCAGGGTCGGCTGGTTTTTGAGAAGAAGACCCGCGAATTCAAGGTCACGGTCGATCTGGTGGTCGAGATGGCGGTCTACAACCCGTTCGACTTCTTTCTGGAACCGGGCGCTGAAAAATTCCCCTTCAAGTACGAAGCGCTGCTGGCGCAGGAACTGGCGCCCTATCTGGCAGCCGACCATCTGACCAAGCGGCTCAAAGCCTGCCTGGCCCGCATCGACCGCAGAAAGCGCCGCACCATCGATTTTCTGGTGGACGTGAACCAGATGGTGCACAAGGACATCAGCTACCTGATTCGCATGGAGCCTGGTGTGCAGTCGCCGGATGAAACGCTGAAGCTGGCATCGGGGTCATGCCGCGACTCAGCCTGGCTGATGGTGCAACTGCTGCGCCATTGCGGCCTGGCGGCCCGTTTTGTATCCGGCTACCTGATCCAGTTGAAGCCCGATGTGAAGTCGCTCGACGGACCCAGTGGCACCGAAGTCGATTTCACGGACCTGCACGCCTGGTGCGAGGTCTACCTGCCCGGCGCGGGCTGGGTCGGGCTGGACGCCACATCGGGCCTGCTGGCCGGTGAGGGTCACATTCCGCTGGCCTGCACCCCGCAGCCCTCAGGCGCTGCACCGATTGAGGGCGGCATGGACAAGTGCGAGGTGGAATTTGCCCATCACATGGCAGTCACGCGTATTTATGAATCCCCACGCGTGACCAAACCCTATACCGAAGAGCAATGGCAGGATGTCATGGCGCTGGGCATGGCAGTGGACCATGAGCTGGAAGCAGGGGACGTGCGCCTGACCATGGGCGGCGAGCCGACCTTTGTGGCCGTAAATGACCGCGACGCACCAGAATGGAACACGGACGCCCTCGGACCCACCAAACGTGGCTTTGCCACCGAACTGGTGCAGAAGTTGCGCACCGAATACGGCCAAGGCGGCTTTCTGCACTTCGGCCAAGGCAAGTGGTACCCCGGCGAGCAGCTGCCGCGTTGGGCGCTGAATATTTACTGGCGTGCTGACGGCCAGCCGGTGTGGGCCAACCCCGCGCTGTTTGCGGATGAGCGGGTGCCGACCCATTACACCAGCGAGGATGCCCACCGGTTCACCCAGACCCTGGCGGCCAGGCTGGGCGTCACCGACGAGTTCATGCTGAGCGCCTATGAGGACGTGTGGTACTACCTGTGGCGCGAGCGTCGGCTGCCAGTCAATGTGGACCCGTTCGATTCGAAGCTGGACGACGAGATGGAGCGCGCCCGCTTGCGCCGCGTGTTTGAGCAACAACTCGACAGCGTGGTCGGTTATGTGCTGCCCGTGAAGGTGGCTGACAAGGCAGGCCCGAGCGGCCCCGTGTGGACCACCGGCTCCTGGTTTTTGCGTGACGAGCGCCTGTACCTGATGCCGGGCGACTCGCCCATGGGACTGCGCTTGCCGCTGGACTCCCAGCCGTGGGTCAGCAAGGCGGATTACCCCTACCTGACCGAGCAAGACCCCTCGGCCCCGCGCTCGGGACTGCCTGCGCACGAGGCATTGGCAACACGCTATGCGCCGGGAGCGACCCCCTACCTGTCGGGCACTGGACCCCAATCCGAAGCCCCTCGTTTGCGCCAGACCGTCACCGGCCTGGACACCGCGCACATGGCAACCAGTGCCCAAAGCCGTGCGCAGGCCGAGCCCGCCGAGTTTGCCCGGGTGCCCGCGCGGCAGGAATCGGCGGCCTGGATCACCCGCAGCGCGCTGTGCGTGGAGGTGCGTGACCCACGCCGGGCCAGCGGCCCCAAGGCCGAAGCCGTGGGCGAGAAGTCGAGCGTGATTTACGTCTTCATGCCGCCCCTGGAAAAGCTGGAGGACTACCTGGACCTGCTGGCCGCCATCGAAGCCACCGCCGAAGAACTGAAGGTCCAGATCGTGCTGGAAGGCTACCCGCCACCGCGCGATCCGCGCCTCAAGCTGCTGCAGGTCACGCCCGATCCGGGCGTGATCGAGGTCAACATCCATCCGGTCACCCACTGGGGCGAACTGGTCAGGAACACCGAGTTCCTGTACGGCGTTGCATTCGAGTCGCGCCTGTCAGCCGAGAAGTTCATGAAAGACGGGCGACACACCGGCACCGGCGGCGGCAACCACTTTGTGATGGGCGGCGCCACGCCGGCCGACAGCCCGTTTTTGCGCAAACCTGAGCTGCTGGCCAGCCTGCTGCTGTACTGGCACAACCACCCGTCCCTGAGTTATCTGTTCAGCGGCATGTTTGTCGGCCCCACCAGCCAGGCACCACGCGTGGACGAAGCCCGCAACGACCAGCTCTACGAGCTGGAAATCGCCATCGAGCAGATCTACAAAAACCGCGAACTGCATGGCCAGAGCATGCCGCCCTGGCTGGTGGACCGCACCTTGCGCAACATCCTGATCGATGCCACCGGCAACACCCACCGCAGCGAGTTTTCCATCGACAAGATGTACTCCCCCGACTCGGCCACCGGCCGTCTGGGGCTGCTGGAGCTGCGCGCATTTGAGATGCCCCCGCACCCCCATATGAGCAGCGTGCAGCAGCTCTTGCTGCGCGCGCTTGTAGCGCGTTTCTGGAAGGCACCCTACCAGGCGCCTGCGACGCGCTGGGGCACCGAGTTGCACGACCGTTTCATGCTGCCCACCTTCATCAGGATGGATTTCGACGACGTCATCGCCGAGATGCGCAGCGCCGGCTACGCCTTTGATACCAGCTGGTTTGCGCCGCACTACGAGTTCCGTTTCCCTCTGGTCGGCTCAGTCCAGTCGTCGGGCATCGAGCTCACCTTGCGCAATGCACTGGAGCCCTGGCACGTGATGGGCGAAGAGGGAGCCCCTGGCGGCACCGCACGATATGTCGATTCATCCCTGGAGCGCATGGAGGTGCATGTGACGGGCCTCAACGAAAGCCGCTACGTGGTCACCTGCAACGGCCAGGCCCTGCCCCTGCAATCCACCGGCACCCGGGGCGAATATGTGGCCGGTGTGCGCTACAAGGCCTGGAACCCGCCCTCAAGCCTGCACCCCAGCATCGGCGTCCATGCGCCGCTGACGTTCGACATTGTGGACACCTGGATGAAGCGTTCCCTGGGCGGCTGCCAGTACTACGTGGCCCATCCCGGGGGCCTGAACCCGGACACCTTTCCGGTCAATGCGTATGAAGCCGAGAGCCGGCGCATGTCACGCTTCGCCGCCATGGGCCACACACCGGGCACGCTGGTCGTGCCACCAGCCACCATCAATGTGGCAGGCAGCAAGGAATTTCCGTTCACGCTGGATTTGCGGCGCAGCTAGTCAATTCGGGCGGTGTCGTGCGTGGTGTGATGGCTACTGGCCGTGCAGAAATTGAACCGCGGCATTGAGCAGGTACAGGGCCAGCAGAGCAATGCTGGCCCAGCTGGCGGTATGCCACACCCGCGACACCGGCCGGTAGGCCAGTGCCACGATGACGGCGCCACTCATCAGGCCGGCGCTGAGGGCCGACACGGCATGTATCGGGGAAATATGGGCATAGATGGGCCCTGCCACATAGGCGAAGTCATCGATTGCCAGGATCAGTACATCAAACAAATTGCTACCCAGCAGATTGCCAATCGCCATATCGATCGCGCCGATACGAATGGCGCCCCAGGTCGTGGCCAGTTCGGGCACGGAGGTGGCAAACGCCACGAAGAGCGTTCCGACAAAGGAATTTGACCAACCCATTATTTGTGCCAGCTCCACACCGATCAGCGGCAGCCAGATGCCCGCACCCACAATCACGGCTGAAGCCACGCCATACCCCATCATGGCGGACTTGAGCGTCAGCGCAGGCCGCTCTGCAACGACGGTAATGGTGTTGCGCTGTTCCGTCAGATAGAGCGCACGCATGGCCACCAGGTACATCACGAAGATGGCCAGGCTGGCGAAGCTGACATGCCCGATGGAGGGCATCATGCCCTGCGTGGTCAGCAGCATGGCCAAGCTCACGCCCGCCAGCAAAATGACCCCGAAACCCGCCGACATGATGTGCCCAGGGCCGGCAAGGGCGTAAATGGCGCCTTTGCGGTAGGACACATCGATCATGGCAAGAATCGCGAGGTTGAACACGCAGCTGCCTAAGGCATCGCCCACGGCAATGTCGGGCGCGGCGGCGACGGTCACGGCACTCAAACCGGTCACCAGTTCGGGCAATGAGGTGACGGTGGCCACGAGAATCAGGCCAACCCAGTTCCGGGAGAGTCCGGTCAGTGCGGCGATGGCATCCCCGTAGCGGCTCAGGCGCACACCGGCGACGCCAATCACGCCAACGCAGAGAATGAACTGCAGCCAGATCAGGACGACGGGATTCATGGTGTTTCAGGATGAGGTGAGCGATGTGGGTGCGTATCGGCAACCACCGTCACGATAACCGAATGCAGGTTTGATGAAACAGACTGGCAAGCAGGGAGTCAAGTGCGTTTGTGTACCCGCACATCGACTTCTATGCCGAGAAAGTCGCCCGGGAAACCATGCCATGAGCCACTCACCGGGGACGCCAGGCTGGCGTGTCGCGCAACGCCGACGCGAATCAGGTCGGTGCCGCCGATCAGGTTATTGGTTGGATCGAACGGAATCCAGCCAGCCCCGGGCAGGTAAACCTGCAGCCAGGCGTGCGTGGAACCCGTGCCAGCCGGCAGCTCGCTGTCAAGCCATGGGGTGTACAGATAGCCCGACACAAAGCGTGCCGCGTAGCCGAGCTGGCGAATGGCCTCGATCATCAGCGTCGCGAAGTCACGGCAGGTGCCGCTTTGCAGGCGAAGGGTGTCGTACGGCGTTTGTACGCCGTGGTCGAACCGGGCCCGGTACTGCATCGTGTCGCGAATGAATTGCGTCATCGCCGCCAGCAGTTCACGCGTGCCGGTCACGTCCTGGCCCAGGGTGAACTGCTTGGCCCAGGTCCGCAGCATGCCGTCGGGGTCGTCGTAATAGGGTGTCAGGTAAGGCGCAAGCACGAGGCGCTCCTCGTCATCGTAGTCAAACGGAAACGTCTGCGCCCGCGGGCTCAGTGGAAAGTCGAGCGCCCGCGTGCCGGTGTGTTCGACCGAGAAAGTACACACCACTTTGAGTTCAGTCGCCGGGCTTTGCGGCTGCACCAGCGCCACGGAGTTGGAGTAGACGTCCTGGATCAGGCGAATGTCCACCGGCGTGGGCGTCACGCGCATGTCCGTCGCCAGCACGCGCAGATCATGGCTGTCACGCGGCCGGAAAAGCACCCGGTGTTCGCCGAGCGATACCGGCTGTGCGTAGCGGTAATGGGTGGTGTGAATGATGTCGAAAAAAACGGACACGGCGAGACTCCACTTCTGTCCTGACTGGCAAGGATACGCGTCGCGATGCAGACCAGCCATCGGCTGGCGCCGTGGCAGGGTGTCAGTGCCGTCCTACCCGCCACACCGCATGCCGTGCGACAGCGACAATTGCGGCGACTACGCTGGCATACTCTTACCCAGTGAAAGACGCAAACGATTCCCCTCCTGCCGCCCTCCTCGCCGGACAACCCGACGTGCAGGCAATTTCCCTGGCTTGTACCGCTGCCGCCGGTCATTTCGACGAGCTGCGCGGTGCCATGGTTTCCGTCGCCGCGCCGGTCGCCTCGTCCGCTACAAAGTTGATAGCGAACAAGGCAATCCTGACGGGGGCTTGGACCCAGTTTTTCGAACATATTGCGGATGACGGGGCGGTTGACCTGAACCAGCGTACGGCCAGCCTGGAGCGCCAGATCCGCGACAACGGCGTCACCTACAACGTGTATGCCGATGAAAACGGACCCCAGCGCCCCTGGTCGCTGGACCTGTTCCCCCTGATCGTTGAGCCCGACAGCTGGCAACAGATTGAAGCCGGCGTCATGCAGCGCATGCGCCTGCTGGAACAGGTGATGGCTGACGTTTACGGGCCCCAGCAGTTGCTGGATCAGGGTTTGCTGCCGCCCGCACTGGTTCAGGGGCACCCCGGCTATCTGCGGTCGATGCATGGCGTGAAGCCGGTGGGCGGTATTCATCTGCACATTGCCGCGTTTGATCTGGCGCGTGGACCGGATGGCAACTGGTGGGTGGTCGGCCAGCGTTGCCAGGCGCCCTCGGGTCTGGGCTATTTGCTGGAAAACCGGTTGGCCATCTCCAGCCAGTTTCCGCAGGCGTTCCAGACCATGCGCGTACAGCGACTGGCCAACACCTACCGAGCCTTGATGGACAGCCTGAAGCAGATGAGCCCGGCCGGACCGGACTCGCACCTGGCGCTGCTCACCCCCGGCCCCTACAACGAAACCTATTTCGAGCACGCCTACCTGGCGCGCTATCTTGGCCTGACCCTGGTCGAAGGCAGTGACCTGATCGTGCGTGATGAGCGCCTCTATCTCAAGACGCTCAAGGGCCTGGTGCCCGTGCATGGCCTGCTCAAACGGGTGGATGACGAGTACCTTGACCCGCTGGAACTGCGCCCCGATTCGACTCTGGGGGTGCCGGGCCTGTTGCAGGCGATTCGCGCCGGCAATGTGCTGGTAGCCAACGCGCCGGGCTCGGCCTTTCTGGAGTCGCCCGCCCTGCTGGGCTTCCTGCCCGCCTTGTCCCGACATTTGCTGGGCGAGGAACTCAAGCTGCCCGCCCTGCCCACCTGGTGGTGCGGCGAACGCTCGGCCATGGAAGAAGCCTTGCCGCGACTGCGCGACTGCGCCATCAAATCCACCTACCCCGGCTCGCCCATCCACGACAGTTTTGACGCCGTGCTCGGTCATTCATTGACACCGCGCGAAGTCGACGAATGGGCCGGCCGCATTGTGCGCCAGAGCGAAGAACACACGGTGCAGGCCTACCTGCCCCTGTCGCAGATGCCAACCTGGCAGGCCGCAGCGCCTGGCACCGCTGCCAGCCCCGCCGTCGATGGGCGGATCGTGCCGCGTTCGGTCATGCTGCGGGTGTTTGCCGTATCGGACGGCGCCAAGGCCTGGCGCGTGCTGCCGGGCGGACTGGCACGCGTGGCAGGGAGCACGGCGGATATTGCGTCCATGCAGCGGGGTGGCAGCAGTGCCGACGTCTGGGCGCTGGCCCGGGGAGAGGTTGACAAAACCACGCTCCTGCAGCCTCACCTGACGCCGGCCTCGCTGGCGCAACGCAAGCGTCTGGTCACCAGCCGCGCAGCCGAGAACCTCTTCTGGCTGGGGCGCTACTCCGAGCGCACCGAGAACGCGATCCGGCTGGCCCGCCTGACACTGGAATGCCTCAACGGGGAAGACCAGGCCTCGCCGCCCTTGCTGGCGTGGCTCACCAAAATGGCAGTGGCCAACACCCTGGTGTTGCCGGGCGTGCCCTCAGCGGCCCAGGCGCGCCGCGTCTTTGAGCGCTCGCTGATCTCAAGCCTGGGCAGCACCGATGGCGCCACCAGCGTCGGCTACTACCTGCGTGCGCTCAAGATGGCGGGTTCTACCGTGCGCGAGCGGCTGTCGCAGGAACACTGGCGAGTGATCGTGCGGGCCGAAGAAGAGCTGTTTGCGCGCTGCACGGCGCACGCCCTCAGCGGCGACTACTCGTCGCTGGACGCCCTGCAGGTGCTCAAAAGCACCAGTGACCACATGGCGGCCATCACGGGCGCGCAGACGGATCGCATGACCCGCGACGACGGTTGGCGCTTGCTGAGCATCGGGCGTCACATCGAGCGCCTGGGTTTTCTGGCGGGGGCACTGGCGCGCGGTCTGGAGACCGGCTCGGTGCACACGGATGGCGGCTTTGAGGCCATGATGGAACTGTTTGACAGCACCATCACTTTTCATGCGCAATACCAGCAAAGCCGCGACATTGCCCCTCTGATCGACTTGCTGGTGCTGGACCGCGACAACCCGCGTTCACTGGCCTGGGTTGCCCACACGCTGCGCGGGCGGCTGGCAAAACTGGCCGGCAGTGAGCCGGACGAACTCAGCGGCTTGTCGCTGCGGGTGCCCGACCCGGCGGCCTGGAGCCTGGCGAAACTGAGCGAAGCCATCGCCAGCGACACGCCGGCAGGCACGGCAGCCGACACGGAGCCCGGCTATTTTTATGCCCTGAATGAGGTTCTCATGCAATGCATGGGTGCCGCCTTCAACGTGTCGGAGGAAATCAGCACCACCTACTTCACCCACTCCGGGCAGACCAATCAGAGCGTGGGCACCTGATGAAGCTGCAAGTCACCCACGAAACCCGGTACGACTATGTGCCCGCCGTGGAAACTGCGCAGCACATGGCCTACCTGCAGCCCGTGAACACGCGCCACCAACAGTTGGTGAGCCATACGCTTGACATCAGCCCCCCACCCGCCCAGATCAGGCATGCGCTGGACGTATTCGGCAACACCCGCTGTTTCTTTTCGCTGCAGACCCCGCATACCCAACTGCGGGTGGTAGCGCATAGCGTGGTTGCCAACGACAGCCAGCCGCCACCCAGCAGCACCATCAGCTGGGAGCAGACCCGGGATCTCTTCCGCTATCAGTCCGGTGGCCGTTTTGATGCAGCGAGCGAATTTGTATTTGCCTCGCCTTTTGTCCCCCGACACCCCGAATTTGCGGCCTATGCGCGGCCCAGTTTTGCGCCGGACGTCAGCGTGTTGGCGGCGGCGCAGGATCTGATGCGCCGCATTCACAGCGACTTCGTCTATGAAAGCCAGAGCACCGAGGTCAACACACCGGCGCTGGAGGCACTGGCCCAACGCAAAGGTGTTTGCCAGGATTTCGCACACATCATGATTGCCTGCCTGCGCGCCATGGGCATCCCGGCACGCTACGTCAGCGGCTATCTGCTCACTGAGCCGGCGCCCGGCACGGTCAAGCTCAAGGGCAGCGATGCGTCCCACGCCTGGGTCTCGGTCTATGTGCCGGACCTGCCGCCGGATGAACGCTGGTGCGATCTGGACCCCACCAACAACCGCTGTGGCTGGCACTCGCCGGGCGAAGACTACGTGACATTGGCCACCGGGCGGGACTTCATTGATGTCTCACCGATACGCGGCGTCATTCATGGCGGCGCCAGTCATACACTGACGGTGGGGGTCACTGTGGAGGCCGCGCCCGCTGAGAGCCAGGGCCAGTCGCAGAGGCAGTCTGCTATCAAATAGATAGCTGCTACCGCAGATGATACGTGGGCTAGAGGCCAATTTCATTCATAAATCAACCCAAAGGACAATCATGAACATCTACGCCAAACTGACCGAACTCAACATCACCCTGCCGCCCGTGGCCATTCCGGCGGCGGCTTATGTGCCTTTTGTTCAAAGCGGGAATCTGGTATTCCTGAGTGGCCACATCGCCAAACAGGATGGCAAACCCTGGGTCGGTCAGCTCGGCAAGAACATGACGACCCTTGAGGGCAAAGCGGCGGCGCGGGCCATTGCCATCGACCTGCTGGGCACCTTGCACGCGGCGACAGGCGACCTGAACCGCGTCAGGCGCATTGTCAAAGTCATGTCACTCGTCAACTCCACCGGTGACTTCACCGAGCAGCACCTGGTGACCAATGGGGCCAGCGAGTTGATCGGGGAGGTCTTTGGCGACAAGGGCGCGCATGCCCGCAGCGCTTTTGGCGTAGCCCAGATCCCGCTGGGCGCCTGCGTTGAAATTGAACTGATCGCCGAACTGGCCTGAACCGGACAGACGCCGGCCGCAAGAGGCCGGGTCTGGCGCCTAGAAGCTCTCCCAATCCGCGTCTGGCGCCCGGCTGGCCACAGGCGCCGGCTTGGCGGCTGCGAGCCTGACAGGTGCCGCCACTGCCAGCGGCTTCTTCATGGCAGCGGGTGCCTGCGTCGTGCCTGCCGCCAGTGGTTTCCTGGCCGGACTACTTGATCGGCTGTTGCCCAGCGCCGGTGCGGGCTTTGTCGGCTGCGGCCGTTGGTGCGGGAGGGCGGTGGCACGCGGTGTAATGTCCCTGGTGGGGCGGCGTGGCGTCGACGTCACGGACATGCCTGTTGCGCTGATCTTGAACACGGCCACGGCCTGCGCCAATTGATCGGCTTGCTCGCGCAGGCTTTCAGCCGCGGCGGCACTCTCCTCCACCAGGGCGGCGTTTTGCTGCGTCATCTGGTCCAGGTTGCCAATCGCCTGGTTGACGTGGGCAATGCCCGAGCTCTGCTCGGCCGACGCAGCCGTGATCTCGCCAATGACATCGGCCACCTTGCGCACCGATTGCACAATGTCGCTCATGGTGCTGCCGGCATCCGACACCAGCTTGGTGCCCGATGCGACCTTGTCGACGGAGGTACCAATCAGTGTCTTGATCTCCTTGGCCGCCTCGGCGCTGCGTTGCGCCAAGCTGCGTACTTCACTCGCCACGACCGCAAACCCGCGGCCCTGTTCGCCCGCCCGGGCGGCCTCGACGGCGGCATTCAGGGCGAGGATGTTGGTCTGAAAGGCAATACCGTCGATGACACTGATGATGTCCGCGATTTTCTTGGAGCTTTGGTTGATGTCATTCATGGTGGTGACCACCTCGCCCACAACTGCACCACCGCGCGCGGCCACTTCGGCGGCCGATGCCGCCAGCTGGTTGGCTTGTCGCGCGGCGTCGGCCGACTGTTTCACGGTCCCGGTAAGCTGCTCCAGGCTGGATGCCGTGCGCTGCAGATTGCTGGCGGTTTGCTCGGTGCGCACGCTCAGGTCCTGGTTGACGCTGGCGATCTCGGCACTGGCCGTGCCGATGCTGTCAACCGATGCACGGACCTGCGACAAGGCTTGCATGTAGCGCTGTCGCATGCCTTCAACCTCATTGACCAGTGCGCCGATTTCATCCTGTCGATCCGTATGAAAGACCTGGGTCAAATCACCCTGGGCCACCGCCGTGACCGCGACCGTCAACTCGCCCAGGGGTTGGCTCACGGTGCGACGCACCAGCAGATACAGGCCGATACCCAGCAAGACCGTGGTGGCGGCCAGCAGCGCCCAGATGACCGCCATATTGGCCCAGTAGGTGGCCATGGACTCGCTCTCCGATACCTCGGCAACCAGCCATCCGGTTCCGGCTTTGGTTTTCCGCATGACCGCCCACTTGTCGTCCTGCTTGGCACCCAGAAGGGTGAATGCATTGCGCTCATAGCCGTCCGGTGCAGCAGCGATGGCAGTCAGGAACTTTTCGGCCTGCGGGTAGACCTCCAGGACTTTTTTACCTTTGGCGCTCGGATGCGCTGCAAAATGCGCCCCTGTTAGCGGTCCCGGCGAGTCGATGAAATAGATACCCCCGGTTTCAAAAAACCGCACGTCCGCGATTTGCTTTTCCAGCGCGACCTGTTGAAGCCCAATGTCATTGCCCACAAAAAAGATACCAATAACCGCGCCCGCCGCGTCTTTGATGGGGTCGTAGTGGGTCATATAAGGCTTGCCGAACAACAGGGCGGGTCCCGTGTAGCTTTGGCCGGCCAGTATCAGCTTGTAAGCCGGGTGGGCGCGATCCAGCAAGGTTCCCAGTGCGCGTTCCCCATCCTGTTTTTTGAGGGAGGTGGTGATGCGCAGGAAATCTGCCCCTTTTTTCGCAAATACCGTCGCCACCCCGCCAGTGTCCCTGGTGAATTTGTCAACGGCACCGAAGTCATTGTTGACGAGCGCACCAAAACTGTTGAGTTCACCGGTGGCCTCGTTCAAGGTGGGTGCCGGGTCGAAATCCTGTCGAAAACTCTTGTAGGAGCGCAGCATCAACTCACGGTTGACCTGATCGGAGGCATCCGCCACGGCGACCACGCTTTGCACTCGATCGGCCACCGACGTCACCATCAAGGCGTGCGTGCTGCGCTGTTCTATGACGCCGATGGCAATGCTCACCGCAAGCAGCACCGCAGCAAGCCCGGCCAGGGACAACAGCGCCAGCCTGCGCGCGACTGACTGATTTTTGGCGGTGGATGGATCCATGACGACGTCCTTGTGAAAATTATTGGAAACGACCGATAGCCCGTCATCCTGGCACTACCCTTGGCGTCGTCAACAGTCTAGTCGGATATGCCGTGGCCCAGTCCCATGGAAAACACGGGTGTTAAAGGACGGAATGGCGACAAGGTGATGCCAGATGTTTATCCGGCCCAGCCTGCCATCCGCAGCGCCAAACCCGCCAGCGCACAGCCTGCAATCACTGGTATCACGCCCAGCTTGTAGCGCAGCAAGGCCACCGCGGCCGCAAAGGCCAGTGCCAGCGCCGCCACGTCAATATTCAAGCCAAATAGGCCTCCAGCCCCCGTCCTTTGTGCGATGTGTACTATAAAAAACAGAGCAAGACTGGCAATCACCCCGACCACGGCAGCGGTGATGGCGGTGAGCGGCGCGGTGAACTGCAGTTTGCCGTGGGTGGACTCCACCAGCGGGCCGCCTGCCAGGATGAACAGAAAGGACGGCAGAAAGGTAAACCAGGTCACCACGGTGGCGGCCAGCGCCGCGCCCAGAAACAGCGCCTCCGGCCCCAGCACCTGTTTGCTCCAGCCGCCTAAAAATCCCACAAACGCCACGACCATGATCAGCGGGCCGGGCGTGGTCTCCCCCAAAGCCAAACCGTCCATCATCTGCGGCCCGCTGAGCCAGGCAAACTGCTCCACTCCGCCCTGGTACACATAGGGCAAGACGGCATAAGCGCCGCCAAACGTCAGCAGCGCTGCCTTGGTGAAGAACCAGCCCATTTGTGCGACTGCACCACTCCAGCCCTGCCAGGCGATGAGCGCGCCCATGGGCAGTAACCACAGCAGTGCGCCCACCGCCAACACCGTGGCCAGGCGGGATTTTTTGAAGCGGGCATGGGGCGGCGTGGGCGTGTCATCGTCGATGAGGGCAGGGCGCTCCGCCCTGTCATGCGCCTTGGCCGCCCCATGCCCGCCACCCGCCGCAAATTGCCGGGGCGCAAACCGCTGACCCAGCCAACCGGTCAGCGCCGCCGCCAGCACCACCCATGGAAAGGGCACGTTCAAAAATGCAATTGCTATAAAACTAATAGCTGCTACCGCCCATAACACGGGAGCTGTAGATGGTTTTTTCAATGTTTTCGAGCCAATGCGGTGCACCGCCTGCAACACGATCGCCGCCACGGCGGGCTTGATGCCATACAGCAGCCCGGCGACCCAGGGCACGCTGCCAAAGGCCACATAAATCCAGCTCAAGCCGATCAGGATAAACAGCGAGGGCAGCACAAACAGCGCC
>NZ_JAUSLE010000056.1 GCF_030646845.1 Rhodoferax sp. | reverse complement strand
TGTTGACGCTGTCGAACAGCTCGACCAAGGCGGTCTCGGCCCGGTACAGCTCCCAGTTGCTGGTGAAGATGCCGCCGTCCTTGTTGGTGTCGGAGTAGCCGAGCATGATGTCCTGCTCGGCGCCGGAGCGCTGCACCAGCTTCGCCACGCCGGGCAAGGCATAGAAGGCCCGCATGATGGGCGCCGCGTTGCGCAGGTCTTCGATGGTTTCGAACAGCGGGACCACGATGAGGTCGTTGGTGGATGCACCGTCCAGCGTGCCGTGCATCAGGCCCACTTCCTTTTGCAGCAGCAGCACTTCGAGCAGGTCGCTCACGGTTTCGGTGTGGCTGATGATGTAGTGGCGAATCGCTTCCTTGCCAAAGCGGGCGCGCGCACTCAAGGCGGCTTCGAAAATCGCCAGCTCGCTTCGGGCCAGCTCCGAATAGACGTTGCCCAGCACCCGCAGCGGCCGGGCGTCGTTGAGCATTTTCAGGAGCAGCGCACGTTTGGCCATCTCATCGAGGCTGCTGTAAGCCGCCTCGATGCGCGCCACCGCCAGCAGTTCGGCCACGACTTCTTCATGCTTGTCGGAACTCTGGCGCAAGTCGACCGTGGCCAGGTGAAAGCCAAACACTTCGACCGCGCGGATCAGGGGGTGCAGACGTTGCGCCACCAGCGCGGCCCCATGGTGGGCCAGCAGCGAGGCCTCGATGGTGCGCAGGTCCGCGAGGAACTCTTCGGCGGTCTTGTAGGCGTTTTGGGGCGCTACGGCGTGGCGCGCGGCGTCGCCGCCGGTCAGGTCCTTGAGGGCCGCGGCCAGCCGGGCATAGACGCCAATCAGGGCGCGCCGGTAGGGCTCATCCTTGCGGTGTTCATTGGTGTCGGGCGAGCGCTCTGCGAGCGCTTGCATGTCGGGCAGGCAGTCCACCAGCATGGTGGAGAGCGACAGTTCTCCGCCCAGGTAATGCACTTCGGTCAGGTAGTGGCGCAGCGCGACGTCCGCCTGGCGGCGCAGGGCATGAATCAGTGTCTGCGCGTTCACATTGGGGTTGCCGTCCCGGTCGCCGCCGATCCACTGGCCCATGCGCAGAAAGCTGTGCACCGGGTGCTGGCCCAGCTCGCGTTCCAGGTCGGCATAGAGCTTGGGGATTTCACGCAAGAAGGTTGACTCGTAGTAACTCAAGGCGTTTTCCACTTCGTCGGCCACGGTGAGCTTGGTGAAGCGCAGGAGCCGGGTTTGCCACAGCTGCAACACGCGGGCGCGCATCTGTTCCTCGTTGGCGGCCAGTTCGCGGGGTGTCAGTGCATCCTTGTTGGCGTTGACGGACGCCGCCTTGACCTTGATGTCGTCGCGGGCCACGAGCAGCTGGGCGATGTCGCGCTCGGCGTCCAGGATGCTTTTGCGCTGGACCTCGGTGGGGTGGGCGGTGAGCACCGGTGAGACAAAGCTGGTCGCCAGCGTGTTGGCAATTGTCCTGGGCGATATCCCGGCCCAGCGCAGGCGGGCCAGGGCCACTTCAATGCTGCCTTCCTGGGTGTCGCCGGCGCGTTCGTGGATGGCCCGGCGCCGGATGTGGTGGCGGTCTTCCGCCAGATTGGCCAGGTGGCTGAAATAGGTGAAGGCCCGGATCACGCTGACCGTCTGATCGCCGCTCAAGCCCTTGAGCAGCTTTTTGAGCGCCTTGTCGGCCTCGTGGTCGGCGTCGCGGCGAAATGCCACCGACAGCTTGCGGATTTGCTCGATCAACTCGAATGCGGCCACACCCTCCTGCTCGCGGATGACGTCACCCAGGATGCGACCCAGCAGGCGGATGTCTTCCACCAGTGGGCGTTCGTTGTCTTTGGTGCGCGCGGGCGATGCGGATTTTGGCGGTTGGATCATGGCGTTTTGGAAGGGAGAGTTGCTCAGGACTGCAAGTCGGGCCATGCTAGCATCCTCCGTTCACCCAGGATTACCAACAGGTTACGACTTTGAGCAGCCGCGTATGAGCAATTTGACGATCACGATAGCAACACGGGAAAGCCGCCTGGCCCTATGGCAGGCCGAGCACGTCAAGGCACTGCTGGAGCAGCGCGGGCACCAGGTGAGCCTGCTGGGGATGACCACCAAGGGCGACCAGATTCTGGACCGCTCCCTGAGCAAAGTGGGCGGCAAGGGCCTGTTTGTAAAAGAACTGGAAGTGGCGCTGGAAGAAGGCCGGGCTGACCTGGCCGTGCATTCGCTCAAGGATGTGCCCATGGAACTGCCCGAGGGGTTTGTCCTCGCCTGCGTGATGGAGCGCGAAGACCCGCGCGATGCCTTTGTCTCCAACCACTACGCGACGCTGGCTTCATTGCCGCAGGGTGCCGTGGTCGGCACCTCCAGCCTGCGCCGCATGGCCCTGCTGCGCGCCCGGCGCCCGGACCTGAAGATCGAGCCTTTGCGTGGCAATCTGGATACGCGGCTGCGCAAGCTCGATGATGGGCTGTATGACGCCATCGTGCTGGCAGCGGCTGGCCTGAAGCGGCTGGGACTGGGTGAGCGCATTCGCAACACATTTGCGCCGGACGTAATGCTGCCCGCCGCCGGACAAGGTGCCTTGGGCATTGAGGTGCGCGCCGAACGCCGGGAGGTGATCGATGCCCTGGCACCGCTGGCGCACCAGACCACCTGGCTGGCGGTGTCGGCCGAGCGGGCGGTGAGCCGTGCCATGGGCGGGAGCTGCTCCATGCCGCTGGCCGCGTTTGCCACCCTCCACGCCGACACCTTGACCCTTGACGCGGCCTGGGGCGACCCGGAGGG
Organism: Rhodoferax sp.; assembly: GCF_030646845.1. GTDB lineage: Bacteria > Pseudomonadota > Gammaproteobacteria > Burkholderiales > Burkholderiaceae_C > Rhodoferax. The sequence goes on along the minus strand of NZ_JAUSLE010000056.1, from coordinate 40,019 downwards.
CGTGCTGGAGCTGGTGTGCGTGCGCATCAGCGCGCCTGTGACCGATCTGGCGAGCGCCACGGCGCTGGGTGAGCGGGTGGCGGCCGATCTGCGCGCCGGCATTGCCGCCAAAGGGGGATCCATCCTGGCGCCGGGTGAGCCCCAGGGTAATACCTGATCATGCGGGTCATCGTTACCCGTCCCGAGCGCGAGGCGCAACGATGGGTGCGTGATCTGTCAGCGCACGGCCTGGATGCCGTGGCGCTGCCACTGATCCAGGTGGGTCCGGTGGACGATCCGGCCGATCTGGTGCAGGCATGGCGGCACCTGGCCGAGTACGTGGGGGTGATGTTTGTCAGTGGCAACGCGGTGGAGCATTTCTTTGCATCAAAACCGCCTCTAGCCCCCGAATTCAGTGCGCAAGCAGCTATCAAAACAAGAGCGTGGGCGACCGGCCCCGGAACGGCGCGGGCCTTGTTGCGTGAAGGTGTTGCGCCTGACCGGCTGGATGTCCCCGCGCTGGACGCCGGTCAATTTGATTCTGAAGCCCTGTGGCAGGTCGTTGGCGCGCAGGTGCACGCCGGTGATCGGGTGCTGATCGTGCGCGGTGGCGACGCCGCAGGCAGTGGCAGCCCCGGGCAGGGCACCGGGCGCGAGTGGTTTGCCAACCGGGTGGCGCAGGCGGGCGCCCGGGCCGATTTCGTCGTGGCCTACCAGCGCTACGCGCCTCAATTCAGCGCGCACGAATGTGAACTGGCGCGCCAGGCGGCCACGGATGGTGCGGTGTGGCTGCTCAGCAGCACCGAAGCAGTGGCCAACCTGAGCGCCTGGCTGCCCGGGCAGAGCTGGTCTCGCGCACGCGCGGTGGCGACGCACCCCCGCATTGCCGCGGCGGCACGGATGGCTGGTTTCGGTGTTGTTTGCGAGTCACGTCCGACGCTGCCGGATGTGGTGGCCTCTATAGAATCAATGCGATGAACTCCGATTCCACCGCCGAAACATCTGCCCATACGGGGGAAGAGGCGCCCGGGGCTGCGGATCGCCTGGCGGCCCGTGCCACGCCCACGCCCGCGCCACGCTGGGTCCTCCTGAGTCTGGGTGCGGTGGCGCTGGTCGCCCTGCTGGCCAGTGGTTTTCTGTGGCAACGGCTCTCGGGCGTCCAGGAGCAGCTGGCCCGGCAGAGCGGTGACGCCACGAGCCAGTCGGTAGAGGCCCGTACCATGGCCAAACAGGCGCAGGAACTGGCCCGGGAGACGGCGGCGCGGGTCACCGTCTATGAGACGCGCTTGAGCGAGATCGCGCTGCAACGCACGCAGCTGGAAGACCTGATGCAGAGTCTGTCGCGTTCGCGCGATGAGAACCTGGTGGTCGACATTGAGTCGGCCATCCGCCTGGCGCAGCAGCAGGCCCAGCTCACGGGCAGTGTCGAACCCCTGCTGGCGGCGCTGAAAAGTGCCGAGCAACGTGTGGTTCGCGCGGCGCAGCCCCGTCTGACGCCTTTGCAGCGGGCCATTGCGCGGGATATCGAGCGCATCAAGTCGGCGGCTGTCAGCGACACGCCGGGTCTTCTGGTGAAGCTCGATGAACTGGTGCACCTGGCGGATGAGCTGGTGGTGGCCAATGCGGTGGCGCCCGTCAATGCCACGGCTTCCACCCAGCGCCAGGGTCCGGATGGCACGCTCAAGTGGTGGCAGCGCAGTCTGCAGCTGGTGCTTGACGAGGCGCGCAGCCTGGTGCGGGTCAGCCGCATCGAGCAGCCTGAGGCGGCGCTGCTGTCGCCGGAACAGTCCTTCTTCGTGCGGGAGAACTTCAAGCTCAAACTGCTCAACGCCCGGCTGGGGCTGCTGGCGCGCCAACTTGAGTCGTCGCGCGCAGACCTGGCGGCAGCCTCGATGTCGCTGAACAAGTACTTCGACACGACTTCGAAAAAAACGCAGGCGGCGGCGAGCCTGTTGCAGCAGGTGCAGGCACAGATGAAGACGCTGCAATTGCCCCGCGTGGATGAAACACTGACCGCACTGACCACTGCGGCCGCTGGACGGTAGACATGCGGGCTGCCCTGTGGTTTCTGGCGTTGTTTGGTATGGCGGTCGCCATCGCCCTGTTTGCCGGCAATAACCAGGGCACTATCACGGTGTTCTGGCCGCCCTACCGGGTGGACTTGTCGCTGAATCTGGTCGTGCTGTTGCTGGCACTGCTGTTTTTTACCCTGCACGTGGCCTTGCGTGCCCTGGCGGCCCTGTTTGCCATGCCGGGCCACGCGCGGCGCTGGCGCATCCAGCACCAGGAGCGCGCCCTGCATCTCGCTTTGCTGGATGCACTCTCGCATCTCGAGGCTGGACGTTTTATCCGGGCCAGAAAAGCGGCAGAAACGGTGCTGGCGCGTGAGACTGCGATGACGCGCAGCGGTGAAACACTGGCCTATTCGGGGCGACTGCGCGCCCTGTCGCATTTGTTGGCCGCTGAAAGTGCCCATGCATTGCAGGACAAGGCGGCGCGCGAAGAGCATTTTCGCCAGGCGCTGGAACAGGCGTCAAAGCGCGACGCGCAGGAAGCCCGCGAGGGCGTGCAGTTGCGGGCGGCGCGTTGGGCGCTGGAGGACCACGATGCCCAGGGCGCCCTCCAGTGGCTGGATGATTTGCCTCAAGGCGCCTCCCGGCGCACGATTGCCTTGCGCTTGCGCTTGACGGCCGCACGCATGGCACGGCAGACGCGGCTGGCGCTGGAGACCGCACGCCTGCTGGCGAAGCACCGCGCATTTTCCGAAGTGGCTGCACAGGGGATTTTGCGGGGTCTGGCGCTGGAGCTGGTCATGACAGCGCACGACCCGGACCAGCTGCAAACGGTCTGGAACCAGCTGGATGCGCCGGAGCGGCTGATGCCCGACGTGGCCATCGAAGCCGCCCAGAGAATGTTGCAGCTGGGTGGCGATGTTGACGTGGCCCGCACTTGGCTCCTGCCGGTCTGGGAGCGCATGGTGGCGCAACCGGGCGCTTTGCCGGACGCGCAGCGCGTCCATCTCATTCGGGTGCTGGAAAGCGGTTTTGCCATGGCCTCGGGTGCGCCAGAGGCGGCGTGGCTGACCCGGATCGAGCAGGCGCAGATGGCCAATCCGGGCGACTCGGCCCTGCAGTACCTTGCCGGCATTACCTGCATGCGACTTCAGTTGTGGGGCAAGGCGCAGCAGCTGCTCAAGCAGGCCCTGCCGAGGTTGCAGGACGCGGGCCTGGAGCGAAATGCCTGGGCAGCGCTCGCGGAGCTTGCCGAGCGGCGGGGGGATGTCGCTGCGTCGACGCAAGCCTGGCAAAACGCGGCGAAGGCGGCAACCGCGTGACTCGCCGGAAATTCAGGACTATTATCTTCAATCTATGCGCACATTGATCGAACACATCTTGAAGCTGACCGACCATCGGGATCGGGATTTGCTGGAACTCACACTGTCCAAGGCGCTGATTGATCTGCTGCCCATCCAGCGCATCGTGATTGCTCGTGTGATGACTTGTGAGGGTGAGAGACGATGGCTCGAAGTGGCCCGTCTGGACGCAAAGGGTGGCGGCAAAGTGGTCGACCCCATGCGGGTGGACTTTGCATCGCTGCCCCGCCTGGACGATGCCCCGGACCGGCTGAAGTGTCTTCAGCGCCGTGAAACTGTCGAAATCGCGTGGGCCGGGGAAGAGGGCCCGCGCATCAACATGTTGCCCCTGTTTTCTGATTCCCGCAAGGATGACGAAGGTGTGATCGAGGTTCATTCTGAAGCCGCGCTCACGGCGGATGAGCTGCTGACCATTGAACAGCTGCGTCGTATCTACCGCAATATGTACTCCCTGCTGGAGTACAGCGACCGTGACGCGCTGACCGGCCTGCTCAACCGCAAGTCACTGGATGACGCTTTTTACAGCGCGGTTCTGGAAGAGCTCGACGGCGTCATCGGCGAGCCCAAGACGGCGGGATCACCCAAGGGTCAGGATCCGGAGCGCCGTCACCGTGTGCCGGCCAACTATTGGCTGGGTTCGGCCGTCGTTGACGACTTTGGACTGATTAACGACAAGCATGGCCATCTGATTGCGGAAGAGGTTCTCCTGCTGGTGGCCCGCGTGATGAACAACACGTTTCGCACCTATGACCGCATTTACCGTTTCGGGGGCGAGCATTTTGGCGTGTTGATGCATTGCCCGGATGAAGCGTTGGTGCTGGCCGCGTTTGAGCGTTTTCGGGCCAATGTCGAAAAGTTCAATTTTCCGCAGGTAGGCCGGGTGACGGTGAGTTGCGGTTTCACCAGTGTGATGGCGGATGACTCCCCCAGCAGCGCACTTGAGAAGACTGAGCGTGCGGTTGACTTTGCCCGGAGAAGCGGACGCAACAAGGTGTGCAGCCACCTCGGTCTGGTTCGTCGGGGTTTCTTTGGAGAAGTTCCGAAGGTTGGCGGCGTTGATATCTTCTGACCGGGATTGATGGTCAAAAAAAGGGCACTTCAAGTGCCCTTTTTTGCGGGCGCCCGGGAGGGCGCCGGTTTGACCTTACTGAGGCTCTTTTTCCTCAAAAGGTAGCATCATGTTGCGCAGGTCGCGCTTGGTTTCCACCAGGACCAGCGGACCCTCATCCATCTGCACCACTGCAGGCCGTTCGCGCGGCACGTGAACTGCTTTGGGCTCAGCAGCGATGGCCGCCTGGACTGCGGCAATCTTCTCGGCGTCCGAGTTCACCCAGCTCAAGCCGGAGTTCTGGGCCACCTGGGCCAGTTCGTCCAGCGGGAGCGCAAACGGCTGCAGTTTGGGCATGCCCGTGGCGGCTGCAAGCGGTGCCACTTTTGGTGCGGCGGAGGGTGCGGGCGCAGGGGTCGCTGGTGCCTGCAGCACGGGGGCCGCTGGAGGTGTTGGCACCGCCATGGCCGCCACCGGTGCAATTGCCGCCTCCGGCACAGGTGCTTCCGTGCTTGCGGTGAAGTAGGATTTGCGGGGCTCTGCCGCCATCTCCTCTTGCGCAGTCACTGGTTGACTGTCACGCGCCGGGCGTTCCTGGCGATCACCTTGCTCGGTGCGATCACCTCGGGGGCCGCGATCACGGCCCTGGCGATCACCCCGTGGGCGTCTTTCGCGGGTCTCGGCGCCTTCAGGACGTGGTGCCAGTTCACCAGCGACGTTGTTGCCCTGGTCGGTGCCTGATGCCGCATCCATTGCCACTGGTGCTGCGCGCTCGATCGGGGCGCTGCCGGGGATGTCAGTAGTGGCGCGGACGACGTCCCCGCCCGGGACGCTGGTTCGCGCACCTTCGTCCTGCTGACGGTTACGGTCCGGTCGACGATCATTGCGTCCGTCTGCACGCGGCTCGCCACGTTCATTCAGGTTGCCCTGTTCGCCGTTGTCGGCACGGGGCTCGCCACGGCCACGTCCACCCCGGCTGCCACGCCCGCCACGCTCTGAATCGCGGGGCGCGCGCTCTGGCCGCTGTTCATTTCTCTGTGCATCCTGGACTGTTCCGCCCATCGGTGCCTGCGCGGCATTCGCCACCACGTCCGCCATCGGTTTGCCTTCGGCATCGAAGCGCTCACGCTGGCCCTGAGCCGGGCGCTCACCGCGACCGCCTCTGCCACCACGACCGCCACGACCCTCGCCGCGGCCACCACGACCGCCGCGGCCGTCATCGCGACCTTCAGGCCGACCTTCAGCACGCGGCTCATTGCGACGCGCGCCATCACGGCCACCGCGGCCACCATCACGCTTGTCGTCTTTGCTGGCTTCAGTCGCCGGTTTGACCGGGGACTCAGGGGCCGCAGCGGGTACGAACAGGTGCTTGATCCAGCCAAAGAAGCCTTTTTCTGCCGGAGCAGGCGCTGCGGCAGCGGGGATCGGCCTTGGTGCAGCCACCACGGGCTTGGCAACTTCCGGCTTGGGAATGGCAGCAGGCGCCGGCGCATCGGGCAACACGCCCTTGATGATCGGCGTCTGCTTGTTGGTTGGTTCCTGGGAGCGACGTGTCACCAAGGTGGCGTCTTCCATTTCTTCCGCCATCTTGTAGCTGGCTTCGATATTGTCCAGGCGTGGATCGTCGTGTTTGAGGCGCTCCAGCTTGTAGTTCGGTGTTTCCAGCGTCTTGTTGGGTACCAGAAGCACGTTGATGCGCTGCTTGAGTTCGATCTTGGCGATCTCGGAGCGCTTTTCATTCAGCAGGAAGGATGCAACCTCAACCGGGACCTGGCACAACACCGACGCGGTGCTGTCCTTGAGGGACTCTTCCTGGATGATGCGCAAAATCTGCAGTGCACTCGATTCGGTGTCGCGGATGTGGCCAGAGCCGCCGCAACGCGGGCAGGGGATGGAAGCCCCCTCGCTCAACGCAGGGCGCAGGCGCTGGCGGCTCATTTCCATCAGGCCAAATTTGCTGATAGTGCCAAACTGCACGCGGGCGCGGTCTTGCCGCAGCGCGTCGCGCAGGCGGTTTTCCACGTCACGGCGATTGCGGCTTTCTTCCATGTCGATAAAGTCGATCACGATCAGGCCACCCAGATCGCGCAGACGCATCTGGCGTGCCACTTCGTCTGCGGCTTCGAGGTTGGTGCGGGTTGCGGTTTCTTCGATGTCGCCCCCCTTGATCGCGCGCGCCGAGTTGACGTCTACCGAAACCAGCGCTTCGGTGTGGTCGATCACGATGGCGCCACCGCTGGGCAGCTGCACGGTGCGGGCGTAAGCTGACTCGATCTGGTGCTCGATCTGGAAACGGCTGAACAAAGGTGCATCGTCGCGGTAGCGCTTCACCCGGGCAGCGTGTTCCGGCATGACGTGGGCCATGAACTGCTGGGCTTGTTCGTACACGTCATCGGTGTCGATCAGGATGTCGCCGATGTCGTTATTGAAGTAGTCGCGGATAGCGCGGATGACGAGACTGGATTCCTGATAGATCAGGTAAGCACCCTTGCCACCTTTGGCTGCACCGTCAATCGCGGACCACAGTTTGAGCAGGTAGTTCAGGTCCCACTGCAGTTCCGGCGCGCTGCGGCCAATGCCGGCGGTGCGTGCAATGATGCTCATGCCGTTGGGGTATTCGAGCTGGTCCAGCGCTTCCTTGAGTTCAGCGCGGTCTTCGCCTTCGATGCGGCGCGAGACGCCACCGCCACGCGGGTTATTGGGCATCAGCACCACATAGCGGCCAGCCAGCGACACAAACGTGGTCAGCGCCGCGCCCTTGTTGCCGCGTTCTTCTTTTTCCACTTGCACCAGAAGTTCCTGGCCTTCGCGAATGGCGTCCTGGATGCGGGCCTGGCTCGCCGACACACCTTGCTGGAAATACTGTTTGGAAATTTCCTTGAACGGCAGGAAGCCGTGGCGATCTTCGCCGTAGTCGACAAAGCAGGCTTCCAGGGAAGGCTCAACGCGGGTGACGACCGCCTTGTAGATGTTGCCCTTGCGCTGTTCTCGTCCTTCAATTTCAATTTCGTAGTCGAGGAGTTTTTGTCCGTCGACAATCGCCAGGCGGCGTTCTTCAGCCTGCGTGGCGTTAATCAGCATCCGTTTCATGGGTAGCATTCCTTCAATTCAAATAATCAACATGCTCTTGACGAGCTTTGATACCGGAACTGACGCTTTGAATTGAGGAGGAATTGCCGGAGAACCGAGACTCAAACGATAAGTCTTGGCGTAGGCGCGTGGAGGGGAGCGAGGAGGTTGGGTTGTGGAAGTGCTATTGAATTAATAGCTGGTTGCGCCCGTCCTGCGGGAGCTGATGACCGATCCATGCCAAAAAACGGGGCGAAAACGCTCCGTAGGCACATATGAATCAGGCTCATCAACACAAACATCTCGCTTCATTCCGTTCACAGACAGACTGTCTGTGAACTTGGGGTATTCCGTATCAGTTTTTCAATGCGTCGCCTTGACCGTTCGCTCTGCAGGCCACTACAAGCATCTGGCTTGCGGTTTGCGTACATTGCGCCCGGCGGTATCGACCTTCTGGCGGGGCTGGCGATGGTGGGTGAACTAAACTCCACCTAAATTACGAGTTAACTTTCAGTTAAATCAACCACTTACAGCGCATCGCTAGTGAAACACATTATAGGGGGCAATCCCCCACCGCAGTTACCCCAGGTCAAAACGGTACTCGTAGATGAGGACTCTGCGGGGCAACGGCTGGACAACTTTCTGATGCGTCACCTGAAAGGCGTGCCAAAGACCCATGTCTACCGCATCATCCGCAGTGGTGAAGTCAGGATCAACAAGGGTCGCGCCTCCGCTGATTCCCGCGTGCAGGCGGGCGATATGGTGCGGCTGCCGCCGGTAAGGATTTCTGAGCGAGTGGCCGAGAAAACCCAGGCGATGGCGGACAGCGTGGCGCGGGGTGCCCCGGCGCGCGAATTTGCCATTCTGTTTGAAGATGAGTATTTGCTCGCCATTGACAAGCCCGCGGGCGTGGCAGTTCACGGCGGGTCCGGGGTGAGTTTTGGCGTGATCGAGCAGTTGCGCATGGCCAGACCCCAGGCCAAGTTTCTGGAATTGGTGCACCGACTGGACAGGGAAACCAGCGGCATCCTGTTGATTGCCAAGAAGAGAAGCGCCCTGACGAACTTGCAGGACCAGTTTCGCGAGCGCGAAACCGGCAAGACCTATCTGGCGCTGGTGGCCGGGCGCTGGCCCGCCAACAAGAAGGTGCTGGACAAGCCGCTTCACAAGTACCTGTTGCCTGATGGTGAGCGGCGCGTCAAGGTGGTGTCCCGGGATGATCCCGACGGTATGCCCTCCGTCACCTTGGTGAAGGTCAGGGACACGGCAGGCACCGGTTTTACCCTGCTTGAAGTGACCATCAAGACCGGGCGTACCCACCAGATCCGGGTCCACCTTGCGAGTGAAGGCTATCCGATCGCGGGCGATGACAAATATGGCGATTTCGACCTGAACAAGACGCTGCTGCGGGCTGGAAAATTACCCTCCCTCAAGCGGATGTTCCTGCATGCGTGGCGCCTGCAGTTCAACCATCCGGCCAGCGGTGAACGTGTGGAGTTGCTGGCCCATTTACCCTCTGACCTTGAAGCGTTTGCGACCCATGCTGCACCCTCTCCCTCCTGACAAGCCGACATCACGCCAGTTCGATTTGATCGCTTTTGACTGGGATGGCACGTTGTTCGATTCGACCGCCATCATCACGCGCTGCATTCAGAACGCGGTGCGTGACGTGGGCGGCGTGGTGCCTAGTGACAAAGATGCGGCTTATGTCATCGGCATGGGCTTGATGCAGGCACTGGCGCACGCCGCGCCCGATGTGCCCGCAGACAGATACCCCGAGTTGGGCGCGCGTTACCGTCACCATTACATCGCCCACCAAAACGACATCAGTCTGTTTGCAGGGGTGTTGACCATGCTGTCTGATTTGAAATCGCGTCAGCACTTGCTGACGGTGGCCACCGGCAAAAGCCGGCATGGCCTGGATGAAGCACTGCAGGCGGTGGAACTCAAAGGCATGTTCGATGGGTCACGCACCGCGGATGAGACGGCGGGCAAGCCACATCCCCGCATGTTGCAGGAGTTGATGCGTGAATTTGATGTGGATCCTGCGCGCACCCTCATGATCGGCGACACGACGCATGACCTGCAGATGGCCCTCAATGCGGGTTGCCCCAGCGTGGGTGTGAGCTATGGCGCGCATGAGCCCGACGCCTTCATTGCCCTGAACCCCCGCTACGTGGCCCATTCTGTGCGCGAACTGCACGACTGGCTGCTGGAAAATGCGTAGCCCCCACGGTTGTCACTGCGTGTACTCCCTGCCCCCCGAGGGAGCCGTCGCCGGCCTTGGGGCGGCCCTGCGGCCGGCGCATGCCTGAATTCCATGAACGACGAAACGCTGATTCCCCTGTGCAACGCGGCTGATCTGATCAATAGCAGCGAAGCCGTTCCGTTTGACGTGATCTATTGCGGCCAGACCTGCCGCGCCTTTGCCATTCGGTACCAGAATCAGGTGTACGCCTACCTGAACCGTTGCGCCCATGTGCCGATGGAGATGGACTACCAGCCGAACCGGTTTTTTGACTCCACCGGCCACTGGCTGATGTGCGCCACCCATGGCGCGACGTATCAGCCACAGACCGGCGCGTGCCGCAGTGGCCCCTGCCGGGGTGGATTGATCAGGATTGATACGTCCGAGCGTGATGGAGTCGTGCACTGGCATACTGCCCATAACCTGAAACCCCTTGAGTTCTGAAATGACCGACCCCCTTATTCCCGACCAGCGCCCCGGACAACCGGAGGCAACCCGTGCGCCTGATGTGGCATTGAATCAGGCATCAGCCCCTGTCAGTGGTGCGTCATCCGCTACTAAAAATGGAGCAAAGGAGGCCTCGCCTGATAGTCCGGGCTGGGAGCGCGCCACGCTGGAAAAACTCGCCTTTGCGTCGCTGACGGAGCAGCGGCTGGCACGCCGCTGGCGCAATTTTGTCCGGCTGGCCTGGCTGGCATTTTTCATCCTCATCACCTGGATTGTGATCAGTCGCAACGGTCCGGCCAAGGATGGATTTATGCCCCATACGGCGGTGGTGGAGGTCAAGGGTGAGATAGCGTCCGGTGCCGAAGCCAGTGCGGAGCTGATCGTGGCCGCCTTGCGGGGCGCGTTTGAAGATGAGGGCGCACAGGCGGTGGTCTTGCTGATCAATTCGCCGGGTGGCAGCCCGGTGCAGGCCGGCATTATCAATGACGAGATCCGGCGCCTCAAGGCAAAACACAAGAAGCCGGTGTATGCGGTGGTCGAGGAGTCCTGTGCTTCCGCCGCGTATTACATCGCGGTGGCGGCTGACAGGATATTCGTCGACAAGGCCAGCATTGTGGGCAGCATCGGCGTGCTGATGGACGGCTTCGGTTTTACCGGGCTGATGGAGAAACTGGGTGTGGAGCGTCGGCTCATGACGGCGGGCGAGAACAAGGGTTTTCTTGACCCATTCAGCCCGCAAACCGAGCGGCAGCGCGCTTTTGCACAGACCATGCTCGACCAGATTCACCAGCAGTTCATCGATGTCGTCAAAACCGGGCGCGGCACCCGGTTGAAGGAGACGCCCGAAACCTTCAGCGGCCTGTTCTGGAGCGGCCAGCAAGCCATTGAACTCGGGCTGGCTGACCAGTTGGGCAACCTTGACTTCGTGGCGCGGGAAGTGGTCAAGGCCGAGGAAATCATTGACTACACCCGCCGCGACAACGTGGCAGAGCGGTTGGTCAAGCGTTTTGGTGCAGCCATTGGCGAAGGCTCAGTGCGCGCCATCAGGTCGAACGCTGGACTCCGGTAATTGATCCCTATCGACCCAGGGCAAATACCGCCGGGGTTGAGTTGTTCAGCGTGGAAGCCTTGTGTCGCCAGTTCTTCACGGTGTCGCTACGGCAGGCGCCGCTTGCAAGGGTGAGGCCGCTGCTGACGGCGAGGCGGGTGTTGTGCTGAAGCGTCTGTAGCAGCGTCTGCATCATGGCCGCGTTGCGGTAGGGCGTCTCAATGAACACTTGGGTCTGGCCGGTCTTCAGGGCGAGCGATTCGAGTTCACGCAGGCGCTGGGCGCGCTCCGAGGCGTCTTGCGGCAGGTAACCCACAAATGCAAAGCTCTGGCCATTGAGTCCGCTGGCAGCCAGCGCCAGCAAAATCGACACCGGGCCAGTCAAAGGCATCACCTCAATCCCCAGATCGTGGGCCGCACGCACCACTGATGAGCCGGGGTCTGCGACGGCAGGCATGCCGGCTTCGCTGACCAGGCCCACGTCATGGCCGTCCAGCGCGGGCGTCAGCAGATGGCGAGCATCAAAGTTGCCGGTGTGGTCTCCTTTCTTGTGCACCTCACGTGGCAGTTCCTGAATGTGCAGTGCCTGAAGCGGGCTGCTCAGGGGCACGATTTCGTTCACGCGTTTCAGATAAGCGCGCGCCGATTTGGCGTTTTCGCAGACCCAGTATTGCAGCCTTGCCGCTACGGTCAGCGTGCCCAAGGGCATGGTGTTTTGCAGGTCCATCTGGCTGTCGCAGCCGAAATCCAGTGGGGCCGGGACAAGGTAGAGGCGGCCGTGGGTCGTCAGCGTGTCATTTTTTGACGTTGTGGCCATGGTCATAGCAGTCTGACGCCCGCAGCCTGGATCATCCGGCAGGTGCGGATCAGCGGAAGACCGACCAACGCCGTCGGGTCATCGTTGTCGATGGACTCCAGCAATGCAATGCCCAAGCCTTCGCTTTTGGCGCTGCCTGCGCAGTCGTAAGGGGTTTCAGCCAGCAGATAGGTTTCGATTTCCGCGTCTGTGAGATCACGGAACTTCACCTTGACCTGGGCCAGATCCATTTGTGCGAATCCAGTCTCGAGGCACACCACCGCCACCGCAGTCTGGAAAATCACGGTTTGACCGCGCATTTCATGTAGCTGCGCCACCGCACGCGTGTGGTTGCCCGGCTTGCCGAGGGCGTGGCCGTCCAGGTCGGCCACCTGGTCCGAGCCGATCACCACGCATGCTGGAAACTGTGCGGCCACGGCGCGGGCCTTGCTCATGGCCAGCCGACATGCAAGTTGCTTCGGTGATTCAGACGGTTGTGGTGTTTCATCGACATCGGGTGCGGCAACTTCAAATGGAATGCGCAGGCGCTCCAGTAATTCACGGCGGTAGGGCGAAGTGGAGCCCAGGACGAGCTTTCGGTGAGTGGATTCAGACATGCCGTGATTCTCTTACACTGCGGGCATGAAACAAGAGTCTCCCCCCATCCAAATGGACGTCAAGGCGTTCGCGCAGTCCGCTGGTGAAATTGCTGGCCACGATTCGCTATCGAAATATGAGCGTTTGATGCAGGAAACGCAAGGTCTGGGCGCTGATCGGCTTCTGAACTGGTCTGCGCGCGGTGAGTTGCGCGCCGACGAGGCGGGCGTCGGGCAGGTCTGGCTGCATTTGACAGTCGACGTCAGTTTGCCCCTGACATGCCAGCGTTGCCTGGGTCCGGTGGACATCGCGGTGCTCGTGAACCAGTCGTTTCGCTTTGTTGACAGCGAAGAAGCGGCCGAGGTGCAAGATGAAGAGGCCGAGGAAGACGTGCTGGCCCTGAGCCAGGACTTCAACTTGGCGAATCTGATCGAAGATGAAGTGCTGATGGCCCTGCCGGTGGTTCCCCGCCACGAGGAGTGTCCAGTCGATCTCAAACTGGCGGCCGTGGACCCGGGATTTGATGCGGCATCTGCCGAGAAACGTAATCCTTTCGCGGTGTTGGCGAAGCTGCAGGGCGGGAAATCCAGCTGAGAGGACGAGGTGCGCTATAATCTAAGGCTTCACGCGATTTCGTAAGTCGCGTGTTCCACTAACCCAAGATGTTGCGGCGTTCGCAACATGAACGTCAAGGAGCAGATCATGGCTGTCCAGCAGAACAAAAAATCACCTTCCAAGCGCGGTATGCACCGTTCGCACAATGCGCTGGTCGTGCCGGGCATTGCGGTCGAGTCCACCACGGGCGAAACCCACCTGCGTCACCATATCAGCCCTACCGGCTTTTACCGTGGCCGCAAAGTCCTCAAGACCAAGTCTGAAGCCTGATAGCTCTCATTAGGTCAAGGCCCGAGGCTACCGTGTTTGTAGCGTCGGGCCTTTGTTTTTATAGTCCCGGTATCCTGTTGCCACTTGCCTGGTTGCACTAGTTTTCCATGATCACTATCGCTGTCGATTGCATGGGAGGCGACCATGGCCCCCGTGTCACGCTTCCTGCCTGCCGTAATTTCCTGGAGCGAAACGCTGATGTGCAGTTGCTCTTGGTGGGGTTGCCAGAAAGCCTGAGCGCGTTTTCTCATTTGCGCGCCAAAATCATTGCTGCCAGCGAGGTGGTTGGCATGGATGACTCGCTCGAAGTAGCGCTGCGGCGAAAAAAAGACTCGTCGATGCGAGTGGCCATCCAGCAGGTCAAGGACGGGGTGGCGCAGGCGGCTGTGTCAGCTGGCAACACCGCTGCATTGATGGCGATCTCGCGCTATTTGCTCAAAACCCTGGATGGCATTGACCGCCCGGCAATCGCCGGACAGATTCCCAATGCCAAGGGCGATGCCACCACGGTCCTGGATATGGGCGCGAATGTCGATTGTTCGGCCGAGGATCTGTTGCAGTTCGCGATGATGGGCTCTGCCCTGGTGTCCGTTCTCAGTGGTAACGACAATCCCACGGTGGGTTTGCTCAATATTGGCGAAGAAGCTATTAAAGGTAACGAAGTCATAAAAAAAGCGGGCGAACTGCTTCGATCTGCATCTAAAGCAGGTGATTTGAATTTTTATGGCAATGTTGAGGGCAACGACATCTTCAAGGGAACGGCCGACATTGTTGTCTGTGACGGCTTCGTCGGCAATGTTGCTTTGAAAGCCAGTGAGGGCTTGGCGACCATGATTGTTGACTTCTTGAAGATCGAGTTCTCACGCAATATTTTGACGAAATTGGCGGCAATTGCCGCCTATCCCATCATATCGGCGCTTAAAAAACGAATGGACCACCGTCGTTACAACGGTGGTGCCTTGCTTGGTTTGCGCGGACTCGTGTTCAAAAGCCATGGCTCGGCCGATGCGCTGGCGTTTGAGTACGCTTTGACGCGGGCGTATGATGCAGCCCGAAATAACTTGCTTGACCGTGTTCAAGTGCGGATTGCTCACGCTGCGTCCCTTCTGGTCGCTAGCGACTCACCCGTACAGCCCGACGCGGCCACACTCGCCTGAACAATGACACTTTATTCACGCATCACCGGTACCGGCAGCTATCTCCCTCCGCGTCGATTGACCAACGACGAGCTGGCGGCTGAGCTCGCCACACAAGGGGTTGAAACCTCCGACGACTGGATTGTTGAGCGCACGGGGATTCGGGCGCGTCATTTTGCTGCGCCGGATGTCTGTAGCAGCGATCTGGGTGTTGAGGCGGCGCGCCAGGCCTTGCAGGCGGCGGGTGTCTTGGCCACCGATATTGACCTGATCATCGTCGCGACGTCCACCCCCGACATGGTTTTCCCTTCGACAGCCTGCATTTTGCAGAACAAATTGGGTGCCAATGGTTGCGCGGCGTTCGACGTGCAGGCCGTGTGCAGCGGCTTTATTTATGCGCTGACCGTGGCCGATGCGATGATCAAGACTGGCACCGCCAGCAAGGCACTGGTGATTGGCGCAGAAGTCTTTTCGCGCATTCTGGATTTCAAGGACCGTACCACTTGCGTGTTGTTCGGTGACGGTGCCGGCGCCGTCGTGCTGGAGGCATCCGATACGCCCGGCATTCTCGCCAGCGATTTGCATGCGGATGGCAAGCATGTTGGCATTCTTTGCGTGCCGGGTCACGTGTCGGGTGGCAATGTGCTGGGCTCCCCGTTGTTGAAGATGGATGGTCAGGCTGTATTCAAACTGGCGGTGGGCTTGCTCGATGAAGCTGCCCGCACGACGCTGGCCAAGGCCGGCAAGACGGCGGCTGATATCGATTGGCTGGTTCCGCACCAGGCCAACATTCGCATCATGCAGAGCACCGCCAGGAAGTTGAAGCTGTCGATGGATAAAGTCATCGTCACGGTGGACCAGCATGGAAACACCTCGGCCGCTTCCATTCCGCTGGCGCTGGATTTCGCGGTGCGCAGCGGAAAAGTCAAACCCGGTGAGTTGCTCATGCTTGAAGGCGTGGGTGGTGGCTTCACCTGGGGTGCTGTGCTATTGAACTTGTAGCTGATCGCGCAGGCAAGGCAATCGCTGGAGCCTTCTTTAACTGAAATATTGACATGAATAGCATGAAACCTTTTGCTTTCGTTTTTCCCGGGCAGGGCTCTCAGTCCGTGGGTATGCTGGATGCGTGGGGTGATCATCCGGTGGTGCTTGAGGCGCTCAAAGAAGCGTCGGATGCGTTGGGTGAAGATGTTGCCAAGCTCATCAAAAACGGCCCCAAGGAAGCGCTGGCCCTGACGACCAATACCCAGCCCGTCATGCTGGTCGCCGCAGTGGCGGCGTACCGGGTCTGGATGGCTGAGACCGGTGTTGCGCCCTCTGCGGTGGCTGGACATTCGCTGGGCGAATATTCGGCCATGGTGGCCGCCGGTATGCTGACGCTGAACCAGGCCGCGCCTTTGGTGCGCTTCAGGGCTCAGGCTATGCAGGACGCGGTTCCGGTGGGCGTGGGCGCCATGGCCGCCATTCTGGGGATGGATGCTGCAAAAGTCATCGCGGGCTGTGCTGACGTGACAAGGAGATTTGGCGAAGGGTCAGCTGAGGTCGTGGAAGCTGTCAACTTCAATGATCCTGCGCAGACAGTCATCGCCGGCAGCAAGGCCGCGGTTGAGAAGGCATGCGAAGTTCTCAAGGCCAACGGCGCCAAGCGCGCCTTGCCGCTGCCGGTGTCGGCGCCTTTTCATTCGAGTTTGATGAAACCGGCGGCCGAAAAACTCCGGGAAAAACTGGAATCTGTCGAGTTTTCATCACCGCAAATCGTGTTGATCAACAATGTTGATGTCGCGGTCGAGGTCGATGCTGATCGCATTCGCGATGCGCTGTATCGTCAGGCTTTTGGGCCCGTGCGCTGGGTGGAGTGTGTGCAGGCCATCAAGGCGCGTGGCCTGACTGCGATTGTGGAATGTGGCCCCGGCAAGGTGCTGGCGGGCATGGTCAAACGCATTGATCCGGAATTGCACGGCATGGCGCTTCTGGATCCGGCCAGTCTGGCGGATGTGAGAAATACACTTTTAGGTGCTTAGCATGAGTGACATTCAGTTTGAAGGCCAGGTCGCCCTGGTCACGGGTGCGTCGCGTGGCATAGGCGCGGCCATTGCCCTGGAACTTGCAAAACGTGGGTTGAAGGTCATTGGTACCGCCACAACCGATCAAGGCGCCGAAAAAATTGGGCAGACCCTGTCGGCTTTTCCCGGTTGCAGTGGACGGACCTTGAATGTCAATGACGGGCAGGCAGCCGAAGACCTGATTGCTGCAATTGTCAAAGAGCATGGCGGGTTGCAGGTCCTGGTGAACAACGCCGGTATCACACGCGACAACCTGGCCATGCGCATGAAGGACGAAGAATGGGATGCGGTTCTGGACACGAACCTCAAGGCCGTGTTTCGCATGAGTCGCGCCGTGATGCGTACCATGATGAAGCAGCGTTATGGACGCATCATCAGCATCACGTCCGTGGTGGGCGCCTCGGGTAACCCGGGGCAGGCCAATTACGCCGCAGCGAAGGCGGGTGTCGCGGGCATGACCCGTGCGCTGGCCCGTGAGCTCGGTTCGCGCAGCATTACCGTCAATTGCGTGGCGCCCGGGTTCATTGAAACCGACATGACGGCCGGCCTGCAGGAAGACCAGCAAAAAGCCTTGTTGACGCAAATACCGCTGGGACACCTCGGCAAGCCATCGGACATCGCCCATGCCGTGGCCTACCTGGCTTCTCCACTGGCGTCCTACGTGACGGGCCAGGAATTGCACGTCAACGGCGGCATGTTTATGTAAGCCGGTTACATATAAAGATCAAGCCGATTTATCCGTTCGGCAGTCGGATTGGGGAATGGCCCCGAAGCCCGGCTAAAATCGCGGATTGATTTACTACCCTCAGAGGGAACCTATGAGCGATATCGAAGCACGCGTTAAAAAAATCATTGCCGAACAACTCGGTGTGGAAGAGTCACAAGTGACCAGCGAAAAAGCCTTTGTGGCTGATCTGGGCGCAGACTCCCTTGACACTGTGGAACTGGTGATGGCACTGGAGGATGAGTTTGGAATTGAAATTCCTGACGAAGACGCAGAGAAAATCACGACGGTGCAAAACGCGATCGATTACGCCAATACGCACAAGAAAGCGTAAGGTGTGGCATGTGCGACGCGCCAAAGCGTCGCCATGCTGATTGTGGCTGGCTGTGACGGAGGACTGCACGGGCCTTGGTCCCGCCCATAAGCCTGGCCTCATGCCGCTCCAGGCGGCTTTCTTTAGATCAACTACTGACTGCAAATTCCTATGTCCCGTCGTCGCGTTGTCGTAACAGGTTTGGGTTGTATCAGTCCCGTGGGCAACACGGTGGCCGATGCCTGGACCAACCTGCTTGCCGGGAAATCCGGCATTGATCTGATCACCAAGTTTGATGCTTCAAGCTTCGCCTGCAAGATCGCCGGCGAAGTCAAAGGCTTTGACCTGGAGTCCTATATCAGCGCCAAAGAGGCGCGCACGATGGACACCTTCATTCATTTCGGTATAGCAGCGGCCACTCAGGCTGTTGCCGATGCCGGTTTGCCAACGGGTGAGGCACTGGGCGATGAACTGGCCACCCGTATTGGCGTTGTGCTGGGCTCGGGCATTGGCGGTTTGCCCATGATTGAGAGCGTGCACTCGGAATATGTGCAGCGCGGGGCGCGTCGCATTTCCCCATTTTTTGTGCCTTCCACCATAGTCAACATGGTCGCTGGTCACGTGTCGATCCGCTTTGGCTTCAAAGGGCCCAATATCTCCATTGTGACGGCCTGCACTACGGGCCTGCACTGCATTGGTGAAGCCGGTCGCATGATTGAATACGGCGATGCGGATGTCATGATCGCGGGTGGCTCTGAGGCAACGGTCTCGCCGCTGGGGGTTGGTGGTTTTGCTGCTATGCGCGCTTTGAGTACCCGCAACGACGATCCCCAAACAGCCTCGCGTCCGTGGGACAAGGACAGGGACGGTTTTGTTTTGGGTGAAGGCGCCGGTGTGATGGTGCTCGAAGAGTACGAGCACGCCAAGGCACGCGGTGCCAGAATTTACGCTGAGTTGGCAGGTTTTGGCATGAGTGCGGATGCCGGCCACATGACAGCCCCCAATATGGATGGTCCGCGTCGCGCCATGCTGGGCGCGATGCGCAATGCTGGCGTGAACGCAGACCAGATTGATTACCTGAATGCCCATGGGACGTCCACGCCGCTAGGCGACTTGAATGAAACCAACGCCATCAAGGCGGCGTTGGGCGATCATGCGAAGAAGACGGTGGTCAACTCTACCAAGTCCATGACAGGGCACTTGCTGGGTGGCGCTGGCGGCATCGAGTCGGTGTTTACCGTGCTGGCCCTCCATCACCAGAAGAGCCCGCCCACCATCAATATTTTCAACCAGGATCCCGAGTGCGATCTGGACTACTGCGCCAATACCGCGCGTGACATGAAGATCGATGTGGCCCTGAAAAACAACTTCGGTTTTGGTGGTACCAACGGCTCGCTTGTTTTCAAGCGCGCACCGTAGCGTTTCCTTCGACCACTGAGTCAAACATCCATCACCTGATTGATTCCACGATGCACAGCGCCCCAGCGGTCAGCTTTCCGGTGGGGCGTTCGCGTTTTCAGGGCTGGCTGGTGGGGCTGGCCGGCTTGACCGGAGCGGTTGGTGGCCTGCTTTGGCGCTATCAGGCGGAACCCGCGATATGGCGTCAATGGCTATTTGCCTTGACCCTGCTGTGTGCCTGCACCCTCGCGGCTGGTGCCTGGTTCCGCTCCCCAAGGGGGCACTTGCGCTGGGACGGGCAGGCCTGGAGTTGGACATTCGCTGAGCGCTCGGTTGGCGGGTTGCTGACAGTCCATCTCGATTTACAGTTTTTCCTGCTGCTGAGTCTGCGCCTGGACGCCGGCTCCCGGATATGGTTCTGGCCGGAGCGCGGTGCTGAGCTGACTGCCTGGAACGCTCTGCGCCGTGCTGTGTTTTCTCGCGCCGCCCCAATCCACGCCCCGGACTTGGGTTCCGATGTCGATTGGGCACGCAGGTGAAATCGTGAGCGCAGAGCCGACAAAGCCCCCATTGAGGCCACCGCCCGGGACTGCCGACAACAGCGACGTTTTGCTGGTAGAGCGGGCCGTGGCGGGGGACCAGGGTGCTTTTGAGCTGCTCGTCATCAAGTACCAGCGTCGAATTCAGCGTCTTGTTGGCCGCATGGTGCGCGATGTGGATCTGGTGGAGGACATTGCCCAGGAGACATTTATCCGGGCCTACCGGGCGTTGCACCAGTTTCGCGGTGACGCCCAGTTCTATACCTGGCTGTACCGCATCGCGGTCAATACGGCCAAGAAATTCCTGCTGGATCTCAAGCGCGACCCTACGGTGTCGGAGAACGCATTCAAATCAGATGTTGATGGCGATGAAACTTCCTGGTCTGGAAATGAACCAACAACCGATGAAACGCCTGAGTCCGTATTGGCTGCGAAGGAGATCGCCACAGCGGTGAATGCCGCCCTGGAGGCTTTGCCAGAAGATTTGCGGCAAGCATTGACGTTGCGGGAAATTGAAGGCTTGAGTTATGAGGAGATTTCGGAAGCGATGAGTTGCCCGATCGGTACCGTTCGCTCCCGGATTTTCCGCGCGCGCGAGGCCATATCCGTCAAAGTGAAGCCGATGCTGGAAAAGCAGACCGGCAAGCGATGGTGAGACCCGGTCAGATTGGAAATGATGATGCAAGAAATACAGAACAATCGTGAACTGGTGTCGGCGCTGGCCGACGGGCAGTTGCGCGAGGAAGAGTTCGCCCGAACGGTCGAGTCGGTGTGCCACTCTGACGATTTGCGCATGTCATGGCATGCCTATCATTTGGTGGGTGACGTGCTGCGCTCTGGCGAGACGATGGCCGGCGCTCACGACGCCGCATTCGTGCAGCGTCTGAAGCAGTCTTTGGCACAAGCGTCTCGGCCTGCACCGGAAATGGATGCTCCTGATTTGATAGCTGTCGATGCATTGTTGACGAGGACCAGGGGCTCCAATGGGTCAGAAGATCTGGCTGCCAACGACAGCCGTTTCCGCTGGAAGCTGCTGGCCGGGCTCGCCTCGCTGGCCGCCGTATCGGTGATTGGATGGCAGGCTTCGACCGGTTGGGGTGATCAGAATGGGGCAGGGCAACTCGCTCAGGTGCCGGTGCAAAGTGGCCAGCCCGAGGTCGTGTTACGACAGCTTGTGGCCGGCGCTGAGCCACAGGTCATGATCCGCGATCCACAACTCGATGCGCTGTTGGCCGCGCACAGGCAGTTTGGCGGCACGTCGGCGCTTCAGATGCCGGCAGGGTTTCTGCGCAATGCAACATTTGAGGGAGCAGACCGTTGAGACGGATGCATAGAGTGGCTGACAAAAAAGCATTCGGCAAAGCGCTGACCCGCGTGGCAGTGGCGGGACGCATGGCCATCATTCGTGCCGCGGCGACGATCCTGCTCATGCTACTGGGCTCGCTGGTGGCGGCGCAAGCGGAAAACGCCTCCGTGCGACCCGTGATGGGCGACAGCAAAGTGGCAGACCGCACTGTGAATGACTGGTTGATGCGCATGCACGAGGCGTCGCGTCGGCGCGCGTATGTCGGCACTTTTGTGGTCTCGGCGGGCGGTGCCATGTCCAGCGCCCGGATTTGGCATGTCTGTGATGGCGAGCAGCAGATAGAGCGGGTCGAATCTCTCACGGGAGCTCCCCGGTCCACATTCCGGCGCAATGAGCAGGTGATGACCTTTTTGCCGGAGAGCCGTGTCGTCGTGGCAGAAAAACGTGAGTCACTGGGTCTTTTTCCGAATTTGCTGCAATCAAACGACTCCTCCATTGCGCAGTATTACCGTGCCCGGGTGACCGGCCGCGAACGTGTCGCCGGTTTTGAGGCCGATGTGGTGCACCTGCGGCCCGAAGATGGTTGGCGCTTTGGCTATCGGATCTGGGCCGAAAAGAAGACGGGCTTGATGATCAAGCTGCAGACCCTGGACGGCGATGGGCAAGTGCTGGAACAGGCCGCTTTTTCTGAGCTGCAACTGGACGTCCCGGTCAGCATGGCCAAGCTGACCCGGATGATGGGTAACACAGAGGGTTATCAGATCGAGAAACCCGAGATGGTGAAAACCACGGCTGCCGCCGAGGGCTGGGTCTTGAAGAATGCAGTGCCCGGTTTCAAGTCCATGAATTGCTACAAGCGGTCGGTGGGTGCGGCAGCCGACACTCGCCAAGAGGGCACCCTGCAGTGGATTTTTTCTGACGGGCTGGCGTCGGTATCGCTTTTTGTCGAGGCATTCGACTCCCGGCGCCATGCCCAGCCGGGCGCTCTGGCCATCGGCGCCACCCACACGCTGACGCGACGCGTTGGCGACTGGTGGCTGACGGCTGTGGGCGAGGTGCCGGCCCAGACGCTTGCCGCTTTTGCGCAGGGGCTTGAGCGGGCCAAGTGACACCCCATATACCAATTTGTTTTTCAAGGAAAGGTCGATGATGATTCAAATCGATTGGAAGAAGCTGAACGCGTATGTTCTGACCGCTGCCAGCGTCCTGACGCTGACGGTCGCGTTGGCGCCCGTTACGTCCGCAGTGGCTCAGGTGCGCACTTTGCCGGACTTCACAGATTTGGTGGAGCAGGTGGGTCCGTCGGTGGTGAACATTCGCACGCTTGAAAAAGTGACGGCCCGTAACGGCTCGGGCGCGCCCGGCGAAGAGGAAATGCTGGAGTTTTTCCGTCGATTCGGACTGCCGATGCCCAATATCCCGCGCCAGGCGCCACGTCCGAATCGCCCTGCGCCGGACGAGGAAGAGCAGCCACGCGGCGTGGGATCGGGTTTCATCCTGTCGGCCGACGGCCTCATCATGACCAATGCACACGTCGTTGACGGGGCGGACGAAGTGATCGTGACGCTCACCGACAAACGCGAGTTCAAAGCCAAGATCATTGGCGCTGACAAGCGCAGCGATGTTGCGGTTGTCAAGATCGAAGCCACGGGCCTGCCTGCGGTGAAGGTCGGTGATGTGACCCGGCTCAAGGTTGGTGAGTGGGTGATGGCTATCGGATCTCCGTTTGGTCTGGAAAACACCGTGACGGCCGGCATTGTCAGCGCCAAGCAGCGCGATACCGGTGACTACCTTCCGTTCATTCAGACCGATGTGGCGATCAACCCCGGCAATTCGGGCGGCCCACTGATCAACATGCGTGGGGAAGTTGTGGGCATCAACAGCCAGATTTATTCGCGCTCTGGCGGTTCCATGGGCATCTCGTTTGCCATCCCGATGGACGAAGCGGTTCGTGTCAGCGAGCAGTTGCGGGTGTCTGGCCGTGTCACGCGCGGTCGCATCGGCGTGCAGATTGACCAGGTCACCAAGGACGTGGCGGAGTCCATCGGCTTGGGTAAACCGCAAGGGGCACTGGTGCGCAGTGTCGAGGCCGGCGGGCCAGCCGAGAAGGCGGGCGTCGAGGCGGGTGACATCATCACCAAGTTTGAAGGGAAAGTGGTCGAGAAGTCCAGCGACCTGCCGCGCATGGTGGGTGGGACCAAACCGGGCACCCGCAGTTCGCTGACCGTGTTTCGGCGGGGCGGATACAAGGAGTTGACAGTTACAATTGCGGAAGTCGAGGCTGACAAGCCCGTCCGAAAAGCGGTCGACAAGGACGACAAGCCCAAGGCATCATCGGCCGGGCAGGCACTCGGGTTGGCGGTCAGCGAGTTGACTGACGCACTCAAGAAGGAGCTCAAGATCAAAGGCGGCGTGAAGGTCGAAGCTGCCACGGATGCGGCTGCCCGCGCCGGCGTGCGTGAGGGTGACGTGATCGTGGCGGTTGCCAACGTGACGGTTGCCAACGTCAAGGAGTTCGACGCGGCAGTGCAGAAGCTGGACAAGAACAAGCCCGTCAATGTGCTGCTGCGACGGGGTGAATGGGCCCAATACGCAGTGATTCGACCCACACGCTAAGCATCGGCAATTGTGAGAAGACCCCGATCTGGAGTCGGGTTTTGGGTCTTTTTGGCTGAATTGCCCTTCAAAAGAACGATGGAAAAATATATTTCGACCTGTTTTTTCAATGAATAGATGTTGGCATTCACTAACTTTCAATTCGGGTAGTTGCCATTTTGGTTAGAATGGAGGCGGATGATCAAGGATTACAGGCATATCGCAAGAGCCTTAGTCCACGATACGGGATGAACTGGAATCACCCACAAGCGGTCCACAGTTCACCCACAAGTTGTCCAGATGTTCATTCGCCAAAATTGTTAATAAGTTGTGTATAAAGTTCTTGTTGCTGCATGGCAACGCCTCATGGTGACGGTTTTTTGGGCTGTACGTTCCTGGCTTTTTGCCTACAATGAAGCTCCAACCTTCGCAGTTGCCAATGATTGTTGGTTCAGGGCGCGTCAGCATTCGACGCGCCCTTTTTTCTTGTCTCATCGTTTTAATTCAATCACTTAAGTGTTCCCGTTGATGAATCACATCAGAAATTTCTCGATCATTGCGCACATTGATCACGGCAAATCCACATTGGCGGATCGCTTGATTCAGCGTTGTGGCGGCTTGCAGGAGCGGGAGATGCAAGCCCAGGTGCTGGACTCGATGGACATCGAGAAAGAGCGTGGGATAACCATCAAGGCGCAGACCGCAGCACTGAAATACAAAGCGCTCGATGGCCAGATTTACAACCTCAATCTGATCGATACACCGGGGCACGTGGACTTCTCCTATGAAGTGAGTCGTTCACTCTCTGCGTGCGAAGGCGCACTGCTGGTGGTGGATGCCAGCCAGGGTGTTGAAGCGCAAACCGTTGCCAACTGCTACACCGCCCTGGAGCTTGGCGTCGAGGTGGTGCCCGTGCTCAATAAAATGGATTTGCCGAATGCAGATCCTGAGAACGCCAAAGTTGAAATTGAAGATGTGATCGGCATTGATGCCACCGATGCCATCGCGTGTTCGGCCAAGACCGGCATGGGCATTGACGACATTCTCGAAGCGGTGGTCGCCAGAATTCCGCCGCCCAAGGGCAACCCGGCTGGGCCCTTGCGCGCCATGATCGTTGACAGCTGGTTCGACACTTATGTCGGCGTGGTGATGCTGGTGCGCGTGGTCGATGGTCGACTGGCCAAGGGCGATCGCTTCAAGATGATGGCGACCGGCACGATGTACAACGCCGATAACCTTGGGGTGTTCACCCCCGCCAATGAGTCACGCGACTCACTGGAGGCGGGTGAGGTGGGCTATATCATCGCGGGCATTCGCGAACTGCAAGCCGCCAAGGTGGGTGACACCATCACCCTGATCAAACCCGGTACCGGCGGTGCCGCCTTCACGGCGACGGAACCGCTGCCCGGTTTCAAGGAAATCCAGCCGCAGGTGTTTGCCGGTCTGTATCCGACCGAAGCCAATCAATATGAAGGCCTGCGCGACAGCCTGGAGAAGCTCAAGCTGAACGATTCATCGCTGCACTATGAACCCGAAGTGTCGCAAGCACTGGGTTTCGGTTTTCGCTGTGGCTTTCTGGGTCTGCTGCACATGGAGATCGTGCAGGAGCGCCTGGAGCGCGAGTTTGACCAGGATCTGATCACCACCGCGCCCAGCGTTGTGTATCAGGTGGTGCAGGCGGACGGCGAAGTGAGGATGGTTGAAAATCCGTCCAAGATGCCCGATCAGGGCCGGATGGACGAGATACGCGAGCCGATCGTCACCGTGCATCTGTACATGCCGCAAGACTATGTCGGTGCCGTGATGACCTTGGCCAACCAGAAGCGCGGTGTGCAGATGAACATGGCCTACCACGGTCGCCAGGTGATGCTCACCTACGAGATGCCGCTGGCTGAAATTGTTCTGGATTTCTTTGACAAGCTCAAGTCCGTGTCGCGGGGCTACGCGTCCATGGACTACGAGTTCAAGGAATACCGGGCCGCCGACGTGGTGAAGGTCGACATTCTGCTCAACGGCGACAAGGTCGATGCGCTGTCGATCATCGTGCACCGCTCGCAGTCGCAATTTCGCGGCCGGGCGGTGGTGGCCAAGATGCGGGAGACCATTTCCCGCCAGATGTACGATGTCGCGATTCAGGCCGCCATTGGCTCCAATATCATTGCGCGCGAGTCAATCAAGGCGCTGCGCAAGAACGTCATCGCCAAGTGCTATGGCGGTGATATTTCACGCAAGCGCAAGCTCCTGGACAAACAAAAAGAAGGTAAGAAACGTATGAAGCAAATCGGTTCAGTTGAAGTGCCGCAAGAGGCATTTCTGGCAATTTTGCAGGTGGACGGCTGATGCAAGTTCTGACCTCCCTGATTCTGGCTGCCTTCGTGGGCTACGCCGGTGCCTGGTACTTTGGCATGGTGGAAGGCAACTTTGCACTGCTGCTATTTCTGGCAACCGTTGTGACCGGCGCTTACTGGCTGGCCGAGCGTTTTTATTTTCTACCCCAGCGGCAAAAAGCAGCAGCTCTGCTGGAAGCCGAAGCGGCCCAGCGTCGTGTGGAACTGGGCAAGCTGGGCATCAGCCAGGTGGATGGGGACATTGCTGTGGCCCGCGGACGCATCCTCGCGCAACCCTGGTGGCTGGACTGGACGGCCGGGCTCTTTCCGGTGATCATCGCCGTGTTTTTCCTGCGCTCATTCCTGTTCGAGCCGTTCAAGATCCCTTCAGGCTCCATGATTCCCACCCTGTTGGTAGGGGACCTTATCCTGGTCAACAAATTTCACTACGGTGTGCGCCTGCCAGTGATCAACACCAAAATCACCGAAGGCAACAAACCGCAGCGCGGCGATGTGATGGTGTTCCGCTACCCGCCCAAGCCCAGTCTGGACTACATCAAGCGGGTGGTCGGCGTACCCGGCGATGAAGTCGCTTATCTCAACAAACGCCTGACCATCAACGGAAAAGTGATGACAACGGTGGCGGTCCCCGAATTCTTTGACGAAGACGTGATGCGCTATTTCAAACAGTATGAAGAGTCCCTGGGCGAGCACAAGCACAGAATCCTCAACGACGATGACCGCCCTGCGTTTGTTCCGGGAACGGATGATTTCGCCTTCAAGCAGAACTGCCGCTACAGCGTCGAAGGGGTCGTCTGCAAAGTGCCGGAAGGCCACTACTTCATGATGGGGGACAACCGCGATAATTCGCTGGACTCGCGTTACTGGGGCTTCGTGCCTGACAAGAACATTGTCGGAAGAGCATTCTTTGTCTGGATGAACTTCAGCAGTCTGAAGCGCATCGGGTCGTTCAATTGAAATTGGCTTCACCATTAGGGGAAAATGTATGACGGTTCAGTTCAAGTCCAGGCAGCGCGGCGTGTCTTTTTTGGGGATCCTGGTGGTTGGCGGTTTGCTGGCCGTGACCGGGGTGATTACTGCGCAAGTCGTGCCGACGGCCATCGAATACCAGTCGGTTCTCAAAGCCGTCAACAAGGCGCGGGAAGGCAATTCAGTCGTTGAAGTGCGCACCATCTTTGACAAGGCGGCCGCGATCGACAACATCAACGCCATCAGCGGCAAGGATCTGGAGGTCACCAAAGAGGGCGACAAGATCGTCGTCAGTTTTGCCTACCAGCGCGAAATCCATCTGGCGGGCCCCGGTTACCTGACACTCAAATACGCAGGTCGCTCCAAATAATGCGCCAGGGCAGAGGTATTGGAGCGTGAATGAAGGGCTGATTGCGCTGCAGCGTCGCCTGCAGTATGAGTTTTCGAACGCGGGTCTGCTGACTCGCGCTGTGACGCACCGAAGTTTCTCAGCCGATCACTACGAGCGGCTGGAGTTTCTGGGTGATTCCGTCCTGAACCTCGCCGTCGCTGATTTGCTGTATGAGCGGCTGAGTGCCTTGCCTGAGGGCGACCTGTCCCGTGTGCGCGCCAATCTGGTCAAGCAGGAGACGCTGCACCAGCTGGCGGTCGAGCTGGGTTTGCCCGATGTAATTCGTCTGGGGGAGGGTGAGGCCCGATCCGGGGGGCAAAAGAGGCCTTCCATCCTGGCCGATGCCCTTGAAGCCATCATCGGCGCCGTCTATCTGGATGCGGGTTTTTCGGCGGCGCAAAGCCTGGTCCATCGCCTGTTCAAAGCGGTCGAAATCAACCCGGAAATGGAAGCCATTGGCAAAGACCCCAAGACCGAGTTGCAGGAGTGGCTGCAGGGGCGCAAAATGAATTTGCCGCTGTACCGGGTCGTGGGGACCCAGGGCGCGGCGCACAAGCAGACGTTTGACGTCGAATGTGAAATCATTGAACTCAATTTTTCAGAACGCGGCATTGGCGGCTCGCGCCGTGCCGGCGAACAGGCCGCAGCTGCTGCGATGCTGCAAACAATCAAGGCAAAGATCCGGCAATGACTGCAAAAAAATCCACAGATGCTACTAAATCAGTAGCTGTTAGCACAGATTCCACGGGGGCTGAAGGTCAAAATGATCTGGAAAGCATGCTCAAAGGCATGCGCACGGCCGCACCCGCAGACACCCCGGTTGAAGGGCAGCGTTGCGGCCTGGTCGCCATCGTGGGCAAACCCAACGTCGGCAAGTCGACCCTGCTTAACGCCCTGGTCGGCCAGAAGATCAGCATCACCTCGCGCAAGGCGCAGACTACGCGCCACCGCATCACCGGCATGCACACCCAGGGTGCCACGCAGTTTGTGTTTGTCGATACACCGGGTTTCCAGACACGCCACAACAACGCCCTGAACCGCTCGCTCAACAAGACCGTGCTGGGCGCTGTGGGCGATGTGGACCTGATTCTGTTCGTGGTGGAAGCCGGCATGTTCAACCAGGCCGATGCCAAGGTGCTGGCGCTGCTGAGCAAGGACATTCCCACCCTGTTGGTAGCGAACAAGCTGGATCAGGTCACCCGCCGCGCCGACATCGCGCCGTGGCTGCAGGAGATGCAGCAGCGCCACGCGTTTGCCGAGTTTGTCCCGATGTCGGCCAAGAACGCCAAAGACATTGAACGACTGCTCACGATTTGCGAAAAGTACCTGCCGGAGCAGGCCTGGTGGTACGCCGAAGACGAACTGACCGACCGCAGCGAGAAATTCCTGGCCAGCGAGACCGTGCGCGAAAAGCTGTTTCGTCTCACCGGGGACGAGTTGCCGTACACGTCCACGGTGGTCATTGACAAGTTTGAGGAAGAGCCGCCTGCGCGCAAGGGCCAAAAACGGCTGCTCAAGATAGCGGCCACCATCGTCGTGGAGCGAGACACCCACAAAGCGATGGTGATCGGCGACAAGGGCGAGCGCATCAAGCGCATCGGGACGGAGACCCGGGTCGAGCTGGAAAAGCTGCTGGATGCCAAGGTCTTCATCGAGTTGTGGGTCAAGGTGCGCTCGGGTTGGGCTGACGACGAAGCGCGGGTGCGCAGCTTTGGCTACCAATAAGCGCATCGCTGACGAACCCGCTTATGTCCTGCACCGCTACGACTGGAGCGAGTCGAGCCTGATTCTGGAAGTATTCACGCGCCACCACGGGCGCATTGCGCTGGTGGCCAAGGGCGCCAAGCGGCCCAGCTCCAGCTTTCGCCCCATCTTGTTGCCACTGCAGCCGCTGCACGTCGCGTTTGGCGGCGATGCCGAAATCCGCACCCTCAAAAGCGCCGAGTGGCAGGGCGGCCATGTCATGCCGACTGGCGACGCGCTGATGTCCGGCCTTTACCTCAACGAACTTCTGTTGCTGCTGCTGGCGCGCGATGACCCGCATCCGCGCTTGTTCGACGTCTACGCCAATGTGGTGCAGGTGATTGCGTCCGAGCACGGCGAGGTCCTGCAGTCTGCCCTGCGCGCCTTCGAGCTGTTGCTGCTGCGCGAGATCGGGCTGCTGCCCCTGCTGGACGCCCAGACCATGACACTGCTTGATCTGGACCCGCAGGCCCGCTACAGTCTGGTGCCCGAAGGTGGCCTGCGTCAGACCAATGCGGCGGATCGGGCCAGCCTCAGCGGCGCGCAATGGACGGCGCTACAGCAGTCGCTGGGTGACCGGGCCCCGTTTACTGCCACTTTGCGCGCCTGCTCTGAAGTGATGGCGGAGCTCAAACCCCAGTTGCGCACGCTGCTGACTTACCATTGTGGGGTGAATACCCTGCGTACGCGCCAAATGATGATTGACCTTCAATCCCTCTGAAGATAAACATGAACACGAACAGGACAGCGCTCTCGGTCAACCTGAACAAAGTGGCTTTGGTGCGCAACACGCGCCATCTGGGCATCCCCAGCGTCACGCGCGCGGCTACGCTGTGCCTGCAGGCGGGGGCCAACGGCATCACGGTGCATCCGCGTCCGGACGAGCGCCATATCCGGGCGGACGACGTGCGTGACCTGGCGGCGTTGATGAAGTCCTGGCCGGACCGTGAGTTCAACATCGAAGGCAATCCGTACCAGAACCTGATGGGCTTCGTGCGGGAATTCCGTCCGCACCAATGCACTCTCGTGCCGGACTCCGAAGGCCAGTTCACCAGCGACCATGGCTGGAATCTGGCCCACGACGCGGACCGTCTGCGTCCGCTCATTGCCGAGGCCCAGAGCCTGGGCGTGCGCGTCAGCCTGTTCATGGACGCCGACGCCCCCGCCATGGCCGCAGCCAAAGCCGTTGGTGCCGACCGCGTGGAGCTGTATACCGAGCCCTATGCCGCTGCCTGGGGCACCCCACAGCAGGATGCCGAGCTGAGACGTTTTGCCGCGGCCGCGCAAGCGGCGCTGGATGCCGGCCTGGGCGTCAACGCCGGACATGACTTGAACCGCGGCAACCTCAGTGCCTTCATCCGCGCAGTGCCCGGTGTGGCAGAAGTCTCGATCGGCCATGCCCTGATCGCCGATGCGCTGGAACTGGGCTACAGCGCCACGATTCAGGATTACCTGCGCTGCATCGACAGCGCGTTCGCCCCGGCCCGTTCGGGCTGAGCCTGCCGGGGCCGGTTAAAGGTTCGCAGCATGATCTACGGCATTGGCACCGACATCTGCGACGTGCGTCGCATCCGCGCCAGCCTGGGGCGCCACGGCGACCGCTTCGCCCTCAAGATCTTGAGCGAGGCCGAATTCGCTACTTGGAAGGCCCGCAGCGCGCGCTGGCCCGAGCGCGGCATCCGTTACCTCGCCACCCGCTTTAGCGCCAAAGAAGCCTTCAGCAAGGCCATTGGCATGGGCATGGTGATGCCCATGACCTGGCGCCTGTGCGAGATTGGCAAGCTGCCCAGCGGCCAGCCCACCATCGTGCTGCATGGTGTGCTGAAGGACTGGTTCGAAGCCCGCGGCCTGAGTGCGCACGTGAGCGTGACGGATGAAACCGACTACGCGGCCAGCTTCTGCGTCGTAGAGAAAAAAGACCTCTAGCCCCCGGTATTAAAGCGCCGGTAGCTATAAAATATATAGCAAATAATTTTCACTGAAAGTCCCTCCATGACACAACACGCCCCCCTCATCATCGACGTGGCTGGCCTGAGCCTGACCAGGACTGACCGCCAACGCCTCAAGCACCCGCTGGTGGGTGGCCTCATCCTGTTTGCCCGCAACTGGCAGGACCGGGCGCAACTGACCCAGCTGTGCCGCGACATCAAAAAAGTGCGTCGTGATTTGCTGATCTGCGTCGACCACGAAGGCGGCCGCGTGCAGCGCTTCAAGGCCGATGGCTTCACCCACCTGCCGCCGATGCGCGCTTTGGGCGAGATGTGGCTGCACGATGGCAAGGCAGGTGAGGGGGCCGGCGCCATGCAAGCCACCAATGCCGCTACCGCCTGCGGCTTTGTGCTGGGTGCCGAGCTGCGGGCCTGTGGCGTGGACTTCAGCTTCACGCCCGTGCTTGATCTTGATTTTGGCGAGAGCAGTGTCATTGGCGACCGCGCCTTTGCCCGTGACCCGCGCGTGGTGAGCCTGCTGGCCAAGAGCCTGATGCATGGCCTGCTGCAGAGTGGCATGGCCAATTGCGGCAAGCACTTTCCTGGCCACGGTTTTGTCAAGGCGGATTCACACACCGACATCCCGGTGGACAAACGCAGTTTGAAGGCCATTCTGGCTGATGACGCTGCCCCGTACGGCTGGCTCAATACCACGCTCAGCAGCGTCATGCCGGCGCATGTGGTCTACCCCAAGGTGGACGCACGGCCGGCCGGTTTTTCGTCGAAGTGGCTCAATGACATCCTGCGCGGCCAGCTCGGCTTTGGCGGCGCGGTTTTCAGCGACGACCTGTCCATGGCCGGCGCCCGGCTGATTGACGGCCAGGAGGTCAGCTATACCGAGGCGGCGGTCGCAGCGCTGAATGCGGGCTGCGACATGGTGTTGCTGTGCAACCAGTCACTGGACGGGGGCAGGGCAGTGGACGCCCTGATAGAAGGGCTGACCGAGGCACAAGTCAAGGGCGGGTGGCAGCCGCAGGAGGCCAGCGAACAGCGCCGTCTGTCCTTGTTGCCGCGCGCACCCGCAACCGAGTGGGACGCCCTGATGGTGCAGCCCGACTACATGCACGCGCTGGATCAGATTCCCTGACCCGGGCTGCCTTGACGCTCTAGGGTGAGCGGTGCAGCCGCGGCGATGACAGGGCCGTGATCATGTCCTGGGTTGCCGCATCGACGTTGGGGTGCCGTGCCAGCAGCTTGGCGCTGATGAGGAGGGCGCGCAGCTGTTGCAGGTCTTTTACCGTGGGGGCAACCTTGATCTGATCCAGGGCGGCCGCGCTGTTGCCACCCTGAATCAGGGCGGCGACCTTGGTCGCCCACACATTGGGACGTGACATGACGGGACTCCTCGGGACGGGTTGGCTCAGGGGTCATTTTGGCACATGGCCCTCGTGTCATTTGCGCGAGCAGCTATGAAAAACATAGCGGCTATCGGGTCCGTGCCATCCCCGACAATGAGGCATCCTTTCGTAAATGCAAAAACCCCATGAAATCCAGATCCACAAGTGGTGGCTTGGTCTACTCCACCGAGGCCGGGCGCATGTGTCCGGTGTGTCGTCAACCCAAGGCCAACTGCCGCTGCAGTACCGCCCCGGCGCGGGCGCCGTCGGACGGGGTGGTGCGGGTCTCGCGCGAAACCAAGGGCCGCGCCGGCAAGGGCGTGACACTGGTGCGGGGGTTGGCACTCGATGCGCTGGCGCTGGCCGCCCTGGGCAAGCAGCTCAAAACCGCCTGCGGCTCGGGCGGCACGGTCAAGGATGGGGTCATTGAGGTGCAGGGCGACCACTGCGACCGCGTCATCGAGATGCTGAAAAGTCAGGGCTTTGTCGTCAAGCGTGCCGGCGGCTGAGCATGAATCCTGAAGACCTGCAACTGCTGGTGACCCGTACCATGCCCTTTGGTAAATACAAAGGGCGGCTGATTGCCGATCTTCCGGGCGACTACCTGGCCTGGTTTGCGCGCGAGGGTGTCCCGAAAGGCGAAATAGGGCGCTTGCTGGCCCTGATGCACGAGATCGACCACAACGGCTTGTCGGATTTGCTCAAGCCGCTGCGCGGCACCTGAGCTCCCTGCCTTGATACGCCGCTGGTCTTGCAGGACTGCTCACGCCAGCGCGGCGTGCATCGCCTCGAAGCCCTGCCGGTACTGCGTGACCAGTCGTCTCGCGGTGCGCCGCAGCTGATCCGGGTCCACCGCCAAGGCATGGCGAATGCCCTGCGCGATGCCACCCACGTCAACCGTGGCGGGTACACCGGCTTCCTCCCAGGTCGCCGCGAATGCCGTTTGCTTGCCGGCGTGGTGGGTCAATGCCGGCTGGCGCAGGTTGATGCGTGGCAGGGCCAATGCCATCGCCACAATCCTGCCGTGCAGGCTGCTGCCGCAATAGGCACGACTGCTGGCGATCAGGGCGCAGATGTCCCAGGCGTCAAGCGATTCAAAAACCTTCACCGATGCTGAGCGCATGCGTGCGGCGACACGCTGGTAGCAGGCGAGATCGTCATGCCATGGTGCCGCACCGGCCCGGAAGAACACCACGCCCAGGCCGCTTGAAACCATGATCTGGTCAAGCTGGGCGGTGATCTCCGTCAGCGTCTCGTCGTCGCCGAAGTCCGCGCTGAATTGCACCGCGATGTAGCCCTGCGGCAAGTCGTACCGCATGTGCGCGACTTCGCCTTGTTGCCCGTGTTGCCGGATCAGCGTGGCGAAGAGCTCGGCCACCATCACGGCGGGATCGGGCATCAGGCGGGTCTTGATGCCGGCGGCAGTCAGGTGCGCCAGCGTCTGCCGGTCGCGAACGCTCACATCGTCCGCCGCCCCGAGATTCGCCAGGACCTCGACGCGCAGTGCGGGGTCGGCCTGGTCCAGATCGACACCGCCTACTGCGTTGTAGATCACCCGCGCCAGTCCGGGAAAACGCTGGCGCGACAGTGTGTAGGGCGCCAGCTGAGAGCTTCCCACGCTGCTGCGCACCCATTGCGTCTTTTGTTGCGGTCTGGCATCCAGATAGGCGAGGGTGTGCTGCGCCTGTTCGGGCGGCAATAGCATGACGGCAGCCTGCCACGCGCTGCAGGTGAGGATCTCGCCGCCGACATGGATCAGGATGGCCGTGCGCTCTTCCCATTCTGTCGCCAGCTCTGCCAGTGCCCGGACCGCATGGCCGCCGTAAGGTCGCAGATCACGGCTCGCCAGGCCGGCGAACACCAGATGTTCATGCGGTAGCAAGGCTGCAGCGATGTGGGGAAACAGCAGATCGCCAAAGTTATGGCGATCAAATGCGCCAAAGAGGATGATGGGCCGCTCCATGGCCGCATCGTACGGCATGACCTCAGGCTTCGCCCGGCGCGGCCTGCCCCCACAAGCGTGTGCCTGATGCGTCCAGATGGGTCAGGTACATGCGCACCTCAAACTCCAGCTGGTGGTAGCTGGGCTCCATGTAGGCGCAAAGCTGGTAGAAGGCCTTGTCGTGGGCGCGTTCCTTGAGATGGGCGAGTTCGTGAACCGTGATCATCTTCAGAAACTCCGCCGGCGCATCCTTGAACAGGGCGGCGATGCGAATTTCGCGTTTGGACTTGAGCTTGCTGCCCTGCACGCGCGAGATCGTGGTGTGGGTGCCCAGGGCGTGCTGAACGACCTGCAGCTTGCTGTCAAAGGCAACTTTGCTGAGCGGCTCGGCCCCGCGCAGGTAGGCCTGTTTGAGCTCCTGCACGTACTCAAACAGGGCCTTGTCGGTTCGAACGCCGTGGCCGCTGGGGTACTTGTTCTGCAGCCACTCGCCCAGGCGGTTGTTGGCGAGCAGCTGTTCGACCTGCGCCAGGGTGTCTTCGGCGTAGCCATGCAGGTACTTCAGTGGCTTCGTTGCTATTGAAGTCATAGCTGTCAGCGCAATCAATACGGGGGCTGGAGGCCTATTTAGCTCAAGCCTCCCGGCGCAGCGCGGGGAACAGAATCACGTCGCGGATGCTGGCGCTGTCGGTCAGCAACATCATCAGGCGGTCGATGCCGATGCCACAGCCACCGGCCGGTGGCATGCCGTATTCCAAGGCGCGCACGAAGTCGTGGTCGAAGTACATGGCTTCGTCGTCGCCACTGTCTTTGGCGGCCACCTGCGCGTGAAAGCGGGCGGCCTGCTCTTCGGCGTCGTTCAGTTCGGAAAAACCGTTGCCGAATTCGCGGCCGGTGATGTAGAGCTCAAAGCGTTCGGTCACCCCGGGTTTGTGGTCGCTGGCAC
Source organism: Rhodoferax sp. (assembly GCF_030646845.1). Lineage (GTDB taxonomy): Bacteria > Pseudomonadota > Gammaproteobacteria > Burkholderiales > Burkholderiaceae_C > Rhodoferax. Next base: position 4,791 of record NZ_JAUSLE010000056.1, on the reverse strand, counting down.
GGGCCAGGGGGGAAATCTCGACCGGGTGCTCGCAAATGAAGGTGGGCTGCCACAGTTTTTCTTCCACGGTTTCTTCAAAGTACAGCACCTGCAGGCTGGCCAGCGAGCGGGTGGAGAGCTTGTGTTTGCCCTCGGTCAGACCGAGTTTGCGCAGGGCGCTGATGAGCCAGGCCTCGCTGTCGACCTTCAGGTCAACGCTGCCTTCAAGGGCTTCGCCCGCTTCGGTGTGCTTCATGATGGCTTCACGGATCGTCAGGCGTTCAAACGGCTGCGACAGGTCGACCGGCTTGCCGCCGTAACTCAGCTGCAGGGTGTCGACTGCCTTGTGCGCCGCATCGCGAATCAGGGCCTCGGTGAAGGTCATCAGGTCCTGGTAGTCCCAGTACGCCGCGTAGAACTCCATCATGGTGAACTCGGGGTTGTGGCGCACCGAGATGCCTTCGTTGCGGAAGTTGCGGTTGATTTCATACACGCGCTCAAATCCGCCCACCAGCAGGCGCTTCAGGTACAGCTCCGGTGCAATGCGCAGGAACATCTGCTGGTCCAGCGCATTGTGGTGCGTGGTGAAAGGCTTGGCGTTGGCACCCCCCGGAATCGGGTGCAGCATGGGTGTCTCGACTTCCAGGAAGTTGTGCGCCACCATGAATTCACGAATGCCGCTGACCGCTTAAGAGCGCGCCACAAAGCGCTTGCGCGCGGTCTCCTCAGTCATCAGGTCGACATAGCGCGGGCGGTCTTTGACTTCCTCGTCGTTCATGCCGTGGAACTTGTCGGGCATGGGGCGCAGGCTTTTGGTCAGCAGGCGCACGCTGGTGGCGTGGATGGAGAGCTCGCCGGTCTTGGTCTTGAAGACCTTGCCTTCGGCGGCCACGATGTCGCCCAGGTCCCAGTGCTTGAAGCTGGCGTACAGGTCCGCGCCAATGTCCTCGCCCTTGATGTAGATCTGGATGCGGCCGGTGCTGTCTTGCAGGGTGGCAAAGCTGGCCTTGCCCATGACGCGCTTGAGCATCATGCGCCCGGCCACCTTGGCGCTGGCGCCTTGCTCGATCAGGCCTTCCGGGGTCTGGCCGGCGTGGGCGGCAAACAAGTCGGCGGCGTGATCGCTCGGTTTGAAGTCGTTGGGGAAGGCCACGCCTTTGCCTTCAGCCTGCTGCTGGCGGATGGCCTTGAGTTTTTCGCGCCGCTCCAGGATCAGCTGGTTTTCGTCATGGGGAGCTAAGGGGGTGTTGTGATCAGACATGAGGGGCGCAATAGTAGGGGCAGCGAAGGCGGTGCAGATAAGGGCGGTCAGGGGCCTTTTTTGGCCGAAAGTGTAGATTTTAAGTGGCCCGCGACCTGTCGTTATGATGCTGTGAGATTTACATCCCTTAATCAGTTGAAGACAGAGCTGGCTGCGCGCTGCGTGGCGCTGACCTGTCCCGCAAATTTTCATGCTTTATCAAATCATTTCCCTGTTGCTTGAGGTCGTCACCGGCGTGTTGGGCGGCGCCTGTTTGTTGCGGCTGTACATGCAGTACCAGCGCATTCCCATGTCCAGTCGCTCGGGCAATCCACTGGGGCGCTTTGTCTTTGCCCTGACCGACTGGCTGGTGTTGCCGCTGCGGCGTGTGGTGCCGGCCTTGGGGCGCTGGGATCTGGCCAGCCTGGTGGCCGCCTACTTGCTGGAACTGACGCAGTTTGTCCTGCTGTGGCTGCTGGCTGGGGCGGATGGCGGCTTGTTCGCTGTGCCGATTCTGGCCGTTTTCGGCTTGCTGCGACTGGTCATTTCCGGGCTGACTGGTCTGGTGATTGTTTACGCGGTCCTGTCCTGGGTGCAGACCCGTTCCGTCATGTCGGATGTGATCGAACGGCTGTGCGCGCCGCCCCTGACGCCGATCCGGCGTGTGCTGCCGCTGGTCGGAGGCATTGATCTGTCGCCGCTGGTGCTGCTGGTGTTGCTCCAGATAGCCTCGATCTTGCTGGGTCACCTGCAGGGTCTGGCCTTGCTGGCAACCTGACTTTGCCGGCCTGACTTCCCGCAGTACCAGCGTTGCTCAGATCACCGCGTCAGCGGGCTGGCGCTGCAGCATGGCGAGCGTACTGGCCACGGTCTTGCGTAGTTCGCGGCGGTCGCAGATGAAGTCGATCGCGCCTTTGGTCTGCAAAAACTCGGCACGTTGAAAGCCTTCCGGTAGCGTCACGCGCACGGTGGACTCAATCACGCGGGGGCCGGCAAAGCCGATCAAAGCCTTGGGTTCGGCGATCACCACGTCGCCCAGGAAGGCAAAGCCGGCGCTCACCCCCCCCATGGTCGGGTCGGTCAGCACGCTGATAAAGGGCAGCCCCTTCTTGGCCAGCCGGGTGAGCGAGGCATTGGTTTTGGCCATTTGCATCAGGCTGAGCAGGCCCTCCTGCATGCGTGCACCGCCGGTGGAGGTGAAGCAGACAAACGGCACTTTCTGCTCAATGGCGGTATGCACGCCGCGCACAAAGCGTTCGCCCACTACCGAGCCCATGCTGCCGCCCATGAACTCAAATTCAAAGCAGGCTGCCACCAGGCTGATGCCGTGGACCGCGCCGCCCATCACCACCAGCGCGTCAGTCTCGCCGGTGTTTTCCAGTGCTTCTTTCAAACGCTCCGGGTACTTGCGGCTGTCCTTGAACTTGAGTGCGTCGACCGGCAGCACTTCCTGCCCAATTTCGAAGCGCCCCTCGTTGTCCAGAAATACATTGAGCCGAGGCCGCGCACCAATGCGGTGGTGGTGACTGCAGGTGGGGCAGACGTTCTGGTTTTGCTCCAGGTCCGTTTTGTACAGCACGGAGTCACAACTGGGGCATTTGATCCACAGACCTTCCGGCACGCTGCGTCGGTCGGCCGGGTTGGTGTGTTGAATTTTGGGGGGTAGCAGTTTTTCGAGCCAGCTCATGGGTTCACCTTAATTAGTTGAGGACAAAGATGGCTTCGCTATCGCGTAGCTGCAAATTGTCCCGCACAGTTTCAGTTCCGGGGTGGATTATGAATCCAGCGCGGTCCGGATTTCGCGCAGGAAGTTCTGGGCAACCGGCGCGACCTGGTCGCGCGGCTGGTCGTCAATCAGCTGGATGATTTTGCTGCCAATCACCACGGCATCGGCCACTTTGCCAATGGTGCGGGCGGTGGCAGCGTCACGGATGCCAAAACCGACGCCCACCGGCACCTTCACATGCTGGCGAATACGCGGCAACATGGCTTCCACCGCCCCGGTGTCCAGCGTGCCGGCGCCCGTCACGCCCTTGAGCGAGACGTAATAGACATAGCCACTGGCCACCGCGGCGACCTGCTGCATGCGCTCGTCGGTACTGGTCGGGGCCAGCAAAAAGATCAGGTCCAACCCATGGCTTTTCAGCTCGGCGGCAAAATCCTGGCACTCTTCGGGCGGGTAATCCACGATCAGCACGCCGTCCACGCCGGCTCCAGCCGCATCCGCCACAAAAGCGCTCTTGCCATCTTTGCGGTCGTGCTTTTGGTTGTAGCGCTCCACCGGGTTGGCATAGCCCATCAGCACCACCGGGGTGCTGGCGTCCTGGGTGCGAAAGGCGCGCACCATGTCCAGCACCTGCACCATGCCAATGCCTTGGGCCAGGGCCTTGTCGCCGGCTTTCTGAATCACCGGGCCGTCGGCGCTGGGGTCGGAGAAGGGCACGCCCAGTTCAATCACGTCGGCGCCGCCCGCCACCATGGCATGCATCAACTCGGGCGTGACATCCGCAAACGGGAAACCGGCGGTCACGTAGGGGATGAGCGCCTTGCGGCCTGTGGCCTTCAGGGCGGAAAAAGTAGCGGCAATACGGCTCATTTCGGCATCCTCACGATTTTCTCTGCGGCACCCAAAGAGGATGCTTCTCCGCCTTTCACCGATTGGCCTGTACAACTGGGACGGCAAAAAAAGTCGGCATTGCTCAGGTCGGCCACGGTGCCAATGTCCTTGTCGCCCCGGCCGGACAGATTCACCAGGATCGACTGGTCCGGGCGCATGGTCTTGGCCAGCTTCATGGCATAGGCCACGGCGTGACTCGATTCGAGCGCGGGAATAATGCCTTCGGTGCGGCACAGGTAGTGGAAGGCTTCCAGCGCTTCCTTGTCGGTGATGCCGACGTATTCAGCGCGACCAATATCTTTCAGAGAGGCGTGTTCCGGGCCGACGCCGGGGTAGTCCAGCCCGGCGCTGATGCTATGGGTCTCGGTCACCTGGCCGTTGTTGTCCTGCAGCACATAGGTGCGGTTGCCGTGCAGCACGCCGGGGCTGCCGCGTTGCAGCGAGGCCGAGTGACGGCCGGAGTCCATGCCTTCGCCCGCCGCCTCGATGCCGATCAGGCGGGTGTTTTCATGCTGGATGTAGGGATAGAAGATACCCATCGCGTTGCTGCCACCACCGACACAGGCGATGACCGCGTCGGGTTGCGCCGTTGTGCAACCCTGCTGCGCCAGCATTTCTGGCTTTTGCACCAGGCATTCAGTGCCGATCACGCTTTGAAAATCACGCACCATCATCGGGTAAGGGTGCGGCCCCGCCACGGTGCCGATGATGTAAAAGGTATTGTCTACATTGGCCACCCAATCGCGCATGGCCTCATTCAGGGCATCCTTGAGCGTACGGCTGCCACTCTCGACTGGCACCACGGTGGCGCCCAGTAGCTTCATGCGGTACACATTGGGGCTCTGGCGCTTGACGTCTTCACTGCCCATGTAGACCACGCATTCCAGGCCGTAGCGGGCGCAAATGGTGGCGGTGGCGACGCCGTGCTGGCCGGCGCCAGTTTCGGCAATCACGC
>NZ_JAUSLE010000051.1 GCF_030646845.1 Rhodoferax sp. | reverse complement strand
GGCAACTGCGCCAGCAGCAGTTTCAAGACACGGGTGTCCGGTCCCGCTTGTGCCTCGGCCTGCGCAGGGTGCAGCACCAGGACGAACTCGCCGCGCAGGCGGTTCGCGTCCTGGGCCAGCCAGGCCGGGAAGCCCTCGGCGCTGACCGTGGCGATTTCCTCGAATTGTTTGGTCAGTTCACGCCCGATGGTGACCGGGCGCGTGCCCAACGTCGCCAATGCCGTGGCCAGCGCTTCAATGCGGTGGGGCGCCTCCAGTATGACCACCGCCCGCGCCTCAGCGCCCAAGGCCGCGATGGCCGTGGCGCGTTCGGTGGATTTGGAGGACAAGAACCCGACGAACACAAACCCGCCCTGCTGCGCGCCTTCATCGGCAATGCCGGCTACGCTCAAAGCGGCGGTCACGCTGCTGGCGCCGGGCAGGGGCACCACGGATAAGTGCGCCAGGCGCACGGCGGCCACCAGCCGGGCGCCGGGGTCGCTGATGGCCGGGGTGCCGGCGTCGCTGGCGTAGGCCACCCGTTGGCCCTGGCGCAGGCGCTCGATCACAGTCTGCGCGGCCTGCGCCTCGTTGTGCTGGTGCACCGCGAGCAATTGCGCGCTGGACTTGTCGATGCCATAAGCCCGCAACAAAGCCTGGGTGTGGCGCGTGTCCTCACAGGCAATCGCGTCAGCCAGGCCCAGCACATGCAGCGCACGCAGCGTAATGTCGGCCAGATTGCCGATGGGTGTGGCCACCACGTAGAGCGCGCCGGGCGGATAATTCTGATCGGCTGCCGCATCAAACGCGGCGCTTAAAGCGGAGGCATAAGTAGAAGTCAATGGTGTTCCCTCAAATCAAGGCCAAGATCCGCACGACCAAGCAGCTGGGCGATGCGGCCGAAGATGCTGCGCTGCACTACCTGCAACAGTCCGGCCTGCGTCTCCTGGAGCGCAATTATCGGACCCCGGGGCGCGGCGGCGGAGAAATCGATCTGATCATGCGTGCGCCAGATGGCACCACGGTGTTTGTCGAGGTGCGCCAGCGCAAGAGTGCCAGCCACGGTGGGGCGGCCGCCAGCATCAGCCCGCTCAAGCAGCGACGCATTATTTTTGCTGCGCGTCATTACCTGATGCGTCTGCGCGAGCCGCCGCCCTGTCGCTTTGATGTGGTGCTGCTGGAACAAGGCGGTATTGAGTGGTTGCAGGCGGCGTTTGATGCCTGCTGAACCGGCCACCCAGCCGCAGCACCAGGAGCGGCGCGTTCATCTGCGCTCGGGCGATGTACAGTTTGATACATATGACGCAGGTATCATTGGGCCCATGCTTGAACAACGTATTCAACAACACTTTATTGACAGCGCCGACCTGAAGTACCAGTCCGCGCAATCCTTAAGCAAACCCATCGCGGCGGCCGTGCAGGCCATGCTGACCTGCGTGACCAGCGGGGGCAAAGTGCTGGCCTGCGGGAACGGCGGCTCGGCCGCTGACGCACAGCATTTCGCCGCCGAGTTTGTGGGACGCTATGAGCGTGAGCGGCCGGAGCTGGCGGCCATTTCGCTCACCACGGACAGCTCCATCATCACGGCGATTGCCAACGACTACGACTTCAACGTGATTTTTTCACGCCAGGTTCGCGCGCTGGGTCAGCCCGGCGACGTGTTGCTGGCCATTTCCACCAGCGGCAATTCAGCCAATGTGCTGGCGGCCATTGAGGCCGCGCATGAGCGCGAGATGGTGGTGGTGGGCCTGACCGGGCGCGGGGGCGGCAAGATGGCCCAGGCTCTTCGTGATACAGACGTGCACATCTGTGTGCCCAATGAACGCACGGCCCGCATTCAGGAGGTCCATATTCTGGCCCTGCACTGCATTTGTGACGCGGTGGATGCCCAGTTACTCGGAGATCAGGAAATCTAAAATGAAATTTGCAACTCAAAAACTCGTGACGATGCTGGCATTGAGCGCCTGTGTGGGCGTTGGCCTCGGCGCTTGTGCGCCCATCATGGTGGGTGGCGCCGTGATGAGTTCGCTGGTGGCAACCGATCGCCGTACCGCGGGCACCCAGATCGAAGATGAGGGGATTGAACTGCGCGCTGCCAGTGGCGTGCGCGCCAACCTGGGCGACCGCGTTCGCGTCAACGTCACCAGCTACAACCGCCAGGTGCTGTTGACCGGGGAGGCGCCCAATGCACAAGACAAGCAACTGGTGGAGCAGGTGGTGTCCAGGGTTGAGAATGTGCGTTCCGTCGTCAATGAGCTCAGTATTCAGGATAGCCCTTCATTCACCCAGCGCTCGTCGGATGGGCTGGTGACCGGCATGGTCAAGGCCAATATGGTGGACGCCAAGGACCTGTTTGCCAATAGCTTCAAAGTCACGACAGAGCGTGGCACCACGTACTTGATGGGGCGTGTGACGCAGCGCGAGGCCAACCGCGCCACCGACATCGCTCGTGGCACCAAGGGTGTGCAAAAAGTGGTTCGCGTGCTGGAAATCATCAGCGAAGAAGAGTTGCAGGGCATGCAGCCCAAACCAGCCGCCGCTGAAGCCAAATAATAGCCGTGGTGACCAGCGTGGGGGCGAATTACCTCAGCCGCTTGATCAGGCTGGAGGTGTCCCAGCGCTGACCGCCCATGTGCTGCACGTCGGCATAGAACTGGTCCACCAGGGCGGTGACCGGCAGGCGCGCACCGTTGCGCTTGGCCTCATCCAGCACCAGCCCCAAATCCTTGCGCATCCAGTCCACGGCAAAACCAAAATCAAACTTATTCGCCACCATGGTTTTGCCGCGGTTGTCGAGCTGCCAGCTCTGCGCGGCGCCCTTACCAATCACGTCCAGAACCTGGTTCATGTCCAGCCCGGCACATTGACCAAAGGCAATGGCTTCGCTCAAGCCCTGTACCAGCCCGGCAATGCAAATCTGATTCACCATCTTGGCCAGCTGGCCCGCGCCACTCCCACCCAGTAGCGTGAAGGCCCTGGAAAAAGCCAGGGCCACCGGCTGCGCAGCATCAAAAGCGGCCTGGTCACCCCCGCACATCACGGTCAGCAGGCCATTTTGTGCACCCGCCTGGCCGCCCGACACCGGGGCGTCGACAAAGTGGAGCCCCAGGTTCTTCGCGGCGGTGTACAACTCGCGCGCCACACTGGCCGATGCCGTGGTGTGATCCACGAACACGGCGCCCGGCGCCATGCCGGCAAAGGCGCCGTCAGCGCCCAGGGTGACGCTGCGCAGATCATCGTCGTTGCCGACGCAGCAAAAAACGAGATCCGCCTGCTGCGCGGCGAGCCGCGGTGTCAGCGCGTGTTTTAAGGTTTGTTTTGAGCCGCTAGTGCCCGTAAACTCGACGCACCAAGCTATTGATTTGGTAGCAGTTCGGTTGTACACGGTGACCTGGTGGCCGGCCCGCGCCAGGTGTCCGGCCATGGGGTAACCCATCACGCCCAGACCCAGAAAGGCGACTTGACGTGCGGGCGTGGGTTCGTAAGTCTTGGTGCTGATGTTGCTGGTGGTGTTGGTCATGATGCTGGCGTGGGTGCTGGTTTTGTTTAAACGATGGCGAAGTTTTCGGTGCCGGCGCTCAGATCCTGGGTTCTGCCGCGCTGACTGTTGAGTTTGATCTGCAGGCGCAGGTCGTTGACCGAATCCGCATTGCGCAGGGCGTCTTCGTAAGTAATCAGGTTGGTCTCATACGCGTCAAACAAGGCCTGGTCGAAGGTCTGCATGCCCAGGTTACGGCTTTTCTTCATGATCTCCTTGATCTCGGAGACTTCACCTTTGAAGATCATGTCGGAAATCAGGGGTGAGTTGAGCATGATCTCGACGACGGCGGTGCGGCCCTTGCCGTCCTGCATGGGGATCAGCCGCTGTGACACCATGGCCTTGAGGTTGAGCGACAAGTCCATCAGGAGTTGCGAGCGCCGCTCTTCCGGAAAGAAGTTGATGATGCGGTCCAGCGCCTGGTTGGCGCTATTGGCGTGCAGCGTCGCCAGACACAAATGCCCGGTTTCGGAAAAAGCCACCGCGTGCTCCATGGTTTCGCGGTCGCGGATTTCACCCATCAAAATCACGTCGGGGGCCTGACGCAGGGTGTTTTTCAAAGCCGCGCCCCAGCTGTCGGTGTCGACCCCGACCTCACGCTGCATCACCACGCAGTTTTTGTGCGGGTGCACAAACTCAATCGGGTCTTCAATGGTGATGATGTGACCGAACGAGTTGTCATTGCGCCAGTCCACCATCGCCGCCAGCGTTGTCGATTTGCCGGAACCGGTGGCACCCACCAGAATGCACAGGCCGCGCTTGGCCGTCGCCACATCCTTGAGGACCTGCGGTACGCCCAGACCATCGATGGTGGGCACGGTCAGCGGAATCACGCGCAACACCATGCCGACCTTGCCCTGCTGCACAAAAGCGTTGACGCGAAAGCGCCCCACGCCGGGCGGCGAGATGGCAAAATTGCACTCTTTGGTGCGCTCAAATTCGGCCACCTGCTTGTCGTTCATGACCGCGCGTGTCAGCGCCAGCGTATGGCCCGCGTTGAGCGGTTGGGGCGAAACCTTGGTGACTTTGCCGTCAACCTTGACGGCGGGCGGGAAATCGGCCGTGATGAATAAATCGCTGCCGTTGCGGGCGACCATTAGTTTGAGCAGATCGTTGACGAACTTGGTGGCTTGATCGCGTTCCATGACGTGTGATGCTTTCTGAAATCATTTGTTATCGCTGAGCCGGGCGCTGACGACGCGCAGTCGAAGCGACAGCTTTCGGGCCAGCAGGGCAATGAAGCTGGCGGCCAGCGTCGGGTCGGTGGTCAGCATCTCATCCATGGCGTCAGCGCTGAGAATGGCGATGTCGCAAGGACTCAGCGTGGTGCAGATCGAAAACCGCATACCGCTGTCAAGCAGCGACATTTCACCCAGAATCTCGCCCGGTGCCGCCTCGGCGAGGCGCAGCCGTTCACCCCAGGGCTGCACGCGATCGACCGCAATGCTGCCGCTCAGCAGCACCACCATGAAGTTGCTGTATTCATCCTGGCGGATGATGTCGCGGTTGGCGGCGACCGTGGCGAATTCAAAGAAGCGCTCCATGCGCCCGATGGCGTCCTGGTCCAGCTGGCGCATGTATTTGTCCTTGGCCCACAGGCCCTGCAGCAGCTTGGTGCCACGGCCCGCGCTCAACTTCGCCGCCCCGACCTCGACCGACCGCGCTTCCCACGGCACCAGCAGGTCGGCGTCCAGGCCCAAGCCGGCAAATGCCGTGGTGAACAGCAGGGAGTCGGCTTGCTCTTCACCCGACGCTGTTTTGCTTTTCTTGCTGAGGAGTCCGAGGATTCCTTTCATGGCGCACTCCAATAGGTTGGCTGGGACAGCTGGGCTTGGCGTTAGCCGGGAAAGTTCTCGGGAATCTTGGCTTTAGAGCGGGCTTCCGCCGGGCTGATGACGTTGCGCTTGACCAGATCGGTCAGGTTCTGGTCCAGCGTCTGCATGCCCACGCTGTTGCCGGTCTGGATGCTGGAGTACATCTGCGCCACCTTGGCCTCGCGGATCAGGTTGCGGATGGCGCTGGTGCCCAGCATGATTTCGTGCGCCGCCACCCGGCCCTGGCCGTCTTTGGTTTTGCACAGGGTTTGTGAGATCACGGCCTGCAAGGATTCGGACAACATGGCGCGGACCATCTCTTTTTCTTCCGCCGGAAACACGTCAATGATCCGGTCAATGGTTTTGGCGGCGCTGGAGGTGTGCAGTGTGCCAAATACCAGGTGCCCGGTTTCCGCCGCTGTCATGGCCAGGCGGATGGTCTCCAGGTCGCGCATTTCGCCCACCAGAATGGCATCCGGGTCCTCCCGCAGGGCGGAGCGCAGGGCGGCGGCAAAGCTCAGCGTGTGCGGCCCGACCTCGCGCTGGTTGACCAGGCATTTTTTGGACTCGTGCACAAACTCGATCGGGTCTTCCACGGTCAGGATGTGGCCAAACTCGGTTTCATTTAAGTAGTTGACCATGGCGGCCAGTGTGGTGGATTTGCCGGAGCCCGTGGGGCCAGTCACCAGCACCATGCCGCGGGGCTTGAGCGCCAGATCGGCAAAAATCTTGGGCGCATTCAGTTGTTCCAGCGTCAGGATCTTGCTGGGAATGGTCCGGAACACGGCCCCGGAACCCCGGTTGTGGTTGAAGGCGTTGACCCGGAAGCGCGCCAGCCCTTCAATTTCGAACGAGAAGTCAACCTCCAGGAACTCTTCGTAGTTCTTGCGCTGCGTGTCGTTCATGATGTCGTACACCATGGCATGCACTGCCTTGTGGTCCAGCGGCTCCACGTTGATGCGCCGCACATCGCCGTGCACGCGAATCATGGGCGGCAGGCCGGCCGAGAGATGCAGGTCCGACGCCTTGTTTTTGACGCTGAAGGCCAGAAGTTGGGTAATGTCCACGCAGTCCTCGATCGTTTGTTTGTTACGCTTGGACCAATTATGACCATCATTGCGCACAATCTCGAAACCGTTCGTGCCCGTATGGCCGCCGCGTGTCGGGCCGCCGGCCGAGACGTCCATCAGGTCACCTTGCTGGCCGTTTCCAAGACTTTCGGCCCCGAGGCGGTAGAGGAGGCCTGGACCGCCGGACAAACCGCGTTTGGCGAAAACTACATTCAGGAGGCGGTGCAGAAGATCACCCAGCTGCGTCATTTGCCGCTCCAGTGGCACTGCATTGGCCCCATCCAGAGCAACAAGACACGGCTGGTGGCCGAGCATTTCGACTGGGTGCACACGGTGGACCGACTCAAGGTGGCGCAGCGCCTGAGCGAACAGCGTCCCCCGGGTTTGCCGGCGCTGCAGGTGTGCATTCAGGTGAACGTGGACGGCGGCCCCACCAAGTCGGGCGTGCTGCCCCAGGAGGCGCTGGCGCTGGCGCAGCAAGTGGCGGTTCTGCCGGGTTTGCGTCTGCGCGGGGTCATGAGCATGCCTGATCTCGCTACTGATTCAATAGCTACATATGCCCTTTTTATGAGGGCTAAGACCATATTTGATGACCTAAATGCGAAAGGCCTGGCACTCGATACTTTGTCGATGGGCATGAGTGCCGACCTGGAGGAAGCCATCCGGGCGGGCAGCACTCTGGTGCGTGTGGGCAGCGGCATCTTCGGCGGGCGTCCCAAGTCGGCCTGACAGGGTTCTGCTGCGGACGGGTTTGCTCCGCAGCGCTGGATCAGCGTTTACGCTTATTGCAACAGAACCCCTCAGCGCCGGACTAGACTTTTGGCGGATCGCTGTCACGGGAAGGATGGCGATGGGCTGCGACAGCTGCGATAAAAGCAGGCATCGCTTGCGCCGCGTCGGCACACTCCGAGAAAAGAAGGCCGGGGTCCTCTCCCGGCGAAAGCACGATTCCCGCCGCATCGAGCAACGCTTGGGATGCACCCAGGACAAGGATGGTCTTGCAGTGCCGGTATTGGTCTATCACAAACTCCGTTGTGTGGCCGTCGCGGGCTAGTGCCGTGACCGCGCCGTCTCCATCGGGTAGCACCAACGCATCGAACAGTACCGAGGGCGAATTCTCCAGAGACCTGTTGGCTTCAATCTCGGTGCCGTCGTCTGCGGTGAAGGGACCTACACGGGGACCGACAAAATGCGTCACCGCGCCCTCAGCCGTCAACGCCGTCTGTATGGCTGCGATGGAGGCCTTATGAACACCATCGGCGACCAGGACGGCGATTTGACGTGTGCGAATGCCGCATTCGCCCGGCAGTGCCATTAACGACAAGGCGCCCGAAACCTGCACCTCCGGCGAGGGCGGAACTGCGATGGCCTTGGGAAGGGCGCCCGGTACGGGCATACCCAAGCCCGCCGCGACGCCTGCCACGAGGGCAGGAGATACGTTCGCCAGCGACGCCAGCATGCGCTCCCGAATGGCCGGAACCGTCACCTTGCTGAGTTCAAATCGAAAGGCGGCAATGACATGGGATTTTTCCACCTCAGTCTGACTGTCGAAAAACAAAGTGGCCTGCGCGTAGTGCTCGGCGAATTTCTCAGGCTTTCCGCGCACCTTGTCTTCATTGACAGGAGCCGGAAAGGACACGAATCCGGGCGCCCCGGCCTGGAAGGGGCAACCCCCACCGAGCGAATTCGGCTCATAGGCAACCCGCCCCCGGTGCAAGGCCTGACGGTGCATGCCGTCTCGCTGATTGTTTTGTACTGACGCGATCGAGGCGTTGATGGGTATTTCGTGGAAATTTGGACCACCCAGCCGGGTAATCTGCGTATCCGCGTACGAGTGGATGCGCCCGGCAAGAAGCGGGTCGTTGCTGAAGTCGATTCCCGGGATGACGTGCGCAGCGCAAAACGCGACCTGCTCGGTTTCAGCAAAAAAATTGTCAGGATTGCGGTTCAGTACCATCCGCCCCACGGGAACGACCGGCACCAGTTCTTCGGGAACGAGTTTGGTGGCATCGAGAACATCAAAGCTAAAGCCCTCGCTTTGCGCCTCAGTGAATATTTGCAGTCCGAGTTCCCATTCCGGGAAGTCGCCTGATTCAATCGCTTCCCACAAATCGCGCCGATGAAAATCGGGGTCGGCACCCGATATTTTTACCGCTTCATCCCAAACCAAAGAGTGCGTGCCAAAGAGCGGCTTCCAGTGAAATTTGCAGAAGACCGACTGATTCTGGTCGTTGACGAGCCGAAACGTGTGAACCCCAAATCCTTGCATCATTCTGTAGCTGCGCGGAATAGCTCGATCAGACATCAGCCACATCAGGGTATGCGTGGACTCTGGCATCAAGGACACGAAATCCCAGAAAGTGTCGTGCGCAGAGGCCGCCTGAGGCATCCCATGATGCGGTTCCGGCTTCACGGCATGAACGAGGTCAGGGAATTTCATGGCATCTTGAATGAAGAACACCGGCATGTTGTTGCCCACCAGGTCCCAGTTGCCTTCATCGGTATAAAACTTCACGGCGAAGCCCCGCACGTCGCGCGCCGTGTCCTTGGAGCCTCGCTCCCCGGCGACCGTGGAAAAACGTGTAAAGACCGGGGTTATCTTCCCCGCTTTGGCGAAGGGCGCTGCGCGCGTGTATTTCGACAATGCGTCATATGCTTCGAAGAATCCATGTGCGGCTGATCCGCGCGCATGCACGACCCGTTCGGGTATGCGCTCGTGATCGAAATGCGTGATCTTTTCGCGTAGTACAAAATCCTCCAGCAAGGCCGGCCCCCGCAGTCCTGCCTTCAGGGAGTTCTGGTTGTCGCTGATGGGCACGCCCTGGTTTGTCGTCAACACCTGGTTGCCCCCATCCACCCGGTAGCTGTCCAACGGCCCAATCGTCGCATTCACGCCCGCAAGCGCCGGCCCGCCGGTCTTGGCAGTGCCGAGGTCCTCCGACTGTGTACTGGCTGTCAACGCCGCGTTAGCAGCCTCTGCGGTGACACCTCGGGTGGGAGAAACCGCATTGCCGTGGCCGTACTCAAACTCTTTGGTGGCATTGAACGGCACCGCGGCCACCAGCGCATTGACGGTGCGGGCCTGCTGCGCAACGATGTCGTTCGTCTGCAATGCTTTGTTCAAGACGGCGCGCGTTGCGCGGGGTTTAGGCGAGGCCGCCTTTGACGTACTTGTTTTCTTGCTGGAAGGCATAGGAACTCCTGTGAATGATTGCGATGTAGGCAGAACAGTGAACCGGAAATCTCTTGCTAGGGGCTGGTCAAGTTAAAACTCACGCACGCGGTGCGACCAGCTCATGTTTGCGTGCGGACATCCGGACACCCATCTCGGCCATATCTAGTCGGGTGGCCTTCGCCTTCGGGAACATCTCCTCCTCTTCTTCCTTGACGTGATGCTCGACATACTCGGAAAGCACCTTGATCTTGGCGTCGAACATCTCGCCATCGGGCTGCACACCCTCAACTTGTGAAATGAGTTCTTTCAAGGAGGCATGCTCCACGGTAGCCTCGGGTATCAGCTCCTTGTCTTTTAATGCCTTTTTGACCGCCGGATAAAAAATCTCCTCTTCGACCTGGGCATGAACCGTCAGTTCGGAACAAATGGTCGCTACCAGATCCATCTTTTTTTTGGGGGAACGCGCTTTTTCGTACTGGGCAAACAAGTCACTCACAATCTTGTGATCAGCGCGCAGCAACGCAATTGCGTCCTGAGTTTCAGGCGCTCCTGTTTGTTTTTTCGTACTTTTTTTTGCAGTTGTAGACATAGTGGATTTTCCTTAAGGGGGTGGTTGGGTTGGTGATGGCTAATACAAAAACGAACTGCCCTATGGATCGAAGTGTCTTCCGCTGGAGGCCGTCGCACCCATATCCTTGCGGCACGATGAAAAGGCGCTCAATCTTCCGTTTCGGGCCTAGGTGAATTTAATAATTTCGTCCTGCAGTTGCGTAAATAAATTATTGGTCCCCATTCAAAATAAGGCGGTCGGACGTGCGTTAGATCGGCCGTAGGACAAGGCCTTGTTTGCTCTATGTCTTTTGACAGTGCGGCATTTGAGTCGCTTCTCGCGCCCTCTCTGCGAACGTCCAGTGTCGGGACTTCCATCGGACTCGGTTCGTGCCTTGCGGATGCTCAAACTTAATATCCATCAACATGCGTTGGTGAATCGTTTACAAAGATGCACTTCAATTCCAATGAAAGCTGACCATGGACAAATTTGCGATTTTCAAAAATAGCCGCCTTGCTTTTTGGCTGGCCTGCGTCGCGGCGTTGGCCATCGTATTCGTCAGTGAATACTCATATCGCAAAGCGGTCCAGAGCCTCGACGAACTGGGAACATTGGGGCAGGCCCGCGTGAGAATTCAGCATTTGGAGCGCGGCCTCCTTGATGCAGAGACTGGCCAGCGCGGCTATTTGTTGACCGGCCGCAAGGAGTACCTGGAGCAGTATGAAAAGTCGGTCAGCGCGACCAAAGAGGTGCTCCAGCGTCTGGATCAACACTTCGTGGATGCCCCAGAGGCAAAGAAGCTACTTGGAGAATTGCATAAGTTGACCGGATCCAAGTTTTCTGAACTTGCGTTGACGACCCGCCTTTATGACGAGGGTAAGGCGGGCGCAGCTACAGAGATGTTGTTGAGCGGTATTGGCAGGGAGCAGATGATTGACACGCTGGCTGTCAGCGATGAGCTGCTGCAGCACGAATCGGCCCGAGTCGCCGAAGGCCGGAAAAACGTCTACAACACACTGCTGATTAGCCGAATCGGTCTTGCCTCTCTCTGTGCCCTCGGCATGCTGGCCATTCTTAAGTATTTGCGGCAGAGCTCGGCGCTCTTGCAACAGCAATTGGAGCAGCAGCGTCTAGTGCAGTCCGAACGCGATCGACTTGAGATTGAGGTGAGCCGGCGCACCGCGACCTTGACCGAATTGACACGCCATCTTCAAACGGCCCGCGAAGACGAGCGAAAACGCCTTGCACGCGACTTGCACGACGAGTTGGGTGCCTTGCTCACCTCAGCCAAACTGGATGTGGCGCGCATCAAGCCGCGGCTGATCGGAGCTGAACCCGCCGCGCTTGCCTTGCTGACCCATTTGGTTGAAACGCTTAACCGTTGTGTTGCGCTGAAGCGCAGCATCATCGAAGGGCTGCAACCGTCGTCGCTAAGCCACTTGGGACTGGTGGCGACTCTTGATATTCTGGCGCGCGAGTTCGCCGAGCAGTCAGGCGTTGAAGTGCACTGCGAGCTGGCACCGGTCAAACTGGAGTCGACCGCAGAACTGGTGATTTACCGGGTGGTCCAGGAAACCATTACCAATGTCGCCAAGTATGCCCATGCACACAACGTCTGGATCACGCTGGGCGCACGGGACGGCTATGTGTACCTGTCCGTTCGGGACGATGGCATCGGATTCGATACTGAGACGCAGCCCAGTTCTGCACATGGGCTGACGGGTATGCGTTTCCGGGTCGAGGCGGAAGGCGGCTCATTGGCAATCGAGTCAACACTCGGCAAAGGGACGTCCATTCAGGTGGCGTTGCCGGAATCAACGAATGCCGCCCCGCAAGAATAGGGTGGCGGGTAGGATGACTCCGACACGCTGTCACGGCAGCCGCCGATGGACAGACCGGTCCCACGCCGCGCATGCTCTAAGTCGGACGCGACGCAATGCCTGTGAGGCGTAGGCACTCCCACAGGCAAGACGATTTCCCGGAAGACGGCGGATTCAAGTTCTGTCGGTCTATGGGCTTGCCTATAAAGCAAATAAGCACGCCTCTCAATTAAATCGCAAGCATGAGACCAATAATGTCGGCATTCAATTTCCCCGGTCGAACAGCCCTCCTTGTGACGGGGGCTGTAATCCTGACGCTGGTCGTCGCCCTCATTGCCGTCAACTTTATGAGCGGGGAGAAGAAGATTGAGCGGCGTATCGAGCGACTCTATTCACTGGAAGACCCACGTTTCAGGCATGAACTTGGCGTGCTGCTCGGACCGCAGTTTGTCGGCGGCAATCGCCCCATGGTTCTGCGAAATGGCGATGAGATTTTCCCGGCGATGCTCGCCGCGATTCGCAACGCCGGGACATCGATAACATTCGAGACCTATATCTATTGGTCGGGCGACATCGGGCGAGAGTTTGCCGACGCCTTGAGCGAGCGCGCGCGTCACGGCGTCAAGGTGCACGTATTGCTCGATTGGGTGGGCAGCGCGAAGATGGACGCGCAATTGATCGACCGCATGGTCGCAGCAGGTGTGCGGATAGAGAAGTTTCATCCACCGCACTGGTCGCACCTTGGACGGCTCAACAATCGCACCCATCGAAAACTCCTTGTCGTCGATGGTCGTGTGGCCTTTACCGGCGGCGTTGGCATTGCGTCGGAATGGACTGGCCAGGCGCAAGATCCTGACCATTGGCGCGATACCCACTTCCAGGTCGAGGGCCCGGTCGTTGCGCAGATGCAAGCCGTGTTCCTCGACAACTGGATCAAGGTGACCGGCGACGTACTGCATGGACCTGACTACTTCCCTGCGCTCGAGCCAGTCGGCAGCAGCCTCGCGCAGATGTTCAGCAGTTCCCCATCCGGAGGCAGTGAGAGCATGCAGCTGATGTATCTGCTCGCCATCACCTCAGCCTCCCGGTCGATCGATCTATCGGCGGCGTACTTTGTTCCCGATGACCTGACACTCCATGCCCTGTTAGAGGCCATAAAGCGGGGTGTCAAGCTGCGCATCGTCGTGCCGGGCGAACACATGGACAGCGAGACCGTGCGCCACGCCTCGCGCGCCCGGTGGGGGCCCTTGCTTGCCAATGGCGCCGTCATCGCCGAATATCAGCCGACGATGTTTCACTGCAAAGTGATGATTGTGGACGGGCTGCTGGTCTCGGTCGGCTCGACCAACTTTGACAACCGCTCGTTCCGGCTCAACGATGAGGCGACGCTCAACATCATTGACGCCGACTTTGCCAATGCGCAGACGGCGATTTTTGAAGCCGATCTCAACCGTTCGCGCCAGATCACCTATACCGAGTGGCGGGAGCGGCCATTGCGAGAAAAAATCGGTGAGCGCCTGGCCTCCTTATTCCGCTCGCAGCTTTGACCCCGTTGCGTGGGCGCACAGTCTGACATCACGCAAGACGCCGTTGCTCGAACTGACACAAAAATCAAGCAGGGTCTGGATTGTTGTTGACGCCAACTCCAACAGAACCCTGGGCAGTCCCGTCAGCCTTATTTCTTGGGCATGGCCATCGGCTTGATGGCGCCGCATTCGGCTGACAGGAACTTGCCGGTGGCATCCATGTTCATCTTCTCGGGTTTGCCATTGGCGGTCGTGTTGAGTGTCATCTTCATGGCGTAAGCCTCCGGGCTCACAAAGGTGACCTGGCCCTCGCCATTGGAGGGCGGCTTGGTGCAGACAAACGAGAACTTCATCGTGTTGCCGGTGCGTGGCGAGGTGGTGTGCTTGCAGTCGCCCTGCTGCGTGGCGACCTCGTTGCGCTCCACCATTTCTTTGGTCATGCAGACCTTCACAGCCGTGCTGCCGGCACCCTTGCCCATGCCAACACCCTGTTTGGCCATCATGTCTTCCATCATCTTGCGTTGATCCGGCGGCATGCTGGCGAGCTGCTTCTGGGCCTCGGCCATGGCTTTTTCCATCTCGCCGGAGCTGCTGGTCATCTTGTTGTCGATTTCCCACAGTCCGGGCTTCATGGTCTGTGCCGTGGCGCCAAAAGCGCCGCTCGCCAGGGCGGCCGTGATCAGGACATGGTGCAACTTGTTCATAAGAATCCCCATAAAAGTGAGTGTTGATTGTCGCCAAAGAAAAAGGCTTTGGGAACACCGCATGGGTGTCGGCGTGCGGGCATCAGCGCAATGACAGGTGCGTCGAGTTCTTGACTTCTTCCATGACGGCATAGGTCCGCGTCTCGCGTACGCCGGGCAGTTGCCATAGCACGGTGCCGGCAAATTCGCGGTAAGCCGTCATGTCCGCCATGCGGGTCTTGAGCAGATAGTCGAAGCCGCCGGCCACCATATGGCACTCCATGATCTCGGGGCGCACCTGCACGGCGGCCTTGAAGGCTTCAAAGACGTTGGGGCTGGTGCGGTCCAGCAGCACCTCCACAAACACCATCATGCCGGCACCGAGTTTGAGCGGGTTCAGCCGTGCCTCGTAACCCAGGATGTAGCCCTCGCGGGTCAGCCGTTGCACCCGCGCGAGCACGGCGGTGGGCGACAGGGTGACGTTTTCCGCCAGTTTGAGGTTGGAGATGCGGCCATCCTCCTGCAGGCAGGCGAGGATCTTCAGGTCGATGCGGTCGAGGTCGGGGGTCATGCTGCAGAGTATTTAACTATGAATCACACTCATTTTGGATGAACATTCATGGTCATTTCGTGAAAGATAGCACGATCGACTAACCACACGGAGATTTGATCATGCGCCTGCCATTCCCCTATCGCCCCGAAGCCGACATCGTCTCCCATCGCCTGGCTGCGTTGGCGCAGGCGCTGGACTGGGCTGCCACTGCCAGAGCAGCCACCCCCTGGGTACAGGCCGTGCGCCAGAACCCGCCGCCGTTTTGGGCCATGGAGAGCCTGCTCAAGGAATATCCCATTTCCAGTGCCGAAGGTCTGGCCTTGATGCGCCTGGCCGAGGCGCTCTTGCGCGTGCCCGATGCCGAGACCGCCATCGCGCTCACCGCGGACCAGCTGGGCCGGGCGGACTTTGACAGCGCGGGCGACAAGGCGCTGGCGCGCCTTTCCAGTGCGGCCATTGCCCTCAGCAAGAAATTTTTGCCCGACAGCGACGCACCGACCGGCATCCTGGCCAAGCTGGGCGCGCGCTCGGTGGTGGCGGCGACGCTGCGCGCGGTGCAATTGCTGGGCCGCCAGTTTGTGCTGGGCCAGACCATTGACGAGGCCATGGACGAAGCTTCATCCGCCAAACGCAAAATCAGGAATCTGCGGGTCAGCTATGACATGCTGGGTGAAGGCGCGCGCACCGGTGCCGATGCCTCGAAGTACCTCGCAAGCTATCAGAATGCTATTCAATCAATAGCTGATGACGCTTGCTCCACGGGGGCTTGCGAGGTAAACGATGGCATCTCCATCAAGCTCAGCGCGCTGCACCCGCGTTTTGAGGACGGCCAGAAAGCGCGGGTCATGGCCGAACTGGTGCCGCGCGTGTGGGGCCTGTGCGAACAGGCGGCGCGCGCCAACATCAATCTGACGATCGACGCCGAAGAAGTGGACCGGCTGGAGTTGTCGCTGGACGTGTTTGAGGCGCTGGCGTCCCAGGTGGCGCAGCACTGTACGCAGTGGCGCGGCTTTGGCCTGGCCATGCAGGCCTACCAGACTCGGGCGCTGGAACTGATTGAACACATCACCGCCATGGCGCGCCAGTACAAGATTCGCCTGATGTGCCGCCTGGTCAAGGGCGCGTATTGGGACGCCGAGATCAAGCGCGCGCAGGAGCTGGGCTTGCCCGCTTACCCGGTATTCACCCACAAGCACCACACCGATGTGTCCTACCTGGCCTGCGCCCGGGCTTTGCTGGATGCGCCCGATGCCGTTTACCCCCAGTTCGCCACCCACAACGCCGCCACCATCGCCGCCATTCTGCAAATGGCAAGTGTGGCCCCCACGCCTGCCGCTTCGCGTGCTGCGCTGCCCCCCGAGGGGGCTCTCGCACCTTGGGGCGGCCCGGCGGTGCTCCATCGCGGGCCCCAATTTGAATTGCAGAGCCTGCATGGCATGGGCGAAGGCGTGTACCGCGAGGTGCTGAAGAACCCGCTGATCGCCTGCCGCGTCTATGCCCCGGTTGGTGCGCACAAAGACCTGCTGGCTTACCTGGTGCGCCGGCTGCTGGAAAACGGCGCCAATTCGTCTTTCGTGCACCAGCTGGCCGACGAGTCAGTCGGTATGCAGGAGCTGCTGATTTCGCCTCTGCGCCTGGCGCCGGAGTCCTCGCTGCCGATGCCCGCCGATATCTTTGGGGCGGCGCGCAAAAACAGCGCCGGGCTGGACCTGACGGTACAAATCATGCGTGCTCCCTTGCTGGCGGCTTATCAAGCGGTGCAAGTGCCGGCCGTGCCGGTGTTTGATGCCAAATTGGCTGCTGGTCCTCTGGCCATAAGCGTATGCAGCTATCAAAAATGGAGCAAAACGGCGGTGACGGAGCGTGCCGAGATCCTGCGCCGTGCCGCTGATGAACTTGAAGACCAGCTGCCCAGGTTCTGCGCCCTGCTGGTCAAGGAGGCCTTCAAGACCTGGGGCGATGCCGTCAGCGAGGTGCGCGAGGCGGTCGACTTCATGCGTTATTACGCGGGGGAGGCCGAGCGCATCATGGTGCCGATGGTCATGCCAGGCCACAGCGGTGCCGCGACGCTGGGTGTCACGGGCGAGAGCAACGAGTTGCGCCTGGTCGCCCGCGGCCCCTGGGTCTGCATCAGCCCGTGGAACTTCCCGCTCGCCATTTTTGTGGGCCAGGTGGCCGCCGCCCTGGCCACCGGCAACACGGTGCTGGCCAAACCGGCGGAGCAAACCCCTGGCGTCGCGCTGGAAGCGGTGAAACTGCTGCACGCGGCTGGTGTACCCGAGGGCGCGTTGCAACTGCTTCACGGCCCCGGCGAAACCGTAGGCGCCGCACTGGTGGCGGCCCCCGGCGTGGCCGGCGTGGTGTTCACCGGCTCCACCCAGGTCGCCAAAATCATCAACCGCACGCTGGCCGCCAAAGACGGCCCCATCGTTCCCCTGATTGCCGAGACCGGCGGCATCAACGCCATGCTGGTGGACAGCAGCGCCTTGCCCGAGCAGGTGGTGGATGCCGTCATGCAGTCGGCATTCAGAAGCGCCGGCCAGCGCTGCTCGGCGCTGCGTTTGCTGTGCGTGCATTCCACAATAGCCGACCAGGTGATCGAGATGATTCAGGGTGCGGCCAAAGAGCTGGTCACTGGCGACCCCGCTGATCTGACCACCGACGTCGGCCCCGTCATTGACCGGGAAGCGTTTGACGCCATCCAGAAGCACGTGGCATGCTTGACTATGGAGTCAAAACCATTGCTAACCCACGTCGATAATGCACAAACAGCTATTAAATCAATAGCAAACCTGATCCCGCCCCATGCCTTTGAAGTCGCGTCCATCGCTGACCTGAAGCAGGAAATCTTCGGCCCCGTGCTGCACATCGTGCGCTGGAACGGTGACCCCGCCGCTGTTGTCGACCAGATCAATGCGCTGGGCTACGGCCTGACTCTCGGCATCCAGACCCGCATCGACTCCCGGGCTCAAGCACTGGCGCGCGCCGCGCATGTTGGCAACGTCTACATCAACCGCAACCAGATCGGCGCCGTGGTCGGCGTGCAGCCGTTCGGCGGCGAGGGCCTGAGCGGCACCGGCCCCAAGGCGGGTGGCCCGCACTACCTGTACCGTTTTTGCGCCGAGCAGACCATCACGGTCAACACGGCGGCGGCGGGGGGCAACGCGGCGCTGCTGGCGGGGTGAGCGGTGCAATCCACACGCAAATTCCC
Organism: Rhodoferax sp.; assembly: GCF_030646845.1. GTDB lineage: Bacteria > Pseudomonadota > Gammaproteobacteria > Burkholderiales > Burkholderiaceae_C > Rhodoferax. Next base: position 117,414 of record NZ_JAUSLE010000051.1, on the reverse strand, counting down.
CATGAAGCCCATGCCCGACGCCTCCTTTTCCCGCCGCCGATTTGCGGTTAGTGGATCGTGATTGCGACTTCCAGGTACTCGCTCGGCACGACCATCGCGCCGTCGCTTGCGCGGTTGAACCGTTGCACGAGTCCTATCAGATCGGCGGCCAAGGACTCCTCTTGGGCGGTCCCCACCGCGTTGAAAGCCTTTTGCATCGGGCCGTAGTAGGTCCGGAAGGTGTCGAGCCAGTGCTGAGGCGTGCGGTAGCGAAACACGAAGTCCTTGTGGGTTGTTTCGAGCGTGGCGATGCGCTCATTGAACAGCTCGCGCAGTCGTTCTTCGGTGCCCCACAGCGAGGCCGGTTTGACGCCGGCGGGTGGGGGGATATAGCGCCCGATCACCTTGAACAACTCACCGATGAAGCCGGGCGGCGTCCAGTTCGCCAGCCCGATCTTCCCGCCTGATTTGCACACGCGGGCGAGTTCACTCGCTGCCCGGTCCTGGTTCGGTGTAAACATCACACCGAACGTGGACAGTACGACATCAAACGATGCGTCCGCGTAAGGGAGGTTCTCGGCATCCGCTTCTTTGAACTGCACGGCCAGGCCCTCGGCACTCGCCCGCGCCTGACCCCGTTCGAGCAATGCGCCCACGTAGTCGGTCGAGACAACATCGCACCAGCGTCGCGCCGCTGCCAGCGTGGCGTTGCCATTGCCGGCAGCGACATCCAGCACACGCGCGCCTGCACGTAAATCGAGCGCTTCGCACAGCGTCTCGCCGACGATCTGCAAGGTTGTTCCGATGACGGCGTAGTCGCCTGCCGACCAGGCTGCCTGCTGCTTCTGCTTGACCGCCCCCAAGTCGGTGGCCAGTGGCGGTGATAAGGTTTCCATAATCGTGCTCCTTGAATAAGGTTTTTACTTCAGATGGTTTGCGTGGGCTGGGCGTATTGATCTATACGCGGATGATCTGGTCCTTGAGCGAATACAGAATGGCGAGGACGTCTTTCTTCGAATCCTCGTCTATGCCATTCTTGTTCAGCGCCACAAAGATGTCATCAATCACTACCAAGAACTCTTGCTCACTGACGTTCATGCCTTTGTGCGCGGCGAGCATGCCCTTGCCGGTGTAAGTTTGGGGACCGCCCGAGCCAGTGGTTAAAAATTCACGCGACAACTGTTTGATATGCGCCATGTCTTTGATGTTCTCGAAACGGGTCTTGACGAGGGGATTGGCCAGGTGTGTGGCAATGATGTCGTCCACGAGGCGCGCGATACCGTCTGCGCCGCCCAGTCGTTCGTACAGTGCAGTAGTCATAGGAAACTCCTTTTGAGGTTGAGGGTCTTCGCTGATTTCACCGTGATCCAACGCATTCGCGATTCCGGAACACGCCAAGGCATTGCACACCATCGGCCTCGGCGCAGGGTCACCACGAAATGGACAAACAGGGATACAAAAAGAGGGACAGCGGCAAATTGCAGGCATAAGATGCGTCGACACGGGCAACGAGGACTGAGGCACCGGATATGGACGAACGAAGCAATTCTTTCGGATACTGGCTGCGGCGCAGACGCAAGGCGCTTGATTTGACGCAAGACGCACTGGCGCAAAAAGTCAGTTGTTCGCAGGCTGCCATCAAGAAGATCGAAGCCGAGGAACGCCGGCCTTCGAGAGGGCTGGCCCAACGCCTGGCGGAGCAACTCGCCATTCCCGCGCAGGAGCGGGCGGCGTTTCTGCAAGCCGCCCGTGCCTTGCGAACTTCCGACCGCTTGCCGCTTGACGAATCGCCCATCGAGGCACTGACCGCCGCTGCCGCAAGCGATGGGCTCGCATTTGCAGGCGAGCAAAAGTCTCCCTTTGTCGGGCGCACCAACGAGTACGGGCAGTTCCTCGGTCTGATCGCCAGGCTGACGGCGGGCAGCGGACAGGTGGTACTCATCGAAGGCGAGGCCGGCATCGGCAAGAGCCGACTCATGCATGAAGTAGCGCGCTATGCGCGGCAGCGGTCTTTGCCGACGCTGGTCACGAGCTGCTATGAGATTGAACGCGCGATAGCGTATCAACCTGTCATTGACCTCGCCACGCAGGCGTGCGAGGCCACGTCCGAGACCCGGCTACGCAGAATCGCGCCGATTTTCCTCGCCGAGATCGCCGCGCTGGTGCCCGTCATGGCCGCCCGTCTGGTTGAACGGGTGCCACTTTCGGCGGATTTTCCTGAGGCGCGCCAGGCGCGCCTGTTTCATGCACTGGGGCAACTTCTGGACGCGCTGGCGCAAGACCGGCAGTTGATTGTCATGATCGACGACATTCAATGGGCCGACGACGCCAGCCTGCAGTTTCTGCATTTCCTCGCACGGCAGATGGCGGGCCGGCCGCTACTCCTCGCCTGTGCTTATCGGGACGAGGAGCTTGACGACAACGAACGCCTCGCCAGTCTGGTCGAGCGCCTGCGCCGCGAACCGCATACGCGGCACATGGCGCTGACCCGGTTCGGACCAGGCGATACCGAAATGCTGATCGAACGGCTGAACGACCCGAAATTGAGCGCGCCCGATCTCGCCGTCCGCCTGCACCGTGAAACCGATGGAAACCCGTTCTTCCTCTGGTCGATCATGCACTCGCTGAGCGAGGGTGACTGTGCCGTCAGGGATGCTGGCAGCCTGCCGCTGCCGGACGCCCTGCGTGACTCGGTGCGTCGCCGCCTGGCACGCGTGCCGCATGAAGATCGGCCGCTGCTCGACCTGGCGGCGGTGCTGGGCCGTCGCTTTGACTTTGAAACGCTGCTCGCGCTGACCCGGGAACCCGAGGAGCGCTTTTTGCACGCTATTGAGTCTTTGGTGAAGCGCCGGCTCTTGCGCGAGGATCAGGAAGGCGGGTTCTATGACTTCAGTCACGAAAAGGTGCGAGAGGTGGTCTACCGGGACATCGGCATTGCCCGGCGCGTGCTGCTGCATCGAGCGGTGGCCGAGATGCTGGAGCAGCATCCGACAAGCAAAACGCATGAACTCGATGCCCGTCTTGCCGAGCACTACGAGCGCGCCAATGTCTGGCCCAAAGCGCTGCGCTACCTCGGCCTGGCCGCCGACCACTCGCAGAAGCTGTTTGCGATGCGCGAATCGCTGCACTGGTTCGATCGCGCCGTGGCGTTGCTCCAGGCACATCCCGAAGCGGCGACGCAGGCGCAGCAACTCGCCCTGTACGAGCGGCGTGGCGTGGCGCGGGCGCAGGCAGGCCAGACCGAGGGGGCGGTGGCCGACTTTCAGCAGGCGATCGATGCAGCGCGCGCGCTTGGCGAGCACGAACAGGCGCGTGACGTATTGATTCAGCTCGGCATGGCCTATCGACGCGCCGACGCGTATGAGCAGGCCATTGTCTGCCTGGACGAGGCGCTCAAGGTGTCGCTGGCCATGGGCGATGAACGCCATGCGGCAGATACCTTGTATCACCTGGGAACGGTGGCCTGGAGCAATGGTCGCAACGACCTGGCGATCAGCTATCACCAGCAAGCGGTGGATATCTGCGAGCGCCTGGCGCTGACTGACCTGGTCGCCGTGCAGGCGTTTCATGGCCGGGGGGAGGCGTACTTTGCCAACGCCGAACCGGCCGCGGCCATTGCCTCTTTCTCGCGTTCACTCGACCTGGCGCGCGGCATCGGCGACAAGAGCTATGAATCGGAGAACCTGATGATGATCGGCTGGGCTTGCACCGGTCACATGGGGCTGGCTGACTACCAGCGCGCCTTGTCGCACTTCGATGCCGCGCTTGCCATCGCGCGAGCCGCCGACCTGCAGTGGCATCTGGGTCCGACACTGATCGGACGTGCCCATGTGCAGATGGCGCTCGGCAAGTTCGGTGCTGCCTGGGCTGATCTGAACGAAGCGCTGCCCCGCCTAGAGACGCTGCGGCTGGTGCGATACCAGATCATGGCGCATGACGCGCTGGGCTGCCTGTTCCTCGATCTGAATCGGCCCGAGCAGGCGTTGCCTCACTATGAACGGGGCCTGCACGTCGCGCTTGATGCCGGGATCACGTACTGGCGGCCCAGGCTGCAGGCCAATTTGGCGATTGCACAACTGCGCCTTGACATTCCGTGCGATCGGGCGGCGTTGCAGGCGGCTCACCAGTACGCGCAAGATCACAGTGAAGCCTGGTTGACGCTGCGCTGCCTGGAGGCGCTCGCCGAGTTGGCGCTGGCGAATGGCGACGTGGATGGGTGCATCACGCATGCAGACCAGTTGCTGGCGCTGGCAACTCGCGGCGACATGCGGGCACTGGTGGGACAAGCCCATCGCTTGCGCGGTTTGGCATGGCTGGCCGTCAATGCCTTTGAATCTGCACAACACGAGTTGACGCTGGCGGTGACGCTGGCCGAGCAGACCGGCCGAGGCCGATTGGCGTGGGAGTGTCACGGCGCGCTCGCCCGGGTCGCCGCTGGGCTCGGTGACGGCGCCGGCAAAAACAACAGCGAAGCGCGCGCCCGAACGATTGCTGAGCAAATTGTGAAGGATCTCGGTGGATCGGGTTTGACTTCCAATTTGACGTCGGCTCCCTGAGACGACCTCATTCTTTTCACCGCCCAATGATGCGCAGCGATCCCGTGGCTGTCATCGTCCAGCCTTCAATTCAGACACTCGGGAAAAACCATTGTTGCTATTTATTTCATAGCTGCTAAAGCAATGTGGACGATGGTTAGCGGCCAATATCTTATAAAACCATGGCGTCAGCGCCATTGTGCGACCGGATGCCTCGCCGGCGCATTGACTGTGCGAAAAGATCAAACTCAGCGTTTCACAACCCGGTTTACCGTGAATTAGTGCATAGGACGTTTGTAACAATTCGTTGACAATTCGCAAAAGAATTCAAGTTTGTCTTGAAACACGAGGTCAGCATGCGTACACAAAAACTAAACAAAGTTGGACATTCACTGTTGGGTGGGTGCGCTGGATTGCTGTTTGCGGCGGCAGTGCAGGCGGCGCCCACGCTCGCCCCCCTGATTTCTGGCAATGCTGCCCTGGGCAACAGCCAGGTGGGGACCGGGCTGAACGGCAACTGGTACAAGGTGGACGACCAGGCCCACTTCAGCAACCACGTCTACACCGACAGCGTTAACGTCACTGCCCCGATCAAGAACTTCGGGTGGGGCACGGGGTTCTGGTCAACCGGTGACATTGCCCAGTTCACTTCGGGCCCCAACGCCAATCTGATCGCCACCACCACCAGCGTCTCGGCTGTCAGCTTCGCCAACAGCATTTACAACGATCTCTATGGGACCGGTCGCAGTGGCTGGGACCAGGACCACGCCCGCACCCTGGCGCCCATTGTGGCGGCCAGCGCGGGGTGCTCATCCGACCCTGCGGCAGACTGCGCCCAGACCAATTACGCCGCCGTATTCACGGGTTACGTCTATGTAGCGGAGGCGGGCGCTTACGACTTCGGTGTTTTTTCGGATGACGGCTTTGCCTTTTCCTTGTTGGGTGCGGGTGGCACCCGCTTGTCCATGGGTCTCGAAACCCACGCGGACGGTCCAGGGCGAGAGGCTTATTCGCTGAAGACTGAAACTGGCTTGTCGGAATTGGTCCTCGATCCCGGCTATTACGGCATCAACCTCAGCTACTACAACCGCCTGGAAGCGGGTGTGATTGACCTGGGCTGGACGGGAGCGCCGGATAGCTGGCGCACGATCGAGACTGGCAGTCTCTTCCCGGGTAACCAGGTTCCCGAGCCGACCAGCTGGAGCTTGATGGCGCTCGCTCTTGTGGGATTTTGGGCAACGCGCAAGGGCCGCAGTGCCCGCGTCGCTCCTGCTTGTACCTGAAAGGCGTGTGCTGGCGGCGCCTGGTGGCGCCCTGCAAACCGGACGGCTTCTGCAGACAATCCGGCACTGGCGACTTCATGCGAATCACCACTACCAAGCTATTTTTGTCTCTTGGCCTGGCCGTGTCGTCAGCCAGCGCGTTCTCCACGCCGTCGGTCAATTACCAGCAAGCCATCATTGATGCCCGTGCTGGCCGATTTGAGGCCGCGCTGCCGACGCTGGAGCGCCTGGTGCGGGCCCATCCGGGTCGACGCGCCTACCTGTATGACTGGATTGCCGTGCTCAGTTGGGCCGATCGTCATGACGACGCCCTGCGCGCCAGCCGCGACCTGCGGCTGACCAAAGCGGTACCGGATTACGTGGTGGCTGCCATCGGCAAATCGGCGCTCAATGCCCAGCAGCCTGCGCGCGCGGTACAGGCGTATCGCCTGCTGGTGGCGCGTCAGCCCCGCAACGCCGATGCCGCCCGAGGCTTGTCGCTGGCCATGGGCGCGGCAGCGGTCAAAGCCCCCAGCGCGGCTGGCGCGCCAGAGCTGCCCCAGGAGGCCGCGGCCTCTGTAACGCCAACGGTCGCGCTGCCAACCATCCAGGCGACCGACGCCAACGACGAGGCGGCCGCACAGGAGCGCAACGCAAGCCATATCCGCGCCGCGCAAACCGTGCTGGACCAGAACTTCACAGCGGCACGCTATCGTCTCATCGACGCCGCCCTGGCCGAGAATGAAGCATTGACGGCACGGGTGGCAGCCAGCCACCCGGTGGTGGCCGAACGCCTGCGCCTGGACCACATCGTGGCCTTGCGTCTGCGCGGCAGATTTTCGCAGGCGGTGGATGAATTCAAGGCGCTCCAAGCGCAAGGCCGCCCCTTGCCAGCCTACGTCCTGACCGCCGCCGCCGATGCCCTGTTGGCGCTGCGCCAGCCGAAGGAGGCCCGCGCCCTGTACCAGCGTGCGCTGGCCACTGACCCCGGCAGTGCCGGCATTCAAACCGGCCTGGTGTATGCGCAACTGGAGGCTGAAAACTTCCCCGGCGTGAATCAGATCGTGCAGCATCGACTGTCGGATACGCAAGGCAGTCCGCAGGCGCGCCTGCTCGAGATCTCAGCGCTGCGCTGGGCGGATCGCCTGAAGGATGCCGATGTCAAGCTCCTGCAATTGCGCGCCGAAATTCCTGATGATGTGGGCATCTGGCTGGCGCAGGCCGATCTGCTCGCCCAGCGCGGCCTGCCACGTGCGGCTGCCCGGCGCTACCTCGCGGTGCTTGCGGCGGAGCCCGCCCATCTCAAGGCGCGCGTGGGCCTGGCCGAAGTCACCTGGGCTCAGGGTGCCATCCAGAAAGCCGCGCAACTGGTGGCCGAACTCCGGGCCGAGGCGCCCGAGCATCCTGCGGTGCAACGCCTGCTGAGCGCCTGGCAGCGTAACAAAAGGGTGTTCTTTACCAGCGGTGTGACACGGGGCCTGGGCCAGGGGCCGGTCGACGGCAACAACGACACGACGTGGGCTTCCACCCTGTACAGCGGGCAAAGCGAACAGGGCCTGCGTCTGCTGGCCACCCACCATTTGGCCAGTGCGCAATGGTGGTGGGACAAAGCCCATCTTTACGCGGGCGATGCCAGCCATGAGCGTGCCGGCTTGGGGCTGGAGTGGACGCGGCGCGATCTGCAAATCACAGCCGAACTGGGCAGCGATTGGCGCAACGGTGAGGATCACACTTGGGCATTGGGCGCGGGCTGGCAGATCAACGACCAGTGGTCCATGCGCGCGCGCTACGAGAGCCAGACCAACGACTTCCCGCTGAAGGCGCGCGTGCCCGGCGTGGAGTCTGGCTCACCTTGGTATCTGCATGGCAGCAAAGGCGCCCTGGGTGTGGCTTACCGCCGGAACGAATCGGGTCGGGTGGCCGTTGATTTTTCCAGCTACCAATTCAACGACGGCAACCAGCGAGAGGCACTGGCGGCCAACTGGTCAGAGCGGCTCTACAGCGGCTATGGACGTACGCTGGATTTGCAGACTGCCGCCTACACCAGCACCAACAGCCGGCGCGACGCCGTTTACTTCAACCCGCGACGTGATCTGGCGCTGTCGGCGACGCTGACCGGCGACTGGCTCCTGTGGCGGCGCTACAACCGCAGCTTCAACCATCGCCTGGCCGTCACGCTGGGCGGCTACCGCCAGCAAAGTGGCGACGCCAAAAAGGACGATATCTACGGCTGGGATCTTTTTCATGGCCTGCACTATGAGCACGAATGGAAATTGGGGCCAGACCGGTCGGTGCGCTACGGCGTCGGCGTTCGCCGGTTTCCTTACGACGGGAATCACGAGACCAGCCACTACGCTGACCTGACTTTCAACTGGCGGTTTTGAACCAGACCGCTGCAAGCCAAGGCATTTGACGGACATCACGAAAGCATTGAATTGGAAAACGCATTGATGGGCCCCGTCATCCGGATGGTGTTCGACTTCACTTTTTACTACCCGCTGTTCATGTCCTACCTGTGGATGTGCGGCGGTCTTTATTACTATTTTCATTACGAACGGCGCGACCCACCTTATGACCAGCCGCCGCCGCTGGCGGAGTACCCGCCGGTCAGCATCCTGGTGCCTTGCCACAACGAGGCGGATTGCATCCAGGACACAGTGGCCGCGCTGCTGGCGATCGACTACCCTGAATTCGAAATTTTGCTGATTGATGATGGCAGTACCGACCTCAGCCCGCAGATCATGGATCAGCTGGCACGGCAGGATGCCCGCATTCGCGTGATTCATCTGGCGAGCAACCAGGGCAAGGCGGTCGGGCTCAACACGGCAGCCATGATGGCGCGGTACGACTTCTTCCTGTGCGTTGACGGTGACTCCATCGTCGATCCGCACTGCCTGCGCTGGATGATGCGCCACCACACCGCCGGCCCCCGGGTGGGCGCGGTCACCGGCAATCCGCGCATTCGTACCCGCTCCACGCTGCTGGGGCGCATCCAGGTGGGCGAGTTCTCTTCCATCATCGGCTTGATCAAGCGGGCCCAGCGCACCTATGGCAAGGTGTTCACCGTGTCGGGTGTGATGGTCTGTTTCCGGCGCGCCGCGCTGCACAGTGCCGGCTACTGGAACCCGCACGCACTGACCGAAGACATCGACATCAGCTGGCGTCTGCAAATGCAGCATTGGGACGTGCGCTTCGAGCCCGCCGCCCTGTGCTGGATTCTGATGCCCGAGACGCTGCGGGGTTTGTGGCGACAGCGCCTGCGCTGGTCCATGGGTGGCAGCCAGGTGCTGTTCGGCCAGTTGGGATTTTTCCGCAAGTGGCAGCACCGCCGCATGCTTCCGGTGTACATCGAATACTTCACCAGCGTGATCTGGGCCTACACGATGGCAGCCATGATCCTGCTGTGGGTGGCGGGTCAATTCACCACCTTGCCGCCCGCCTTGACGGTGAATTCCCTCCTCCCCGGCTGGAACGGTCTGGTGATTGGCACCACCTGCCTGCTGCAGTTTGCTGTCAGCATGTTTCTTGATCGCAAATATGAGAAAGGGCTGGGCCGCTACTACTACTGGATGATCTGGTATCCGCTGGCCTACTGGATGCTCAATGTGGCGACAACGCTGGTCGCCATTCCCAGGGTCATTCTGCGCGGGCGCCGCCGCGCCACGTGGAAAAGCCCGGATCGTGGATTGCAGCCATGAAGACGCCGCTCATCATCGAACGCCCCGATCTGCAGGCCTGGCAGCAAAAGGCGGTGTTTGGCGTCATGACCGCGGTCTTTTGGGTTGCCTGGTTTTATCTCTGGCTGCCTCTTGTCACCTTGTTCGGGTGGTTGTTCTTTGGGTACCAGTTCCAGTTTCACATGATCCGGCTGGAAGGCTACGAGGGCTTTCTCAACCTGCTGGCGGTCTATGCGCTGGTGATCCTTGGCATGGGAGGAACCTTGATCGGCTGGGCCATCTACAACGACTTCAGATTTCGTGGCATGGATCGACGCAAGCCATCTGCACCCCCCAGCGACCCGCAATTGGGCGAATTCCTGAGTCGCCCGGCGCTTTTCTTTGAGCAATGGCGCTCTTACGCCATCGTGACCGTGCACCACGATAGCCAGGGCCGCATCATTCGCGTCGATCCGGTCGATGATGGGGCCCCCGAGGTGCGCGTGCCATGAGGCTGGGCCGATCCTGACACCTATCTGGCGGGGTGCCCACGCATTTTCCTACAAGTACTGCCAAACATTGCCTACATCGCTGTCGAAGAGGAAGCACTAAAGTTATCTCATTTCCAGCGGGATGGAAATGGTTCTGTCACCCTGGTTCTTTCCCTGGCTTTTCAAAGGAGGCATTGTGAAAAAACCAAACCGCAAAATCGTCAGCCTGCTCGCAGTGGTCGCGTCGCTGGCAGCAGCAGTTGGCGCGCAGGCACAAAGCAGCGAGTCCAGTGCCAGCAGCCCCTACGCGATTTATGGCTCCGGCAACAGCTACATTGGCCTGAATGCCGGGCGGTCTGATTATTCGATGGGCAACGGGACCGGGCTTTATAGCGCCGACAGATACGACGTGGCGTACAGCGTTTACGCGGGCAGCTACTTCAACCGGAACTTCGGTTTTGAGTTTGGCTACCTCGATCTGGGCAGTGTGAACCGCGCCGGCGGCAGGACCAAAGCCGATGGCATCAACCTGAGCGTCGTGGGTCGACTGCCGATTGGCAGCTCGTTCAATCTGCTGGGCAAACTCGGCACCACCTATGGGCGCACGGATGTAACGTCAGGCACCGGCTCGGGTGTGACCGCCGGCACCGAGAAGGAATTCGGCTGGGCGTACGGGCTGGGTGCGGAATACATGTTCAATCCGCAGTGGTCGGCCGTGCTGCAATACGAGGAGCATGACCTGAAGTTTTCTGGCGGGGACCGTGACCGCATCACCTCCACCAGCCTGGGTCTGCGCTACCGTTTCTAGGCGCTTGGCAGAGTGCCCCGGGTGCAGGCTGGAATGGTCAGGCCCGGGGGTATCTCCAGGCGGGCGGGCAGAGGGCCCGTCCGCCATCCGGTCAGGCCTTTGTGGCGTCGGCCAGTGGTGCCGGTGCCAGTTGCTGGCGTTTGCCTGCGGTTAACAAACGCACTGCGAACCAGGCCAGGAACAGGGTGCCGATGGCGAACACCACGTCACCCGGCACGCGCAGCCACACCAGGGTTTCCATGAAAGGCGAATGAATGACTTCCGGCGATCGCGCGAACCACATGCCCCTAGTGATGCTGGCCCAAGCCTGGTAGATGCCGGCCGGCACCAGTGAGATGAACACCATCATGGCGAGGCCAATGTTGAGCGACCAGAACATCGGGGCGAGCAACCGGTCAGACCAGGCCGCACGATCGGACAGCCCCCGCAGACAAAACAGCAGCAGGCCAATGCCCAGCATGCCGTACACACCAAACAGCGCGGCGTGGCCGTGCGCTGCCGTCATGTTGAGCCCTTGCATGTAGTACAGCGCGATGGGCGTGTTGATCGAGAAACCCAGCAGACCGGCACCCACCACGTTCCAGAAGCCGACGGCGATGAAACACAGGATCGACCACTTGTAGGTCTGCACCCAGGGTGCCGCCTTCGAGCGCTGGTAGTTGCGCCAGGCTTCGACCCCGATCATCGCCAGTGGAACCACTTCCAGCGCGGAGAACATGGCGCCAATCGCAATCACGAAAGTGGGCGTCCCGGTGAAGTACAGGTGATGCAGGGTACCCAGAATGCCGCCAAACAGGAACACGATGGTTTCCAGCACGATGGCGCTGTGGGCGGTGCTGGCGCGGATCAGGCCCAGACGGGTGAACAACAGGGCAATGACTGCCGTGGCGAACACTTCAAAGAACCCTTCCACCCACAGGTGCACCAACCACCAGCGCCAGTACTCGATCATCGCGTAGTGCGTATGCTTGCCCCAGGTCAGGGACGTGGCATAAAAGCCGCCGATGCATAAAGCCGCCAGGAACACCATGGCAATCAGGCCGCGACTCTCAGACGGGGTCTTCAGGGCAGGCCACAGTCCGCGACCCAACAGCGTCACCCAGAACAGCAAGCCGATGAACAGCAGGATTTGCCAGATGCGGCCCATGCTGGTGAACTCCAGTCCCTGATTGCCGATCCAGAAGCTGAAATCATTGCCCAGGTGCTGCAAGGTACCGAGCCAGCCAAAGGCGGTAGAGCCGACCACGATGAACAGCAAGGCATAGAACAGCACGTTGACCCCGAGCTTCTGGTATTTGGGCTCATGACCCGAGATCGCCGGTGCGATGTACAAACCGGTGGCCAGCCACGCCGTCGCAATCCAGAGAACGGCAAACTGGGTATGGATGGTGCGGCTCACCGTGAAGGGCAGAATCTGCGCCAGCGGGAAACCAAAGAAGCTCTGGCCCTCGACTGCATAGTGAGCGGTGATCACGCCCATGCCGACTTGCGCCAGGATCAGGCCGATCACCACGTAGAAGTATTTTCGGGTGGCCTTCATGGAGGGGGTCGGCTTCAGGTCGAACAGGGGATCGTTCTTGGGCGGCGTTGGATCGCCTTCTTCTTTGCTGACCGAGTGGTAGAAAATCATGCCCGCAATGGCGGCGATCATGAAGATAATGCTGGCGATCGACCAGATGCCGGCGCCGGCAGTCGGTGTGTTGTCAACCAGCGGCTCGTGCGGCCAGTTGCTGGTGTAGCTCAGATCGGTTTCGCCGGGACGGTCCGTCGCGGCCGACCAGGCCGACCAGAATATGAAGGCCGGCAGCGCCTGCAGATCAAGCGGGTCGGGCAGGGATCCGGCGTTCATTGCGTATTGTTCGCGCAGCTTGTCCAGCGATGCGTCATTGCCGAACAGGCCGACGTAATGCGCCACGACCTGGGTGACCGCCTCGGCGCGCTCTGGTGAGAGCGTGATGGTTCCGGTGCTGGCGTCATAGGTGTTGCGGCGCATCTCGGTTTTGAGCCGGGCGTTGAGTTCGGCCTGCTGACCGATGCTCAATTGCTCGAACGGCTTGCCAAAATCCCCTTGCGCCCAGACCGCACGCAGTGCCAGCGCTTCGCGATGCAGCCAGTCGGCCGACCAGTCCGGTGCCACGTAACTGCCGTGGCCCCAGACGGACCCCAACTGCTGGCCGCCAGCGGACAGCCAGGCCTCCTGGCCGCGTTGAACCTGCCCTGGCGAGAACAGCACAGTCCCCTTGGTGCTGATGACTTGTTTTGGAATGGGCGGGGCGGTCAGATAGATCTCTGTTCCGACCCAACCCAGAACGGCAAAGGAGAGCGCACAGATGACGGCGAGCCAAGTCCAGAGTTTGCGCGTGGCGTGCATGATTTGATTCCCTATGGGTGAAGTTGAAATGTGAATGAGCGGACGGCTGAATCGAAGGCCTGTATACATGCATGTTAACTGCATCTTTTAAAAGATGCAAATAAAATACTGCTTTTGCAAAGGGCCTTTGCTTCAACGAACGCGGGCTGACACGCCTGCGTTGGAGTTGCGACATGTCAAACCCGGCCTCAGAATCGGTGGCCGGACGCTTGTCAAACGAGCCCGCGCCAAAGATACTGGCGTTGACCTGACCGAATGCTCAACCCGTACCGCTTGTCCTTGTTCGCCGGGCAGCGTTCTTTTTGCACATTGACTTTGACATGAGGAACGATCATGTTCGCTGGTGACCATGACATCGAACGTGCAGTGGTCGAACTGGAAGCATTGCTTCCCGAGCCGCTGCGACCGCTCGCACGCATTGCCTACAACTACCGGTGGTCGTGGTCTGCCGATGGCGCTGCCATGTTCGATGCGATTGATCCTGATCGGTGGGCGCGCACCGGGCACAACCCACGGCGCCTGCTGACCGAGACACACCCGTCGATGCTTGAGCGCGCCGCTGCGGATGCCGGCTTCGTTGGCTGGGTTAACCGTGTGGCAACAGAGCTTGACGCAGATCGGGCCCGACCGTGGCAGGGCGGCGACGTCAGCACGGAGCACCCGGTCGCGTTCTGCTGTTCCGAGTTCGGCGTGCATGGCTCCTTGCCGATTTATTCGGGCGGACTCGGCGTACTCGCCGGCGATATCCTGAAGGAGGCTTCTGACCTGGCACTGCCAATGGTGGGCGTGGGCCTGATGTACCGCACCGGCTACTTTCATCAGCGCATCGACGTGACCGGTTATCAGTATGAATACTGGCTTGATGCCGATCCAGAGCGTTTGCCATGCGTCAAGGTCACCGGCGCCGATGGGCGACCGGTCACGGTCACGGTGCCGGTTGACGACGAGAGCGTCGCGGTGCATATCTGGCGGGTCGACGTGGGCCGCGTACCGCTCTACCTGCTGGACACCGATCTTCCCCAGAACAGCCAGGTCGGCCGCTGGATCACGTCGCGGCTTTACGAGAGCAACCGCGCGATTCGCCTGGCCCAATACGCCGTGCTTGGCGTTGGCGGGGTCCGTGCGCTGCGTGCGCTCGGCATCGAACCGGCTGTCTACCATCTGAACGAGGGGCATCCGGTGCTTGGCGTGTTCGAACTGCTGCTCCAGGCGCAGGCTCAGGCGGGGAGCGATGCCGACGATGCGTGGCGCCGCGTGCGCGAGCAGGTCGTGTTCACCACCCACACGCCCGTGCCGGCCGGCAATGAAACCTACCAGCGCACAGAAGTATTGGCGATGCTTGGCCCCATCGCAGATCTGGTCGGCGAACGCGAGCAATGGCTGTCCATGGGTCGTATGGACCCCACCAATCCCGACCAGCCCATGAGCATGACTGTGCTGGCGTTACGGGCCAGCCGCCACGCCAATGCGGTCAGCCAACGGCATGGCCATGTCGCGCGCGCGATGTGGCAACCGCTGTTCCCTGGCCGCGCGGTGGAAGACGTTCCGATCACCCACGTCACCAACGGCGTGCACGTACCCACCTGGCTGCACGGGCCGATGCGCGATTTGCTCGATCGGCATTTGGGGAATGGCTGGCTGAGTCGCGCTGACGAGCCGGCAACCTGGGAGCCGGTGCGGGACATCCCTGCCCCGGAACTGTGGGCAGCGCGCTGTGCCGCGCGTGCGCAACTCGTGGACATGATCACGCGCCGTGCCACCAGCGACCGGCTGCGTCGTGGCGATCCTCTGGACTATGCGGAGGCCCCCAGCAGCGGCTTTGACCCGGACCGACTCACCATCGGTTTCGCCCGGCGACTCGCCACCTACAAACGACTGCACCTCGTCGCACTGCTGCCAGAGCGTGCGCTCGGCCTGATTGGGGGCGTGCACCCGGTCCAGTTCGTGTTTGCCGGCAAGGCCCACCCCGACGACATCGGCGCGAAAGAGGTGGTCCGCCAGGTGTTCGCACTCAAACGGGCACCGAGTGTCGCCGGGCGAGCTGCCTTCCTGGAGGACTACGACATTCCCCTGGCCGGCCACCTCGTCGCGGGCTGTGATGTGTGGGTCAACGTGCCACGGCCGCCGAATGAGGCCAGTGGGACCAGTGGCATGAAGTCGTGCCTCGGCGGAGGGCTGCAACTGTCGGTCCTTGATGGGTGGTGGGCGGAAGCCTGGGACGGGACCAACGGGTGGGCGATCAATGGTGATGTCGACATGGATGCCCAGGCGCAGGACCAACGCGACGCTCGCACCATGTTCGACCTTCTGGAACGGGTGGTGGTCCCTATGTTCCACGAACGCGACGCCGATGGTGTGCCGCAGCGTTGGGTAGCCATGATGCGCCGTAGCCTGCTGACGAACGGGCCCCGGTTTTCGGCCACCAGAATGGTGCGCGAATATGCCGACCGGGTGTACCGGCGCGGCTGACCGCCGGGTTTTCAGTGCGCGTTCATTTGCGTTGGTCGGACGCCCGCCTAAGCGGATGCGAACTGCCCTGGGCCCGCTCCGCAAATTTCTGTCCATACATTCTGCGATCGGCTTTCTTGAGTAAGGATTCGGCGTCTGCCCCGTCGTCCGGGTAAATGGCCTCGCCCACCGAGCCACCAAAGTCAATTCCGTCGAGAACCTCTTTTCGAAGGGCCATGAACGGTTCCTTCAGGCTTGCCTGTATCTCCTGGCGGACACGCTCCAGACCTTCCCCGCTGTCCACCCGGTCCAGCAGAATCACAAACTCATCACCAGACAAGCGGGCCACCAGGTCCCCGGACCGGACGGCGTTGCGCAGGCGCTGGGCAACTTCAATCAGCACCCGGTCGCCTGCCTCATGACCAAAATGGTCATTGATGTGCTTGAAGCGGTTCAGGTCAATGAACAGGACGGCAAAACGTTCATCGCCGGGGCTGCCAGACGATTGGCCTATTTTTTGACGCAGACGCAGCATGAAAGCCTCGCGATTGGCCAGGCTGGTCAGTGCGTCCGTTTGCAGAAGCTGTTGCATGGTCTCAAAACTCTTGGCAAGCTGGCCAATCTCATCGGGCCGTTTGATGCCCACCGGCCAGTTGAGCTGGCCGTCGCCGACCCGCAGTGCAGCCTCGGACAGATGCTTCAGGTCACGAGCCACCCAACTGAGAATGCGCAAGCCAATGGCAATCGCCACCAGCGCGGCCAGCGCACTCAGCACGGCCATGCGCACCACGTTCCCGGTCACGCCCGCCATGAAGTCGCCGCGGGGCATGGCAACGACTGTGACCCACTCCAGGCCTGCGTCGTCCCTCAGGCGGTCATACGCAGCATGAATCACCTGGCCGTCCGGCGCGCGAAAATCGAATGTCTGCGCACCCGACTTGCTGCCGGGTTCGGCCAGACGCTTGCGAACCTCGCCATAGGCGGCCGCGATGACCGGGTTGCCGCTCTCGCTCGCGCTGAGTCGGGTCTTGCTGCCGTCGGGCATCAATTTCACATTGGCGCTGGCCGATGAGGCGATCAGTTCGCCATCGGCCTCGACGATGAAAGCCAGTCCGTGCCGTGAGACAGGGAGTCTGGACACGAATTCATTCAGGGCCCGCAAGGACACGTCGGTGGCGACCACGCCTTCGAACTCTCCGCGGGGGCCCAGCACACGGCGTGCGCGCGTCGCCACCAGGTCTGCGGTGCTGAAGTCGATGTAGACCGCAGTCCAGGTGTGTGCACTGCGGGTTGCACCGGCCTCGTACCAGGGGCGTGTTCGCGGGTCAAAAAGCTTGCTCTCGCGGGAATGAAACGCCAGTTTGCCGTCAATGCCGGTGAACCGGTAGAAGGTGCGCATGTCCTCGGGTTTGAGCTTGATGCGCAATTCACCTTCCGTGCGCGAATGTCGGTACAGGCCGATCCCCTGGCCCAGGCGATTGCCAAAGTAGACATAGTTGTTCGGGTCCAGGTGCAGCGATGTGGCAATCCAGAAGCGGGTGCGCAGACTCTCTATGTCAGCATCGATGGTTGGCGAGACCGGCATACCGTCCGGAAACGCGGCTTCGACCACTGCGCCAGAACCCACAATATGCCTGTCGACCGACTGGCCTATGCGGCCCACGGTCTCAAGCAGCAGATGAGACGATACGGTGTCTACCGCGCGGCTGCCTGCCACGTAAGACAGGCCGACGATCGTGAGTGCCAGAGCCAACACCAGCGCGACATAGGGAATGGTCAGCACCTGACGCAAGGACAGCCGGAATTTTTCTTTGTCAAGCATGCTGCCCGTTCCAATCCGACGTGTGATTGCCATCTTTGCGGTGTCACGCCCAACTCGCCTCAGTGGCGGAATTGCGCGGATCTTTGGCGCCGTGACGGTGGCCAAATTATAGGTGGGAGCCAATTGCGGGAAGACGCTGCATGACCATGTCAGGCGCCGTGAACGGCATGCTCACACATCTGGGCGCTGTGTTTTGGAGAATTCATTCTGTTACCGATCTTGCAAAACCAGTGGAGACTTTCCAGGACGGCGCCCATACCATGGCCCTTTTAAAGGAACTCACATGGCCATCTCCCCGAATTTCTTCAACAAACGCGAAACCGAAACTTCTCCTGTGCGCCAGGGTGCGTCGACGCCGAACACCGGTGCCTATGGTGCTGCGAACAGCGCGGGCAGCCAGCAAGCCGCCGCGGTCAGTACGACTAATCCCGTCAGCGCGAGTGCGCCAGCCAAAGAGGGTGGCAGCAAGCTGACGGTGGGCCCCAACATCAAGCTCAAAGGCGTTGAGATCACGGACTGCGACACACTGGTGGTCGAAGGCCTGGTGGAGGCGACCATGGACTCGCGGGTGATGCAGATCTCGGAACACGGGGCCTTCAAAGGGTCAGCCGAGATCGACATCGCCGAGATTCATGGCCAGTTCGATGGCAACCTGACCGTGCGCCAGAAGCTGACGATCTTTGCCACAGGCAGAGTCACCGGCAACATTCGCTATGGAAAAATTGTGATCGAAGAGGGTGGGCAGCTCACCGGTGATATCCAGTTTGGTGCCGTGCAGGCTACCAAAAACGCCAGCGTGGAGAAGCCGGCTCTGTCAGTCGCCAGGTAAGGCGGATTACTGAGGGGCAGTGGCAATAGCGAGCGCGCAAGCGCTCAGTTTTTGCGCATCAAGGTGCTCTTGCCAAACAACGATGCCAGCAAGTCCACAGCCACCTCAGCCGTGCGGTTGCGTACATCGAATGCCGGGTTGAGCTCCATGACGTCGAGCGATGCCAGTCGCCCGGTATCGGCGATCATCTCCATGCACAGTTGCGCTTCGCGGTAGGTCGGGCCGCCGCGCACTGTGGTGCCCACGCCAGGGGCAATGTCGGGGTCCAGAAAATCCACGTCAAAACTCACATGCAGGTGGGTATTGGCGTCCATCAGGGCCAGCGCCAGCTCCATCGCTGAGCGCATGCCCAACTCATCGATGTAGCGCATGTCAAACACGTCGAGTCCGGCTTCATGGACCAGTCGTTTCTCACCTTCGTCCACACTGCGAATGCCGATCTGCCGCACCCATTTTGGGTTGATGGCGGGCGTATGTCCGCCAAGCTCGGTCAAGCCCCGGGGGCCGTAGCCGCACAGGCAAGCCAGCGGCATGCCGTGCAGGTTGCCGCTGGGAGTGAGGGTGTGGGTGTTGAAGTCAGCATGGGCATCCAGCCACAGTACGCGGAGTTTTTTCCCGGCCTCGCGGCAGTGGCGGGCCACCGCGCTGACCGAGCCAATGCCCAGGCAGTGGTCGCCGCCCAACAGGATGGGCAGGCGGCCCTGGTCGAGTTCTGCATGCACCGCGTTGTGCACGGCCGTGTTCCACGTCACCACTTCATCGAGGTGGCGGTAACCATGCACGGGCGGCAGCCACGGGTTGCCGGGACCGCTCAAATTTCCCCGGTCGATCACCTGCAGGCCAAGGTGCTGCAACACCGGCACGATATGGGCGACCCGCAGGGCTTCCGGGCCCATGCTGGCACCGCGGCTGCCCGCGCCGATGTCGGTGGGGGCGCCGATGAGGCTGATGTTTTGGTTCATGGCGCGGTCAGCTCCAGTGCAAAACCACAGTGTATTTCGTCCCGTACTTTCGCCGGGCAATGCGGCGTCAAGCTGTCAGAAGCTGGTCCACTCATCGTCACCATTGGCCGGGGTACTGTTCGCCGCCAGCTTGGGTGTCTGCGTCAGCGCCCTGGGTTTGGCGGCAGCAGTGCTTGAGTCTTTGCCGAGGCGTTTCTCAGTTCCCTTGAAGGTCAGGTTCTTCGGCGCCGGCGAGCGAAGCGCGGCGACCGGTGGCGCTACGCTGTGCCGCGGTGAATCACCCGCCGACAGCTTGAACACCGCCACCGTGTTGACCAGGTCCTGCGCCTGCGACTTCAGACTGCTGGCAGCCGCCGCCATCTCTTCCACCAGGGCGGCGTTTTGCTGGGTGACCTGGTCCATTTGCGAGACGGCTTCACCTACCTGGGACACGCCCTGGCTTTGTTCGTTGCTGGCGGCGCTGATCTCACCCATCAGGTCAGTCACCCGTTTGATGGAGCTCACCACCTCGGACATGGTGGTGCCGGCCTGGTCGACCAGAACGCTTCCCTGATCAACCCGCTCCACGCTGGCATTGATCAGGCTCTTGATCTCCTTGGCGGCGTCAGCCGAGCGCCCGGCCAGACTGCGCACCTCGCTGGCCACCACCGCAAAACCCCGGCCCTGCTCGCCGGCGCGCGCCGCCTCCACCGCGGCGTTGAGCGCCAGGATGTTGGTCTGGAACGCAATGCCGTCAATCACACTGATGATGTCGGAGATCTTCTTGGAGCTGTCATTGATGCCCTTCATGGTGTCCACCACCTGGGCCACCACCTCACCGCCGCGCACGGCCACGGTGCTGGCGTTCAGAGCCAGCTGGTTAGCTTGGCGGGCGCTGTCGGCGTTTTGCTTGACGGTGGAGCTGAGCTCTTCCATGGAGGCGGCGGTTTCTTCCAGGGCGCTGGCCTGCTGTTCGGTGCGGCTTGAGAGGTCGTGGTTGCCCGAGGCAATCTGGGCACTGGCGGTGGCCACGCCTTCGGAGCCGCTGCGCACGGTGGAGACGACTTTCGCCAGGCTTTGCTGCATGGCTGACAGCGCCTTGAGCAGTTGAGCCACTTCGTCCTGGCCGCCGACCGGGATGGGGTGGCTCAGGTCGCCCTGGGCCACGGCGTTGGCCGCGTCCATGGCCTGGGTCAGTGAACGCGCGATGCCGCGCACCAGGGCCAGGCCGAAGACAAAGGCGAACAGCACGCCGGCCACAATGGAGCTGATGGCGATGATGCGGATCGTGACATAGCGGGCCTCGGCGGCATCGAATTCCTTCTTCGCCTCATCCAGCTGGAGTTTCATCAGTGCCTCGATGCCAGCGCCCACCGGAGTGTAGAGCGGGCGGATTTTTTCCGTGACCACCAGTTTGGCGCCTTCGATGTCGTTGGCGCGCAAGGCCGCTACCGCCGGGCGCAGGCCCTCCTGCACGAACCGGGTGCGATCCTCGCCGAATTTCTTGGCCAGGATCGCTTCTTCGGGGGTCAGTGTGGTGGCCATGTAGGCATCCCATACCTTGGCGATAGCGGCGATGTTGGCCTCAATCTCGGCGGTGGCCGGGTTGATGACCTCGGGCGTCGGGGTGACCAGCGAGACGGCGACAGCCAGGCGGTTGCGCAGCAACTGGCGCTGGATTTCGGCGACCTGGCCCATGGGTTTGGTACGGTCTTCATACACCGACTTGAGCGCATCGTCAGCCTTGCTGATGCCAAAAAGGCCGATCGCACCGATGGCCATGAGCAGGGCCGACATGATGCCGATCAGTATGATCAGGCGGGTGGATATTTTGAGATGGTTCAAGGTCGTCTACTCCAAAAAAAAAATTGCTCAAGCCGTGCTGACCTGCAGGGCCAGTTCTTCAAATTCGCGTAATGGCATGGGTTTGCCCCACAAGTAGCCCTGGTAGGTCAGGCAGCCAGATTGCTCAAGAAAGGCGCGCTGCTCTTCGGTCTCCACGCCCTCGGCAATCACGGTCACCCCCAGGTTGTTGGCCATGCCGATGATGGTTTGCACGATGACGGCGTCACGGTGGTTGGCTGGAATGTTGCGCACAAAACTGCGATCGATTTTGAGTTGCTGAATCGGCAGTCGGGTCAGGTGCGCCAGCGATGAATAGCCGGTGCCAAAGTCATCCATCGAAAAGTGAATGCCCCGCCGGTTCAGGGTCTTCATCTTGTCGACGGTGTCGACAATGTTGTGCAGCACCAGGCTTTCAGTCAGCTCCAGTTTGAGCCTTTGCGGATTGATGCCGGTCTGCTCCAACACGGAGCAAACCATGTCAACGAAGTCGGGTTGACGAAACTGGCGGGCGCTGACATTGACCGAGAGCACAAATTTTTCTGTCACCGGGTCGGTGGCCCAGGCCTTGAGCTGTTCGCATGCCGTGCGCAGTACCCATTCACCAATCGGCAGGATGAGTCCGGTCTCTTCTGCCGTTGGAATGAACTGCTCTGGCATTACCAGGCCGTGTTGGGGGTGTTGCCAGCGCAGCAACACTTCGGCGCCCAGCACGCCACGCAGGTTGTCCATTTGTATCTGGTAGTACACCTGGAACTGATGGTTGGGCATGGCGTTGCGCAGTTCGGACTCCAATGCAATATGTGTTTCAAGTGACTCCTGAATTTGCGGGTCGTACAGGCGCAGGGCATTGCGTCCACTGCCCTTGGCCTGGTACATGGAGATATCGGCACGTTTGAGCAAGTCATCGAGGCTGGTGTTTTCACCTAGAAACAGGCAAAGCCCCATGCTGGCGGAACTGTGGTGAAGCTGGTTTGCCAACATGCAGGGCTGGTTGATGGCGGCCAGGATTTTTTCGCCTGCCCCTTCCGCTTGCAGTGCGGCCTGCGCCTCGTCCGGGCTCAGGTCAGCGAGCATCACCACGAACTCATCGCCACCCAGGCGGGCCACGGTGTCCGACTGGCGCACGCAGGACTGGATACGCAGTGCAGTTTCCACCAGCAGGCGGTCGCCCACCTCATGACCCCGGCTATCGTTGATGCTCTTGAAATTGTCCAGATCGATCATCAGCACGGCGCCGTAAAGACGATTGCGCGTGCTCACTGCCAACGCCCGCTGCAATCGGTCGCGCAGCAGCCGCCGGTTGGGCAGGTTGGTGAGGGGGTCGTAGAACGCAAGCCGGTGAATGGCCTTTTCATTCACGCCAAGTCTGGTCTGCATCTCCCCCAGCGCCAGCATCACCTTGCTGACCTCATCCCTGCCCTCCACGAGGATGACGGAGTCGTACTGGCCATTCGAAATCTTCCTGAAAATGGTGATGACCTGTTGAAGCGGGTTGACGATGGAGGTCGTCAATATCAAACCCAACCAGCTCATGATGAGAATTGCGACTCCCAGTGCGCCGAGGGCCAGCAGGCGCGTGAGTTCGAAGCGTCTGATGCCCTCGGCGTAGGCTTCACGTGCGGTGTCGAACTGAAACTGGTTCAGCGCTTGAGCGTCGGGGCGCGCCAGGTCGTAAAGCACCAGCGCCCTGGCAGCCTGCATCTTCGTCACGTCGTAGTGGTTGGCCCGCAATGCCACTACGGCAGGCAGCAAAGCCGCCTTGATGTAGGTGCCGCGGCTCTCGGCAAACCGGTTGGCCAGTGTTCTTTCGGCCGGCGTCAGCTCGGAAGATGTGTAGTGGTGCCACAACGAGTCGATGGTGGCGATGTTTTTCTCGATGTCATCAGCAGCCATGGAAGCAACTTCCCGGTCCAGGATGAGGGTGGCGTCCTGACCAGCGCCCGCGCTCAGGCTGACCTCGCTGAGGGTGGCCAGCAGCAGCACCCTGTTGTCCAGCATGAGGCTGGCAATCTTGGCCAGTTCTTGCACCGGCAGCATGCGGTCTTCGTAGACCGAGCGCAAGCTCTCCTTGGACGCGCCCAGTCCCTGAATGCCGGCCCATGCCAGCAGCAGGGCAACGAATGCCGCCAAACCCATCAGCATGAGCAGGCGCACCCCGATGTTGACGTTCAGCAGCAGTCGGGTGATAAGAAAATGAAAATTTGTCAGGGGTCTGAACACGCGTGCCTTAGTCCCCGGCGGGGACTTTTCGTTACTTGGTGCGTGACGCGTCAGGCGGTCACGAACAGGTTAACGAGGCAGGTTCAGGGCCTCAGATTCGGGGCCGGGGTCAGGGGCTTGCCGATGGGAGTGGTTGCTTTTACCGCAAGGATATGGGCGAGTCAAGAGATTGTGCGACAGCCGCATTCGCCTCAAGACCACGTTGAAGGGATTCCAGACTGAGCGTCTCGCGCGCGCGGACGACTTCTTCGGCCATCTCTGCCAGTTTGCGACGCTGCTTGCGGGCCGTGTCACGCAGCAGGGCAAACGCGTCGGCACGTCTGAGGTGGTACTGCACCATGACAATGCCAGTGGCTACGCTGATGTTGCGTTCAACGTCCAGGGCCTTCTGCAATTGTTGCCGTGTTCGACGCAAATCCTGCAGCTCATTGGCGCGGGCAAGCGCCGCTTCGATGGCTGGTGCCAGCTGCGTGACGTCCTGCGGCTTCACGGCATAGGCCAGGGCGCCGCAAAGAGTGGCCTCTTTGACAGTCTGGGCGTCGCTGTAGGCGCTCAGCATCATGAACGGGATGTGATCGAAATCGCGCAGGCGCTGGGCAAGGTGCAAACCATCCCTGCCACGCATGCGCACATCCAGTATGGCCAGATCCGGACGTTCACCGCCGGCGAGCCAGGCTTCAGCATCCTCGGCCGATTCGGCAGTCGTGACGCGATAGCCAAGGTCGGTGAGACTGCTGGCCATCACGGCGAGCACCAGGCGGTCATCCTCAACGAGTAGAAGATGCTTTCCTGGCGCGGGTGTATTGCCTGCTGTCATGTGGGTTCTTTCAAATGGGGAAAAATGACGGGCGGCCCCAACGCCAGCAAGGTCATGACCTGGTCACCGTGCTGTTCCCGGGCAAGGCGGGCGCCGTGGCGTGGCATCAGAGCCGCGATCAGCTGCAGGCCACTGTGGGGTCTGTCGGTTCGCATGTCATCGGGGACCAACTGCCCCCGGTTGGTGATTGTTATTTCCAACATATCTGGTTCGACGCCTTTGCGCAACGTGATGCTCACCTGGCCGGACGCCTTGCCCCCATGTTTGACGGCGTTCACAATGAGTTCGTTGATCACCAGGGCAATGGGCACTGCCTCGTTTCCGGCAATGACGCAGGGTATCCACCCGGGAGGGATGTCCAGGACCACCGATGTATGCCACAGGGCCTGAACCTCGGCCGCGATGGCGCTCGTCAATTCACATAGCCGCACCGACGATGGGTCGGCACCACCCTGCAGCCCGTGGATGACCGAGATTCCCTGCACCTGGCCGATCGCCTGATTCATGGGGTTGGCCGTTTCGGGGTACTTTTGGGCAAACTGTCGCAGCAGGCCTGTGATTCCCTGCAGGTTGTTCTTGATGCGGTGATGCACTTCGCGCACCAGTGTGTCGCGGTGGGCCGCTTCGTCGGCCCGGCGTTTGGCCTCCTGTTGCTTCTGGCGGGTAATGTCGATATGTGTGACGACGTAATGCGTGATGCTGCCATGCTCATCCTTGACCGCTGTGCTGGTGAGCCACTGCGGAAAGACCTCGCCGTTCTTGCGTTTGTGCCAGACTTCTGCCTGCCATGAGCCATCCCGTCGCGCCGTCTCCCACGCCGCGTCGAAAAAAGCGGCTGGGAGTCGATCGGAGCGCATGAATGTGGTGGTCTTTCCAACCACTTCCTCGTTGCTGTAACCCATGATGCGGGTGAAGCTCTGATTGGTGCGCAGGATGATTCGATTGGCGTCCGTGATGATCATGCCCTCCTGACACTCGAAGGCAGTGGCTGCGATCCGCAATTCCTGTTCGGCGGCTCTGCGCCCTGTGATCTCGCGCACGATGGAAATGACGGTGTCTTCAACGGAAGGAACCACGCGGGCCTCGAACTGCCTTTCCTTGCCACCCACGGTTAGCGAGTAGTTCAGCTCCACCATCGAGTTCGAGTCCACGGCGTCCGCAAAGGCTTTCATGAATAGATTCGCGACACGCATGGGCAGCACCTCCTCGACCTTTCGGTGGAGGAAGGTCTCCGGGGACGCCAAGAGCGTACTTGCATCCGTCGCATGGACGGCCAGGTATTCACCATCTCGCCGGTTCGTGAAGATGAGATCCGGAATGGCGCTGATGAGGGCCCGGTTCTGCGCCTCGCTTTGCTTCAATGCGCCTTCCCGTTGCCCCAAGGTTTCCAGCAGCCGGTTGAAGCCGCTGATCAGCATGCCGATTTCATCTCGTCGCATGATGGCCAGGGGCTGCAGGGGGCGGCCTGAATCCGACATGCCGGCCAGCGTTGCTGCCGCAGTCTGTAGTGGTGCCAGTTGGTGTTTCAAAATCAACCAGGTCAGACCACCTGCCAGGAAGGTCAGCAACACCGTGGCCAGCAGCATGCGCCGCTGCACGGCGCCAATAGGCGCAAAGGCTTCCGCGGCGGGAAGTGCGGCAGCCACATACCAACCCGCCAATGGCACCGCCTTGGCAGAAACCAGCACATGGACGCCAAGTGCATTGGTTGTTACACCAGATCCCTCGTAGCCCTGAATGAAACGATCGACCAAGGGATTGATGCCAGGCGCGGGAAGTTCTTTCATGGTGAGGCGCTGGTCGGTGGCGATGACATGCATCCGGTGCTGCGGCATCACCAGCGTGTAGCCGCCATTCTTGCCGTAACGACTGTCCATGATCGCGTTCAGGAAGCCTGGCACGCCCAGATTGGTCACGCCCGCCAGGGCGCCGATCACCTTGCCCTGCGCATCGCGAATGGGTACCGTCATGCCGAAAACCGGCGCCTGCAGCTTCCTGCCCATGACCGGCTTGCCGATGGTCGACTTTCCTTCTTTCAGCGCGGCGGCGACGGTGTCGACGTCCATGTAGTTAACGCCAATCCGTCCTGCCGAAGTCGGGACTTCCGCTATCGCCGTGCCATCCACCCGGTGGGCGATGACGCCGCCATTGAAATGACTCTGAAGCAGCGGTCGCTCGTCCAGGAAGGCCTGCATGGACGCGGCGTTGCCCAGCAGTGCCGGGCCGATAGTTTTTGCAACGGTTGTCAGCGCCCCCCACCGGTCGTTCACGTCTGCGTTGACCGAGTCCGCAAGCATTGACACGGTCGAAAACTGTTGCTCACCCAGCAACTGCTCCATGTCTTTACGCAACATCTGGCTGGCGTAGAACGACAGCGACCAGAGACTCACCAGAAAGATGGCCAGTGTGCCGAGTGTCACGCGGGTATTGAGTGACCGCAGTGCGGGAACCATCGAGGTCATGCGGGTCTTGCGCCGGGGACGGGTGGTCGGGTTGCAGGAATGGTCACGGTGTTCGGTGCCTGGGTTGTCAGTTGGGCGTCAGGCATCAGTATAGAGAAGGCACGAGTCGGCATCCGGCCGTTAGCAGGTAGAGTTGCCCGATTCTTTGACCCTTTTTCGGAGTTTTTATGTCACTTGACGCCTTGCTGCAATCCTTGGGTTTCAGCCCGCCTGCCGGCCGCGGCGGCACGCTGGCCACCCGTTCCCCCATCGACGGCGCGATCATGGCCGAGGTGCCCGTCACACCGCTGGCACAAGTTGCGGCAACCTGCGACCGCGCCCATACGGCCTACCTGCGCTGGCGGCAGGTGCCGGCGCCGCAGCGCGGCGAACTGGTGCGCTTGCTGGGCGAGGAACTGCGCAGCCACAAGCAGGCGCTGGGCGAGCTGGTGACGCTGGAAGTGGGCAAGGTCAGCTCCGAAGGCCTGGGCGAGGTGCAGGAGATGATCGACATCTGCGACTTCGCCGTGGGCCTGTCGCGCCAGCTCCATGGCCTGACCATTGCCAGCGAGCGCCCGGGCCACCGCATGATGGAGACTTGGCAGCCGCTGGGTGTGGTGGGCGTCATCACTGCCTTCAACTTCCCCGTCGCGGTCTGGGCCTGGAACGCGGCGCTGGCCCTGGTGTGCGGTGACACGGTGGTGTGGAAACCGTCCGAGAAGGCACCCTTGTGCGCGCTGGCGGTGCAGGCCTTGTTTGAGCGCGCCTGCGCCCGCTTTGGCCAGCCCGAACTGACCCGCGATCTGTCGCAGGTGGTGCTCGGCCTGGCCGATGTGGGTGAAGCCATGGTTGACGATGCGCGTGTGGCACTGGTCTCGGCCACTGGCAGCACCCGGATGGGTCGCGCCGTCGGTCAGCGCGTGGCAGGTCGCTTTGGCCGCTGCCTGCTGGAGCTCGGTGGCAACAACGCCATCCTCGTGGCGCCGTCGGCCGATCTGGACATGGCGGTGCGTGCGGTGGCGTTCTCCGCGGCGGGCACGGCAGGGCAACGCTGCACCACGGCGCGGCGTCTGGTGGTGCATGAATCGGTGTATGACGATCTGGTGGGGCGACTGAAGCAAGCCTACGTCAGCTTCAAGATCGGTGCGCCGCAAGAGATGGGTACGCTGCTGGGCCCGCTGATCGACCAGCAGGCCTTTGATGCCATGCAGGCCGCGCTGGCGCAGGCCCGGGCGCAGGGCGGCTCGGTGCTGGGGGGCGAGCGTGTGTTGCAGGAGCGCTACCCGAATGCGTATTACGTGAGCGCGGCGCTGGTAGAGATGCCCGGGCAAACCGAAGTGGTGCGCCACGAGACCTTTGCGCCCATTCTCTACGTGCTGAAGTACCAGACCCTGGCGCAGGCTATCTGCCTGAACAACGATGTGCCCCAGGGCTTGTCGTCGGCCATTTTCACCACCGACCTGCGCGAAGCCGAAACGTTCCTGTCGGCCGCCGGCTCGGACTGCGGCATTGCCAACGTCAACATCGGCACCTCGGGCGCCGAGATTGGTGGCGCTTTCGGCGGCGAGAAGGAGACCGGAGGCGGGCGCGAATCGGGCTCGGACGCCTGGAAGGCCTACATGCGCCGCGCTACCAACACCATCAACTACTCCAGCGCGTTGCCATTGGCGCAAGGCGTGCGCTTCGACATCTGATTGCCCGCCCGGCAGTGTTTCAGGGCGTCTGCAATTTGAAGACCGGCTTGCGCTCGCCCACCCGCAGGCCGCGGGCGTTCACGAGGGCCTGGGCCCGCCAGGGTGCCAGCGCTGCACGCTGGGTGTCGTCCAGCCAGCCGAGCTGGTCCAGCACTTCCACACTCGCCGCAAACAGGGCGGGCTTGTTGCCGTCGATGATCTTGATGGCAAAGGCCTCGCCGCGGGCACGGGAGCCCAGCACCTGCACGCCGTCGGCGCCGACCTTGCTCACCCAGTCGCCGCGCCCGGCTTGCATGAAAGCCAGATCATTGCGCCCCGTGCCCGACACCAGGTCCGGGTGCGCGGTCATGGCTTCGCTCAGAGTGGCAAAGCTCTCGCCAAACTCGCCATCGTTCAAGCCGCTGGCCAGCCTCGCATAGCCATACGCCAGGCGGGACAAGGGCAGCGCGTAGTTGGGGGCCGAGCAGCCATCAATGCCCATTTTCAAGTCATCGGCGTCCATGCCCACGGCCCGCGCGACGTCAGCCCGGATGGCCTGCTGCAGCGGGTGCATGGGGTCGGTGTAGTCCTCCAGAGTCAGGCCATGCTGGACGCAATAGGCCAGAAAGCCGGCGTGCTTGCCGCTGCAGTTGTTGTGCCGCTCGTCAAAAACCAGGTCGGGCGGGGGTGCGGTGTCCAGCAAGGCGAAGCGGCCCGGTACGTGGCAGCCGCAACGCAGCGCTTTGTAAGTGAGGCCGGCCTTGTCCAGCATGCCCTGGGCCACGGCGACGTGTTGATCCTCGCCGTTGTGGCTGGCACACAGCAGGGCCAATTGTTCCTGCGAGAAGCCGAATTGCCGGGGCCCATCGGCCTGCATGAAGGGCAGTGCCTGCAGCGCCTTGAGCGTGGAGCGTGAGAAGGTCAACCAGTGGGGGTCGCCCGCCTGCGCCACGACCTGGCCCCGCGTGTTGACGACGGCCACGGCGCCGAAGTGCAGGCACTCCGGGGTACCGCCGCGGGTGAGTTCAATGAGGGGGACGAGGTTCATGCCGGCATTGTGGCGCAAGGCGGTACGACCCATTACGGCCCGCCACGGCAGCTGTAGCGCTTAGTGGCCGCGCTGGCGCGGATGTTCCAGGAAGAACCTCAGCATCTCGGCGCTGGCGTCAGGTCCGCGCAGGTCGGTGTAGCTGCCTTTGGCGCTCCCGCCTGACCAGGCGTGCGGTGCGCCATGCACCAGCCAGTGCTCGGCCACCACGGCGCCGTCGGCGGCGCGGTGCACACTGCGCGTGGTCGCCCGGCCGCCCGGTGCTTGTCGGCGTTCCACATCAATGCTTGTCGCCGTGCCGGCGCTGGCTGCGATGACCTGGTGGCCGTTGCTTGGGTGCACCGTGGTGTCGGCGTCGCCGTGAAAGACGATGGTTGCAACGCCGCTTGCGCCGGTGCGGACCGGGCGGGCGCCGCCCTTCATGGCACCCAGGGCCGAGGGCAGGTCGGTGGCGACGCCGGGTGCCAGTCCGGAGTGCACGCCGACTGCTGCGTACAAGTCCGGGTAGGTGTCACCCAGGATGGCGGCCATGGCGCCACCTGCAGACAGACCGGCGACATAGACGCGGTCGGGGTCGATCGCATAGCCCGCCATTACCTCGCGCGTCATGCCCGCCAGCAGCGCCGGCTCGCCGCGCCCGCGCGCCTGGTGGTTGTGTTTGAACCAGCTCCAGCAGCGTTGCGGGTTGGCCTGCTGTGACTGCGCGGGGTACAGCACAAAGAAGCCTTGCGTGCTGGCGATCGTATTCATGTCGGTGCCCGCGGCAAAGTCGTCCGGGTGCTGGGTGCAGCCGTGCAGCATCACCACCAGCGGCAGTGCCCGGTCGCCCGCGCCCGGCGGAATATAGAGCTTGAAGTCGCGCCGGCCAGCGCCGCCGCCGTGGCTGCCAGCGATGAAGCTCTCCGGGCCAGGCGTCTCCTCACTGCTGGGTGCGCAGGGTTCGGTACCGGGCACCTCGCGCGCGGCGACGTCGATTACGTGGAACAGCTTGTCGATGGCAGGCGTGGCGGGAGCGCTGGCTGGCGCTGTGCTTGCGCCAGCTAGCGCCGCCTGGATCGCGGCGGTGGCGGCTTGCAGGTCACCCGAGCGGGTGAGCCGGGTGGCGTTGCGCATCAGTTGCTGGAAGTCAGGGTTCATGAGGTTCCTTTGGTTCTGTTCAGGGTCGCCGTTAAAGCATGCGCTGTATCAGCGCGGCTTTGACGGCGGGACTGGCGTGCAGGGCACCCAGCACGGTGATGGATTCGATGGTGGCGAGCGCCAGCGCAGGTGTCACGTCGGGTGCGATCGAGGCGAGTCCGAGCACGCGGATTTGCAGCCTTTCACCCGCCGCCTGCACGGCCAGCAGGTCGGCCTGGGTGTAGTGCTGGATGCCAAGCACCAGCGTCTTGCGCGAAACGACCTGGCGCACCACCTCGCCGTGGGTGGTGAGCTGGTTGCGGATCGCCGTGCGGATCAGGTCGGTCCGGTTCGAATACAGACCTTCCTGCACCAGCAGGTCGATCTGGCCGAGGTCAACACAGCCGAGATTGATGGTGATCTTTTCGTCGACCGGCTTGGGCGTTGCCGTCAGGGATGTTTTGCTGGGTTTTGGCATGTCTCCATCTTAGCACCATCCATGTGGATGGTATATAGATGTTTTCTGAACGCCAGTGTACTGATGGCCGCAGGCGGCGGGTGATTCCGCGAAAACGCCCGCGACACGCGCTGGCCGCCCCTTGTGGTAATTTCAAGCGGGCCACCGGCGCAGGCCCAATGTTGCGCCGCTTGTCCAAGCCACCACCTGCCCATGACTGAAATCCGTTCCCCCTTGCAAGCCCAGATTGTTCAATGGCAGGTCCAGCCCGGTGATACCGTCAAAGCCGGTGACCTGGTGGTCATTCTGGAAGCCATGAAGATGGAGCACGAAGTGCGTGCCCAACATGCAGGACGGGTGCTTGAACTGTTCTTTGACAACGGCGCGCTGGTGGCAGAAGGTGAGTTGCTATCAAATATGGAGCGGCTTGCGCAGGAGATACGTGGGCTGGAGGCCGATTCGGCTCATAAAACGGCTGGAGCGGGTGCCCCCTCTTCGCCCGTTCACCCGGAGCCGACCACAGAGCCGCGGGCCGACCTGCAGCGGGTACTGGATCGCCAGGCCTTCACCGCGGACGCCAACCGCCCCGACGCTGTGGCCAAGCGTCATGCCCTGGGCCAGCGCACGGCGCGCGAGAACATCGCCGACTTGTGCGATGCCGATTCCTTCATGGAATACGGGGCGCTGGCTGTCGCCGCGCAACGCAGTCGCCGTTCGGAGGAGGACCTGATCAAGAACACGCCGGCCGATGGCATGGTGACCGGCATGGGCAGCATCAACCAGAACCTGTTTGGGCCGGAGCACAGCCGCGCGGTCGTGATGTCCTACGACGCCACGGTGCTGGCCGGCACCCAGGGCATGCGCAACCACCAGAAAACCGACCGCATGCTGGGGCTGGCGCTGCAACAAAAACTGCCGGTGGTGCTGTTTGCCGAAGGCGGTGGTGGCCGCCCGGGCGATGTCGACATGCCAATCGTGGCCGGTCTGCATGTGGCGACTTTCGCCAGCTATGCGCGCCTCAATGGCCAAGTGCCGGTGGTGGGCATCGTGGCGGGGCGCTGCTTTGCCGGCAATGCGGCGCTGCTGGGCTGCAGCGACGTCATCATCGCCACGAGAAATAGCAACATCGGCATGGGCGGACCGGCCATGGTGGAGGGGGGCGGCCTGGGTGTGTTCAAGCCGGAGCAGATTGGCCCCAGCAGCGTGCAGCACGGCAACGGCGTGATCGATATCCTGGTGAACGATGAGTTGGAGGCCGTGGCGGCGGCGCGGCACTACCTGTCGTTTTTCCAGGGGCGGGTCAAGGAATGGCTGACCCCGGATGCACAGGCGCTGCGCGACGTGGTGCCGGAAAACCGCTTGCGGGTGTACGACACGCGTGCCGCCCTGGCCGGCATTGCAGACCAGGGCAGCCTGTTGGAACTGCGCACCGGCTTCGGCAAAGGCATTCACACCGCGCTGGCGCGCATCGAGGGCCGCCCGGTCGGCCTGCTGGCCAACAACCCGCTGCACCTGGGCGGGGCCATTGACGCCGACGCTGCGGACAAGGCCGCCCGTTTCATGCAGTTGTGCAACGCGCACGGCCTGCCGCTGGTGAGCCTGGTGGACACGCCCGGCTTCATGGTCGGCCCGGAGATGGAGCAACAGGCGCAAGTGCGTCATGTGAGCCGCATGTTCCTGGCAGCCGCGCATTTGCGGGTGCCGTTTTTGAGTGTGGTGCTGCGCAAGGGCTACGGTTTGGGTGCGATGGCCATGACCGCCGGCGGCTTTCACTCACCCTTGTTCACCGTGGCCTGGCCTTCGGCTGAGTTTGGCGCCATGGGGCTGGAAGGGGCCGTGCGGCTGGGCTACCGCAAGGAGCTCGAAGCGGCGCCCGAGGGGCTGGAGCGCGAGGCCTTGTACGAGCAACTGGTGGCCAGGCAATACGACAACGGCAGCGCCATCAACATGGCTGCCACGCTGGAGATTGACGCGGTGATCGATCCGGCGCAGACGCGGGACTGGCTGGTGAGCGGTCTGCAGGCGCAGCGGGAGTTGCCAGCGGCGAACGGCCTGGCGATCGACGCCTGGTAGCTGGGTCTGTTTTCAATGCCGGTACCGGCGCTTAGACTTCACTGAATTTTCACCAGAGAGCAACGACGATGGCAGGCCCTAGCACTGAATTTTGGCAAGAACGTTTTGAGAAGAAAGAAACCGGCTGGGACCGTGGCAGTGCGAGTCCCCAGTTATTGGCGTGGCTGGACAGCGGCGACTTGCAGCCGTGCCGGATCGCTGTGCCAGGGTGCGGCAGCGGGTGGGAGGTTGCGGAGCTGGCCAGGCGCCGCTTCGATGTCACGGGCATTGACTACACCGCTGCGGCAGTAGAACGAACCCGGGCCCTGCTACACGGCCGCTCTCTCAGTGCCGAGGTCATCCAGGCTGACGTGCTGCGCTATCAGCCAGACGAGTCTTTCGATGCCATCTACGAGCAAACCTGTCTCTGCGCGATTCACCCCGACTTCTGGTTTCAGTATGCCCGGCAGTTGCATGCCTGGCTGAAGCCGGGAGGCAGTCTCTGGGTGCTGTTCATGCAGATGATCCGGCCGGCCGCAAGCGAACAGGGCCTGGTGGTGGGCCCGCCGTATCACTGTGACATCAATGCGATGAGAGCGCTGTTTCCCGAGCGCGAATGGGTCTGGCCAAAGCCACCCTACGCCAAGGTGCCCCACCCAAGCTTCGCCCATGAACTTGGATTGCGACTGGTTCGCCGTTGAGTGGAAATCCTGTAGCGGGCGCTATGGCCGATCCTGTTCCCGCGACACCCCAGCCCTGGGTCATCTACTGTGACGGCAGCGCGATGCCGAATCCTGGCCGCATGGGCATTGGTGCGGTGCTGACCGAACCCAATGGCGCCCGCCACACCCTCTCGCAGGCGACCAATACGAGGGGCTGTAACAATGAAGCTGAACTGCTGGCGCTGATGGCGGCACTTCGGGAACTGCAGACGCGCGGCGCCACGGCACTGCTTGTCTATTGCGACAGCAGCATCCTCGTCGAACAGCTCGGCGGTGTGGACGTCAAGCCCATTGCGCGGCTGGCCGCCATCTTCGACGAAGCTCGCGCACTGCTCAGTTCGTTCGACTACGCAAGCCTGGAGTGGATACCGTGCCACCGCAACGGAGAAGCCGATGCGCTTGCCCGTGCCGCCTTGGGAATCCTGCCACGGCGGCCGGTGAAATCATCGAAAAATCGACGCTAGTCCCAGGCGATTTCGAGATAGCCCAGGAACTAGGCTTCGTAAAGCGTCCGCGACGCTAGAGTCTGACATGCTGGTACTGCCAACAAAGCGATAACGACTATGGCAATTGAAAACATGGGAAGCCTTTCTGTGTCCGATTTTCCGAAGGGTTGCTGAGCTTCTGGCAAGACAGATTTGAATGCCTGTCCGACTTCGCAGCTTAGAGGTCAGTTTGAGCCACCCATGCCCCGATGTCTGTTGGCTAGCCCACACAGCGCCAGATTGGCAGTGACATGAACATACGATCGGCCAGCTTCGCCGCTAGGTGGGCCCCACCCGGTCTTTGTCATCGTCGCGCGAGCTTGCGACCCAGGCCTGGGCGCTGCCGCCCCCGGCGTTATGCATGGATTTGACCAGCTGGTTGCTGGTGTTGCGCAGACGCTGGGCCAGCATTTGGGTGAACTTGACCAGCAGCTTGGCGCCCACGGCGGGATGGTCTGCAATGAGCCGGGTGATGGTGCTGCGTGCCAGTACGCCGGCCTCGACGGTCTCAATGGCCAGGCACGAGGCATAGCGTGGCGCTGCATCAAACATGGACATCTCCCCCACCGTCGCGCCCTGTTTGACAACCGCCAGTCGAGAGGAACCGCCGTTGCCGGATCTCTTGGTGATGTCCACCGTGCCGTCGAGCACCAGCAGCATCCAGTCGCCCCGGTCGCCCTCGTTGATCAGAATCTGGCCGGGCTGGGCTCGCACCTTGAGCATCAGCGCGCCGAGCGCATCCACCTCGTGCGGGGTGAAGTCTTCAAGCAGGACCATGCCATGGCGCCAGCCAGGCGTGTAGCGTGACAGACTGGTGCAGGCGCCGAGCACCTCCAGCCCGAGACCTTCAAGTTGCTGCTCAATGGATCGCATGGTGCTGAGCTTGTGAGGTTCAGGGCATCAGCCCTTGCAGCCACTGGTCAAGCTCTCCCACCGCGGCGTCCGTGGCGGCCGTCATGGCGCGCACGCCGCCAGGAGCGTCCGCACTGATGGCCGGTCGCTGTACGGTCACGCTGCGCTGCGCCACCAGTGTTTCACCACCGGAGCCGGGCCGGACCACCGTGGCGCGCAGGCGCAGCAGGCCCACGCTTTTGTCGGGCGCCTCGAACAGCTGGCTGAACTCCTCCAGTTCAATGCGCAGCGTGAGTGGGGCCGGTGCACCTGGCAAGCCGCCTTCCCCGGGGTTGAGCAGGGCGCGGTGCTGACCCAAGCGTTCGCGCAGGCGCTGTCGAACCAACTGGGCCGGTGGCATGCTCCAGCGCGCCTGGGCATAGGCCTTCAGTTGTTGGTCGTCGGCATAGGCCAGCCGGTACAGGACGGCGGTGCTGTCCAGCGCGGGGTTGGCCTCAACGTCGGCCACCGCCAGCGGGGCCAGACGAGCTTGGCTGGCTGACGCGGCACTCCGGGCGCCGGGGCCAAAGTCGTAGATCGCCGGGCGCACGGGTTGGCCGGGCAGGGCACAACCGGTCAGCACCAGAGAAATTAGAAGAAATATGCCTCTAGCCCTTGTGGAATAAGCTTGAGCAGCTATTAAATTCATAGCGTCCTTCATGGTTTGCCCGAGGGCGCAGAAAAGCCGGGTTCGCCGGGACCGGGCGCTGGCGGCCCATTGCCAAAAATCAGGGACTGCGGGTTGTCGCTGACCGTGTTGGCGGCCCGGCTCACCTGGCGCGCCGTGCGGGCGGCGTCATCGACGGCGCGGTTGAGTCGCGGCAGGGTCGCGGCATTCAGGGCTTGCCCGGTGGCGGCCAGGGTGTTCACGCCTTCGGCCAGTTGGTCCAGCGTGCCCCCTTTTTCATCCATGCGCTCGGTGACGGTGCGGAAGGCCCGGGCTGACGCACGGGCCTCGTCGGCGCTCTCGCCCACCTGCACCGACGTGATCTTCATGGTCTTGAATGTGGCATTGGCTTCCTGCACCAGTGGCGGGAGTGTCTTGCTGGCGCTGGTCGAGAGCTGGTTGATGCTGGCAGCCGCCTGGCCCATGTTGTTGATGGCGCCCATCAGGCTTTTCTGGTGTTCGGGGGAGAGCAGCAGGTTGACGCGGCGACTGCTTTCCTCCAGTTGCGACAGGATGCCGGCGCCCTGATCAGTCAATCGCGACAGCAGGCTGGGCCGCATCGGAATGCGGGCGGGTGGCTCGGTGCCGGCCGGTAGAGCGACTTTGGACTCGCCGCTGTCGTCCAGCTGTATAAAGGCCAGGCCGGTGACGCCCTGAAAGCCCAGCGTGGCGAAGGTTGACTGGGTGATGGGGGCCTGGTCGTCGATGGCGATGCGCACCAGCACATTGCGGGGGGTCAGGGGGTCGAAGCCGATGGTCGTGACTTTGCCCACGTTCACGCCCTTGAAGCGCACGGCGGCCTGTGGTTGCAGGCCGCTGATTGCCTCGGCGCTGGAGAGTTCGTAGACCCGGTGTTCGCTGGTGTCGCGGGTCAGCCAGGTGGCCAGTGCCACGAGCAGGGCCGTGACCACCAGCACAAAAGCGCCGGCCGCCAGGGCGTGGGATTTGTTTTCCATACGGTTCTCTTTTTACACTGCGAAGGGTTGTTCGCGCAACAAGCCCATGGCGCGCTGCCCCCGTTCACCGAGGAAGAAGTCATGAATAAAAGGATGGGGATAGGCAATCACATCCTGCGGGCGGCCGCTCGCGATGATGTGCTTGTCGGCCACCACGGCAATACGGGTGCTGAGTTCAAACAGGGTGTCCAGGTCATGCGTCACCATCACCACGGTCAGCCCCAGTTCGCGGTGCAGGGAACGCAGCAGCGCGCAGAAAGCGTCGGCGCTGTCGGGGTCCAGACCGGCGGTGGGCTCATCGAGCAGCAGCAGGGGCGGGTCCATGATCAGCGCCCGTGCCAGTGCCACGCGTTTGACCATGCCCCCCGACAAATCAGCCGGCATTTTGTTCGCCTGCGCCGGGTCCAGTCCGACCATCTGCAGCTTGACCATGGCCGTGTCCCGAATCAGCGCACGGGGCAGTGTTCTGAGTTCGCGTAGCGCAAAGGCAATGTTCTCCAGGACCGTGAAGGCGGAAAACAGGGCGCCATGCTGGAACAGCATGCCCACGCGGCTGGCTGCGCCCTCTGAGCCCAGTTGCGCGGCCGGTTTGCCCAGCACCGTGACCCGCCCGCGTGCCGGTTTTTCCAGCCCCAGGATCTGGCGCAGCAACACGGTCTTGCCACTGCCGGAGCCGCCCACGATGGACATCAGCTCGCCCTTGTTGATGGTGAGGTCCAGGTCTTTGTGAATCACGGCATCCTGCCCTGCGGTGCGAAACACCGACCACAGTTTGTCGATCTCCACCACAGGTTCGGGGACCTGGACGGTTGGCGTGGCCTGGTTCATATGCCGATGTCCTTGAAGATGACCGCAAACAGCGCATCCACCAGAATTACCATGGTGATGGAGGTCACCACCGAGGCCGTGGTGCCTTGCCCCAGGCTTTCGGTATTGGGTTTGACGCGCAGACCGTAGTGGCAGCCGATCACCGCAATCAGCAGGCCGAACACCACCGATTTGCCAACTGCCAGCGTGAGGTTGGATATCTCCACTGCCCGCGGGAGGGATGCAAAGAAATAGGCGGGCGTCACCCCCATCGCCAGGTCTGCCGCCAGCATGCCGCCCAGCAGCGCTGCCAGCGTGGTCCACACCGTCAGCAAGGGCATGGCCACGGCCATCGCAATGGCGCGCGGCAGCACCAGCCGGTAGCCTTTGGCAATCCCCATCACGCGCATGGCATCCAGTTCTTCGGTGACCCGCATCACGCCAATTTGCGCTGTGATGGCCGAGCCGGAGCGCCCGGCGATCAGGATGGCCGCCAGCACCGGCCCGAGTTCGCGGATGAGGGAGATGCCCAGGATGTTGACGATGAAGGCATCGGCGCCAAACTGGCGCAACTGCAGCGACATCAGGTAGGCCAGCACCACGCCAATCAGAAAGCCCACCAGCGCCGTGATCGGCAATGCCGTCGCGCCAATGTGGTACAGATGGCCGGACACATCGCGCCAGGGCCCCTTGGCCGGTGCCCGCCCCAGTTTGATGGCGTCCAGCAGCAGCTGGCCCATCAGGCGGATCAAATCCCGGATATGGTCAATCAGAAACCAGACCATGGCGCCGAGCGACAGGAAAACCTGCCAGGCCGAGAGGCGGGTCGCCACCGGGGGCCGTATGGCGTACTGCGCCACCCGCGCCAGCATCGCGCGCTGTGGATCAAGTACCAACAACCTGGCCGGCCATTGGTGGTCCCAGGCGTTCCACAGCAGCTGGGCGCCGGTATGGTCCAGCCGCTCCAATGTGCGCAAATCCCAGCTCCAGCCGGTTGCTTCGGGCGCAGCGCATGCACTCAACTCCGACTGAATCTGTGCCCATGCCACGGGCTCGGCCAGCCGCTCCGCCGCCCAGCAGCCCGACAGCAGCACACTGACACCCTCGGGCGTGGTGTGACGTGTGATGCGTGGGGTGTTTTCCTCCATGGAGGGGTATTGACTCTTAAAGCTGGAGTTCGATCGTACCGCTAAAGGCAGGTCATCCAGCACCGCACCCGGCGTGTCGAGCGCGTAATTCATTCATGGCGGGCTTTCAGTGCCCGTCTGTCACCGCCCCAACGGGCTTCAGTTTGCCCGGCGGCGGCGCGCCACGGCCAGCGCCAGCAACGCCAGCCCGAACAGGGCCAGGGTATCGGGTTCCGGAACGCCCAGCACGTCGAGTGCGGCGCGGGCGAACAGACTGTGCCCGTAAGCGGAGGGATGCAGGACGTCCGAGAATGAAGATTGATCGCAGCTCACACCTTGCGAATAGGCGAATCCGGCACACGGCCAGCTGGTGTTGGTGATGCCATAGTCTGACGGATGTTGCCGGATGTCAGCGGACAAGGCCGCCATGTCCAGCAGGTTCATGTTCAACCCCAGCGAGGCACCGAAACCCATCAGGCCGGGGAAATACCCGTTGAACCAGGCCGAGGCGTCGGACGATGCTGCCGTCAGGCCCAGGAGGACCGCTTCCGGCGTGTAGCCCAGATCGGGCAGTGTGGAAATCAGGACGTTCTTGGCACCCATGCTCGCCAGGTAGCCGATGGTACTGGCGAGGTTGCCGATGGCCGCCGCGGCTGCAGCCTGACGGGTCGCCGAGTTGCCTCCGATGGCTGAGCGCGCATCACGCATGTCGTTGCCGCCTCCCACCACCACATAAAGGGCATTGGGATCAGCAGAAAGATGAGCGGGCAGTCCCCAGGGGGCGTAGCCTGTGCCCCAAAGACCGGCCGCCTGCGCCAACAGGCCGGGGGGGCTCCCGGCAAGGCCGGTACGCGCACCGGCAAAGGCGTAGTTGTTGCCACCCAGCAGTGCCGGGGCGGCGTCGTTGGCGAGCCCCAGGCCGGCCGCCAGGCCCTCGATCCACAGCTTGCCGTTCGAATAGCGTCCGTTGTC
Source organism: Rhodoferax sp. (assembly GCF_030646845.1). GTDB lineage: Bacteria > Pseudomonadota > Gammaproteobacteria > Burkholderiales > Burkholderiaceae_C > Rhodoferax. The sequence continues at coordinate 77,976 of NZ_JAUSLE010000051.1, read as the reverse complement.
GTAAGGTTGTGCGGTTCCCGGGTTTGCTCCACCCGTGAGGGTGGACAGGTTTCCCGTATCCGACAGGCTGTCGCCGAACACAAACAGGTGGGTGAATGGCCCGGCCAGGGCACTCAGGGGAAGGCTCACGAGCAGGGGCAGCAGGATGGCGCGAAGGCGTTTGAATATCATCTTGTCTCTCTCTTTTTGGTTGAACTTCACGGTCGCGGCGCCTGGTTTTCGGCCGGCCAACAAAACAGACAGCAAATTTCGCGCCATCCTGAAAAGGCATTTGAAAACAGGGGCTTGCGCATTAAGCCGGTGCAAAAAACTGGATAGGGCCGTTGATGTGTAAATTTCTTCGACAGGTCGAGCCGCGCCCGATGGCCCGATTCAGGCCAATCGGGCGATGCGGCAAAATGTCCCCCAAACAGGAGACCCCGTGAACAATCCCAATTCGTCATCCACGCCAGAGCTGAGCGTGGAACAACGTGGCCCGGTGCTGTGGCTGACCATCACGCGCGAGGAGCGGCGCAACGCCATGAGCCACGGTGTACTGGCTGGCATGACGCAGGCAATCTCGGCGGCGCAGGGTCAACGCGACATCCGCGCCATTGTCATTACCGGCGCTGGCGCAAAAGCCTTTTGCGCCGGCGCTGATTTGCAGTCGGCCCAGGCCTTCACCACCGACTATTCCGAACCGCACGGCCATCTGGCGCAGTTGTTGCGCGCCGCCCGTGCCAGTTATGTGCCCCTGATTGCGCGGGTGAACGGCGCCTGTATGGCGGGTGGCATGGGCCTGATGTCGATGTGCGACATGGCAGTGGCGGCGCGCCACGCGGTGTTTGGCCTGCCCGAAGTCAAAGTCGGCGTCTTTCCGGCCCAGGTGCTGAGCGTGTTGCAGCATCTGATCCCGCGCCGCACACTCAATGAGATGTGTCTGACCGGCGAGCCCATCACGTCAGCGCAAGCGCTGGAAGTTGGGCTGGTGAATTATGTGGATGACGATGTGGACGCCAAACTGCAGTGGCTGCTGGACCGTTTGCTGGACAAATCGCCCGCCGCCATCCGCCGCGGCCTGTACACCCTCAAGAAGGTGGAGGCCATGGCGTTTGAAGAATCCATGTCGTTCACCGAGAGTCAGATTGCCCTGTTTACCCTGACCGAAGATGCCAAAGAGGGGCAGAAGGCGTTCCAGGAAAAGCGCAAGCCGAACTGGGTCGGGCAATGAGCATGAGCACCACTTTCGACTACATCATCATCGGCGCCGGTACGGCGGGTTGCCTGCTGGCCAACCGACTCTCGGCGGATGCGACCAAGCGCGTCCTGCTGATCGAAGCAGGCCGCCGTGACGACTACCACTGGATCCACATCCCGGTGGGCTATCTGTATTGCATCGGCAACCCGCGCACTGACTGGCTTTACAACACTGAACCGGACGCCGGCCTGAACGGGCGAGCCTTGCGCTACCCGCGTGGCAAAACGCTGGGTGGGTGCAGCAGCATCAACGGCATGATTTACATGCGCGGGCAGTCCCGTGATTACAACGAGTGGGCGCGGCTCACCGGTGACGATGCCTGGACCTGGGGTAACGCTCTGCCGTATTTCAAACTGCATGAAGACCATCACAAAGGTGCCAACGCCTCGCACGGTGCGCGCGGCGTCGCCCCGGCGCTGATGAGCAACAAGTCCGACCCCTACGCCCAGGTGCTGCGTCACCGCAATGCCGGTGGCGAATGGCGGGTTGAAAAGCAGCGCCTGCGCTGGGATGTGCTGGATGCGTTTTCCCAGGCCGCGCAGCAGGCGGGCATTCCTGCCAGCGATGACTTCAACCAGGGCAACAACGAAGGCGTGGGCTATTTCGAAGTCAATCAGAAAGAGGGTTGGCGCTGGAACACGGCCAAGGCCTTCTTGCGTCCGACCTGTTACGCACGGCCCAATTTCGAGATGTGGACTTCGGCCCAGGTGGCGAAGCTGCTGCTTGAAACCCAGCCCGATGGCAGCCAGCGCTGCACTGGCGTTCAGGTGTGGGCCAGCTCCGAGATGGTGACGGCCACCGCCACCGCGGAAGTCATCCTGAGTGCGGGCAGCATTGGTTCGCCCCAGATTCTGCAGCTCTCCGGCATTGGTCCGGCGGCGCTGCTGCAGCAGCACGGCATCGCCGTGGCGCATGACGCGCCGGGCGTGGGGGCCAACTTGCAGGATCATCTGCAGATTCGTGCGGTGTTCAAGGTCCAGGGCGTCAAGACCTTGAACACGCAGGCCAGTTCACTCTGGGGCAAAGCCATGATTGGCCTGGAGTACGCCCTCAAGCGAACCGGTCCGATGAGCATGGCGCCCTCGCAATTGGGCGCCTTCACGCGCAGCGACCCGGCCCAGCCCTATCCGAACATCGAGTACCACGTGCAACCGCTCAGCCTGGAGGCTTTTGGCGAGCCGCTGCACAGCTTCAACGCGTTCACGGCCAGCGTGTGCAACCTCAACCCCACGAGTCGCGGTACCGTGCAGATCAAGAGCAGCCAGTTTGAAGACGCACCGGCCATTGCGCCCAACTACCTGAGCACCGACGCCGATCGCAAGGTGGCCGCCGATTCGCTGCGTGTCACGCGCAACATCGTGGCCCAACCGGCACTCAGCCAGTACCAGCCGCAAGAGTGGAGGCCCGGCCCCCAGTACCAGACGGACGAGGACCTGGCCAAGCTGGCGGGCGACATTGCCACCACCATCTTTCATCCCGTGGGGACCACGAAAATGGGCACGTCGGATGATCCGATGGCGGTGGTGGACTCGCGGCTTCGGGTGCGCGGCAAAGGCGGCCTGATTGCCGGCCTGCGGGTTGTCGATGCCGGCGTGATGCCGCTGATTACCAGCGGCAACACCAACTCACCAACGCTGATGATTGCGGAGAAGGCAGCGCAATGGATCGTCGAGGACGCAGCGCAACGGCTGAGAGGGTAAGTCCTAATGTGCCGATGGGTTTGGGGGCGTACATTTGCGCCATTCGTCAACGGGCCTCAGGCCCGCTGAAGGAGAAAAGGCCCTGGAGACAAGCCCGCACGGGCATACAAAAAAGACGCATCTGCAAGCAACTGCGATTTGAGAAGGCACCGGTAACCCCGGTGCCTTTTTCAATTGAAGTGCCAGAAATCCTCGTGTTCATTGCGCGAGTAGCTATTGATAGCATAGCGAATGGCGCAAAAAACGGGTGAGACAATGACGCGATGGAATTGTTGATTGTCTCGTTGGCCTCGCTCCTGGCCGGTTTTGTGGATTCGATTGTGGGCGGTGGTGGCCTGATTCTGGTGCCCGCCCTGTTTGCCACCTTCCCCGCGACCCATCCTGCAACCCTCTTTGGCACCAACAAAGGGGCTTCGGTCTGGGGCACGGCATTCGCCACCTGGCATTTCAGCCGCCGGGTCGAAATGCGTTGGGCGGCCCTGTTGCCAGCAGCGGGTTCCGGTTTTGTCGCGGCTTTTGCCGGGGCCTGGCTGGTGACCGTGGTGTCGCCCGCCTACTTGCGCAAAGTGTTGCCGGCGGTCCTGCTGGTTGTGCTCATCTACACCTTGTTGAAAAAGGATCTGGGTCGCACCCACACGCCCCGGTTCTCTGGCTCCAAGGAGGCTTATGTTGCTGCGGCGATAGGGGCTGCGATCGGTTTCTATGACGGCTTTTTCGGGCCGGGGACCGGCAGCTTTCTCGTCTTTCTGTTTGTGCGCCTGCTGGGCTACGATTTTCTGAGTGCGTCTGCATCGGCCAAGCTGATCAACACGGCGACCAATATGGCCGCGCTGATTCTGTTTGCTGCCAAGGGCCACATCTGGTGGCATTTCGTTGTGGCCATGGCACTGGCCAATGTGGTGGGCAGCCTGCTGGGCACGCGCATGGCACTCAAGCACGGCGCCGGTTTTGTACGGGTGGTCTTCATTGTTGTGGTCAGTGCCCTGATTCTGAAGACCGCGTACGACGCTTTTCTGCGTCAGTGAGAATACTCTGGCGTCAGGGTTGTGCGGTGCTGGCCGGATTTGGCGATGCCGCCATGGCAGCGGACCCGGCAGATGTCGGCGCGGTCGCGGACACGGGTGCGCCGGGCGGCCAGGGCACCTCAACCACCGGGCGGGGTTTGCCGACGGGCGCCGTGGCCTGCCCCAGCCGGACGGCCGCGATGTCGGCTTCACTGGGGTATTGGTTCAATAGCCAGTAGTCAAATGCCCGCCGTGCAATGGGCGCGGCATTGGCGCCCCCAAAACCGGAATTTTCAACGATCACCGCCAGGGCAATCCTGGGATTTTCCGCGGGTGCGAAGGCAATGTACAACGCATGGTCCCGCTGTCGCTCCTCCATGTTGGCCGCATTGTATTTTTCCTTCTGGCTCATGGTGACCGCCTGTGCTGTACCGGTCTTGCCGCCGCTGACGTAGCCCGCACCGGCAAACGCGCGCGCCGATGTGCCCACCAGGGTCACATCGACCATGCCCTTGCGCACGATCGCCACGTTATCGGGTTTGTAGCCCAGGTCTGTTGGCGCGTCAGGCGGCACAGGTATTCGCGTTCGGGTGGTGGCGTCCTGTGTGGCAATGACCAGCTGCGGTTTGTGTTTGATACCGTTGTTCGCCAGGGTGGCCGTTGCCTGGGCCAGCTGCAGCATGGTGAAGCTGTTGTAGCCTTGGCCAATGCCCAGAGAAATGGTCTCGCCCGGATACCATTTTTTCTGTTCGGCACGTTTGTAATAGTTGCGCTTCCACTCCTGGCTGGGCAAAATGCCGCGCACTTCACCATGGATGTCGATGCCGGTGAGCTGTCCAAAGCCCAGAGGCTTCATGAAGTCGTGCATCGCATCCACGCCCATTTCGTTGGCCAGAGAATAGAAATAGGCGTTACTGGATTCAACAATGGCGCGGTGCATGTCCATCTGGCCCCCGCGCTCGTTCTCCGGGCTGCCAAACCGGTGTCCACCGAACATGTAGAAGCCAGGGTCGTTGATGATGGTCGTCGGGGCGCGGGTTCCGGTCTGCAGCGCGGCCATTGCCATGAATGGCTTGTACGTGGAGCCTGGCGGGTAGGTGCCGCGAAGGGCGCGATTCAGCAGTGGCTTGTCGATGGACTCGTTGAGTGCCTTCCAGCTTTCGGTGTCAATGCCATCGACAAACAGATTGGGATCGAAAGTGGGCTTGCTGACGAACGCCAGAACCTCACCGGTTTGGGGATCCAGCGCCACCAGCGCGCCGCGACGCTCGCCAAACAGCTGTTCGATCAGATGTTGCAGCTTGATATCGATGGACAGCACGACGGTGTCGCCCGGCGTGGACGGACTGCTGGCCAGCTTGCGCATGGCACGTCCCCCGGCCGAGGTTTCCATCGAGTCCACCCCGGTAGTGCCGTGCAACTGGGCCTCAAAACTCTGCTCCACGCCCAGCTTGCCGATGTACTCCGTGCCCCGGTAGTTGGCCTGATCATCGGATTCGTCGAGCTTCTCTTTCTCGGACGTGTTGATGCGGCCGATGTAGCCGATGACGTGGCTGGCCAGTTCCCCATAGGGGTAGTTTCGAAACAGCCGGGCCTTGATGTCGACGCCCGGAAAGCGAAAGCGCTGCGCCGCAAACTTTGCCACTTCCTCATCGGTCAAACGGGTGCGCAGGGGAAGGGACTCGAAGTTTTTGGACTCTTCCCGCAATTTTTTGAAACGGCGCCGATCCCGCACTGAGATATCCATGACCTTTGACAGCTCGTCAATCGTCTGTTCGAGGTCGGCTATCCTGGCGGGCGTCACTTCCAGTGTGTAGGCTGAGTAGTTGGTAGCCAGCACAATGCCGTTGCGATCCAGGATGAGGCCACGGTTGGGCACGACCGGCACAATGGCCGTGCGGTTGTTTTCAGCCTGTTCCATCAGGTCGTCGTGGCGCACGATCTGCAGGTATACCAGCCTGGAAGCCAGCAACACAAAGCCAAGCACGACCGCGATACTTGCCACCAGCACCCGTGCCCGAAAGCGGGACAGGTCGGCTTCGACATTGCGAAGTTCGGTCATGGCAGTCGCCGCTGCGGACGCGCTGAAATACACGAAGCGATAAGCGTGAGCGTCATATCACTACAGCGGCCGGACCGCATCTGGATTGGGCGTTCGGGTTTGCGGGAGCAGCAGCACGACGCTCACGACGGGCCACAGCAGCGACTCAATGACCGGCGCCAGCAAGATCAGCAAACCGGGGAAGGCTCCGCCCGCCATCATGCGAACGCTCAACTCAATGGCATGGGATGCCACAAACAGCGGCAGGACCTGAAACGCCTGCAGAGGCACACTGAACCAGAGCAGCCGGCGGTGAATGGCAATCGCAAGGAAACTCAGCACGGTATAGCTCAGTGCATGCTGTCCGAGCATGGCGCTTTGGTGGACGTCGACAAGAAGTCCAAAGACAAAGGCGACACCAATGCCCACACGCCGCGGTTGATGGATGCTCCAGAACACCAGCACCAGGGCCAGAATATCCGGCAGCCAGGCCGCGCGACCCCACAGGCCCATGTTCTGCAACATGTTGAGGGACAGTGCCCCCAGCAGACTGCCCCAGATGAAGAGCGGATTGGCGGGCAGCAGCAGCTGATGCCCTCGGCGCATGATCATTTCCTGAGTCCCTTCCTGGCAGGTGCGGGTGCGGGCTCCGCGGCGGGCCGGGGTGCGACCTGGGCGGTGAGCGGTTTCAGCACCATCACGTGCCCCACTCCCGAGACCAGGGCCAGTGGCAAACAGGTGATCCGGGCAAAGGCTGAGTCCATCCTGCGCTCAACCTTTTCCACCCTGGCCACCGGCAAACCAGGCGGGTAGACGCCGTCCATGCCACTGGTGGTGAGCAGGTCGCCAGCCTGGACGTCCGCGTTGGCGGCCATGAACCGCAGCTCCAGCCCGCTGGCACGCAATGCCGGGTCACCAAAGGCCACTCCCCGCGCACCGGTGCGTGTGTTCAGCACAGGAATCGCCTGGTCGCGGTCCGTGACCAGAGTCACTTCACTGACCATGGGGTAGACCCTCGTGACCTGACCCAAAACGCCGGCTTCATCCAGTACGGGTGAGCCGGCCACCACACCGTCAAGCACGCCCCGGTCAATAACGACCTTGCGGGTGTAGGGGTCCGCTGCGTCATACAGTACCTGCGCGGCCTGAGAGGATGTGGTCACCCTGTCGCGCAGGTACAGTAGCTGGCGAAGACGCGTGTTTTCCAGGATGAGCTGTTCTACCTGGTTGGCGCGCTGCGACTGCAACGCCAGCTTGCGGCGGGCTGCTTCTTCACTGGTCTGGGAGGCCTTGAGTGATTCGAAATACTGGGCCCCGCCCTGGGCCCATACCACGGGCCGCATGACCAGCCATTGAACCGGGTAGAGCGCGGTGGCCAGGCCTGCACGCAGCGGCTGCATGACATCAAAGCGCGCATCGGCCACCATCAGGAACAGGGCCAGTACGCTGAAAAACACCAGTTTGGACAAAGCCGAGGGGCCTTGCCTGAAAAACGGGGGAGGCGTACCGTCCAGCGTACCTAGTGGCATCGCGGCATTCGGAAATTATTCGCTGGTGAAAATGGAGCCCAGACGATCCATCCGCTCCAGCGCCATCCCGCATCCCCGCACCACACAGGTCAGGGGATCTTCGGCCACCAGGACGGGCAGACCGGTTTCTTCGGCCAGCAGGCGGTCCAGGTCCCGCAACAGGGCTCCACCGCCGGTCAGCATCATGCCGCGGTCGGCAATGTCAGCCCCCAGCTCGGGTGGCGTCTGCTCCAGCGCATTTTTCACGGCCGACACAATGTTGTTGAGCGGATCGGTCAGGGCTTCCAGGATTTCGTTGCTTGAGATGGTGAAGCTGCGGGGCACGCCTTCGGACAAGTTGCGTCCGCGCACTTCCATTTCCTTGACTTCGCTGCCCGGAAAGGCAGAGCCGATTTTCTTCTTGATCGCTTCTGCCGTCGGCTCGCCAATGAGCATGCCGTAGTTGCGCCGGATGTAGTTGATGATGGCATCGTCAAACCGGTCGCCGCCTACACGCACGCTGCCCTTGTAGACCATGCCGCCCAGCGAGATCACGCCGACTTCGGTTGTGCCGCCGCCAATGTCCACCACCATGGAGCCGCTGGCTTCACTGACCGGCAGACCGGCACCAATGGCGGCCGCCATCGGTTCTTCAATCAGGTACACATCACTGGCACCGGCGCCCAGGGCCGATTCGCGAATGGCGCGGCGCTCGACCTGGGTGGAGCCGCACGGGACGCAGATGATGATGCGCGGGCTGGGCCGAAAGATGCTGCGCGGGTGCACCATCTTGATGAATTGCTTGAGCATCTGCTCGGTGACGGTGAAGTCGGCAATGACGCCGTCTTTCATCGGGCGGATGGCTTCAATATTGCCGGGTACTTTGCCCAGCATGGCCTTGGCTTCCTTGCCGACAGCCTGGATGGTCTTCTTGCCTTGCGGGCCGCCCTCATGGCGGATGGCGACAACCGATGGCTCGTCCAGCACAATACCCTTGTCACGCACGTAAATGAGGGTGTTCGCCGTACCAAGGTCGATCGCCAGGTCAGTGGAGAAATACTGACGGAATGCTCCAAACATTAAATATCCTCTCGGGCATGGCCGGCGCTTCGGCCGACGATCGCCATGTTGACTGGTTCAAATCGAATTATTCTGGCAAAACCCTGCGGGGCCGCAGACATCAGGCCAAAGGCAGGATAATACCTTATCCCCTGTGAAAACTTTAACCGGCAATGCCTCTCGGGAGGTGTTTTACAACCGGTTTCGAATGAAAATCCGTTATGTCCCTCACATCTGCTGACATCGCCCGCATTGCCAACTTGGCCCGACTTGAACTCGAACCGGATGAAAGTGAGCGCATGCGGATGCAAATAAATGGATTTTTCGACATGGTCGAAAAAATGCGTGCGGTAGATACCACGGGTATCGAGCCGCTGGCGCACCCCGTGGCTACCATTCAGGAAATTACTTTGCGCCTGCGTGAGGATCTGGTGAGCGAGCCCAACAACCGCGAGGCCAATATGCGCAATGCCCCGGCCGCAGAGCACGGGTTGTTTCTGGTACCCAAGGTGATTGAATAAGACATGACACACGATACCCCTGCACTGCATGACCTCACCGTGGCCGGGTTGGCCGCCCAGCTGCGCGAGCGCAAAGTCTCTGCTGTCGAGACCGCGCAGCACTTCCTGGCACGCGCCAGAACCCACGCCTCACTGGGTGCCTTTCTGGCCATCAACGAAGAAGTGACGCTGGCCCAGGCGCGAGTTGCGGACGTGGCATTGGCCGCAGGCACGGCAAGCCCTCTTCAGGGGCTGCTGGGCGTGCCCGTGGCGCACAAGGATATTTTTGTGACCCGGGATTTCGTCTGCACGGCGGGCTCCAGAATGCTGGCCGGCTACCGCTCACCGTTTGACGCCACGGTGGTGGCGAACCTGGCCCAACACGGGGTGGTCACCCTGGGCAAGCTCAATTGCGACGAATTTGCCATGGGCTCAGCCAATGAGAATTCAGCCTTTGGCAATGTCAAGAACCCGTGGGATGTCACACGCACACCCGGTGGTTCATCCGGTGGCAGCGCCGCAGCCGTTGCAGCCCGCCTGGTGCTGGCGGCCACCGGGACCGACACGGGGGGCTCGATCCGCCAGCCCGCCTCGTTTTGTGGCATCACGGGCATCAAGCCTACCTACGGTCGCGCGTCCCGCTATGGCATGGTGGCTTTTGCCTCCAGCCTGGATCAGGCCGGGCCAATGGCACGCACCGCGGAAGATTGCGCTTTGCTGCTGTCGGCCATGTGCGGACCCGACCCGGACCGGGACTCGACCTCGCTTGATGTGCCTGCTGAAGACTTCAGTCGCTCACTGAATGATTCGCTGGAAGGTTTGCGCATTGGCGTGCCCGGTGAATTCTTTGGCGAAGGTCTGGCATCCGACGTGCGCTCCGCGGTGGATGCGGCTCTCAGGGAGTACGAAAAGCTGGGCGCGACACTGGTCCCCATTTCGCTGCCGCGCACCGAACTGTCCATTCCCGTTTATTACATCATCGCGCCCGCTGAAGCGTCCAGCAACCTGAGCCGCTTCGATGGTGTGAAGTTTGGCCACCGAGCGGAGAAGTACGTCGATCTGATCGACATGTACAAGAAGACTCGTGCCGAGGGTTTTGGCGATGAGGTTAAACGCCGCATCATGATCGGCGCCTACGTGCTGTCGCACGGTTACTACGATGCGTACTACCTGCAGGCGCAGAAAATCCGGCGCATGATTGCCGACGATTTTCAGCAGGCCTTCAAGCTGTGCGACGTGATCGCCGGGCCGGTGGCGCCCACGGTAGCCTGGAAGCTCGGAGGGCACGGCAATGATCCGCTGGCCGATTATCTGGCCGATATCTTCACCTTGCCGGGCTCGCTGGCCGGATTGCCCGGTATGAGTCTGCCGGTGGGTTTTGGCGCTGGTCACATGCCGGTGGGGATGCAGCTGATTGGCGATTATTTGCAGGAGGCGAAGCTGCTCAATGTGGCGCATCGCTTCCAGCAGGCCACCGACTGGCATGCCGCCAAGCCGGAGGGATTTTGAACATGAATACACCCAAGTCCCCGTTGGTGATGGGCTATGAAGTTGTCATCGGCTTTGAGACCCACGCCCAACTCTCCACCCAATCCAAGATCTTCAGCCGCGCGCCGACAGCTTTTGGTGCTGAACCCAACACGCAAGCCTGCGCAGTGGATCTGGCCCTGCCCGGTACCCTGCCAGTGATGAACAAGGGTGCGGTGGAGCGCGCCATCCAGTTTGGGCTGGCCGTTGGCTCGCACATTGCGCCGCGCAGCGTCTTTGCCCGCAAGAATTATTTCTACCCTGACCTGCCCAAGGGCTACCAGATCAGCCAGTTTGAAATTCCTGTGGTGCAGGGCGGTGACGTGGAGTTCTTTCTGGGCGATGAAAAAAAATCGGTGCGCCTGGTGCGTGCCCACCTGGAAGAAGACGCGGGTAAATCGCTGCATGAAGACTTTGTCGGGCAGACCGGCATTGACCTGAACCGTGCCGGCACGCCTTTGCTGGAGATCGTGACCGAGCCTGACATGCGTTCCAGTGCCGAGGCCGTGGCCTACGCCAAGGAACTGCACAAGATCGTGACCTGGATCGGCATTTGCGACGGCAACATGCAGGAAGGCAGCTTCCGCTGCGACGCCAATGTGTCGGTGCGCAGGCCCGGCGAGCCGCTGGGTACCAGGCGCGAGATCAAGAACCTGAACAGTTTCAAGTTCATGCAGCAGGCCATCGACTATGAAGTGCGCTGGCAGATTGAGCAGATTGAGGACGGGCATGCGATCCAGCAGGCCACTGTATTGTTCAACCCTGACACCGGCGAAACGCGCGCCATGCGCACCAAGGAAGATGCGGCCGACTACCGCTATTTCCCGGACCCGGATTTGCCGCCACTGGTGATTGCGGACGAATGGGTGCAGCGCGTGCGTTCCGAAATGACAGAGTTGCCGCGTGTGATGGCGCAGCGCTTTGTGGCTGACTATGGACTGTCCGAATACGATGCCACCGCCTTGACGCAGAGTCGCGAGATCGCGTCTTATTTCGAGGCCACGGCCAAAGCCTGCGGCCAGCCGAAGCTTGCCGGCAACTGGATCATGGGCGAAGTCTCGCGCCGATTGAATGCCAGCGAACTCAAAATTGAGCAAACCCCGGTCTTGTCAGGGCAGCTTGCCAAGCTGATCGCCCGGATCAACGATGGCACGATTTCAAACAACGCTGCACGGCAGGTGTTCGATGCGATCTGGAATGGTGAAGGCGAGGATGTTGATGGCCTGATTGAAGCCAAGGGTCTCAAACAGATGAGCGACAGCAGCGAGTTGGAGAAAATCGTTGACGATGTGCTGGCCGCCAATCCGAAAAATGTCGAGGAATACAAAGCTGGCAACGGCAAGGCGCTGAACGCCCTGGTTGGGCAGATCATGAAGGGCAGCAAGGGCAAGGCTAACCCGCAGCAGGTCAACGACCTGTTGCGCAAAAAACTGGGCTGAACCCGACTGAATCCGTCCGTGCCCTGGGCGCGTTAGCGCGTTTTTGGGGCCGCAGCCGCGGGTGACTGCATTGCCCACAGCTGCTTCAGGCGCGCCAGCTCTTCATCAAAGCGTGCGTTGACGCGTTTGAGTTCACTGTCCTGGTCGGCAATGAAGCGCCCCTGCACGGCCAGGCTTTGGGCCACCTCATCGACCTGGCGGCGCACCGATGGCGGGGCCTTGCTCGGATCTTTTTTGTAGAACTCCATCTCTTCATTGACCGCCGCGCGCTGGCGCATCAATTCCTCGACCCGGTTGGCCGCCGCCTGTCTCACCACGCCGATCTGGGCCAATGCCTCGGTGCGTTCCTTGTCGTGCACGCCCTTGTTGGGGTAGCGGATCAGCAGTGCCCGGTCTCGCCGTTTCTCCTCGTTGATGCGGGCTCGTTCTTCCTGTTCCGCCTTTTCCCTGGCCTCCTGCTCCGTGCGCTCATGGGCGGTCAGGGTGGGTCCCACCTTGGCCTTCACCGTGCCGCTGGGATTGAGTACCTTTTGTTCCCGGTCTGTGCACTCGGCAATGGGTCGGTCTGATGTCAGTTTGCGACCCTTGGCGTCGACGCAGGTATAGATGCCCTGTGGGTTCGCTTGTTGCGCCTGCGTCGATGTCACGCCTGACAGCATGGCCAGCAACAGGATTGTCAACTGGGGCCTCATGGCGTACCGATGTGATCCGAACATGTTTAACCTTCTTCTACGCCATAACGTTGTCGATAAGCCAGAACGCGCTGATGGTCGGCGGCCAGACCCTCGGCACTGTGCTTTTCGAGATACTGCATTAAATCAGACAGCCTCGCAATCGCACAAACCTGCAGCCCGAGCTGTTTTTGAACGTACTGGACAGCACTGTGATCCACGTCCATGCCGTTTTCAGTTGCTTTTTCCTGCCGGTCCAGTGCGATGACAACGGCGTGTGCCGTCGCACCCGCCGCCTGGATGATGGCAATCGATTCGCGTGCCGCCGTGCCGGCTGACATCACGTCGTCCACAATGAGCACGCGTCCTTTCAGGGCGGCGCCCACCAGGGTTCCACCCTCGCCGTGGTCCTTGGCTTCCTTGCGGTTGTAGGCAAAAGGCACATTGCGGCCCAGGCGTGCGAGCTCGACCGCCAGTGCGGCGCCGAGCGGAATGCCTTTGTAGGCCGGGCCGAAAATCATGTCGAACTCGATGCCGCTGGCGAGCAGACGTTGGGCATAAAATTGAGCAAGCCTTCCCAGCTTGGCACCATCGTCAAACAGGCCGGCGTTAAAGAAGTAAGGGCTGATGCGGCCCGCCTTGGTCTTAAACTCACCGAAGCGCAGCACGCCACAATCCACTGCAAACTGCACAAAATCCTGGGCCAACGCATCCGGCGTCGGGGCTTGGCCAGGTTCTGTTGCGAAACTCTCTGACATGGGACATTCCTTGTTTAAATTGACCAGCCTCAACCTCAACGGCATCCGCTCTGCCACCAGCAAAGGCCTCGAAGCCTGGCTGGCGCAGGTCAAGCCTGATTGTATTTGTGTGCAGGAAGTCAAGGCGCAGGCCGTTGATGTGCGGGGCCGGTTCGAGGAACTGGCTGGTCTCCGGGGCTACTTCCATTTTGCCGAGAAGAAGGGCTATTCCGGCGTGGGCGTTTACACCCGGCATGAACCCAGTGACGTCATCGTGGGTCATGGCTCATCCGAGTTTGACGCCGAGGGTCGTTACGTCGAGCTGCGTTTTGACACCCCGAGCGCAAAACGGTCCGTTGTCAGTTGTTATTTCCCAAGTGGGTCGTCCGGGGAGGAGCGCCAGCAGGCCAAATTCCGTTTTCTCGAGGAGTTCTATCCGCATCTGGGGCAACTCAAGGCCGGACGCGAGCTCATCCTGTGCGGCGACGTGAATATTGCACATCAGGAAATTGACCTGAAGAACTGGAAAGGCAATCGCAAGAACTCCGGCTTTCTGCCCGAAGAGCGTGCCTGGATGACGAAGCTGCTGAACGAGGCTGGCCTGGTGGACGTGTACCGCAAGCTGCAGCCCACTGCCACTGACGAAGCCTACACCTGGTGGAGCAATCGGGGGCAGGCCTATGCCAAGAACGTGGGCTGGCGGCTGGACTACCACCTGGCGTCGCCGGATCTCGCTGGCAGTGCGCGGGCGGTGGAGGTGTACAAGGGGCAGCGCTTCAGTGACCATGCCCCGCTCACGATCGATTACGACTTCAGTCTCTGACGCCCGTTGGTCTGTGGCGGCGAACTGCCCCATCGACCCAAGCAGGTCGTGAGAAGAAGCCAGACTGATCACACGCAAGGGACCGGCAGTCGTCCATCGCACTTGGGAAGACGTTGATGCTGACTTTTCTGAGCGCCGCTCTATTGGTTTACGGCTCGATGCATGTCTACGCGCTCAGCAAAGTGTGGATGGCCCTTGCGCATTCATATGGCCTGGGTCTGGCGCTGATACTGGCGGGCGCACTCCTCACTTTTTCCCCGCTGCTGGTCTGGTTTCTGGAGCGGCAAAACTGGCATCGGGTCACCTCCGCCACGGCCTGGGTGAGCTACACGTGGATGGGGTATCTGTTCCTTTTTCTATGCATCGGGCTGCTGTTCGACCTTGGCCATGCACTCGTGACCTTGCTGCGTTTTCATTGGTCGCTGAGCCACATGATGACGCTGGGTGCCGTCAGCCTGCTCGCACTGACCCTGCTGGCCTACGGAATTGTCGCGGCGCGACAGATCCAAGTAGAAGAAATCAGCATCACCACGCCGAAGCTCGCCACCGGCCAGGTCACCATCGCGCAGATATCCGACCTGCACCTGGGCGTCATGCTGGGAGATGAATTTCTTGAACGCGTCATCGCCAGGTTGCGTGAGATCCGGCCTGACATCCTCGTCGCAACCGGGGACATCGTCGATGGGCAAGGTGACGACCTTGATGCGCTGGCCCGGCATTTCCAGTCCTATGCGCCACCACTGGGTTCCTACGCAGTCACCGGCAATCATGAACACTATGCGGGCCTGGAGACATCCCTGCGATTCCTGCGCCACGCCGGCTTTGCAGTGTTGCGCGGCGAATCGGTCAATGTCGGCGGCATCGTGCTGACGGGCGTTGATGACCCCGCCGCCATGCCTGCGGGGCAGCACGCCAGACTCGACACACGCCCGGCCCGCACGTCCGTCAACAAGGATGAATTCATCGTCCTCCTGAAACACCAGCCGGTGGTGGACAGCGACACCCTCTTTGACCTGCAACTGTCCGGGCATACCCATGGCGGCCAGATATTCCCGTTTGTCTACCTGACACGGTTGGCCTACCGTGTGCATACCGGCCTGACCGAACTGGCCGACGGGCGACGGCTGTATGTCAGCCGCGGCACCGGCACCTGGGGGCCGCCAATCCGCCTGTTTGCCGCGCCCGAGATCACGCTGATCACCATCAAGAGCAGCGACAAATGATCGCCAGTCGCATGGCCATGGCAGCCTTATTGCGCGGACGCTTTGCGCTTTGATGACTGCCAATGTGCAGCGGACTAGACCGAACCGGTTGACTGCCAAGTTCTATGTTCATATTATGTTTTTTCATTCGAGGCGGTACGTCACTGCAATCCGGCAGGGGCGTGGCGTCACACAAACCACTCAAGGAGGACACCATGGGATTCTTCAGCAAGATACTTGAAAAGCTGGGCATCGGTAGCGCGGCTGCGGCTCCATCACCCACCGATGCAGCCGCAGCGGCAGCTGCGGGTACGGCTGCGGGCACGGCCGCTGCTGCCCCTGCACCGATCGCAGTCGTTGATGTCGTGGCACAGCTGGAGCAGAAAGCGGCGGCGAACCCGCAGAAGCTGAACTGGCGGACCTCCATTGTCGATTTGCTGAAACTCCTCGACATCGACAGCAGTCTTGGGGCGCGCAAGGAATTGGCCGCTGAACTGGGCTGCCCGGCGAACCTGATGGGGGATTCGGCGCAGATGAACATATGGCTGCACAAGATGGTGCTCGCGCGCATCGCCGCCAACGGCGGCAATGTCCCCAAGGACCTCCTGGACTGAGCCATCGGCGTAATCTCAAACTCAAGGAGCAGGCTCATGCAGATCACAGACATCCTCGCCCAGATGGGCGGCCTTCAATCGATGGCGCAGGAATTGGGCGTCACTGAAAACCAGGCAGCGAGCGGCGCCGCGGCGCTTATCCCGGCGATACTCGGCGGCTTCAAAAAGCAGGCCCAAGCGCAGCCGACGGGCGTTGAAGGGCTCGGCGGCCTGCTTGGGCAACTTGGCGGTGGCAGTCTGCTTGATCAGGTGCTGGGATCGCAGCCGACCGATGTCAGTCAGGGCAACCAGGTGCTTGGACAGATCTTCGGCTCCAAGGACGTGAGCCGTGAGGTGGCTCAAGATGCCGCGGCGCAGTCGGGGCTCGACCCGTCGCTGCTCAAGAAGATGCTGCCCATGCTGGCGATGATGGTCGCAGGCTACATGGCGAAGCGACAGGGTGTCGACGCCGCAGCGCAGCCATCCTCAACAGGCGGCGGACTGGGTGGCCTGCTGGGAGGGCTGCTCGGCGGCCTGGGTGGCGGCAGCGCCACGTCAGGCGCTGCTGCGCCGGGGCTGGCCTCCATGCTTGACATGAACGGGGATGGAAATCCGCTGGACGACATCCTGCGGATGGCGGGCAAGGCCCTGCGTTAGCCGGAATCGGGGCGAGGACGGGCGTGCGGGAAGTCTCCGCATAAAATCGGTGTCTTGCGCAAGGCCTGATGAGGGCCTTGGCAAAGCCGTCTTGATCTGGTCACTCTGGCGTTCTTGGCGTTCATCTGAAAGGATGAAAAGTTCTCGAGATACACGCCGATCATGAACAAAAATGCTATCTAATTTGTAGCTGCTTGCCCACTGTCTACGGGGGCTGGGTGCCAAAATAACTCAGGGAATATGCTGCGCTACATCACCATCCCCGTTACTGCCTTCCAGCAAAACTGCTCTATTGTCTGGTGCGATGAGACTCTGCAGGCTGCCGTCATCGATCCTGGTGGCGATCTTGACCTGCTGCTGGCGGAAATCAGGCGCCATGGTTTGACCTTGACGCAGATTTGGCAGACCCATGCCCACATTGACCATGCGGGCGGCACAGCCGAACTGGCAAGCAGACTCAAGCTGCCCATCATTGGCCCGCATCGGGCGGACCAGTTCTGGATTGAGGGCCTGCCCGAGCAGAGCAAGATGTTTGGATTTCCTCATGCGGATGCCTTTACACCCACGCGCTGGCTGGTTGACGGGGACACGGTCACGGTGGGTCATTGCACGCTGCAGGTGCGTCACTGCCCCGGCCACACGCCCGGCCATGTGGTGTTTCATTCGCCGGAGATCGGACGTGCTTTTGTGGGCGATGTGCTGTTTGCCGGGTCCATTGGCCGTACCGATTTCCCGCAGGGCGACCAGGGCACGCTCATTGCCAGCATCGTCCAGCGCCTGTGGCCCATGGGCGACGCTACCGTATTTATCCCCGGCCATGGGCCGGAGAGCACGTTCGGACGTGAACGTCAAAACAACCCGTATGTCGGTGGGACCTGATACCGCCACCGCGCGGTGATGATCGCCATCTACCCCCTTTTCGCACGCTCATACAGCGGCATTACCTTGGGCAGGTTCATTTCAATATCGGTAATGCGGGAGTTGCCAGAAGGGTGGGTCGACAACCACTGGGGCGGCGCGCCTTTGTTGGCGGCCCCCATTTTTTGCCATAGCGTGATGGCTGCCCGGGGGTTGTAACCCGCGCGCGCGGCCAGTTCCATACCGACGAGGTCGGCTTCGGATTCGTCTTCGCGGCTGAACTGCAGCGTCAGCAATTGGGCGCCGTAGTTGGTCAGCGTTTGCCCAAGTTGCCCAAAACCGAACACCTGGCTCAGCAGGCTGGCGCCGATGCCGGTTGCGGCGTTCTTGCCCATGCGTTCCCGGGCGTGCTCACGCAGAGCATGCGCAATTTCGTGGCCCATCACCATGGCCACTTCGTCATCCGTCAATTTGAGTTGATCCAGAATCCCGCTGTAGAACGCGATCTTGCCACCCGGCATGCAAAAAGCGTTGATTTGCTTGCCGCCAATCAGGTTGATCTCCCAGCGCCAGTTCCTGGCCCGCGGGTTCCACGCGACGGCAAATGGAATGATATTGGTGCCAATGGCACGCAGGCGCCGCACCTGGGGGTGGTCCTTGGCCCCCAGTGTGTTTTTGGCGGCGGCCTGTTGCAGCATCTGCGCATATTGCTGTCCCGCGGAGCGCTCCACGTCTTCGGCCGGGACCAGGTTGCTGAATGCCGAGTTGCCGCCCACGTCGATACCTTCGCGGGCGATCGCCAGTGGAGCAGCGGCAGGTGACAGTGCCAGCAAGACGGCGATGCCCTGCAGTATCAGCCGGCGGGGCAGGGATAGGGGGGAAAAGTGGGTGATGTGCATGATGGGCCTCAAGGAATGACACAGGGCTGCGCGTATTATTCCCGCATGACATCAAGTGCCTCCGACACCCGCCAAATCAAGCCCTCCTGGATAGCCACTTTCAAGGTTTACCTGGAGCCACCCACGGTGCGCATGTTGCTGCTGGGGTTTTCTGCCGGTCTGCCCTTGCTGCTCGTGCTGGGCACCCTGAGCTTCTGGTTGCGCGAGGCGGGCATTGACCGCACCACCATCGGCTATCTGAGCTGGGTGGGACTGGCCTATGCCTTCAAGTGGGCTTGGGCGCCGCTGGTGGACCGCATGCCCATCCCGCTGCTGACGCGCTGGCTCGGGCGCCGGCGCAGCTGGCTCCTGCTGGCACAACTGGCGGTCATGGTTGGCCTGGTGGCCATGTCGTTCAATGACCCCCGGGTCGCGCTCCAGCCCGTGGTCTGGGGTGCCTTGGCCGTGGCCTTCGGCTCGGCGACGCAAGACATTGCACTGGATGCGTTTCGCATTGAGTCGGCCAACACGGATCGCCAGGCGGCGCTTGCGGCGGCGTACCAGACCGGCTACCGCCTCGCCATGATCTGGGCCGGCGCCGGTGTGCTGTGGATTGCCGCCCGCGCTGAAGTGGCTGGGGTGGCGGACTACCAGCACGGCGCCTGGCAAACCGCCTATCTGGTGATGGCGGCCAGCATGTTGCTCGGAATGCTGACGGTACTGCTCTCGCCCGAGCCCCATCATCGTCCGATGCCAACGCCGAAAAATGCGCTGGAATGGCTGCACGGCGCGCTGGTGGAGCCCTTTGCTGACTTTCTGCGCCGCTACGGCAAACAGGCGCTGCTCATTCTGGGGCTGATCGCCATCTACCGCATCAGTGACGTGGTGATGGGCATCATGGCCAACCCGTTTTATGTCGACATGGGTTACACCAAGGATGAAGTGGCGGCGGTGACCAAGATCTACGGGGTCATCATGACCCTGGCCGGTGCTTTTGTCGGCGGCGTGCTGTCGATGCGGCTGGGCGTGATGCGGGTGTTGATGCTGGGCGCCATATTGAGTGCCGCCAGCAATCTGCTGTTTGCCTGGCTGGGGACCCGGGGGCATGATGTGACGGCGCTCATCTTCGTGATTTCGGCCGACAACCTTTCCAGCGGCATCGCCTCGGCGGCATTCATTGCATATCTATCGAGTTTGACAAACCTCAACTACTCGGCCACCCAATACGCGATATTCAGCTCAATGATGTTACTGGCTCCCAAATTCTTGGCGGGCTATTCGGGCCGCTATGTTGACGCTTTTGGCTATCAGTATTTCTTCGTTGCCACTGCCACGCTGGGTGTGCCGGTGCTGTTGCTCGTCTGGCTGGCAGGCAGAGTCAAAAGCCCTTAGCGCGACCTCGGGCGCGTAACGGCCTCTGCTACGCAGTCCCATGTCGCAGAGTGCCGAAACTCTCCATCGCAATGAGCCCTGGCTGGGCGAGACAGATGTCTGGCTGCTGGCTGAAGGCCGGCATCTGCGGCCATGGGAAAAGCTGGGTGCGCATCCGGTCTCCCGGGATGGCGTGGCAGGCACTGTTTTTGCCGTCTGGGCGCCGAATGCGAAGCGGGTATCCGTCGTGGGGGACTTCAACCACTGGGACGCGCAACAGCATGTGATGCGCCGGCACGCCGCGTGCGGTGCGTGGGAAATCTTTGTTCCAGGCGTCGCCGAGGGCGCGCTGTACAAGTTTGCCGTGCTGGGGGCCGATGGCCTGCACGTCCTCAAGACGGATCCCTATGCGCTGCGCACCGAGCGCGGCTCAGGCCATGCCTGCATGGTGATGCGGCTGCCCGATCCGGTGCTGCGACCACCCGGGCAGCGCGCTCGCGCCAACGCCCTGAATGGCCCCATGGCCATTTTCGAGGTGCATGTGGGTTCCTGGCGCCGCCCCGACGGTCACTTGCCGGATTGGGACTATCTGGCCCGAACCCTGGTCCCCTATGTTGTGGACATGGGGTTCACCCATATCGAACTCATGCCCGTGAACGAGCATCCGTTCTATGGCTCGTGGGGTTACCAGCCCACGGGCTTGTATGCGCCGACGGCGCGCTATGGCACCCCTGAGGCTTTTCGCCACTTTGTCGCGACCGCGCACGATGCCGGTTTGCAGGTACTGCTGGACTGGGTGCCGGCCCATTTTCCCGCCGATGCCCATGCGCTGGCCCGGTTCGACGGCACGCCGCAGTTTGAGCATGCCGACCCGCGCGAAGGTTTTCACCGCGACTGGAATACGTTGATCTACAACTACAGCCGCAACGAGGTTCGCAATTTTCTGGTCGGCAATGCGCTGTTCTGGGTCGAGCGCTATGGCGTTGACGGTTTGCGTGTCGATGCGGTGGCATCCATGCTGTACCGCGACTACAGTCGCCCCGAAGGTGAATGGATTCCCAACCGGGATGGCGGCCGCGAGAATTACGAGGCGATGGATTTCCTGCGGGAGGTCAACCGCGTCCTGGGCCAGGAAGCGCCCGGCGCGATCACGGTGGCAGAAGAGTCCACCGCATTTCCTGGTGTGACGGCGCCGCCCTGGATGGGGGGGCTGGGCTTTCATTACAAGTGGAATCTGGGCTGGATGCATGACACGCTGTCGTATTTCGCGCTGGACCCGGTCCATCGACCCTATCACCATGACCGCATCAGTTTCGCAATGATGTATGCGTACAGCGAGCATTTTGTGCTGGCGCTGTCGCACGATGAAGTGGTGCATGGCAAAGGCTCGCTGTACAGCAAGATGTGGGGTGACCCATGGCAGAAGAGGGCGAATCTGCGTGCCCTGTATGCACTGATGTACGCCCATCCCGGCCGGAAGCTGCTGTTCATGGGCAGCGAGCTGGCCCAGATCCGCGAATGGAATCACGACGCTGAACTCGACTGGCACCTGCTGGACAAGCCGGACCACGCGGGTGTGCAGCGACTGGTGCGCGACCTCAATCACTTCTATCGCGGCCACCCGGCGCTGTATGGGCGCGACGACGAGCCCGAGGGATTTGGCTGGATCGACGTACAGGATCGGGCGCAGTCGGTGTTCAGCTTCGCGCGTTATGGCCTGACGGCTGCCCAGCAAATCGTCGTGGTCTGCAACATGACGCCTGTTGTGCGGCATGGCTACCGCCTGGGCGTGCCGCAGGGCGGTGTCTGGAAGGAAGTCCTCAACACCGACGCGGCATGTTACGGGGGCAGCGACGTTGGGAACGATCCCGGACATGGTTCTGGGCTGGTCGCCGAGCGGGTACCCTGGCAGGGTCATGCAAGCTCTTTGGTGTTGAGCCTGCCACCATTGGGCGTGCTGTGGCTGGAGCCAGGTGCAGCGCCATGAATCGGCAGGAGGCGCTGGCCGCAGCAGTCTCATGCGAACCGGGGCAGGTCTGGCCGATGGGGGCAAGCTGCGCAACCCTGCAGGGTCGGCAAGGCGTGAATTTCGCCGTCTATTCGCGCCATGCCGAACGCGTGGAAGTGTGCCTGTTTGACGCGCAGGACGGGCCGGAGACTGCCCGGCTTTCCTTGCCGGCGTGTACCAACGGTGTCTGGCATGGCTTCGTGGCAGGCCTGGGCGTCGGGCAACTCTACGGGCTGCGCGCGCACGGGCCCTATCAGCCAGCGCACGGACAACGTTTCAACCCGGCCAAATTGCTGCTTGACCCTTTCGCGCGCGCTGTGGCTGGAGATACACAGCTCCTCGCGCTGGAGCGCGACTACCTGGGCCAACCCGCAGACGGTGCAACCGTGCTGGACGCCTTGCCGGATCCGGTCGACAACGCGGCCCGTATTCCCAAAGCCCGGGTCCTTAATCTAGTAACCGAGTCGCAGGCCGGCGCCGCAATCGCACCCGGGCCAAGGCTGCCGCTGGCACGCACGGTGCTGTATGAAGCGCATGTCAAAGGGCTGACGCAGCGCCACCCTGATGTGCCGCCCGCCCTGCGCGGACGCTACGCCGGTCTGGCCAGCGCACCGATGCTGGCGCACTACCGGCGCCTGGGTATCACAACGCTGTGCCTGTTGCCGGTGCAGCTGCACATCACCGAGGCCCACCTGCTCAAAAAAGGGCTGCGCAATTACTGGGGCTACAACACCTTGGGTTACTTCATTCCCGAACCCGGCTATGCCAGTGGTTTGTACGCAGATGACCGCGCGGAGTTCCGGCATATGGTGGACCAGCTGCACCGGCACGGGCTGGAGGTGGTGCTGGACGTGGTGTACAACCACAGCGCCGAGAGCGATACCTTTGGTCCCACGTTGAGCTGGCGCGGCCTGGACAATGCCAGCTGGTATGCGCTTGACGATGCGGGCCAATACCTGAATTTCAGTGGCTGTGGCAACACCCTCAATCTGGCACAACCCTGCGCCGTGCAACTGGTGATGGACAGTCTGCGCTGGTGGGTGCAGGCCTTCGGGGTCGATGGCTTTCGTTTCGATCTGGCGACGGCGCTGGGGCGCGACCCGGTTCTTCATCACAGGTTTCACCCGGTATCCGACCTGCTGACGGCCATGGCCCAGGACCCGGTGCTGGCGGGGGTCAAGTGCATTGCCGAGCCCTGGGATGTGGGGCCGGACGGTTACAAGCTGGGTCGCTTCCCCGTTGGCTGGCATGAATGGAACGACCGATTTCGCGACACCACCCGCGCCTTCTGGCTGGGGCATGACTGCACGCGCGGCGACTTTGCGCGGCGACTGACGGGGTCAAGCGATTACTTTGATCATGGCGGACGCAGCCCGCTTGCCAGCATCAATCTGATCACTGCGCACGATGGGATGACGCTGGCCGATTTGACGTCTTATCTCCACAAACACAATGGGCCCAACGGTGAAAACAACCGTGACGGTCATCACCAAAATCTCAGTGCCAACGCGGGGGTGGAAGGGCCCACGCACGACGAATCGGTGCAGGCCGTGCGCGGGCAATGGCGGCGCGCCTTGTTGACGACGCTGCTCTGCTCCCAGGGCATTCCGCAGTTGCTGGCGGGCGATGAGTCAGGGCATTCCCAGAGCGGCAACAACAACGCCTACTGCCAGGACAACGAGACCACCTGGCTGGACTGGCCGGGCGCGGACCCCGCCCTCACCGATTTTGTCGCCGGGCTGATTCATCTGCGCCATGCCCACGCGGCGCTACGCCACGCGCGCTGGTTCACGGGGGGGGCCGACATCGCCTGGCGCAACCCCGACGGAACTGATCTGACGACGGACGACTGGGAAGATGCGCAGTCCCGCAGTTTTGCCTGCCTGATTGAGGTCGCCGATGAAGGCAGGCTGCCGACAGAGCGCTGGCTATTGATGTTTCATGCCGCCAGTGAATCGCTGCATTTTGTGTTGCCACCGGGGCGCTGGCGGCATGTTCTGGACAGCGCTGCGGCCCTGGTGTTGCCGAAGGTCAGGTGGGCCTTGGCCAGCACATGCGTTGAAAAAGTCAGACTCCCGCCCCGTTCGGTGGCCGGGATGGTCCAGATCCTGGATGTCCCTGTCTTGCCGCTTGCGTTACAACACCCATGAGCGTCGTGAATACGCCCCTCTTTTCGCAGCGCACCAGTGGCGTGCTGCTGCATATCACCTCTCTCCCCGGGGCACATGGCTCAGGTGACCTGGGGGCAGAGTCCTACCATTTTGTGGACTGGCTGGTGTCGGCCGGTCAGCGGTTGTGGCAGATATTGCCGCTGTCTCCGGTGGGGCCGGGCAACTCGCCCTATCACAGCCCATCGACCTTCGCCGGCAATCCCTTGCTGGTCGATCTGAATGAATTTGTACGCTGCGGCTGGCTGTCACCCAGATCCGATGCCACGTTTGCGCCCGGCCACTGCGATTTTGACCGCCTGGTGCCGTACCGCATGGAGCGCTTGCGTGAAACCTGGCAGGGGTTTCTGCGTCAGGCGCAGCCATCTGACTGGACCGAGTTTGAAAAATTTCGTGCACACCAGGCGTACTGGCTGGAAGGCTATGCACTTTTCATGGCCCTTGAAGCGCAGCATGGCAAGCCCTGGACGCAGTGGCCCGAAGCGCTGGCGCAATGTGACCCCCTTGCCCTGGCAGAGGCCGGGGGGCGGATGGCTGACGACCTGGCTTTCTTCAGCTTCATCCAGTGGCGTTTCACTGTGCAGTGGCAACACTTGCGGGAATATGCGCGTGTGCGCGGCATCTCGATTGTGGGTGATGCCCCTATTTTTGTAGCACATCACAGCGCCGATGTGTGGCTCAACCAGGACCAGTTTCATCTCGACGAGCATGGTGAGCCAACAGTGGTGGCTGGCGTTCCCCCTGATTATTTCAGTGACACAGGACAGCGCTGGGGCAACCCCCTGTACCGCTGGGACGCCATGGCCGAGGACGGTTTTGACTGGTGGAAGGCCCGAGTCACCCATTTGCTGGCGCTGGTGGATGGCGTTCGGCTCGACCACTTCCGTGGTTTCGAGTCGTATTGGGAGATCCCTGCGGCTCAGCCCACGGCGGCAGCCGGTCACTGGCGCCACGGCCCCGGAAAAGTATTGTTCGATGCCCTCGCCACGATTGTGGGCCAGCACGGGCCTGGGACACCCTTGCCCATCATCGCGGAAGACCTGGGTGTCATCACGCCGGCCGTGACCGCCTTGCGCCAGGAATGCGGTTTTTCAGGCATGCGGGTGATGCAGTTTGCTTTTGGCGACACGCCTGCCAACCCTTATCTCCCGCACAATTTCGAGGCGCATACGGTGGCCTACACAGGCACGCATGACAACGACACGTCGCTGGGCTGGTGGCAGACGGCCAGCGCTGCGGAGCGGCACGCCGCCCGCAGCTATCTCGGACCGCTGGTGGATACTGAAATTCACTGGGCCATGATGCAATCCATTTCGCAGTCGGTGGCCAACACAGTGGTTTTCCCCCTGCAGGATGTATTGGGTCTGGACGGCAATCACCGCATGAACACGCCCGGTGTGGCGCAGGGGTGCTGGCAATGGCGTTTTGAATGGCATCAGGTGCGTGATGACCCGACCCGACGCCTGGCGGACCTTACGCGCGCGCATGGTCGCAACCTGCCAATGACGGCCTGACTGACCAATCTCTTTTGCTTGCGAGGTGTTTTATGAAAGACGGTGACCTTCATCAACCTGTACGCCAAACGATTGCCCTGGTACTTGCGGGTGGCCGTGGGTCACGACTGCAGGCCCTGACCGAACACTGCGCCAAGCCCGCCGTGCACTTTGGCGGCAAATTCCGCATCATCGATTTTGTGCTGTCCAACTGCCTGAATTCGGGCGTACACCGGATTGGCGTCCTGACCCAGTACAAGTCCCATAGCTTGTTGCGCCATTTGCAGCATGGCTGGTCGTTCCTTCGCAACGAGTTCAACGAGTTCATTGATTTGCTGCCGGCGCAACAACGTGTCGATGAAGCGTCGTGGTACCGGGGAACAGCCGACGCGGTTTATCAGAATCTGGACATCCTCGGCAGTCATCGCCACAAATTCATCCTGATACTTGCGGGCGACCATGTCTACAAAATGGATTACGCCCGTTTTATCGAGGACCATGTCGCACAGGGTGGGCCATGCAGCGTGGCGTGCATTGAAGTCCCCGTGGCTGAGGCCTCGGCATTCGGCGTCATGACGGTCGATGCCAATCGCCGCGTCACCGGCTTTGAAGAGAAGCCGGCCCACCCCCAGGCGATGCCGGGCCGGCCGGGCCGCGTGCTGGCCAGCATGGGGGTTTACATATTCAATTCCGAATATCTTTTTGCAGCACTGGAGGCGGATGTCAAGAATCCGTCATCCAACCACGACTTCGGCCGGGACCTGATTCCCGCCGTGGTGGCGCAGGGCAACGCGATCGCCCATCCGTTTGACATGTCGTGTGTCAAAACCAGCCCCGAAGCACCCTCCTATTGGCGCGATGTTGGCACCGTCGATGCCTACTGGGCTGCCAACATCGATCTGACGGCGACCATTCCCGAACTCGATTTATACGACCAGGAGTGGCCGATCTGGACCTACCAGCCCACCTTGCCATCAGCCAAGTTCGTCTTCGATGACGACGGGCGTCGCGGCATGGCGGTGGATTCCCTGGTGGCTGGCGGCTGCATTGTGTCAGGTTCTGTGGTGCGGCGATCCGTGTTGTTCACAGGCGTCCGCATTCATTCCTTCAGCAGCGTTGAAGAGGCTGTCATTCTGCCTGGCGCGGACGTCGGGCGCCATTGCCGTTTGCGCAAAGTGGTGATTGACGAGGGTTGCCGGATTCCTGCAGGCACGACGATTGGCTTCAATGCAGCCGACGATGCACGGCGCTTTATCCGCAGCCCGGATGGCGTGGTGCTGGTGACGAGTGCCATGGTGAAAGCGTTAGGGGAGAAGCCGGCGTGAAGGTCTTGTACGTATGCGCTGAGCTGTTCCCGTTTCTCAAGACAGGTGGGCTGGCAGACGTGGGTGCGGGCCTGCCGCCGGCGCTGCGGGCCCTGGGATGCGACGTGCGCATCCTGATGCCAGCCTTCCCCGCCATCGCCCGTGCCGCTGCTTCGACACGGCTGGTTTCCCTGTTGCCAGACGGCCCGATGCCCTGGGGCAGAGCTCCGGCGCTGCCTGCTACCGATGTGGCGCTGGCGACCCTGCCGGGCCTCGCGCTGCCGCTGTATCTGGTGCAGTCGCCCGCTTTGTATGAGCGCCCGGGCAATCCGTACCTTGGCCCGGATGGCAAAGAGTGGGGCGACAACGCACTGCGTTTTGCAGCACTGGGATGGGCCGCCGCCACCCTGGGCCAGGGACTCGACCCGGACTGGGTGCCCGATGTCATTCACTGCCATGACTGGCACACTGGCCTGGCCCCTGCCTATGTCCGCGCCTTTGCCGACGCGGGCCGCGCCGCACCCTCGACCGTATTCACCATTCACAATCTGGCCTACCAGGGCCTTTTCCCGGCGGCTGTATTCCCGCAATTGGGCCTGCCAGCAGCCTGCTTTGACGTGGACGGCCTGGAGTTCTTTGGTCAGGTGTCGTTCATGAAGGCGGCCATCACCTACGCTGACCGGATCACCACGGTCAGCCCGACCTATGCGCGGGAAATACTGTCTGAGCCACAGGGCTGCGGGCTCGATGGCCTGTTGCGTCAGCGTGCCAATTTGCTGTCAGGCGTCCTCAATGGGGTGGATTACCAGGTCTGGAGTCCGGCTACGGCTGTTTTGCTGGCGACCCATTACGACCTTGACACACTCGCGAATAAATCCCTGGCCAAGCGCGCGCTTCAAACTGAGCTCGGACTTGAGCAACGTGCGAACGCCCTGGTGTTTGGTGTGGTGAGCCGGCTGACCGAGCAGAAGGGATTGCATTTGTTACCGCCATTGATGGCCGAACTGGTTCAGCGCGGTGGGCAACTGGCGCTGCTCGGCCAGGGAGACGCTGCGCTGGAGCAGGCGTTTGTTGATGCGGCTATCCAATATCCCGGCCAGGTCGGTGTGCGCATTGGCTACGACGAAGCGACCGCCCATGCCATTGTCGCGGGCGCCGATGTCATTCTTGTTCCCTCGGCGTTTGAGCCCTGTGGCCTGACCCAGCTTTATGGCTTGCGTTACGGCACGCTGCCTCTGGTGCGCCGCGTCGGTGGTCTGGCCGACACCGTCGTCGATTGCACACTGGAGAATCTGGATGACGGCAGTGCCACCGGTTTTGTATTCGATGATTCGGGCGGGCAGGGCTTGTCCAGTGCCTTGCGGCGGGCATTTGTCCTGTTCCGCCGTCCTGATGAATGGGCGGCAGTCCAGAGGCGGGGGATGGGGTTGCGGTTTGACTGGCTGGCTTCGGCCCGGCACTACGTTGCCATGTATCAGTCCTTGCGGGCAGGTGCAAAATCCGGTGTGAGCACATCCTTCAGGAGAGTTTGAGCATGTCCTCGCTCGGAGCATTTGAATATGACAAGCGCGTCAACACCGTCGAGGCGCTGCGGCGGTCCATCGCCAATCGACTGGTTTACGCAGTTGGCAAGGACCTGCGCTCGGCGACGCAGCGCGACTGGCTGTTCGCCGTTTTTTATGCGGTGCGGGACCGCATCATGGACTGCTGGCGCGAGACCCGGGCCCAGGTGGAAGACCAGGATGCCAAGCGGGTGTATTACCTGTCGATGGAGTTTCTCACCGGACGTGCGTTGACCAACGCCATGCTGGCGGCAGACATCTACGAACCGGTCCGCCAGGCCTGCGCCCAACTGGGCGCCGATTTCGATGCCCTGATTGACCTGGAGCCCGATGCCGGCCTGGGCAATGGAGGCCTGGGCCGCCTGGCCGCCTGTTTTCTGGACTCGATGGCGACCTTGGGCCTGCCCGGCATGGGCTATGGCATTCGTTACGAATATGGCATGTTTGCCCAGCGTATTGAGCATGGTCAGCAAGTGGAGGAGCCGGACTACTGGCTGGTCAATGGCTATCCGTGGGAATTCATGCGCCCGGAATCGAGCTACACCATACGTTTTGGCGGGCGTTTGGTGCCCCAGAATGGCCACTCGCTGTGGCTGGACACCGAGGATGTCATTGCCACGGCCTACGACAGTGGCGTGCCCGGCCACAAGATGCGCAGCGTGGTCACCATGCGTCTCTGGTCGGCACGTGCCAGTGGCGGGGTGAACCTGGATGCGTTCAACCGGGGCGACTACATCCAGGCGGTCGAGGAAAAAAACCAGTCTGAAAACGTGTCGCGTGTGCTGTACCCGGACGACCGTACCGAGCATGGACGCGAATTGCGCTTGCGGCAGGAGTACTTCTTTGTCAGCGCTTCGTTGCAGGACATTCTGTGGCGCTACCTCCGGAATCACACGGAATTTGAGCAACTGGCGGACAAGGTCGCCATTCATCTGAACGACACGCACCCGGCCCTTGCGGTGCCCGAACTGATGCGACTGCTGCTGGACGAGCACCAGCTCGACTGGGCGACCGCGTGGGGTTTGTGCACCCGCATTTTTTCCTATACCAATCACACCCTGATGGAGGAGGCACTCGAGTCCTGGCCGGTCGAGTTGCTGACCCGCATGCTGCCACGGCACATGGGCCTGATCTACGAGATCAACGCCCGCTTTTTGGCCGAGGTGCATCGACGGTTTCCTTCAGACAACGCCTTGCTGCGCCGCATTTCCCTGATCGAAGAACGCGGCGTGCGGCGCGTGCTCATGGCGAACCTGTCGGTGCTGGCCAGTCACAAGGTGAATGGCGTCTCTGACTTGCACAGCAAGCTGATGGTGGACACCATCTTTTCCGATTTTGTGCAGATGTACCCGGAACGCTTCTGCAACAAAACCAATGGCATCACCCCGCGCCGCTGGTTGTCGCAGGCCAACCCATCCCTTTCCGCCCTGATTGACAGCCGTATCGGCCCCGACTGGCGGCGTGATCTGGATCAGTTGGCCAAGCTGCGAGAGCTTGCCGATGAGCCGGAGTTTCAAAACAGCTTTCAACTTGCCAAGCAGCACAACAAGCGCCGGCTGGCCGACATGATCGCGCGCAATCCGGGCGTCGTGGTGGACCCGGAGAGTCTGTTCGATGTCCAGGCCAAGCGCATGCATGAGTACAAGCGGCAACTGCTCAATGTGCTGCATATCATCACGCGCTACCACTGCATCTTGGCCCAGCCGCAGGCCGACTGGGTCCCGCGGACCGTGATCTTTGCCGGCAAGGCGGCATCTGCCTACTACATGGCCAAGCTGATCATCCGCCTGATCAATGATGTGGCACGCGTGATCAACAACGATCCGCGCACGGGGGGGCGGCTTCGGGTGGTGTTTATCCCCAATTACCGCGTGTCCCTGGCTGAAATCATCATTCCGGGCGCCAACCTGTCGGAGCAGATTTCAACTGCCGGGACGGAAGCGTCCGGCACCGGCAACATGAAGTTTGCCCTCAACGGTGCGCTCACCATCGGTACCTGGGATGGCGCCAACATCGAGATCGCCAACAACGTGGGTCTGGAGAATATTTTTGTCTTTGGCAATCGCACCGAGAAAGTGGCCGAACTGCGCGGTTATGGTTATCGGCCGCGGGACTACTACGAGGACAACTTTGAGCTGAAGTGCGCCATTGACCGTCTGGCCGAAGGCGCGTTCTCGCCCGAGGAACCCGATCGCTACCGTGATGTGGTCAACGCGCTGCTGGAGTCCGACCACTACCAGTTGTTGGCAGACTATGCGGATTATTGTGACTATCAGGACAAGGTGGACGACCTCTATCGGCGGCCAGCGGCATGGACGCGCAGCGCCATTCTCAATGTGGCCGGCATGGGTGCGTTTTCTTCCGATCGCACGATCCGTGAATACGCCAGCGAGATATGGGGTGTTCAGCCTCTCGCTTTGCCGCCATCAGCCTCTGGCAGCTAGTGCCCATTTACTTAACTTTACCGCCGCTTCAAGCGCTTGATGGGGCCCTGCCCTAGACTGCCCCCATGAGCCAAAACCTGCTGATGATCGAAGACGACGCCCGTCTGGCCCGGATGGTGGTCGAGTACCTTGGCCAGTCCGGGTTCGTGGTGAGCCATGCCGGTGACGCCCAGAGTGGGCTGGCTGCCTTGCAGGCCAGTCCACCCGATCTCGTGATACTGGACCTGATGCTGCCTGACATGGATGGTCTCGAGGTGTGCCGCCGCATCCGGGCGCTGCCCGGCGCCCTGGCTCAAGTGCCGGTGCTGATGCTGACTGCCAAAGGCGACCCGATGGACCGCATCATCGGGCTGGAAATTGGCGCCGACGACTATCTGCCCAAACCGTTCGAGCCGCGCGAGTTGTTGGCGCGCATTCGTGCTG
Organism: Rhodoferax sp.; assembly: GCF_030646845.1. Classification (GTDB taxonomy): domain Bacteria; phylum Pseudomonadota; class Gammaproteobacteria; order Burkholderiales; family Burkholderiaceae_C; genus Rhodoferax. The sequence goes on along the minus strand of NZ_JAUSLE010000051.1, from coordinate 46,769 downwards.
TATTGCGTCGGCGCGTGGAGGGTCCGCCCCAGGTTGGCCGGCAATTGCGTTTTGGCACGCTTGAGATTGACCGCGACGCCCGTACCGTCAGTGTGGGGGCTCAGGCCTGCGATCTGACCTCTTACCAATTTGACTTGCTGGTGGCCTTGGCCGAACGCGCTGGCCGCGTGCTTACGCGGGACCAGATCATGGAAGCCGTGCGTGGCCGTGAGCTGGACGCCTTTGACCGCTCCATCGACGTGCACATGGGCCGCATCCGCGCCGCGATTGAGGTGGATCCCAAAACGCCCAAGCGCATTCTCACGGTGCGCGGTGTCGGCTATGTATTTGCCCGCCAGCAAGACTGACCATGTTCTTCAAGAAACTGTATGTGCGTATCTGGCTGGCCGTGGTGCTGGCTGTTGCCGTGCTGACATTCCTGGTGGGATGGGCCTGGCGGCTTACGGCCGAGCCGCCACTGCGCGAGGTGGTGATTCGCAACGAAGCGGGGCAAGTCATCGGCAGTGGCCATGCGCGCCTGATGCGCCCGCCGGGCGCCGGCCGGGCCGGCCGCCCGGCAGATGAGCCCGAGGAGGGTGAACCCGCGCCCAGTCCGCGCGGCAAGTACGGCAGCGGCCCCGAGTTCATGGTGCGCATGCAGGACGGTCAGACGCTGCACATGCACATGCCGCGTCCGCCGCAGTCGGCCTGGAGCCGGCCTCCGTTTGGTTTCTTCTGGACGCTGTCGCTGGTGGGAGTGGCCGTGGCGCTGGCGACCTACCCGATCATTCGCAAGCTCACACGCCGTCTGGAGGGGTTGCAGCAAGGGGTTGAACAATGGGGCGCGGGCGATTTGTCCGTTCGCATTCCCGAGACGGGACAGGACGAGGTGGCGTTTCTGGCCAAACGATTCAACATTGCCGCCGAACGCATCGAGACCCTGGTGAAGTCGCATGAGACCTTGCTGGCTTCCCAGAAATCGCTGTTGGCGAACGCCTCGCATGAACTGCGCTCCCCCCTCACACGCATTCGCATGGGGCTGGAGCTCATGGGCCCGGCCACGTCCTCCTCGTTCAAGCACGAAATAGAGCAGAACATCGCCGAACTGGACCAGTTGATCGAGGAGATTCTCCTGGCGAGCCGGCTCGACGCCCGTGAGTCAGACCTGGGCACGATTGAGTTGATTGACCTGATTGGGCTGGTGGCCGAGGAGTCTGCGCGGATGGGCGCCGAGCTGGATGTCCAGTTGACGCCCGACCCGGCGGCTCTCAAGGGCAGGGAGGCCGGTGACTCTGCCTTGCAGGTGCAGGGCGTCGCCAAACTGCTGCGCCGCGTCGTGCGTAACCTGCTTGAGAATGCCCGCCGCCATGCGGTGGGTGACATCACCGTGACGCTGGGCAAAACCGATGGTCAGGCCGTGATTCGCGTGTGTGACCGGGGTCCGGGTGTTCCACCGGAACTGCGTGAGCGCATCTTCGAGCCTTTTTACCGCTTGCCGGGGGCAACCGAGCGCGATGGCGGTGTCGGACTGGGCTTGGCCCTGGTGAAGTCCATCACCCTGCGTCACGGCGGCACCGTGTATTGCGAAAACCGTCCCGACGGCGGCGCCTGTTTTGTCGTTGAGTTACCTTTGACAGCAAATCAAAAAATGTAAATGTCGCAAAACGATACAGATTTTTACAAAATACCAGGCCATATCCCCCAAATGTGGGATGGCATGACCTCTCAATGCTCTGTAAAGTTGCACCAACTGCTGTCACAGTGATCAGGTGTTGGAGCCCGGTGAATGGATAAACGGGTATTCAAGCATTTCCAAGTTCCAACGACGTTCCTTCGGGAACTTTATAAAGCCACCTCCGGGTGGCTTTTTTTTCGATGAATTGGCCTCTGGCCCCCGTGAAATGTGCGCTGGCAGCTACTTTATTAATAGCAATCGCCTGGCGTGTTTTGACGGGCGTCGTCGATTTCTCCAAGCGCGCTATCGAGATGCTAACGCCCTTTGTGGCCGGCGCATCGTTCAGCTTCGTCAACCCTGACCGTGCTACCTTGCTGCCAAAGCAGCGGATCCAGCAGATCAATCAGCGAATATATCGACGATTCACCTGGAATGACGTCGTAGACGTTCCAATCGGCACGAGGGCGAGCAACTCCCCATTCCGTATCATCAGTGCGCCCTTGGTGGTTTGGCCCGTCAATGCCAGGCCTTGGGCGACCACGAAATCTCCGTTAGCGTATTCAATGCGAGCAAATGTCGTGCCGAGAGCAGAGCTAGTCGACACCACGCCACTACCTGTGAAGGTAAAGGGCGCCACGGCTAAGACGGAGGTTGCCGGATCAACGGCGGCTACGATGGTTTCGCTTGGCGTTAATTGGACGGTGGCGTCTGTCAATGTTGCCGTGAAGCGGACGGTTTCGTCTGGCTGACCGAAGCCACCCGTTGCGACCAACGCACCTGTACAGTCTGCGTTGTCGAAGTACTCTTGCTTGGTCGTGACAGAGAAGGTGTCGCTGCCCGTTGCAGTGTTCGTTCTCGTCAATCGCATGTGGGCAACACAATCTTGCCGCCACACGCCCTCATACTGCGAGAGATAGACACTCGCGGGCGATACGCCGGAAGACGCGGCCGCCGAGGACGATGAGGCGTCAGAACTGACCGAGCCGCCTCCACCGCCGCAGGCAACCAGCATCATCGAGCTCAGCAAAACTGCAAGGTACTTCATTTGAATCTCCCCATTGTGGTTACGGCATTCGTGAAGGTTTCTGACGTCCTTCTTGCCTGTCCATTTCGGACGAGTGAAGGCGTCAATAAATTCCTCATGCTGAATGATGACAGCCTTCACGCTGGCTGTCTGTGCGCCACCGTACGTTCAGTTGCTTAACGGCCACGGGCAGCAGGCCAGATTTGGCAGGGATCGTTGTCCAATACATCCCTTACCCCGACCATTCGCCATGGAAGACTATATTTTTTCCAGCACTTGGATCGGATTGATGTCCACCAGGCAGCGCGTATGCCCGAGCGGGCATTCCCTCTCAAAACATGGCGCGCAGTCCAGCGGTGGCTGGTAGGTGGGCTCGTTCTTGAGCCACAGCACGGTGGCCCCGTCATTCAGGGGCGGCGTGTGCAACGGGCTGCTGGAGCCGAAGATGGCGACCTGGCGAACGCCAAAAGCGGCCGCGACGTGCATCAGGCCGGAGTCGTTGCTCACTATGGTTTTTGTCGCGGCTATCGCACTGAATGCGTGGGCTAACGATGTTTTTCCTGCAAAATTGAGGCATTTGCCCGGCTGTTCGGCGTTCACCGGTGCGGCAATCTCTTCACACAGCGCATATTCCTTTGCCGATCCCAACAGCACCACCGGCAGGTCCAGACGCCGGGCCAGATCGGCAAAATGGCTTGCGGGCCAGCGTTTGGCCGGGCCGAACTCGGCACCCGGCGCAAATACGTAATAGGCGTCGCGCTGCAAGCCCATGGCGGCCAACGCCTGCTCAATGGCGCTGGCGTCTAGGTGCAGCTGCGGGCGGTCGGTTGCGACGTCGGTCTCGCCGCTGAGCGCTGAATAAAACGCCACCATCGGCGGGCGTTTGGCTTTGGGTGGGTTTTTCAGGCGGTGGGTCAGCAGGCCAACCCGCGCCTCGCCCAGATAGCCCACCCGTTTCGGGATGCCGGCCAGAAATGGCAGCAGGGCGCTTTTCAGCGAGTTGGGGCAGACATAAGCGATGTCAAACCGCTTATCCAGCTGCTTGGCCAGACCGCGTCGGGCCTTGAATTGCAGACCGCCATGAGCGAATGGAAACTCAATGACCTCGGCAACCTGCGGCATGGCCCGGTAGACCGGCGCCACCCAGGGAAGCGCGCCTACCGTGAGGCGTTCGCCGCGCGCCCTCAATCGTCGCAGCAGCGGCTCGGTCATCACCGCATCCCCAATCCACTGGGGCGCGATGATCAGCGATTCAGTGGTGCCCACCGAAGTGTTCGCCAGCCTTCATCTTGTAGACGGTGCCGCAATAGGGGCACTTGGCCTCACCGGTGTGGGCCACGTCGAGGTAGACCTTCGGGTGGCCGTCCCAGATCTTCATGTCGGCCAGCGGGCTGGGGCAAAACACGCCACCTTGCGCATTGAGGTCTTTGGCCAGCAGTTCAATGGGGTTCTTGCTCATGCGGAAACTTTCGTGAGCCAATGGGCATATTTGGGATTGCGGCCATTGACGATGTCAAAGAACGCGCTCTGGATTTTCTCGGTGATCGGGCCACGGCTGCCCACATAGTCATCTTTACCCAGCTCGATGCGATCCAGCTCGCGAATCGGCGTCACCTCAGCGGCGGTGCCGGTGAAGAAGGCCTCGTCGCAGATGTAGACCTCGTCACGGGTGATGCGTTTTTGCACCAGTTCCAGCCCCAGATCCTTGCAGATATGGAGCACCGTGTTGCGGGTAATGCCGTTCAGCGCGCCGGCCGACAGGTCGGGCGTGTAGACGACGCCGTTCTTGACCACAAACACGTTCTCGCCGGCACCTTCGCTGACAAATCCGCTGGAGTCCAGCAGCATGGCTTCGTCGTAGCCGTCGTCGGTGGCTTCCATGTTGGCCAGGATCGAGTTGGTGTAGTTGCTCACGGCTTTGGCCTGCGTCATGGTGATGTTGACGTGGTGGCGGGTGTAGCTGGAAATCTTGACGCGAATGCCGCGCTTCATGCCCTCTTCGCCCAGGTAGGCGCCCCACGGCCAGGCGGCCACCATCAGGTGAATGGTGTTGCCCTTGGGGCTAACGCCCAGCTTCTTGTCACCAATCCAGGTCAACGGGCGCAGGTAGCCGGACTCCAGCTTGTTCTCCCGAATGACGGCCATCTGCGCCTGGTTTACTTCGTCCTGGGTGAACGGGATCTTCATGCGCAGGATCTTGGCGCTGTTGAACAGGCGCTCGGTGTGCTCCTGCAGCCGGAAAATCGCCGGCCCATTCACGGTGTTGTAAGCGCGCACGCCCTCAAAGGCGCCGCAGCCGTAGTGCAGGGTGTGGCTCAGAACGTGGATCTTGGCGTCACGCCATTCCACCATCTGGCCGTCCATCCAGATTTTTCCGTCGCGGTCAGCCATGGAGGGGGGTAGGGGGCTCATGTGTGTCTTTCAGAAATGTGGGGTGTCAGTTGGAGTCAACGGTCGATTTTACGGGGCCGGGCTGATGGCGGTATCCGTCTGCGGCTTGTCTGTTTGGGGCGGGCGGACAAGGTCCCATTTTTTCAGTTTGCCTCCCCAGAACTCGCCGGTCACCCGTGATTCGGTGCCGTCGGTCCAGCGGAACACCTCGGGTTGGGTGTCCTTGGGGCTGACGAGCTCGCCCAGTGACCGGGTCATGGCCACCACATGCAGCAGTGTCACGCCCGGTCGGAGCTTGGCATTGAGCATCACGGCGCTGTCCACAAAGCCGATAGGCCGGTTGGCGGCGCGTTTGAGAATTTGCATCATGCGGGTGAAGTGCAGCAGCAGCCACATGACCAGTGCCCCCGCCGCCACGGCCACACCGGCCCAGCCATAAAAATGGTGAGCCGCCACGAGCAGGGCGGCGCTGGCCAGCGGAACAAGTATTTTTTGAAATTGCATGGCCGGATTTTGTCAGGCTTCACCGTCGAAGCTCGTGCGGAGAACGCGTAGGGTCAGCGCCCCCGCCACCGCACGGTGACTGACAAACCCCCCAGCAGGTCGGAGCGCCCCACCTGGACTTGCGCGCCGGAGGCTTCGGCAATCCGCCTGGCAATCGACCAGCCCAGGCCGCTGCCCGGCTGGTTGTTGCCCAGTACCCGGTAAAAACGCTCTCCCAGGCGGGCCATCTCTTCGGTTGTCATGCCGGGGCCACTGTCTTCCACCCGCAATACGGTCTGGCCAGATTCATTCGCCACGCCCACTTGAATCCGCGCACCCGATGGGCTGTAGCGCAGGGCGTTGTCAATCAGGTTGCGCACCAGCACACTGACCAGCATCTCGTCCCCAGCGATCGGGCACGGGGCGTGGGCGTCGAGTTCCAGCGTTTGCTGGCGTGCCAGCGCGGTGGGCGCCAGGTCGGCCGCGACGCGTCGCGCCACGGCGGTGACATCGGTGGTCTTAGGCGTTGTGTTGGGGACATTCGGGCTGGTCTCCAGTCTGGCGAGCGTCAGCAGTTGTTCGACCAGCCGCGTGGCGCGGTCACACCCGGCCAGGGTGACCTGCAATGCATGGTCGCGCTGTGCGGTGTCGGTTCCGGCACCCAGAGCGACCTGTGCCTGGGCGCGGATGGCCGCGATCGGGGTGCGCAGTTCATGTGCTGCGTCGGCGGTGAAGCGGCGCTCGGAAGCGACCATGGCGTCAATGCGTTCAAACAGTGCATTGAGCGATTCAACCAGCGGTTTGATTTCAGAAGGCACATCAGTGAGCACCACCGGCTCCAACGCCTGGGCTTGTCGCTGCCGCAGCACCTGGCTGAGCTGTCGCAAGGGCGCCAGACCCTGTCGCACCGCCCACCACAGCAGCAGCGCCAGCAGCGGCAAGGTACAGACCAGCGGCAGCAGCATGCCGCGCAACACGGCCAGCAGGATGTCATGGCGGGATTCGGTCTGTTCGCCCACAAACACCTGCACATCGTTCTCAGTGCCGCGCGTGGCAAACACGCGCCATTGCGCCCCATCGCTCAGCCGCACCGTGGAAAAGCCGCGCGAATCGCCGGACATGGGCGCCATCCCTGCGTTGGCCGATCGCATCGTCAGCTGGCCCTCGTGGTACACCTGAAACGCCACCTTGGGCGCGTACTTGTGCAGCGAGGGCGCGTCTGCCACGCCGTCTTCGTCATCGCCGTGGGCCTGGGCCTGTTGCATGACCAGCAGGGCTGCAGCTTGGGCCAAATGACCATCGAGCAACTCGCCCAGTTCGTCGCGCGCTTCAACCAGGGTCAGGGCAGCAGCACCCAGCCACACCGCGGTCACCAGGGTGAGAACCAGCGCCAGCAGGCGCGCCTGCAGGGATTTCAGACGCCGCAGCAATTTCATGGCGAGTCCTGGGTGCGCATGGTGTAGCCCACGCCGCGCACCGTCTGGATCACATCCGGGTGCAGTTTGCGCCGCAGGTGGTGGATGTGCACCTCGATCGCATTGCTGTCGACCTCGTAGCCCCAGCTGTAGAGCTGCTGCTCCAGCTGTTCGCGCGACATGACGCGCCCGGCGCTGAGCATGAGGGCGTGCAGCAGATCGAATTCGCGGGTGGACAGCGCCACCACCTCGCCGTCCATGCTGACCTGTCGCGCTGACGGGTCCAGCAGCACGCCGCCACACTGCAAGGCCCCCTGGATCTGGCCATGCGAGCGCCGTACCAGCGATCGCAGGCGGGCGCCCAGTTCATGCAGATCCACCGGCTTGACCACATAGTCATCGGCGCCCAGGTCCAGGCCACGGATGCGGTCCGGCACGGCGTCACGTGCGGTCAGCACCAGAACCGGGGTGGTGATTCTGCGGGCGCGCAGGGCCTGCAACACATCCATTCCGTCCTTCAGTGGCAGCCCGAGGTCCAGCACGGCGGCCGCGTAGTCGCCAGAGGCCAACTCGCGCTCGACCGCGACACCGTCACGGACCCAGTCCACCTGGAAGCCCAACTGGCGCAGGCCGGCGCGCAGGCCATCGCCCAGCATGTCGTCATCTTCAGCCAGCAGAATGCGCATTCAATCGTTCCAGGTTGTTGATCCGGCCATCATGCTCCGTTGACAGGGCGCATGGCCATTGCGCATGGACACATCAGTCGTCATCGTCATGGGCACCTGCGCCGTATTTTGCCGTCTCTGCCGTACTGCCCCCGGCGGATGCCATGGGTGAGGGTGCACCCTGCCATTGCAGCCACCAAAAACCCAGTACCGCCACCACCATGAGGACCGCCAGCGGACGCCAGGGGCGACGGATCCCTTCCTCGGGCACGCCCTCCTTCTTGCCGGTCACCATCGAGCGCACCAGGTTTTCGCGATGCAGCCAGCTGGCGATGACGACCCCCGCCACATGAACCCCGACCACGGCCAGCATGAAATTCGCCGCACCCTCATGCAATTCCTCCAGCCAGTTGCCTCCGACCTCGTTGTAGGTGGCCCAGCCCGTGAAGGTGATGGCGATGCTCAGCAGCAGCAACAGCACGATCGCCACGGCGCCGGCCGGGTTGTGCCCGACATGGTGCTCGGGTCGACCCGCCATCATGGCCCGCACATAGCGCATCACGGCGGCGGGGCCACGGATAAAACTGGCAAAGCGCGCATAGCGTGTACCCATGAGGCCCCACAGAATGCGAAACGCCACCAGCGCGCCCAGCGTGTAACCCAGGCTCACATGCACCAGGCGCCAGCGTTCACTCTCGGCCGTGATGTAGGCGCCGGCAAAGCTCAGCACCAGCAGCCAGTGAAACACCCGCACCGGGGCATCCCACACCAGCACCTTTGTCTTGGTCGTTGAATCAGTCATGATTTGTTACCTCGGGATCTTGATGTCACGTTCGCTGAAGCTGCCCTGCGCCGCGTTGGTGTGGCAGGCCGCGCAGTTGGAGGCGCTGCCCACAGCGGCGCGCTTCCAGACCGCAGGCGGTACTTCGCGCTCGTTGTGCTTGCGCAGGAACCAGGCCGATTTTGTGATGCGGTCCTGCGGCGGCTCCTCGCTCACCCGTTTGTAGGTGCCTGCATTCGCTTTGAGCCAGCCACTGATCTCGCGCACGCTCATCTCGTCCAGTGAGGCGTCGGTGCCGTAGTGTTTGTTGAGCGAACCCATCATGCGGGTCCACGAGGCGGCCGGCAGCATGCCGGGCGGGTAGGCCATGTGGCAGGCCGCGCATTCCTGCTGGTATTTGGGCAGCGGCGGGACCATGGGGCCTTTGGAATCTGCCAGGGCCGCGCTGGTGCCAGCCAGCAACAGGCCGCACAACGCAAGTTGTTTGAAAGTTGAATGTTTCATTGGGTTCTTTCAGTTGAATTGAAGACCGGGCTCAGCGCTTGAAGGTCAACAAGAACGCCAGCACATCGGCTTTTTCCCCGGCAGTGCATTCGCGCCCCATCACGTCGTTGCAGTTGCGGCGAAACCACTTCTCGGTCTTGGCGGTGTCGGTGAAGCGCTCGGGATTGAAGGCCGGTGCCAGTGCCCCGATCGCCTTGCCGGTGCTGGCGTGTTTGCCGGCCGCGGTGGGCGTGGCGCTGTGACACGAGGCACAAGACCAGTCCTTGCCGTGCGTGGTGGTGAACAGTTGCTGTCCACGTGCCGCCTGGGCCGCTGTGCCGGCCTGCGCCGTGTAACCGGCGAGCTGTTCGGCAGGCGTCACGGCGTGGGCGAGCGGGCTGAGCGCTGCGCCGGTCAGAACGAGAATGCGGGAAATTGAATTGAATATGTGCATAGGACCTCCATGGATAGCCATGGTAGGGAGCACAGATTAAGCAATTCTTAAATCATGAAAGGCGTCGAATCGCACCAATGACGCAACGACGCTGGCGCTACTGCAGTGAGCGCACCACTTCCATCGCCTGCTCGACCCGCTCCACCGCATGGATGGTCAGGCCCTCGATGGGCTTTTTGGGCGCATTGGCCTTGGGCACCACCGCCACGCTGAACCCCAGCTTGGCAGCTTCTTTCAGCCGCTCCTGACCACGCGGTGCGGGCCGTACCTCGCCGGCCAGCCCCACCTCGCCAAACGCAAAGAATCCCTTGGGCAGCGGCTTGCCGCGTAAAGACGAAGTGATGGCCAGCAACACCGCCAGATCGGCGGCGGGCTCGCTGATGCGCACGCCGCCCACGGCATTCACAAAGACGTCCTGGTCCATGCAGGCGACGCCGGCGTGGCGGTGCAGCACCGCCAGCAGCATGGCCAGACGGTCCTTGTCCAGCCCCACGCTCAAGCGCCTGGGCGATGGCCCGCCGCTGTCCACCAGCGCCTGAATTTCCACCAGCATCGGGCGCGTTCCTTCGAGCGTGACCATGACACAGCTGCCGGGCACGGGCTCGGCATGCTGGCTCAGGAAAATGGCGCTCGGGTTGGACACGCCCTTGAGGCCTTTCTCGGTCATGGCGAATACACCGATTTCGTTGACGGCGCCAAAACGGTTCTTGATGGCGCGCACCAATCTGAAGCTGCTGTGCGTGTCACCTTCGAAGTACAGAACGGTGTCCACCATGTGCTCCAGCACGCGCGGCCCGGCCAGCGCGCCTTCCTTGGTGACGTGGCCGACCAGGACGATGCTGACGCCGCTGGCCTTGGCCGCACGCGTCAGGTGCGCTGCGCACTCGCGCACCTGGGCCACGGAACCTGGTGCTGAAGTGAGCTGGTCCGAGTACACCGTCTGAATCGAATCGATGACCGCGATGTCGGGTTGCGTGGCATCGAGCGTGGCGAGAATGCGCTCCAGCTGGATCTCGGCCAGTACCTTCACCTGGCTGTTGTCCAGCCCGAGGCGGCGCGAACGCAGCGCCACCTGGGCGCCACTTTCTTCGCCCGTCACGTACAAGGTTTTTTGCCCGCTGCGTTGCAGCGAATCCAGCGCCTGCAACAGCAGGGTCGACTTCCCGATGCCGGGGTCGCCGCCAATCAGCACCACGCCGCCCTCCACAATGCCGCCGCCCAGCACGCGGTCCAGTTCCTCGTGGCCGGTGGGGGTGCGGGCCATGTCAACGGCATCAATGTCGCCCAGAGTGGCGATCTCCGAGGTCTTGGCCAGTGAGGCGAAGCGGTTCTTGGTCGGCGCCGCGCTTTCGGCGACCGATTCAATCAGCGTGTTCCAGGCGTTGCAGCTCGGGCATTTGCCCAGCCACTTGGGGCTGCTGCCACCACAATCGGAGCAAACGTAAATGGTTTTTTCTTTGGCCATGGTTGGATGTTACTGTATGAAACCACAGTTTCCGACCCATTGCCATGGTCGAGCGCAAAATTGTGACCGTCGGTTAAGGTGTCAAACAAATGGAATCCGTTGCCACGCCCTTCATTCACCGCAAGCTGCGGCTGCAGGCATGCGAGGCCTTGCTCCTCGGCCCCATGGGGGGAGCGCACTGTCTGTCTGTTCTTTTTTGAAAGCTGTCTGCATGAAAACCCCTGTGAACCCCTTCAAACAAGCACTGGCCAACAAGCAGGCCCAGATCGGCCTGTGGGTTGGCTTGCCCGACGCCTACACCACAGAAATTTGCGCTGGCGCCGGCTTTGACTGGCTGCTGCTGGACGGCGAGCACGCGCCGAATGACCTGCCCTGTCTGGTGGCCCAGGCCCAAGCGGTGGCGGGCTACCCCGGCACCCATGCGATTGCACGGGTGCCCATGGGCCATGGCCATGTCGGCGAGATGCTGATCAAGCAATACCTGGACGTCGGCATTCAGACCCTGCTGGTCCCCATGGTGGACACAGCGACGCAGGCGGCGGCACTGGTTCGCGCTATGCGCTACCCGCAAGCCGATGGACGCGGCGGCATTCGCGGCATGGGCGGCGCCCGCGCCTCGCGCTGGGGCCGCTACCCGCAGTATGCGCATGAGGCCAATGCCCAGGTCTGCCTGCTGGTGCAGGCCGAAACCCGGACGGCGCTCGATAACCTGGATGCGATCGCCCGCATCGTCAAGGCCGGCAAGGCCGCCGGCATCCTGACGCCGGACGAAGCCCTGGCCCGGCACTACCTGTCGCTGGGCGCCACCTTTGTTGCGGTCGGGCTGGATACCTACTTGCTGGCCCGCCACACCAGCGCCCTCGCGGGGCGTTTTAAAGCGACCCCTGCAGCACCTGCCCCGGCCGGGCAGACCTATTGAGCGTGTCATGCTCCGGTTCGGTGATTTACAGGCACATGGTGGCCCGTCTTCAGGGCCGGTCAGAACGTCGTTGATGCGGTTGATCGGATTGTCATTAGCTATCAAAATGAGAGCGTATTGCGCATATTCGACGGGGGCTACAGGCCAAAATGATCAATAAAAACTTCAATAAAGTGTGCATCTACGGCGCCGGCGCCATCGGCGGCTGGATCGGTGTGCGGCTGGCGGGCGCCGGGTGTCGGGTGAGCGTGGTGGCGCGCGGCGCCACGCTGGACGCCCTCAAACGCCATGGGCTGCGGTCCCGCCACGGCCACGTCGAGGCGACGGCGTCCGTCCAGGCCAGCGCCAACCCCGCCGAACTGGGCGTGCAGGATCTGGTGGTGATTGCCGTCAAGTCACCAGCGATGCTGGAAGTCGCGCGCCACATCGGCCCCTTGATCGGTCCCCACACGGTGGTGCTCACCGCCATGAACGGCGTGCCCTGGTGGTTTTTTCACGGTTTTGGTGGGCGCTTCGAGAACACCCGCCTCACCGCCGTGGACGCCACAGGCGAGATTGGTGCGGCCATCCCTGCCGCCAGTGTCATTGGCTGCGTGGTGCACGCCAGCTGCTCGCTGATATTGCCGGGCTATGTGCACCACCACTTTGGCAACAAGCTGATCATTGGCGAGCCCTCAGGCGTCAGGACCGAACGCGTGGCGCAACTCGCCGCACTGTTGGGCAAGGCAGGATTTGACGTCGATGTTTCTGACCAGATTCAGAAAGACACCTGGTACAAGCTGTGGGGCAACATGACCGTGAACCCGATCAGCGCCATCACCGGCGCCACCACCGACCTGATCCTGGGGGATGACCTGGTGCGTGGTTTTGTCTCCAGCGTGATGCTGGAAGCCAAGGAAATCGGTGCGCGCATCGGGATACCGATTGACCAGCAGCCCGAAGACCGTCACGCCGTGACGCTCAAGCTGGGCGCCTTCAAGACCTCGATGCTGCAGGACGTGGAGATGGAGCGCGCCGTCGAGCTGGATGCCCTGGTGACGGTGGTCAAAGAACTGGCCACGCTGACTGGCGTGCCGACACCGTTTACCGATGCCTTGCTGGGCTTGTCGCGGCTGCATGCGCGGGTGCGGGGTCTGTATTGATGGCTTGCGGGCAGGGCCGCCAGATACTGTTCGCCACCACCCTCGGTGCAATAACTAGACCCGAGCGAGAAATCGGGCAATGATGTTATTGACGGTCTCAGGATCGGTCACAGGACCCATATGCCCGAGATCCTCAAACTCCACCAGCTCAACTTGCGGCAGTTCATTGGCCAGAAGTCGGGCAACGCCGTGCGCCGAGGGCGTCGAGCGCTTGCCCACCATGTAGAGGACCGGGATATTGAGCGCACGGAATGCCGCCAGCGGTGTCGGCTCAGTGAACAAGGCATGGGCCCATCTGCGCACATTCGTCACCGACGCAGCAATTGGCGGTTTGCGTTGATCCGGCGTGTGTTTCCACGCACCGGCACCCATCCAGTAGTCAATGAACTGCTCGGCGGCGGCATCTTTATTTCCTGCGTCAAGGGCAATGCCTGCATTCGCTACTGCGTTGCGGATTCCTTCCGCCTCGTTCGGCGGCGGCGTCTCTGTGTCGAGCAGCGCAAACAGCGTTGGTTTGTACAGCGCCATGGCGCGTACACGGCCCGGGTTGGCCAGGGCAGCGATCAGTGCGACCGCGGCGCCATAAGAGTGGCCAACCAGCGCCAGCGGGGAGCCGGCTCTTGCGAGCACGGGCTCGATGAGCGCGACCTCGTCCCGAAGGCTGATGACTCGGTCTGAGGGCCACGCCGGGCTCTTGCCGGAATCGTAGGAATCGGGGGCGAAAACGCGGAATGCTGGCGCCAGAAGGTCCATCAGCCCGCGCCATTGGCCTGAGTTGCTTGCGTTCGAGTGGGTGCAGACAACGCCAGGGCCGGTGCCGGCCTCACGAACGAAAGGCTCAAGTTGATGCATGAAAGGCTCCCCACTGGCGCTGATGGGTTGATTGTCGAATCATGCCACTCAGGCACTGGGCTTGTGGCAAACGGTGCGGGGCGTTTGATTTCACGCCACAAGAGTTTCAAGCGCCCGCCAATTCAATCGGTAGCGGATTGCCTGAACGAATATGCGCGTCTGGGTGAACGCCGCTTTGAGAATAATCAACTGATTCGAGCAAGGCTGATGATCTGGCGAAGACCTCTGCCGCTGTGTCGATTCGATCTGGGTTTGGCCGGGGCGTTGGGGGTAAGCTATTCAGATCATGACTGCTTCTCTTCCCGTCATCAGCGGTAATTCCGTGCAGGCCGCAGCGCCGATGCACCCTGCCGATCGGGATGGCCAATGAAGGGGCTGACCAGCGCCGAAGCCGCTGAACGGCTCAAGCAGTGCGGGCCCAACCGGCTCCAACCCGCCACGCAACGGGCGGTGCTGTGGCAGTTTCTGGCGCACTTCAAAAACCCGTTGGTCCTGGTGCTGCTGGCAGCCAGCGGCATCTCGGCCTTGACGGGCGATGTCACCGGCGCCCTCATCATCGGCGCCATCGTGGTGATGAGTGTGACGCTGGACTTCGTGCAGGCTTACCGGGCCGGCCGCGCGGCTGAACAGCTGGCCCTCAAGGTGGCGGTGACAGCCACTGTGCTGCGTGACGGCCACCCGCGTGAACTGCCGGTTACCGAGCTGGTGCCCGGCGATGTGGTGATGCTGTCAGCGGGCAATCTCGTGCCGGCCGATGCCAGGGTGCTGGAAGCGGACGACTTCTTCGTGAATCAGGCGCAACTCACGGGCGAGCCTTATCCGGTTGAAAAGAAAGCCCAGCAAGCGTCGCATCACCCGGCCAGCCCAGCCTCGCCGCAGGCCTGGGCGCTGGAAGCGGTTGACGCGGTCTTCATGGGCAGTTCCGTCGTCAGTGGCTCGGCCCAGGTGCTGATCGGGCGTACCGGCGGCGCCACGTCCCTGGGTCAAATAGCGGTCAGTCTGGCCGAAAAGGCGCCGCCTACCGCCTTCGAGATCGGTACCCGGCATTTCGGCATGCTCATCATGCGGCTGACCCTGATGCTGGTGCTGTTCACCTTGCTGGTCAATGTGGCCTTGCATCGCTCGCTGCTGGAGTCGTTCCTGTTTGCCGTCGCACTGGCCGTCGGGCTGACACCCGAGTTGCTGCCGATGGTGGTGTCGGTGACGCTGACGCGAGGCGCCCTGCGCATGGCCGCTCTCAAGGTCATTGTCAAGCGCCCGTCAGCGATCCAGGACATGGGCGCCATGGACGTGCTGTGCACCGACAAGACCGGCACCCTGACCGAGGCCCGCATCCGGCTGGAACGCCATGTGGATGCAGATGGTCAGGATGATCCGCACGTTCTGGAGCTGGCCTACCTCAACAGCTACTTTGAGAGCGGCCTGAAAAGCCCGCTGGACGATGCCATCCTGGCGCATCAGGAAATCGACGTTTCAGGCTGGCGCAAGGTCGACGAAGTGCCATTTGATTTCGAGCGGCGCCGGGTGTCGGTGCTGGTCGAGCGCTCCGGTGCACGCCGGCTGGTCGTCAAGGGCGCCCCCGAAGACATTGTTCGCTTGTGTACGCATTACCAGGACAGTTCAGACGCCACGGCGGTCCTCGATGCGGCCGCGCGCGTGCGCATCAATGCGCTGTTTGACAGTCTGGGCGAGGAGGGTTTTCGGGTGCTCGGCATCGCCTGGCGCGACGTGCCGATTGATCACCCGCACGCTGTCGTGTCCGATGAGAGTGAACTGGTGTTCGCGGGTTTCGCGGCCTTTCTGGACCCGCCCAAAGCCAGCGCTGCTGCGGCCCTGAAAGCGCTGGCGGCCAGCGGCGTGGCCGTGAAGATCGTGACGGGTGACAACGAGCGGGTGACGCGTCATGTCTGCACCCAGCTGGGCGTGGCCATCGACGGTGTGCTGACCGGCACGGATGTCGCGGCGATGAACGACGATGCCCTGCGCGCCCGGGTTGAAGCCGTCAACCTGTTCTGCCGCGTCAACCCGTCACAGAAGAATCGCATCATCCTGGCACTGAAAGCGCGCGGTCATGTGGTGGGCTACCTGGGTGACGGCATCAATGACGCGCCCTCGCTGCACACGGCCGATGTCGGCATCTCGGTGGACGGCGCGGTGGACGTGGCCAAGCAGGCGGCTGCCATGATCCTGCTGGAGAATGATCTGATGGTGCTGCACAAAGGCATCCTCGAAGGCCGTCGCACCTTTGGCAATGTGATGAAGTACATCATGATGGCCACCAGTTCCAACTTCGGCAACATGTTCAGCATGGCGGCGGCGACGCTGTTCTTGCCGTTTCTGCCCATGCTGCCGCTGCAGATTCTGCTCAACAACCTGATGTATGACGTGTCTGAAATAACGCTGCCCATGGACAATGTGGACGCGGAAGACCTGGCGCAGCCAAAACGATGGGACATGGGCTTCATCCGCAATTTCATGTTGACCATCGGGCCGATCAGCTCGATGTTTGACTTCCTGACGTTTTACCTGCTGATCAGCCTGTTCAGTGCCAACGAAACCCTCTTTCGCACCGGCTGGTTCGTGGAATCCATTGCCACCCAGGTGCTGGTGATTTTCGTGATTCGAACCCGGCGCAATCCCTTGCGCAGCCATCCCACCCGATGGCTGGTGCTGACGTCTTTGGGGGTCGTCCTGTCGGCGATGATTCTGCCGTTCAGTCCATTGGCGCCGTATCTCGGGTTTACTGCGCTGCCACTGTCATTTTTCGGAGTACTGATGCCACTGCTTGTTTCATATTTGTTCGCGGTGGAAGGGGGGAAGCAATGGTTTTACCGGCGGCTGATGAGGTCTTGAACGACCGCGATGGCGTGGATGGCTTGAGCACGGCGCAGGCCGCGCAGCGTCTGCGCGACGAAGGTCCGAATGCGCTGCCCGGTGGGCAGCACCGGACCTGGCTGGACATCATGCGGGAGACGATGCGCGAGCCCATGTTCCTGTTGCTGCTGGCAGCGGGCTCCCTCTATCTGGTCCTGGGAGAATTGCAGGAAGGACTGGTTCTGTTCGGCTTCGTGCTGGGCATGATCGGCCTGACGCTGTACCAGGAGGGCAAGACCGAGCGTGCCATCGAGGCGCTGCGCGACCTCACCAGCCCGCGCGCGCTGGTGATTCGCGATGGCCGGCGTGAGCGCGTTGCCGGCAGCGAGGTGGTGCGCGGCGATCTGGTGGTGCTGGCGGAGGGTGATCGCGTGCCGGCGGACGCCACGCTGCTGTCCGCCACGGGTCTTCAGTTGGATGAATCGCTGTTGACGGGCGAGGCGATGCCGGTGCGCAAGATCGCGGCAACTATCGAGACCGCCGCCGTGGCGCCTGGTGGTGACGATCTGCCTTTCGTCTATTCGGGAACGCTGGTGGTGCAGGGCCATGGCACAGCGCGGGTGACGGCCACCGGGCCGCGCAGCGAGATCGGCCGCATCGGAGCGGCGCTGGGAAAGCTGGAGGTCGAACGCTCTCCGCTGCAAAAGCAGACGGCGCGGCTGGTCCGCACGCTGGCGCTGCTGGCGTTGGCCTTAAGCCTGGCGCTGGTGCTGCTCCATGGCCTGATGCACGGCGACTGGCTGGCCGCGTTGCTGGCCGGCATCGCACTGGCCATGGCCATGCTGCCGGAGGAGTACCCCGTGGTGCTCACGGTGTTCCCTGCATTGGGCGCGTGGCGGCTGTCAAGGGAAAAGGTGTTGACCCGGCGCATCACCGCGATCGAGACGCTGGGTGCGACTTCGGTGCTGTGCGCGGACAAGACCGGCACGTTGACCGAGAACCGCATGACGGTGGTGGCGCTCTATGCCCAGGGCGCCCCCGATGTGCAGAGCGAAAGTCTGAGCATTGACTATGCCGCCACTTCGGAGTTGCCAGAGGCCTTTCACACCCTGGTGGAGTTTTCGATTCTGGCCAGCGTGGCCGAGCCTTTTGACCCGATGGAAAAGGCCTTCCACCGGCTGGGTCAGCACTACCTGCAGGACACCGAGCATCTGCACCGTGACTGGACGCTGATGCAGGCGTATGGATTGACGCCTGAGCTGCGTGCCATGTCGCACGTCTGGATGGCGGTGGAGGGTGAGTCGCACGTGGTGGCGGCCAAGGGGTCGCCTGAGGCAATCGTGGATTTGTGCCATCTGGACGGCCCGGCGCAGGCGCGCATCGCGGCGGCCGTCGATGCGATGGCCGCCAGGGGGCTGCGCGTACTGGGTGTGGCCCAAGCCCGTTTTGATGGTGAGCATTGGCCCGCGATCGAGCATGATTTTGACTTTGAGTTCATCGGTTTGCTGGGGCTGGCCGACCCGCTGCGCCCCGAGATTCCTGCGGCCATGGCTGAGTGCCGAACGGCGGCCGTCCGTGTGGTCATGATCACCGGAGACTACCCTGCCACCGCGCGTGCCATTGCCGATCAGGCGCAACTGGACGCCGGTCAGACGGGCCAGATTCTGACTGGTGATGAGATGGCGCTCATGAGCGACGTCGAACTGCAGGCGCGCATGAAATCGGTGAGCGTTTGCGCCCGCATTGCGCCTGAGCAAAAGCTGCGCATCGTGCAGGCGCTCAAGGCCAATGGCGAGATCGTGGCGATGACCGGCGATGGTGTCAACGACGCACCGGCGCTGAAGGCCGCGCACGTCGGCGTGGCCATGGGCGGGCGCGGCACCGATGTGGCACGTGAGGCGGCCTCGCTGGTGCTGCTGGACGACAACTTTGCCTCGATCGTGCGCGCCGTGCGGCTGGGCCGGCGCATCTTCGACAATCTGCGCAAATCCATGTCCTACATCCTGGCGGTGCATGTGCCGATTGCCGGGATGGCGCTGCTGCCGGTGCTGCTGGGTACGCCGGTGGTGCTGTTCCCCTTGCACATTGCCTTTCTGGAATTGATCATCGATCCGGCCTGCTCCATGGTGTTTGAAAACGAACCGGCCGAAGCCGACGTGATGCAGCGCCCGCCGCGCGACCCCAATGCGCAGCTGTTTGGTGGCACGACGCTGGCGCTCGCACTATTGCAGGGCGTCGGCGTTCTGCTGGTTGTGATGGGCGCCTATGCCTGGAGCATCACGCGACTCACGGAGAACGAGGCGCGGGCCTTCACCTTTGCGACGCTGGTCATGGGCAACCTGGCACTCATCTTCTCCAATCGCACGCGCACCGGGTCCCTGCTGGCTTCGCTGCGCGTACCCAACCGCACGCTGTGGATCGTGAGCGGCGTGACGCTCGGGTTTCTGGTGCTGGTGCTGTATCAGCCGTGGCTGGCGCAGTTATTCCAGTTTGGCGCCCTGTCACTCCCAGAGTTGCTGGCGGCAGTCGCGTTGGGGCTGCTCAGCGTGTTGTGGTTTGAAGCGCTCAAAACTCGTCGCCGCCTGCCGCAGGCGCGCTTGCTGTGATCTGCGCCCGCAGCGTTTCGATCTCATCGAGCAGTTGCAGCGCGAGCGCGGCACCGGCGAGGTTGACACCCAGGTCGCGCTGCAGGCGGGACGCCAGCGTGACGTGACGCAGCTGCGTGCCGCTCAAACGCCAGTTGTCAGGTGTGTCGCCAGCGATCGGGGCGATGACCCCTTCCTCGATCAGTTCCAGGATGAATCCGACCTGTACCGCGCAGGTGCGGCTGACTTCAATCAGGGTCAGTTCGCCCGGCTGCTCCAGGCTGGCGCCGCGCAGGGGCGGCAACGTTTCGTTGGTACTCATGCCTGTGCTCCCAGTTTGACTCGTGGGTTGAAGGATTTGAATTGTGTCGCCATGCTG
Organism: Rhodoferax sp.; assembly: GCF_030646845.1. Taxonomy (GTDB): domain Bacteria; phylum Pseudomonadota; class Gammaproteobacteria; order Burkholderiales; family Burkholderiaceae_C; genus Rhodoferax. The sequence goes on along the minus strand of NZ_JAUSLE010000051.1, from coordinate 27,263 downwards.
CGATAAAAGGCCTGGGCCGCTTCGCTGTCCGCTGGCGGCAGCGCAATTTTCAGCACAAAGTAGAAGTCCCCCGGGGTGCGCGCAGGAATGCCACGTCCCTTGAGGCGCAGCTTGCGTCCTTCCACCGAGCCGGGAGGGATCTTGAGCTCGACCGGGCCGCTCGGGGTCGGGACTTCGATTTCTGCACCCAATGCCGCTTCCCACGGTGCCACCGGCAGATCAAGGTAGACATCGTGCTTGTCGACACGGTAGTGCGCATGCGGTCGAAACTCGACTTCCAGAAACAGGTCGCCCGGCTGGCCCTGTCCGATGCCGGGTCCACCCTGTCCGGCCAGGCGGATATGCTGTCCGGCGCGCACACCCTTGGGGATGGTGAATTCGATGGTGTGTTCGCGCAACGCCACATGACCCTGGGCGTCGACCTCGGGCATCTGCAACGTGACGCGGCGTGTGGCGCCGTCGTAAGCATCTTCGAGGTCAATCTGGATTTTGGCGTGACGGTCTTCCCCATGCGCAGAGTAGGCCGCGCTGCGCGCCTGGGCCGTCCGCCCTTCGCCAAACCCACGCCGGAAAAGGGACTCAAAAAAGTCGCTGTGCTCGGCCGCTTCGTGCTCGCTAAATCCTCGGCCGGATGTCTCGAAACCGGCGTTCCAGTCGGGTGGCGGCCGGAACTCCTGCCCGCCCTTCCAGTTGGCGCCGAGCTGGTCGTAGGCGGCGCGTTTTTCGGGATCCTTGAGTACCTCATAAGCCTCGCCAACTTCCTTGAAGCGGGCTTCGGCGTTGGACTCTTTGCTGACGTCGGGGTGGTACTTGCGTGCAAGCGCGCGGTACGCGCGCTTGATTTCGTCCTGCGTCGCGGTGCGCTCAAGACCCATGATGCTGTAATAGTCCTTGAATTCCATCAAACCCCTCCCGTGAAAAAATGACTGTACTCCCGAAAGCTCCGCAAGTCCTGAATCGTGCGGCGTTTGCCACGCTGCTGCTGATCGCGCTGATGATGGGCGCCAACCACGTGGCGGCGCGCATCGCGTTCAATCACGGCGTGGATGTGCCCACGGCGGTGGCGGTGCGCAGTCTCGTCACAGCGCTGGCGGTCGCCCTGCTGGTGGCGATTCAGGGCGTGCCCGTTGTGTTCACCGCCCGGCACCTTCGCGTGCTGCCTGTCATCGGACTGCTGGTGGGGGTGCAAAGCCTGTGCCTGTATGCATCGGTCGCCCGTTTGCCGGTGGCGCTGGCGTTGCTGGCGTTCAACACCTATCCCTTGTGGACCGCCTTCTGGGCCTGGGTGTTTTATCGGCGCATTCCGGAGCGTGCGGTCCTGCTCGCCATGCCGGTGATTCTGCTGGGACTGGCATTGGCGCTCGATGTGCTCGGCGCGGCGTCGGGGCTTGGTGCCGCGGGGCAATGGGTCGAGATCGGTGCGGGCGTGGCATTTGCGCTGACAGCCGCGGCCACGTTTGGCGTGGCGCTGGTGTTGACCCAGCATGAGGCAGCTGGCATTGACGGCCGAGTCCGTACTGCCGTCACCATGGGGATCGTGGGCATGCTGGCGCTGGCGGCAGTGGGTGCCCAGGGCGGTTTTCACCTGCCCAATGCCGTGTCCGGCTGGTGGGGGCTGGCAGCACTCACGTTCTTGTATGGCACGGGCTTTACCATCATGTTCACCCTGTTGCCCAAGCTGGGTGTCGTGGGCAGTTCACCCATCATGAATGTGGAACCCGTATTTGCGCTGGTTCTGGCCTGGCTCATACTTGGGCAGGCGATCGCTCCCATGCAATTGGCCGGCGCGACGCTGGTGGTGGGCGCCGTGATGGCCCTGGGACTGCGCAAGCACAAGGCTTGAACCGGCCGGGGCCGGGTGCGTCAGCCTGGGCGTTCCATTCGCGCCTTCATCACCTTCTCCTGGCTGACTTTGATCTTGATATTTTCGGCGTTGACCGGCGACCGAATGGCAAACTGCGGGTTGGTGATGTCCCGGTAGAGGTAGTTGCTCATGGGCATGTTGCCCGGGGTGACAATGCTGACCACGTGAGGGTTGTTGGCGCGCGAACCGCGCGCGACCGCGACCGCCTTTTCGCCGTTGACAAGTTGCACGTAGGTGCCAGGTGGGTAGAACCCGACCGAGGTCGCCATGGCAGCCCCGAGTTTTTCGCTGGTTGTCGCGGAGCCAAGAAAAACGGATTTGGCGGCGCCCAGCGGTGACATGGCCAACCTCGTCTTGCGGGGCGCCATCTTGGCGACAAAGCCGTCGGCGGTGCGCAAAATACGCCGGTTTTCCAAGTTCCTGGCCAGTCCGCGCGACTCATCCAGTTCATGATGCCAGCGCACGATGTCCAACTGGTCTTCGTCGGCCACACCGAAGCCCTGCAGGATTTCAGCGCCTATCTGGGGGTGTTCCCGGATCAGCTTTTTCTGGCCGTCATTGAGAATCGAACTTTGCCGCGTCAGGCTGTCCTGCGCCCGGGCCATGCCAATATTCATGACCAGGGCCGAACGGAACAGGACGCGTCGGGCATCCTCTGGCAGGCCCAGTTTTTCAGCGGTCAGTTCGCACACGACGGCCGACAACAACGCGTGGGTAGCGCAATAGCCCAACGATATGTCGGCCAACGCCTGAAACAGGATGAACAGGGCTTCGTCAGGATCGCTCTTCAGCAGTTCAAGCGCCTTCTTTTCGATGCCTTCCAGTCGTTGCAGGGGGGTGATGGCGGCTTCGCCCTGGTACAGCAGCCCGCGCAGAATCTCCTGCAAGTCCAGCCAGCCGCCGAGCACTTCTGTGCCAACCACATAATCTGTTTCCCATATTTCTGCCGGCATGGACGCCCGTGCGATAGTTTCCACATCCGCCCCATCCCGGAGCATGGTGTGGATCATCCGCTCGTAGCTCCTTTGCCAGGCCTTGGCGTCGCTTTCCGTCATGCACGCCTGGTGAGCGTTCAGCATTTCCTTGTGCTGCTCCGAGAGTATGGGTTGCCCTTTTCGCAACAGCAACTTGCCTTGGGGATCCCACACATCGACCGGCAACGGCTTGCCGAGTTCGAGCATGGCAACGGGGATGGGAACGTAAGTCATCAAAGGTCTCTCAACTTCAGGCATGGCAGCATGATCAGGCGTTACTCGGCCACAACCACGGGAACTCGCGCAGCCAGCGCGCACATCAATTCGTAGCCCACTGTGCCCGCACATTGTGCAACTTCGTCAATATCCAGCACGACACCATTGGCGGCGCGGCCCCACAGCGTTGCCTCACTGCAAAAGCCCGCGCCGGGCACGGGTGTCAGGTCGACGGTGATCATGTCCATGCTCACGCGGCCCACCATCCGGGTGCGAACGCCGTTCACCAGCACCGGGGTGCCGGTCGAGCAGGCTCTTGGGTAGCCATCGGCGTAGCCGCAGGCCAGCACGCCGATGCGCATGGGCCGCTCGGCCACGAACGTAGAGCCGTAGCCAACCATAGCCCCCGTCGCAAGGTCCTGTGTAGCTATTATTTTTGTAGCGAGTGTCATGCCGGGTTGCAGGCTCCAGTGAGTCGCACTGTGCTGGGGGAAGTCGGGTGCACTGCCATATAGGGCGATACCGGGGCGTACCCAGTCGGATGCCACCTGCGTGTCAGGGTGGCTGCTGGCGTCCGTGGCCGTCACGTTGTGACGCAACGTGGCGGCGCTGTTGCTCAAAGACCGTTCGCCGGGCAGGTCGCGTGTGACCTCTGCAAATACTGCCATCTGGGTTGCCACGCCCTTCGGGCCGTCGGCGTCACTGAAATGGGTCATCAACGATATTTCGTCGACCTGGGGCAATGCATTGAGGCGGGTCCAGGCGGCGCGGTAGCGCTGTGGCGTGAAACCGAGCCGGTTCATGCCGGAATTCATTTTGAGGAACACCCGGTGCGGCACGTTGGTCTTGTGTGTGGCCAGCATGTCAATCTGCTCGTCACAGTGCACCGTATGCCACAGGTCCAGCCGCGAGCAAAGCTCCAGGTCACGCAATTCGAACACGCCTTCCAGCAGCAGAATGGGGCCCCGCCAGCCCAGCGCGCGCACGCGCCGGGCTTCTTCCAGATCCAGCAGGGCAAAGCCGTCGGCACCCCGAAAACCCTCAAACACTCGTTCGATGCCATGGCCGTAGGCATTGGCCTTGACGATGGCCCAGACCCGCGCATCAGGCGCCGCCTGCCGGGCGCGCTCAAGGTTGTGGCGAAGTGCGTCGGTATGGATGGTGGCTTGTATCGGGCGAGGCATGGCGCGGTTAGGGTGACTGGTGGAACTCTGGATTCTGACATCCCGATGGCATGCTATAACCCGCTATCGTTTGGAAACATATAACAAAACCCCTGTATCAGTGTCACTGATGCGCGCCTGTAGACAATGAAACGCGGCTTTTTTACCATCATGTCAGCGCAGTTCTTCAGCTCGCTGGCCGACAACGCCCTGTTTGTTGCAGCTGTCCAGTTACTCAGAACCAGCAAGGCCCCGGAGTGGCAACAGGCGGCATTGGTGCCGATGTTTGCGCTGTTTTATGTGATTCTCGCGCCTTTTGTCGGGGCGTTTGCCGACTCCATGCCCAAGGGCCGGGTGATGTTGATCAGCAACTTCATCAAGGTGCTGGGTTGTCTGATGATGTTGTTTGGCAGTCATCCCCTGCTGGCCTATGCGATTGTGGGGCTCGGTGCTGCCGCCTATTCACCCGCCAAGTACGGCATCCTCACCGAACTGCTGCCAGCGTCGCAGCTGGTCAAAGCCAACGGCTGGATTGAAGGCCTGACGATTGCCTCCATCATTCTTGGGGTCTTGCTGGGTGGCCAGCTGGTGGGGCCCATATTGGCCCCCATGCTCTTGTCGGTGGACCTCCCGCTGATCACGACCAGCCTGGACACGCCGCCCGAGGCCGCCATCAGCGTTTTGATATTCCTGTATTTTCTTGCGGCGTGGTTTAACACCCATATTCCCCTGACGGGTGTGGAAATGCGTCCCATGCCCAAGCGGATCACCTCCTTGCTGCCTGATTTCTGGACCTGCAATGCCCGTTTGTGGCGCGACAAACTGGGCCAGATTTCCCTCGCTGCAACCACGCTCATCTGGGGTGTGGCGGGCAACTTGCGGTTCATCGTGCTGGCCTGGGCGGCCGCTGCGCTGGGCTACAGCGTGACGCAAGCCTCTGCGCTGCAAGGCGTGGTGGCCATTGGCATGGCCGTTGGCGCTGTAGTGGCGTCGATGCGCATGCGTCTTGAAGATGGCCCCCGGGTGATCACGCTGGGTATCGGCATGGGCCTGTTGATCATCATGCTGATCTTTATCACCAATGTGTGGGTGGCAGCACCTTTTCTGATTTTGCTGGGTGCCCTGGGCGGTTTCCTCGTGGTGCCCATGAATGCCTTGTTGCAGCATCGCGGACACAACCTGATGGGGGCCGGGCGCTCCATCGCGGTTCAGAACTTCAACGAACAGGCTTGCATCCTGACGCTCGGTGCCGCCTACAGTCTGTCCACCGGCCTGGGGCTGCCGACCTTTGCCGCCATCACGGCGTTCGGCCTGGTGATCGCCGGCTTCATGTGGATCATCAGACGCTGGCATGCACGCAATTGCGTCCAGCATCGCGCCGAGGTTGAGCATCTGCTGGCCATCGCCCGCAATGACAATTTTCATGACTGATGCCGCATAAGGCGCTCGCGGCGACGGCGCTGACCCTCAATGCTTTTGTCTGGGGGGTGTCCTGGTGGCCCTTTCGGGCGCTGCAGGACCATGGCCTGCATCCGCTGTGGGCCACCGCCATCATCTATGTTTTTGCCTTGCTGTGTCTGCTGGTGTTCCGGCCTCGTGCCTGGCAAGGCTTCTGGAAGCACCCGCTGCTGTGGTTGCTGGTGCTGGCCTCCGGCCTGACCAATGTGGGATTCAACTGGGCGGTGACGGTGGGAGACGTGGTGCGGGTGGTTCTGCTGTTCTACCTGATGCCGGCCTGGGTCGTGCTGCTGGCCTGGCCACTGCTGGGTGAGAAGCCCACGGCCGGTTCCGTATTGCGACTGGCGCTGGCGCTCACCGGTGTCGTGATTGTGCTCAAAACGCCGGCATCACCCTGGCCCGTCCCGGAAAGCCTGGCCGACTGGCTGGCCCTCGTGGGAGGGTTCAGCTTTGCGCTGACCAACATCCTGCTGCGCCGCCTCAATCAGACACCGGGCGAGTCCCGCATGCTGGCCATGTTTGGCGGCGGCGCGGTGATGGCCACGGGGGTTGCGCTGGTCGGCATGGCGCTGGGCGTGGTGGCCGCGCCGCCCGCACCCGGCGTGGCCTGGGCGGGTCTGGCCCTGGTCATCAGTCTTGCGTTTCTGGCGGGCAACCTGGCCCTGCAATACGGTGCAGCGCGCCTGAGTGCCAGTGCCACCTCGCTCATCATGCTGTCGGAAGTGGTGTTTGCCAGCGTGTCGTCGGTGGTGTTGGGTACCGGCGAGTTGTCGACGCGCACACTGCTGGGTGGTGCTTTGATTCTCATGGCCTCACTGCTGGCAGTGGTGTCGTTTGGCAAGCGCTGACTTCCGCTTCAAAGTGAGACACTTGGCACCCCCCTTTTTTGAATTGGAGCGCCCATGAGCACCGTCTACGATTTTGACGCCCTGCAAATCGACGGCAAGTCCGTGCCATTGAGCAAGTTCAAGGGAAAGGTGATGCTGATAGTCAATACCGCCAGCGCCTGCGGTTTCACGCCGCAGTTTGCCGGCCTGGAGGAGTTGCATCAGACTTACGGCAAACAGGGGCTGGTGGTATTGGGTTTTCCATGCAACCAGTTTGGTGCTCAGGACGCGGGCAGCAATGGTGAGATTGCCGAGTTTTGTCAATTGAACTACGGCGTCAGCTTTCCGATGATGGCCAAGATTGAGGTCAATGGCCCTCAGGCCCACCCTTTGTACCAATGGCTCGCGGCCGAGGCCCCTGGCCTGCTGGGCAGCAAGGCGATCAAATGGAACTTCACCAAGTTCTTGGTCGGCAAGGACGGCACCGTTCTCAAGCGCTACGCGCCGACCGATACACCGGCCAGCATGGCAGGGGACATTGCAGCGGCCCTGGCGGCCTGATTCGGCTCTTCGGGTCGAGTCAGGCGCTCATTTGGCGCGCAAGGGCAGGCGGATCAAGGGCAGTGAGGGTGAGGCCCGCGCCACCTTGGCGTCAAACGGATGCGCCTGAGTACCGACCGCCTTGAGTATTCGCTGCACATAGGCGCGGGTTTCCAGATAGGGCGGCACCCCGCGATATCGCTCGACCTTGCCTTCGCCCGCGTTGTAGGCGGCCGCCACCAGTGCCACATCGCCCTCAAAATAAGCCAGCAACCAGCGCAGATAGGTCAATCCACCCCGGATGTTCTGGGCCGGATCGAAGGGATTGCGAACGTTGAAACGTTGGCTGGTTTCCGGGATGAGTTGCATCAGTCCCTGGGCGTTCTTCGGTGACAGCGCCAGGCTGTTGAAGTTCGATTCTGCCGCGATGATCGCCAGCGCCAGTTGGGGCTCCACCTGGTACTGGGGGGCCATTTTCATCACCAGCTCAAAAATTTTCCGGGGCGCCACCGCCTGATAGTCCACGCCTGGCCCGTCAATGGGCCCCGCTGCCGCCGGTCGCGCGGGTTCACGCATGCAGTCGGGCACCTCGGTGGTCGGGCCCCCCACGACTTTGAGCATGCGCTGCGCGGCGGCCAGTCCCTGTTCAGCGGCGGCGTGAAAGAAGAAGGCAGCGGTCACATCATTTCGCGCTACGCCACGCCCGTTGGCGTACATCCATCCCAGGTTGTATTGGGCTTCCGCGTCGCCCAGACGGGCACCCTTGCAGTACAGGCTGGCGGCCAGCACCGGGTCACGCGTCACGCCTTCGCCATTCTCGTAGGCGATGGCCTCCAGGCGCAGGGTAACCGCCTGCGTGCTGTCAGCCGCGATGCCTTGAGCCTGCACCGACGCGGCGGCGCAGGATATCGCCATCAGGAGGTAGATCGACGGTAGTTTTGAGAAACTCAGGCGCATAAGCCCGAGTATCGGCGCTTTTCCCCGATGTTTTTTGCGAAACGTCAACGTTGGACTGAACGCAGACGGGCGGCGGCTTCGCGTAACCCAGCGGCCGTCGTGTCCCAGCCCATGCAGGCATCCGTGATGGAGACACCGTAACGCAAGTCCTGCGGCCGGCCGAGTTTCTGATTGCCGTCGAACAGGTTGGATTCCAGCATGACGCCCTTGATGGCGCGGTTGCCGTCAGCAATCTGATGCACCACGTCCTTGAGCACCAATGCCTGCAATGCGTGATTTTTCCGCGAATTGGCGTGGCTGCAATCAACCACGATGTTCACCGGCAATTTGGCTGCCGTCAATGCGGCCTCGGCTTGGGCCACGGCCACCGAGTCGTAGTTGGGATTGGTGCCACCGCGCAGAATCAGGTGCCCGAAGGGGTTGCCTCGCGTCTGGGTGAGCGCCACCTGACCGGCGCCATTGATGCCGAGAAACGCATGGGGCTGGGCGGCCGACAGCATGGCATTCAAGGCCACCTCCAGATTGCCGTCGGTGCCGTTCTTGAAGCCGACCGGGGAAGACAAGCCGCTGGCCAGTTCCCGGTGGGTCTGGCTCTCGGTCGTGCGCGCCCCGATGGCACTCCAGGCGATCAGGTCGCCCAGGTACTGTGGGGTGATGGGGTCCAGCGCCTCCGTGCCGCAGGGGAGTCCCAGGTCATTGAGGTCAACCAGCAGCCGGCGGGCCAGATGCAGGCCTTCTTCGACGTGAAACGAGTCGTCCATGCGCGGGTCGTTGATCAGGCCCTTCCAGCCGACGGTGGTGCGGGGCTTTTCAAAGTAGACCCGCATCACCACGAAAATCTGATCCGCCAGCTCGTCGGCCAGCGCCTTCAGGCGCTGGGCGTATTCCATGGCGGCTTTGGTGTCGTGGATCGAGCAGGGACCCACCACCACAAACGGGCGCGGGTCGTGCCCGTTCAGGATGTTGGCCAGGGTGCGCCGCGCGGCGCTGACGGTCTGGGTTGCGCGGGAGCTGGCCGGGATGTCCTCGTGCAACTGGCTCGGTGACAGCAGGGTCTGTTGCGACACCACGTTCAGGTTTTCAAGTGCGGTGGGGAAAGTCATGGCGGCGTTCATCCAAAAAACACGGCAGCAAATATGCCTCCAGCCCCCGGCGAGCGGGCGCTGCAAGCTATCAATTTTATAGTGCTTTTGAGAGTGCTTCGTCCAGCACTTCGACCCAGTGCCGCACCGGCGTGGCGGTTCCACTCTGCAGATGGGTGATGCAGCCAATGTTGGCCGAGACGATCACGTCGGGTGGCGTAGCGTCAAAGGTCTGGTTCAAGTGGCCGAGTTTGCGATCGCGCAACTGGTAGGACAAGTCCGGGTTCAGGACCGAGTAGGTGCCAGCGGAGCCGCAGCACAGGTGCGACTCGCAGCCGGTTACCCGGACGTTGAAGCCCAACTCGCCCAGAAACTGTTCGACACCGCCGCGCAGTTGCTGGCCGTGTTGCAGGGTGCATGGCGGGTGGAACGCCATGGTCCCGGTTTTGACGGCAACCTTGTCGCGCAGCGTGGCGCTGATTTCAGGCAGCCATTCGCTCAGGTCTTTGGTCAGTGCGCTGACCTGCGCGGCTTTGGTCGCATAGGCCGGGTCGTCCCGAAGCATGTGGCCGTATTCCTTGACGGTGACGCCGCAGCCCGAGGCGTTCATGATGATGGCCTCCACGCCGGTGCTGCCCCCAGTGCCCGCCTGGCCCTGGATGTGTGGCCACCAGGCGTCGATGTTGGCGCGCATCTCGGCTTTGCCACCGTCCTGGTCGTTCAGGTGAAACTTGACCGCGCCACAGCAGCCGGCTTTCGGTGCGATGACGGTCTGGATACCTGCCGCATCGAGCACGCGGGCGGTCGCAGTGTTGATGTTGGGCATCATGGCCGGTTGCACGCAGCCCGCCAGCATCAGCACTTTGCGGGCATGCGTGCGGGTGGGCCAGTGGCCGGCATCCTGTTTGGGCGGCACCTTGTTTTTCAGCGCGGACGGCATCAGCGGTCGCATCAGCTGGCCCAGTTTCATGGCTGGCGCAAACAGGGGGGAAGGCAGGCCTTCCTTCAATGCCCAGCGCAGTGCGCGTTCCCCCAGCGGGCGGGGTACTTTGGCATCGACCAGCTTGCGGCCGATGTCCAGCAGGTGGCCGTAGTCCACGCCCGAGGGACAGGTGCTCTCGCAGTTGCGGCAGGTCAGGCAGCGGTCCAGATGGAGCTGCGTTTTGCGCGTGGGGGGTTCACCTTCCAGCACCTGCTTCATCAGGTAGATGCGGCCGCGCGGCCCGTCCAGCTCGTCGCCCAGCAACTGGTAGGTCGGGCAGGTGGCGGTGCAAAAGCCGCAATGAACGCATTTGCGCAGAATGGCCTCGGCCGCATCGCCGTCGGCGGTGCCTTTGTATTCGGGGGCGAGATGGGTTTGCATCAGGGGGGCGGCTTACAAGCCGGCGCAGGTATTAAAAGTCGGAATACAGTCGACCTCGGTTGAAGATGCCAGCCGGATCAAACTCGGCTTTCAGCCGCTGGTGAATACGGTCCAGCGGCGGTTTGAGCGGATTAAAACGGCTTTTGGGCCCCGTGTTTCCTGCCTCAGGCGCTATGAAAAGTGTAGCGTTTCCGCCAGCGGCTGCAGCGATCCGGCGCAGCTCCTCCTGCGCCTGCGGGAGCGCCCACAGCCAGCGCTGGCCGCCATGCCACTCAATGAATTGCGCATAGGGCAGATCGAGCACGGGTGCGGTTTGCGGCACCGACAGGCGCCACAGGCCCATTTCTGGCGCGGGGGGACTGAAAAACGGCAGGGTCTGGTCACGGCAAGCCGTCCAGTCGGGGCCAGCGACGGCGTTGTCCATGCGGGTGCCGGGCACATCCCGGGTCATCCTGGCGCAAGCCGCCTCGACGGCGGCGACTGCGCCGCGCAGCCGCACGAACAGCAGTTCAGGATTGCCTGCCGAGGTCGCGTCCCGCACCCAGCAACTGGCGTTCAGCGGCAGCGGTTGCCCACCCCAGCGGTGCAACTGGGCCAGGGCACTGGCCTGGTCCAGCTGATACACCAGCGTGGCCTCAGCCGGGGCCACCGGGAGTACCTTGAGTGAAATCTCGGTCAGCAGCCCGAGCGTTCCCATGGCGCCCACCATCAGGCGCGAGACGTCGTAACCTGCCACGTTTTTCATGACCTGGCCGCCAAAGGTCAGCAGCTCGCCGCGGCCATTGAGCAGGGTGACGCCCAGCACGAAGTCGCGCACAGCCCCGGCATTGGCCCGGGCCGGGCCACTCAGGCCGGTCGCCACCATGCCGCCGCAGGTGCCTGTGCTCTGCGGCGCGCCAGTCCGCGCAAACCGGGGCGGCTCGAACGCGAGGCATTGCCCCCGCTCGGCCAGGGCGGCTTCCAGATCTGCCAGAGGGGTTCCGGCACGTACCGTGACGACCAGTTCACTCGGCTCGTAGCAGGTGATGCCATTCAAGGAGGTGACGTCCAGCAAATCGCCTTGCAGCGATTGGCCATAAAAGTCCTTGGAGCCACCGCCGCGAATTCGCAGTGGCGTGCCGCGGGCAGCGGCATCGCGCACGCGGTCGGAGAGATGCTGAAGGGATGAATCCATCTGGCGATGGTAACGGTGGCCGCTTGCGCTGGCTGTGAAATTTTTGAATGCAGGGTGTTCCAAAAATTTCCAGAAAACCTCAGTCACTGAAGAAATTCACCGGCAATCCCGGCACGTCCATCCGCATGGAGAAAACGCAGCCGGACAGGGGCATGTCCGCCAGTTCCGCCGCACTGCGCTTGTGCCGGGCAGTGGTGAGATAGAGCGTCCTCAGGTCATCATCGCCAAAACACGGCATCGTCGGACATTGCGCCGGCGTGGGGATGTCGGCCAGTATGTCTCCCGCGGGGCTGAGCTTGAGAAGGCGGCGCCCTTCATACATGGCCACGAAGTAATTGCCTTGCACGTCCACTGCCGCACCGTCCGGGCGCCCGCCGTAACCTGCCATGCCGTATTGCCAGTCTTGCGGTTTCGCCGGGAACTGATGAAATACGCGCGGCGCCGACATGACGTTGCTGGTTTCGTCCCAGTCCCAGGCGCGAATGATGTGGTTCGGCGTGTCAGACCAATAAACCGTTTTCCGGTCAGGGGACCAAGCCAGCCCGTTGGCCGTGATGGCATTGTCCGCCTTGAGTTCCACTTGGGGCCGGCCGCCCTGGCGGCAGTCAATCGAGAATAACGCCGCCTTGCGGGCGTCGCGTGGCTCGTACATGGTGCCCACCCAAAAGCGGCCGCAAGGGTCGCATTTGCCGTCATTGAAGCGGGTGGTTGTCGTGTCGTGGGCAAACGGCACCAGCAGTTGCAGCGCGCTGCCCCAGGTGCGAGCGCGGTAGATGCCGTCGCGCAGCGCAATCACCAGGCCGCCCTGCCTGGCCGGCGCGATGCAGCCGGGCTCCAGCGCGTGCGGGGCTGTCATCAGCCAGCTTTCTGTCGGGCCTGTGGCGCCGCAAGTGCGCATGATCTTCTTGCCCGGAATATCGACCCAATACAGCATTTGCTCCTGGGGGTGCCAGAACGGGGATTCGCCCAGCTCGCAGGGCTGTGTGGTCACGGCCTGCCAGCTCATTTGACCCGCTCCACATGAATGCTCATTTCGGCGGACATCGATTCACCCGGTTGCAGCACGCGTACCCCCAGTTCGTTGGCGCTGGCGCTGGTCATGGTCATCAGGTTGATGGCATTGGTGACATGGCTCACGGGCTCGATCGTCACGACGTCGCGCGAGGAACGGGTGAACACCACGAGGCGATTCAAGTTGGAGCTGACGCGGGTGTACAGCTGTTCATCGCGCAGGTGTACCACGCCAGGCCAGCCGTCAAAGCAGTGGTCCACATCCAGGACGGCACAATCGGCGTCCAGGCCGTGTGCCTCGACGCGGTGGGTGGGTAGCTTGTCGGCGCTCATCTCCCAGCGACCCGTGGCCTCGAAGGAAATCCGGCTGCGCGCCCGCTTGACGAAGCAGGGATGCCATCCCAACCCAACGGGGGCGGCCACTGCAGACTGGTTGGTGATGCTCAGGCTCAGCTCCAGCTCGCTCGCGCTGAGCCGAAATGCCTGTGAAGTATCAAAGGCGAATGGCCAGGCATCGTCGGGCTTGTGTTCATAGGACAGCAGGGCAAAGTGGGCATCGGCTTCCAGCACGGTCCAGGGCCGCTGCCAGCCCACACCGTGAATGGAATGGGGTTCGTCGCCGCCGGTTTGCACCAGCGGGTGGCTGGTGCCGTCCCATTTGAGGGTGGCGTGCGCCATGCGGTTTGAAAACGGCACCAGCGGGTAGCTGCCCGACTGGCGAGCTGTGGTCAGTGCGCGGGCAGGGGTGGAACGCAGCACCGGGATGTCGTCCAGCCACAGACCGGCGATGGACCCGCCAAGACCCGGCGCGATTTCGCAACGAAAATTGTCACAGGAAAGCTCGATGGCGGACGTCATGGTGTGGGGTCTCCTTGGGGGCATTGTGCACCGCCCACAGGTGAAAAAAAACCCACCGGAGCCAAAAGCTCGGGTGGGTAAAGACCTTGGAGTAACAGGGAATGACGCGGGCTGCTGCGGCACCCGTGGGCACCGCAGCATGGCCCTGCCTAACGGCTGTAGGCCGTTTCGCCGTGGGAGGTGATGTCCAGGCCTTCGCGCTCGTCTTCTTCGCTCACCCGCAGGCCGATGGTCAGGTCCACCGCCTTGTAGGCAATGAAGGACACCACACCGGACCACACCACGGTGATCAGGACCGCCTTGAGCTGGATCCAGACCTGGAAGAGGATGGAGTAATCCGCTGCCGTCACCATGGTCGCCGTGACCCAGTCGGCCACGTAGCCGGGGCCGCCCAGGCTTGGCGAATTGAACACACCCGTCAGCAGTGCGCCGAGGATACCGCCGATGCCATGCACGCCGAACACGTCGAGCGAGTCGTCCGCACCCAGCATCTTCTTCAGGCCATTGACACCCCAGAGGCAGGCGAAGCCGGCCACCAGGCCAATGATCAGGCCGCCGCCGATACCGACATTGCCGGCTGCTGGCGTGATTGCCACCAGACCTGCCACCGCGCCGGAAGCTGCGCCCAGCATCGAAGCCTTGCCGCGCATCAGCGCTTCACCGACACACCAGGCCAGCACCGCGGCTGCCGTGGCACCCAGCGTGTTGATGAAGGCCAGGGCCGCGAAGCCGTTCGCTTCCAGGGCGGAACCGGCGTTGAAGCCGAACCAGCCCACCCACAGCAGGGCGGAGCCCACCATGGTCAGTGTCAGGCTGTGAGGCGCCATGGTTTCCCTGCCGTAGCCGATACGCTTGCCCACCATGTAGGCGCCGACCAGACCGGCCACGGCGGCGTTGATGTGCACCACGGTGCCGCCGGCGAAATCAAGTGCACCCGACTGCCAGATGTACCCGGCTTTGGAAGTCATTTCGTCAACCACGCCTGCCGCGGTGTAGGCATCCGGACCCATCCAGAACCACACCATGTGTGCCATCGGTGCATAGCTGAAGGTGAACCAGATGACCATGAACATCAGCACGGCAGAGAACTTCATCCGTTCGGCAAAGGCGCCGACGATCAGGGCACAGGTGATGCCGGCAAAGGTGGCCTGGAAGGCTGCGAAGATGATTTCAGGAATCACAACACCCTTGCTGAAGGTGGCTGCATTGGCAAAGGTTCCGGCAGCGTTGTCCCAGACACCTTTCATGAACAGCCGGTCGAAGCCGCCGAAGAAGGCGTTGCCTTCGGTGAAGGCCAGGCTGTAGCCGTAGATGAACCAGAGCACCACGATCATCGAGAAGGTGACCATGACCTGCATCAGCACCGACAGCATGTTCTTGCTGCGGACCAGGCCGCCGTAGAACAGCGCCAGGCCGGGGATGGTCATCAGGATCACCAGCATAGTCGAGACCATCATCCAGGCGGTATCACCCTTGTTGGGCACCGGGGCAGCCGGTGCTGCAGCGGCTGCCGGAGCGGCTGCTGCAGCGACAACCGGGGCTGCAGCAGGGGCTTCCGGTGCCGCTGCGTCAGCGGGCTTGGCTTCAGCCGGGGCAGAGGCGGCGGGTGCCGCTTCGGGAGCCTGTGCCAATGCGGCTGTGCCACAGAAGAGCAGACTCAAACCCAGGGTAAGGGAGGCAAGTAGTTTTTTCATGTCAGTGTTCTCATGTCAGTTGGACGAGGGCCTTACAGCGCTTCCTTGCCGGTCTCGCCGGTGCGGATGCGGACGACTTGCTCGAGGTTGTAGACAAAGATCTTGCCGTCGCCAATCTTGCCGGTGCGGGCTGCGCCCTCCACCGCTTCGATGACCCGGTCCACCAGTTCGTCGGAAATGGCGGCTTCGATCTTGACCTTGGGCAAAAAGTCCACCACGTACTCGGCGCCCCGGTACAACTCGGTGTGGCCTTTTTGACGGCCGAAGCCCTTGACTTCCGTTACGGTAATTCCCTGCACGCCGATGGCGGAGAGCGCTTCGCGCACCTCGTCCAGCTTGAAGGGCTTAATGATCGCGGTTACGAGTTTCATGAGTGCTCCTCAGATTGAATCGGTGATCAGAAGCTGTATTTCACGCCCACCACCACGGTGCTCTTGCCCAAATTGTCGCGTGGCGCGACTTTGTAAAAAGCATCTTTGGCGTCGGTACCAATGGCCGCTATGGAGGCTGTCAGGCCGTTGCCAAAATCCTTGGTCAGAGTCAGCGAGTAGTCGGTGTAGTCGCCTGCGTCATTGGCCTGGTTCGGAATGGTCTGGCGACCGACGTGTGGCGTCAATGTGAAGCCGCTGCCGAGGTCAAAGTTGGCAGCCACTTCAAAATACTGGCTGCCGGAACTGTTGCTGTTGGCGATGAAGTTGCTGACGCTGCGGCTGTACTTGGCTGTGAACATGCTATAGGTCAAGGCGCCGTAGACCTCGGTGGTATTCGCGTTCACGAAGCCGGCCACGTCTGCCGCGGTGTTGCTCGGGTACTGGTAGCCGATGACGCCGATATCAAACGCGACATCCTTGGTGAGGGCACCTTTGAAGCCGCCGTACAGGTCAACTTCAAGCGAGCCGTCGGTGGCACCAACGTAGTCTTTGATCCATTTGATGTTGGAGCCCCAGACGCCCAGATAAAAACCGCTCTTGTGCGCAAAGTCAACACCTGCCTGCAGCGCCGGGTCGAACGAGGCTTGCGAGATACCGCGGAAGCGGTAGTCGCTGGTGACGCCCACGTTGTACGACAGCGTGTAGTCAGGCTCGGGCGCTGTGGTTTGCGCCATGGCGGCCGTGCCGGCAAGCAATGTGGACAGGACAAGTGCGGATGTTGCTTTCAATTTCATGGGGTTCTCCAGGTGAGTTAAGGGACGAGAGCAATAAGCACAGACCGTGCCAAAGCTGGCCTGGCTGGCTGATGCGTCACGGTGCACCGATTGAGCAGGCCTGCGTTAAGATGTCTGTATATAAATACAGTAAACACCATGTTGGTGCGCACTGGGTCGATGCTGGTTTTCCCGGTGCACCTTTTTGGAGAGGATCCCTCATGAGTTTGTCTTTGGTGCAAAGCCGAGCCCTGTTGGGGCTGGAGGCCGCGGCGGTCACAGTGGAAGTGCACCTGGCCAATGGCCTGCCCAGTTTCACGCTGGTGGGTTTGGCGGATGTAGAGGTCAAGGAAGCCCGGGAGCGCGTGCGCTCGGCCATCCAGAACTCGGGGCTGGAGTTTCCGCACAACAAGCGCATCACCGTGAACCTGGCGCCCGCCGACCTGCCCAAGGACTCCGGTCGCTTTGACTTGCCAATTGCGCTGGGTATTCTGGCTGCCAGTGGACAGATCGATGCGGCGCGGCTGGCTGGCCACGAATTCGCCGGGGAACTGTCTCTGTCAGGCGAATTGCGCCCGGTCCGCGGCGCGCTGGCCATGAGTCTGGCCCTGCACGCGGGCCAGGTCGTGACCGAACTGGTGCTGCCCCCCGACAGCGCTGAAGAGGCCGCGTTGGTGCCGGATGCCCAGGTCTACAGCGCCCGGCACTTGCTGGACGTGGTTCGTCATTTTTTGCCGCAGGTCGCAGACGCCCCGCCGCCAGAGCCCGCACCCGGCTGGTCGCGTGTCACGGCGACGTTGAAGGCCAATACCGTCCAATACCCTGATCTGGCCGATGTGAAAGGCCAACTCGGTGCGAAGCGGGCGCTGGAGATCGCCGCGGCGGGCGGTCACAGTCTGTTGCTGATGGGGCCGCCTGGGTCGGGCAAGTCCATGCTGGCGCAGCGCTTTTCGGGCCTCCTGCCCGCCATGACGACGGACGAAGCCCTGCAAAGTGCGGCGGTGGCCAGTCTGGGTGGCCGTTTTTCGCTGGATCGCTGGGCCCAGCGCCCAACGTGCAGCCCGCACCACACCGCCAGCGCCGTGGCCCTGGTGGGCGGCGGCTCGCCGCCGCGGCCGGGAGAGATTTCACTGGCGCACCATGGTGTGCTGTTCCTCGATGAACTTCCCGAGTTCCCCCGCGCCGCGCTGGAGGCCCTGCGGGAGCCGCTGGAGTCGGGCACCATCACGATTTCGCGGGCAGCACGGCGAGCGGAGTTTCCGGCGCGCTTTCAGTTGATCGGGGCGATGAATCCATGCCCCTGCGGCTACCTGGGGTCGGCACAAAAGGCCTGCCGCTGCACGCCCGACCAGGTGTCACGCTACCAGAGCAAGCTGAGCGGCCCGCTGATTGACCGCATCGACCTGCACGTGGAAGTGCCTACCGTCTTGCCGGCTGATCTGCTGCGAGCGACTCCGGGCGAGTCAACCGCTGCGATTCGCGAGCGCTGTACGGTGGCCCGCGAGCGCGCGGTGCAGCGCCAGGGCAAGGCAAACCAAGCGCTGCAGGGCCAGGAAATCGATGCGTATGTGTTGCTGGACGAGGCAGCCGTCAAATTCCTGAATATCGCCGCCACCCGCCTGGGTTGGTCAGCCCGCAGCACGCACCGCGCGCTGAAAGTGGCCCGCACCATTGCCGATCTGGCAGATGCGCGCACGACGCAGGTCACGCACGTGGCAGAGGCCCTTCAATACCGGCGATCACTTGCCCAGACGGTTGGGACGTGACCTCTGGGCCGAAGGCAACAGGCCGCTGAACATGTCAGTGATGGTCACAAGTTGTGCCTTTGCGGCAGATTCCCCGAGCAGGCCGGCCAGCAAAATCATCATTTCGGTGCGCAGATACCAGAGCGCCTGAATGTCTGGCGCATACAGTATCCGAGCCCATACCCGTGTGAGGTGGTGGCTTTCACCGAGGCTGGCAAGACTGTCCAGCATCGCCTGGCGGATCTCCTTGATGCGGCTTTCTGGATTTGGATCCGGCACAGGGTCACCAAACAGGCTCATCAGGCTGGAGGCAAATTTTGATTTTTTCCAACTCATGATTGTTTATTTAGCAAGTGTTGCGGAGCTACGACGCGCCTGCACACCGTACAACCGCGAAGCGGGAGGGTGTTTGCGTTATCGCAATGAAGAGCTTGGATTGAACCATCAAGGCGCCTTGCCAGTCGTATCATTTCGTGATGACATGTAACGGGCAGTTTACAGGTTTCTGCGTTTGCTACGAAATTAATAGCTGACCGTGACCGTTCGACGGGAGGTTGGGCCACCATTTGGTGCGCCCTATTTGCCATAATCCACCCATGAAAACCCCTGTCCAACACGATGGCCGCCTTGTCGGCTGGCTGTCGCTGGCGCAGCTGATCAGCTGGGGCAGCGTTTTTTACACTTTCTCACTGGTGATGGAGCCGGTGGAGCTTGAGTTGGGGTTGAGCCGGGCCCAGTCGTCGCTGGCATTCAGTCTGGCCTTGCTGGTCGAGGGCTTGCTGGCGTATCCGGTGGGGCGCTGGATTGACCGCGGCCATGAGCGTGTCGTGATGACGGCGGGTTCAGTGCTGGCAGGAGTTTGTCTGGTGCTGCATGGCCATGTGACCGGAGTGATCGGGTTCTATTGTGTTTGGGCTGGATTGGGCGCGGCAATGGCCGCCATTTTGTATTCGCCGGCCTTTGCGGTGGTAACTCGCCGTTTCCCCAATGACTTTCGCCGTGCCATCATCACCATGACTTTTCTGGGTGGACTGGCCAGCACGGTGTTTATTCCGCTCACCGCGTGGCTGATGGCGACCTGGGGCTGGCGGCACGCGCTGTTCAGCCTGGCGGCGCTTCATCTGCTGGTGTGCGCGCCCCTGCATGCGCTTACCCTGCGCGGGGCGCCCCGTCCCTTGACGTCAGTTCCGTCCGATGCCAGGGACGCGCCCAAAGGGGTGGCCCACTTCATTCTCAGCGCCCCTTTTCTGCTCATTGGGGTGTTTGTTGTCCTGATGATGGCGGTGACGGTAGCGCTGCCGGCGCACATGGTCAGTCTGCTGCGGGAAAACGGCATGAGCGAGACCTGGGTGATTGCCATTCCCGCCAGCATTGGTGTCATTCAGGTCTTGGGTCGGCTGCTGCTGTACTTCTTTGAGCACCACTTCGACCTGCATCTGGCCAACCGGCTGATCCCTTGCCTGATTCCGCTGGGACTGATTGCCCTGCTGGTGGCACCCTTGTCCGCTGAAGGACAAATCTGGGCTGTGATCCTGTTTGTGGCGCTGTACGGCATGGGCAATGGCATGCTCACCATCGTCAAGGGGACGGCCATGGCGCAGTACGTGAACCGTGACCATGTGGCCAGTCTGAACGGGGCGCTGGGCGTGCCGCTGGCGCTGGCACGCGCGGCAGCGCCCATTTCGCTGGGCCTGTTGTGGACATCAGAGGTCGGCTACACCCGCGGCGTATGGCTGTTGCTGGTTCTCAGCCTGGTGGGTGTGGGCGCGTTGATGCTCGCACAGCGGCTGTCTCTGGCCCGCCGGCTTGGGCCGGCCTGAACCGCGGCGACCGCCGCTCACGGTCCGCTGATGCTGCGTCTGCTGGCTTACCGGCCGGCAGCTAGCAGGGCATTGCCCTCGACCACGACCTTGGCCCCGATCGCGGTGGGTGTCGCTTGCTCAAAAGTGCGTGTGCTGCCGTCTTCCATATGCACCTGCACCTGGTACACGGTTTCTTTCTTCATCTTCTTCTCGACGGTGTTGCCGGCGATGCCGCCACCCACGGCACCCAGGATAGTGGCGAGCGTCTTGCCGTTGCCACCGCCCACCTGGTTGCCAACGACTGCGCCGAGGACCCCGCCCGTCACGGCACCGATACCGCCAGCCGTGCCGTCACGCTGGATCGGTGTCACGGACTGAACCGTGCCGCAGTTGCCGCAGACCGGCCTGGCCACCTGGACTGTGGGTTGATAGACGGCGGGCGCAGGTTGGTATGCCTTGTTTGCTACAGATTTTGTAGCTGCTGGCGCATGATTCGCGGGGGCTGCAGCCTTGTTTGATCTTGAGCCCTTGCTGCTGTCGGTCGGCAGTGCGGCGGCGGGCAGGGATTGCGGTAGCGGCGCGGACGGAACACTCACAGCCTGCGTCGAGGCGGGTGCCGTGGCGGCGAGCATGGCGGCACGGGGTTCCTCGGGCCGGGTCTGCATGCGAATCAGGGTTGCACCCATGGCCAGCACGGCGATACCGAGGACGCCCACGGCAGCCCACAGCGGTTTGTTGACAGAGGACGCTGTCCTGGAAGGTTCAAAGGTCGCGCTCATGAAATGTATTCCTTGGCAAAGACCCGAAATGAGTCTGGATTGGTCAGCGGCAGTTACGCAACTAGTCATCACGTAACGCCTGACAGATCCAAAAGTAAACCAGATACTGCAAAGCAGCATGTCCAGTTTGTAACGGCAGGTAAACCTACAAGTTCGGTGCCAACAGCCGCTGCAGCGCCTGCTCGTTCATGCGCCGTCGCGCCGCCAGGTCTTTCAGCTGGTCGTCCCCGATCTTACCGACGCTGAAATAAGTGCTGTCGGGATGTCCGAGGTAGAAGCCGCTCACGCTCGCCGCCGGTGTCATCGCCATGCTGTCGGTGACGCTCATGCCGATTTCTTCGCATTGCAGCAAGTTGAACATGTCTTTCTTGACGCTGTGGTCGGGGCAGGCCGGGTAGCCCGGCGCGGGGCGAATGCCCTTGTACTTCTCGGCAATCAGGTCGTCCGGCCCTAGCGCCTCCTGCGACGCATAGCCCCACAGGTCGGTGCGCACGCGGTGGTGCAGGCACTCGGCAAAGGCCTCGGCCAGCCGGTCGGCCAGTGACTTGAGCATGATGGCCGAGTAGTCATCGTGGTCGTCCTCAAAGTATTTCTCCTTTTTGTCGACCCCAATGCCGGCTGTTACCGCGAACACCCCGGCGTAGTCGGGCGCCACGCCTTTCGGTGCGACAAAATCGGCTAGGCAGCGGCTGGGGCGCATCACGCCGTCGATCACCTGTTTCTCGGTCTGTTGGCGCAGGCCATACCAGGTCATCGCCACCTCAGTGCGGGATTCATCGGTGTAGAACTCGATGTCGTCGTCATTCACCGAATTGGCCGGGTACAAGCCGATCACGGCATTGGCAGTGAGCCAGCGGCCCTCGATGAGGCGCTTGAGCATGCGCTGCCCGTCGGCATAGACCCGCACCGCCTCGGTGCCGACAATCTCATCCTTCAGAATGGCCGGAAACGGCCCGGCCAGGTCCCAGGTCTGGAAGAACGGGCCCCAGTCAATAAAGCGGGCCAGCTCGTTCAGGTCAAAGTTCTTGAAGACGCGGCGACCCAGAAACTTCGGCCGTGTCGGCGTGTAGTGGCTCCAGTCAATCGGCGTCTTGTTGGCCCGCGCTTTCGACAGTGGCCACAAGGGCGTCTGCTTCTTGTTGGCGTGCTGCTGGCGCACCCGTTCGTAATCGGTATTGAGTTCCGCGATGTACTGGGCGGCCTGGTCGGAGAGCAGGCCTTGCGCCACGCTCACGCTGCGCGAGGCATCGGGCACATAGACCACCGGGCCCTCGTAGTGCGGCGCAATCTTGACGGCCGTGTGCACGCGCGAGGTGGTGGCGCCGCCGATCATGAGCGGAATCTTGCGGATGCGGAAGTGGTCGTCCTTCTGCATCTCGCCGGCCACGTACTGCATCTCCTCCAGGCTGGGGGTGATCAGGCCGGAGAGGCCCACAATGTCGGCGCCCTCCACCTTGGCGCGGGCCAGAATCTCGTGGCAGGGCACCATCACGCCCATGTTGACCACGTCAAAGTTATTGCACTGGAGCACGACGGTGACGATGTTCTTGCCGATGTCGTGCACATCGCCCTTGACGGTGGCAATGATGATCTTGCCCTTGGTGCGCACGTCGCGGCCGGCCGCCTCGTCCAGGCGTTTTTCTTCCTCGATGTAAGGAATCAGGTGTGCCACCGCCTGTTTCATCACCCGCGCGCTCTTGACCACCTGCGGCAGGAACATCTTGCCCTGGCCAAACAGATCGCCCACGATGTTCATGCCCGCCATTAGCGGGCCTTCGATCACGTGCAGCGGCCGCCCACCCTTGGCCAGAATGGCCTGGTAGGCTTCTTCCGTGTCTTCGGTGATGAAATCGGTCACGCCGTGCACCATGGCGTGGCTCAGGCGCTGCTCCACCGTGGCCGGGTGCTCCGCGGTGCCGCGCCATTCCAGCTTTTTGCTCTCGTCCTTGGCCGCGCCCTTGGCGTTCTCCGCGATCTCGACCAGACGCTCGCCCGCATCAGGGCGCCGGTTCAGCACCACATCCTCCACCCGCTCGCGCAGTTCGGGCTCCAGGTCGTCGTACACCCCGACCATGCCGGCGTTGACGATGCCCATGTCCATGCCCGCCTGAATGGCGTGGTACAAAAACACGGTGTGAATCGCCTCGCGCACCGGATCGTTGCCGCGGAAACTGAAAGAGACATTCGACACGCCGCCCGACACCTTGGCGCCCGGCAGGTTCTGCTTGATCCAGCGCGTGGCGTTGATGAAGTCGACCGCGTAGTTGTTGTGCTCTTCAATGCCGGTGGCAATGGCGAAGATGTTGGGGTCGAAGATGATGTCTTCCGCCGGGAAGTCCACCTCGTCCACCAGGATGCGGTAGGCGCGCGCGCAAATTTCGATCTTGCGCTGGTAGGTGTCGGCCTGGCCCTGCTCGTCAAAGGCCATTACCACGGCCGCCGCACCATAACGCCGCAATAGCTTGGCCTGCTGCTTGAAGGGCAGGACGCCTTCCTTCATGCTGATCGAGTTGACGATGCCCTTGCCCTGCACGCAGCGCAGCCCGGCCTCGATCACGCTCCACTTGGAAGAGTCGATCCTGATCGGCACGCGCGAGATATCGGGCTCGCTGGCGATCAGGTTCAGGAAGCGCACCATGGCGGCCTGGCTGTCCAGCATGGCCTCGTCCATGTTGATGTCGATGATCTGAGCGCCGTTTTCCACCTGCTGGCGCGCCACGGCCAGCGCCTGCTCAAACTCACCGTTCAGGATCATGCGAGCGAAGGCCTTGGAGCCGGTCACATTGGTGCGTTCACCAATGTTGACAAACAGCGAGTCGGCGCCAATGCTCACCGGCTCCAGGCCGGACAACTTCATGGGGGGAACAACGATATCGGACATGCGTCTCACCTGTGGTTACAAGATTCAGGTGAGCGTCGTTGGGAACATCCAAGCCTGACGGGCCTTCTGACCCACTGCAACGCTCCTTGGATGACAAGGATTTTAAGGGCTTTGCGCCCATCCCGCCCAAGACGCGGGGATGGGCCGGCCGAATCAGGCCGCTTCTTTGTAGAAAAAAGACTTTTGTAGCACGCGACCGGGCAACGGCGCCACTGCGTCACGGATCGCGCTGATGTGTTCGGGCGTGGTGCCGCAGCAGCCGCCGACGATGTTGACCAGCCCTTCGGCGGCAAATTCGTGCAGCAGGCGGCTGGTGTCGGCCGGGGTTTCGTCAAAGCCGGTGTCGCTCATCGGGTTGGGCAGGCCGGCATTGGGGTAGCAGCTGATGAAGGTGTCCGGCGCCACGCGGGCCAGTTCCTGGATGTAGGGCCGCATCAGCGCCGCACCCAGGGCGCAGTTCAGCCCGATGGCCAAGGGTTGGGCGTGGCGCACGCTGTACCAGAAGGCGGTGACCGTCTGGCCGCTCAGAATGCGCCCGGAGGCATCGGTCACAGTGCCGCTGATGATCAGGGGCAAACGCTCGCCCGAGGTTTCAAAGTATTCATCGATGGCGAACAGCGCGGCCTTGGCGTTGAGCGTGTCAAAAATGGTTTCCACCAGCAGCACGTCGCTGCCACCTTCTACCAGCGCCTGGACCTGTGCGTAGTAGGCGGCGCGCAGCTGCTCAAAGTTCACATTGCGGGCGCCAGGGTCGTTCACATCCGGGCTGATGCTGGCGGTTTTGGGGGTGGGCCCGAGGGCGCCCAGCACAAAGCGCGGGTGCTCCGGGGTGGAGAACTTGGCGCAGGCGGCGCGGGCCAGTTGGGCCGAGGCGAAGTTCATCTCGAACGCCAGTTCGGCCATGTCGTAATCGGCTTGCGCCACGCTGGTGGCGCCGAAGGTATTGGTTTCGATCAGGTCGGCGCCGGCGGCCAGGTAGCGCTCATGGATGTCGCGGATGACATCCGGGCGTGTCAGGCTCAGCAGCTCGTTGTTGCCTTTCACATCCTTGTGAAAGTCCTTGAAACGCTCACCCCGGTACTGGGCTTCGTTGAGCTTGAAGCGCTGGATCATGGTGCCCATGGCGCCGTCCAGAATCAGGATGCGTTTTGCCAGCAGGTCGGGCAGGGCTTGGGCGCGGGTATAGTGAAGTGGTTTCATAGCGCTGGTATTGTAAAAACATTGCTGGTCCGCATGCCCGCGCGGTGTTTCTCCCGCCCGGCACGCCCTTGCCGAGAGTTGAAAGAATCCCAAAATGCGTTGTTTCAACACCTGTCTTGCCTTGTTACTCACGCCCCTGCTGCTGGCGGGTTGTCAGCCGAAGCCGACGCCGGGCTGGTCGGGTTATGGGGAGGGGGACTACGTTTATGTGTCCTCGCAATTGGGTGGCACCCTGACGCAATTGAATGTGCGCAGCGGAGATCAGGCGACCCAAGGCATGCCCTTGTTTGCGCTGGAAGCCGAAAACGAGCAAGCTGCGCGAAGTGAGGCCGATGCCCGGCTGGTGCGTGCCAACGCCCAGCTCGCCAATGCGGCCAAGGGCAAGCGCAGCGACGAAATTGCGGTGATTCAGGCCCAGCTCAGCCAAGCTCGCGCCCAAGCCAGGCTCAACGCAGACGCTTTGGCACGCGAGGAGCAGTTGGTCAAGCAGGGCTTTGTCTCCGAGGCGCGGCGCGATGACCTGCGCACCGCACAGGCCCAGAGTGCTGCCCGGATGGACGAGCTGGCGGCGCAGTTGCGGGTGGCGCAATTGCCAGCCCGCGTCGATGAGCGTGCCGCCGCGGCTGCCGACACCGAAGCCGCGCGGCAATCGGTGCGCCAGTTGGCTTGGCGCGAGGCGCAAAAATCCCGCACCGCGCCGGTAGACGGGTTGGTGACGGATACCTTCTTTCGCGTGGGCGAGTCGGTGCCTGCGGGGCAGCCGGTGCTGGCTCTGTTGCCGCCCGGTCATATCAAAGTG
Source organism: Rhodoferax sp. (assembly GCF_030646845.1). Taxonomy (GTDB): domain Bacteria; phylum Pseudomonadota; class Gammaproteobacteria; order Burkholderiales; family Burkholderiaceae_C; genus Rhodoferax. Next base: position 1,732 of record NZ_JAUSLE010000051.1, on the reverse strand, counting down.
CGTTTTTTTGTGCCAGAAAGTGCCATGGGCAGTCTTCAGGTCGGCGCTGCGGTCAACATTGTGTGCGACGGTTGCGCGGGGCCGATCCCGGCCAGAATTTCCTTCATCTCGAATCGGGCAGAGTACACGCCACCGGTCATTTATTCCAACGCGCAACGGGCCAAACTGGTGTTCATGGTCGAGGCGCGACCCAGCGCCAGTGACGCTGCCCGGCTTAAACCCGGGCAACCGGTGGAGGTGCTGCCGGTGGCCGGAGCCACGCCGTGACACGAGCGGTTGACGTCACCGGCCTGACCAAGCGCTATGGTGGGCGCGCTGTGGTGGACAATTTGTCGATCCAGCTGGAAACCGGGCGCATTTGCGGCTTTCTGGGGCCCAACGGCAGTGGCAAAACCACCACCATCCGCATGCTGTGCGGGCTGCTGACCCCCGACAGCGGCGCCGGCACCTGTCTGGGGCTGGACATCATCACCCAGGCGGCGCAGATCAAGCGCCAGGTCGGTTACATGACCCAGCGTTTTGGCTTGTACGAAGACCTGACGATTCGCGAAAACCTGGACTTTGTGGCCCGCCTGTTCGAGCTGCCGCAGCGCAAGCAGGTGGTGGACCTGACGCTGGAGCGGTTGGGTTTGACAGCGCGCCAACGCCAGCTGGCCGGCGCCCTGTCCGGCGGCTGGAAACAGCGCCTGGCCCTCGCCGCCTGCCTGTTGCATGAGCCGCGCCTGCTGTTGCTCGACGAGCCCACCGCCGGGGTTGACCCCAAAGCGCGGCGCGACTTTTGGGACGAAATCCACCGGCTGGCCGCGCGGGGCATCACCGTGCTGGTGTCGACGCATTACATGGACGAAGCGGCCCGCTGCCACGAACTGATGTACATCGCCAACGGCCAGGTGCTGACGCGCGGCACGCAGGCCGACATCATCAACCGTGCGGGCCTGGCCGTGTGGTCCGTCGCCGGCGAGCACCTGGAGACGCTGGTGGCGCCGATCAAGGCGCTGCCCGGCGTGCTCAGCGTCTCGGCGTTTGGCAATACCCTGCATGTGGCCGGCCTTGACCCGGCGCTGCTGGAGGCCTCTCTCGCCCCTTACCAGGCGCGGCCTGAGATGCAGTTGACGCCTGCCCAGGCGGATCTGGAAGATGTGTTCATCAGCTTGATGGACCAGGCCCCGGACACTGACCGGGGCGCGGCAACATGAGTGCCTCTTTCTCCTTCGCGCGGGTGGCGGCCATCCTCATCAAGGAATTCCAGCAGATGCTGCGCGAGCGCCTGACCTTTGCCATGGCCATTGGCGTGCCGGTCATGCAACTGATCCTGTTTGGCTACGCCATCAACAACGACCCCAAGGGTCTGCCGACCGCGCTGGTGGCCTATGACAGCGGGTCGCTGGCACGCAGCCTGGTGGCCGCGGTCCAGAATACCGGCTACTTCCACATCGTGGCCCAGCCGGCCACCGAGGTGCAGGCCGAGCGCCTGCTGGAAACCGGCGAGGTCCAGTTCGTGCTGGCGATTCCGCCCGATTTCTCCAGGCGCTTGGTGCGGGGCGAGAAACCCGCCGTGCTGGTGGCGGTGGACGCGACCGACCCCTCCGCTGCCAGCAACGCCATCGCCGCGCTGGGGCAAATCACGCCGCTGGCGCTGGCGCACGACCTCAAGGGTGCGCTGGCCGGGCTGCAGCCGCGTGAGCCGCCGTTCGAGCTGCGCATTCACCGCCGCTACAACCCCGAAGGCCTG
>NZ_JAUSLE010000049.1 GCF_030646845.1 Rhodoferax sp. | reverse complement strand
TCCGCCTCTGCGCGGATTTTTTCTTTCTCTATTGGGGTCGACCCAAGCGGTAGCGTACCCTTGAATGGGTGTCCTGGTTCAACCACCACCGACTGCTGGAGCCGATTGGGTATATTCCACCGGCCGAGGCTGAGGCAAACTACTATCGGCAACTCGCCGAGACGACCAAAACCCCGGTTTCACTTTAACTAACTGGCCTCCACGAAACACGGGGCGATTCACTCCCAGAAAAGTGCAGAACACCTAGTTTCTAACGACCGATGTCAACCCCAGAGCTTTTCCAACGAAATCACTCGCGTCGATAGTTCCATTTCGAACCTCGCCACATACGCGCTTGTTCTCATCAAATACGTTTTCGACCCGACTGCTTTCTGCAATAACAAGCCCCGTTCTTAGGTCTGTCACAACAATGCTAAACCGAAAGAATTGGGGCTCCTTGCTCGGTCTAGGGTAGGAAAGGCTGACAGAGTGTGTTGCCCGACTGCTAGTAAGTGGTTCCTCCTGAATTCCGTTCGTAAAGAAAATTCTCTTTGGTGGACGAATAGAGTCACGGTCAACATCCTCGTACTCTTGCAACATGCCGTGTTTGATTAGTGAAACACCAACATACTCGCGGTGTGCTTCCGAATAGGACTGCCCTACTACGGAAGTGAAAATTTTAAGTTCGCCGACACTACGAAACTGGAGCCCCTTGAAGTCAACTGGCTTTGAAATGAAACGGTCTCCTGACTCTTTGCAATATTCGTCCCATACTCCTCCGGCCTGAAACTTTTGTAAGTAAATCCGAAAAGGCAATACCCCTATCGCCAATACACAGAGTGCAATGCCGCCCACGAGACCAGTGGACCCAAATGACCTTCTGGCGATTTGAACAAGGGCAAGCAATGAAATACCAATCGCCGGAACTATGGTCACTATTGAAAATTGACTCACCACGAATCCAGGCCCACCGCCTGGGATGAGTCCGGCAAACAAGCGAATGGCTACATATGCAATTGATATCGCATTGCAAATGCGTAGAACCCACAAGTTTCTATCAGTTACCGTGATGCGTGAACGGATGGTTGCCCTGCTAAATATCAGATATACGAGGATTGCAGGGATGACGTATTGAATTGTTTGCCCTACAAGAGCTTTAGCCAACAGAGAGTTGCCAAGCCCAACAGACAGCAACAAATCATTGATGATTTTCGCCGGGGAGGCCAAATAGCCGAGAATGAACGCAATGCTGATTGATATCGAAATCATGTTGTAGTCTCCCTCTTATTTTTTATTGTAAGAACCATCTATGACCGGAGCATCAGCTCAACGGGAAATTATGGAATTTCATATTGGTCTGTCACACTTCATTTTGGGGATGTTTGCGAACGTCAGCTCCCGCTGCAGAGTTGACGTTGAATTCTGCTTGTAAGAACGTCTATTGGTGGCACATTGAGCCCGATTGCCACGTTTTGGCACATCGGCGATTCACGGCACCATTGCCGGGCGGCCGCTACTACGGCCACTGGAAACAAATCCCCGGTTATACACTTCCGCAAAAGTACTTTTCCGGGAAACCGGACCGGGCCCCGGATGGGTGTAGCATTGGGTAGTCCGTAGGTTTGCGTTGATAGCGAATGTGATAGCACTCAAACCTGCGGCAGGCGTCAAGCAAATGCGGATGTATGCGGATGTGTTCGCGCAAGTGCTTGATTTTATTGACAGCCGATGACGCAATCGGGACCTTTGAGCCCCACGCGGTGCACTCTTAATCCGTAGGTCGACAGTTCGAATCTGTCAGGACCCACCACTTATCCCCTGTAATTACTAGAAGGCTCGCTACTTGGTTGATAGCGGGCTTTTTTGTTTGGGGCGCTGATGACGGTATGAGCGCCCATGTCCAGTCTATCGGCATCGGTCTGCAAAGCAAGCGACAGCAGCCAATCGAGAAGTAAACAGACTCGTCATAGAATGTGCTTCCAAAATTTCAAATTAGGTACCTATGGCTCGCATCACTTGGAATGAGACTTCCACTTTATGTACCGCATTGCTGGATGATGTGCCGGTCTGTACCTTGAAACCCAAAGACATTGGTGGCTTCACCGCCAGTTGGCTCGATGGTCGTCTTTGGGCACCACCTAGCCATATGCCAAAGGCTGCACCGCAGGTAACGTGCTTTTTCGCGCGAATTGAAGATGCAAAATTAGCGGTCGAGAAGTATCTGCTTGGCTGATTGATGAGCGCATCCCTTTAGGCACAATGAATCGGGAAAGCACATCAAGGTAATTCCAGGGGGCACCAGTCCGCATCGCTGATCACCAGTCATAAAAAAGCCCGCAAGTAGCAATACTTGCGGGCTTTCCTCTTTTCAGATTAATCAGCGATCAGTCTTGGCAGGCCATTTCTTGGCGTCACGCGGCACAAAGACCTTGCCACCGTTACCAGGCTTGGCGAATGAAGGCTTGCCAAACGCCGGCTTGCGGGCACCGAAATCACCACGCGGCGCACCAAAATCACCGCGTGGCGCACCAAAGTCTCCACGAGGCGCTGGGCTGTCGTTGCGGGCGCCGGCAAAACGGTCATTGAAGCCGCCCTTGCGCTCGTAGCTGCGACCTTCGGGTTGACCGCCGAAGCCGCCACCGTTGTTGTTTTGATAGCCACCAGCGCCCGCATCACGGGGAGCGCCAGAGTTACGGTCATTGAAACCGCCGCGGCTTGCACCGAAACCGCCTGAACGACCACCACCACCGCCGAAATTGCCACCGCGGGAATCGCCGCGGGAATGATTGTCGTTGCCACCACGGCCCCCGCCTCCACCAAAACTGTTGGGACGTGAGTCAGGGAAGCGCTGCTGCGGCTCCATGCCAGGAATGGTCTCACCCTTGAATTGGTGATGGCTGTGGAACTCGATGTCCATGATCTTGCGGCGATCACGGAACTCGGCAAAGGTCACGGCAATACCGTCACGCCCGGCACGACCAGTACGGCCAATACGGTGGGTGTAATCCTCGGCCTTCATCGGCAAGCCGAAATTGAACACGTGGGTCACGGTGGGCACGTCAATACCGCGCGCTGCCACGTCAGTTGCCACCAGGATTTGCACCTGACCTTGACGCAATGCCATCAAACGGCGGTTACGCAGACCCTGGCTCAAGGCACCGTGCAATGCCACGGCGGAGAAGCCTTCTTGCTGCAGGTCATTGGCCAAGCCGTCGCACTCGATTTGGGTGCTGGCGAAGACAATCGCCTGGTTGATAGTGGTGTCACGCAACCAGTGGTCCAGCAGCTTGCGCTTGTGCTGAGCGTTGTCGGCCCAGAACAGCTTCTGGCTGATGTTGGCGTGTTTTTCTTGCGGTGAATCGATTTGCAGTTTCTGCGGATCGCGCATGACGCGTGAAGCCAACTGCTGGATGCGCGGCGCAAAAGTGGCGCTGAACATCATGGTCTGCTTGCGCTGGATGGTCAGCTGGTTGATGTCAGCCAGGTCATCGGAGAAGCCCAGATCCAGCATACGGTCAGCTTCGTCAACCACCAGGAATTGAACCTGGTCCAACTTGATTTGCATGGAGCGTTGCAGATCCAGCAAACGGCCAGGTGTGGCGACCACGAGGTTGGCATTTTGCAGCTTGGCAATTTGCAGTTGGTAAGGCATGCCACCAACGATGTTGGCCACGCGCAGGCCGCGGCAATGCTGCACCAGGTCAATGGCGTCATGTGCTACCTGCTGGGCCAGTTCACGCGTCGGGCAGACAATCAGGGCGCCAGGTGCAGCAGGTGCGAAATGGCGGGGATTGGTCGGGTCTTTGCGCTTGGCGCGCTTGGGAGGCGCCTCGCCTTTGGCTGTAGCTTCCGCCACGGCTTGCTCAAAATCAGCCTTCTCTTTTGCTTCGGCTTGCGCCATTTGCGTCAGCAAGGTGTGCAGCACGGGCAACAGGAAAGCGGCTGTTTTGCCACTGCCGGTCTGGCTGGACACCATCAGGTCGGTAAAACGAGCGGCGCCATCAGCAGCACCGTGACCTTGCATGGCAATGGGAATGGTCTTCAGCTGCACGGTGGTGGGCTGGGTGAAACCCAGGTCCTTCACCGCTTGAATCAACTCGGGCGCCAGGCCCAGGGCCAGGAAACCATTGGGGACTTCTGCAACGGGCTCTGCGGCCTCGATTGCGTCAGTTGACTGGACGACGTTTTGCGTCATCTCGGCGGTGTCATTGGAAAAATTTTCGACAAGCGATGATTCGCCTGTCGCTTGGATAGCGTCAGTCATGAATTTACTCACACGCGAGCGCCGCAGGGTATGCGACTGCTCCGTCAATGGTTAAAAAACATCAACCATCAAACGGAACCTGCTCTGACTCACAAGGAGTTCAATCAGCGCTGGGGGTCCTTTTGCGCAATGCCGCTTATGCGAATCTGCTTTGGACCCAGTGAATGAAGGGAGATGTACAAATATGCACTGCTGTTTGCAGCGCAGCCTTGGATTATGTCACAGATTCGGGTTTCTACCTAATCGCCCAGCTTGAGGAAGTGTTGGCGGTAGTGTTCAAGCTCGTCGATCGACTCATGCACATCGGCCAGGGCCGTATGGCGCTGCTGCTTTTTGAACGAGTTGTAGACCTCGGGCCGCCAGCGTTTGGACAGCTCCTTGAGCGTGCTCACATCCAGGTTTCGGTAGTGGAAAAAGACTTCCAGCTTGGGCATGTACTTGGCCAGGAAGCGCCGGTCCTGTCCGATGCTGTTGCCACACATGGGCGAGCCCTTCTTCGGCACGTACTGGCTCAGGAAGTCAATCAGCTGCGCTTCAGCATCCGCCTCGGACAAGGTCGATGCCTTGACCTTGTCGATCAGGCCGGTCTTGCCGTGGGTGCCCTTGTTCCAGTTGTCCATCTTGTCGAGTAGCTCATTACTCTGGTGGATGACCAGCACGGGGCCTTCGATTCGGCATTCGAGTTTGGGGCCGGTCACGATGACCGCGATTTCAATAATCCGCTCCACCTCCGGGTCGAGACCCGTCATCTCGCAATCAAGCCAGATGAGGTTTTGGTCGGATTTGGCAAGCGCAAGGCCTGCCGGGGGGGTGTTCGTAACGTCCATGGCCGGAATTGTCGCTGATGGCCTAAACTCGGGCGCCATGGCTGACTCGATTTCCCCTTTTCCCGCTTCATTGCTGCTGACTTTCACTTTTGCGGCTGCGCTGCTCGCAGGTCTGGTGCTGAACTTCTGGCTCAGCTCGCGGCAGATCCGGCATGTATCGAAACACCGCGCAGAAGTGCCGCCAGCCTTCTCGCACACCATCACCCTGGCGGCCCATCAAAAGGCGGCCGACTACACCATCGCCAAAGCCCGTTTTGGCTTGCTGGAGCTGGCCCTGGGTGCTGCCGTGCTTCTGGGGTGGACGCTGTTAGGCGGGCTCTCCAGCCTCAATCAGGCGCTGCTCGAGTGGCTGGACGGCGGCATGGGACAACAAGTTGCACTCCTGGCGGCATTTGTGCTGATCAGCGGCCTGATTGACCTGCCCGTGACCCTGTACCGGACCTTCGTGATCGAGGAACGGTTCGGCTTCAACAAAATGACGTTCAAACTCTGGGTACTGGATTTGCTCAAGTCCGGTCTGATCGGTGCAGTCGTTGGCCTGCCGATTGCGGCACTGATTCTGTGGATGATGGGCGCTGCCGGCGCATGGTGGTGGCTGTGGGCCTGGGGCGTCTGGATGGGCTTCAACTTGCTGTTGTTGCTGATCTACCCCACCTTCATCGCGCCGCTGTTCAACAAGTTCGCGCCCCTGGAAGACGAAACGCTCAAGGCACGCGTCACGGCATTGATGAAACGTTGCGGCTTCGCGGCCAAGGGGCTGTTTGTGATGGATGGCTCCAAACGCAGCGCCCACGCCAACGCGTACTTCACCGGCTTCGGCGCCGCCAAGCGCGTGGTGTTCTATGACACGCTGCTGGCCAAACTGTCTGCCGATGAGGTTGACGCGGTGCTGGCGCACGAGCTGGGTCACTTCAAGCACAAGCACATCATCAAACGCATCGTGTCTCTGTTTGCCTTGAGCCTGCTGGGTTTTGCCCTGCTGGGCTGGCTGGCGACAAAGGCCTGGTTTTATACCGGGCTGGGGGTACAGCCCAACCTGAGCGCCCCCAATGATGCGCTGGCGCTGCTGCTGTTCATGCTCGCCGTGCCAGTATTCAGCTTCTTCATCGCGCCGCTGTTTGCCCAGCTCTCGCGCAAACACGAGTTTGAAGCTGACGCCTATGCCGTGCTGCATACCAATGGCCCGGACCTTGCCACCGCGCTGCTCAAGTTGTACGAAGATAACGCCTCGACCCTGACACCCGACCCGGTCTATGTGAAGTTCCACTACTCGCACCCACCGGCGTCCGAACGCCTGGCCCGGATGATGGCGTGACCATGGAAAACACCTGCGAGACACCCGCACCATGCCCACAATGTTGAAGAAGAAAGACTGGTCAGCCCTCGTCAGACGGGCGCTGACAGCTACGGAAGTTGTAGCAAATCTGGCCAAGCTGGAAGGCTGGAGGCTGACCGGCGATGGCGCCGCTGTGGCCATTGAAAAGACATTCACCTTTGCCAACTATTACGAAACCATTTCCTTCGTGAACGCAGTGGCCTTCATCGCCCACGCGCAGGATCACCACCCGGACCTGTCCGTGCATTTCAACCGCTGCGTGGTGCGCTTCAACACCCATGACGTGGGCGGTCTTTCCATGACGGACTTTGACTGTGCGGCGCTGGTTGACGCCCTGCTGGCATGACCGCCCAATATAAGAGCTTCCACTGATGGCACAGCCCACGCTCGAACGCGGATTGATCGTCGCCAACTATGGCCGGCATTTTCTGGTGGAAACGCCCGACGGCCGGCGACTGATCTGCCACTCGCGCGGCAAGAAAAGTCAGGGGCTGGTGGGTGATCGGGTTCTGTGGCAGGCCTCGCAGGATGAGGGCACCATTGAGAAGATCGAAGCACGGCGCAATGTGTTCTACCGCCAGGACGAAATTCGCACCAAGTCGTTTGCGGCCAATCTGGACCAGATCCTCATCCTGATCGCGGCGGAACCCGAGTTCTCCAGCAGCCAGCTCTCGCGCGCCCTGATCGCAGCGGAGGCCGAGCACATCACGCCCATCATCGCGCTCAACAAAAGCGATCTGGTCGAACCCTTCGCCCGCGCCTGGGAGTGGCTGCGGCCGTACCGGCAAATGCACTACGGCGTGTTGCCGCTGTCACTCAAGGCATCGCCTGACGTCGATCACGCGGAACTTCTGAAGCTGCTGCACGGCAAAACAACGCTGGTGCTGGGGCCATCGGGGGCGGGCAAGAGCACCTTGATCAATTTGCTCGCGCCCGGTGCCCTGGCCCAGACCGGCGAGATCTCGCAGGCACTGAATTCAGGCAAGCACACCACCACCAGCACCACCTGGTACTGGGTGGACGCTGACAAGACCACCGCGTTGATTGATTCGCCGGGTTTCCAGGAGTTCGGCCTGAACCACATCGACCCGGCACAGCTGGCGGCCTACATGCCGGACCTCAAACCGCATGTGGCCAACTGCAAGTTCTACAACTGCAGCCACCTGCATGAACCGGGCTGCGGCGTGATGGCAGCAGTAAAACCAGACGGCAGCCCTGATGGAATAAGCGCCAATCGCTATAAAATCTATAGCGACTTGTATGCCGAGCTAAGCCAGGCCAGAAAGTACTGAGCCTAAAGCCTGTACCAGTTCATCGCATTGCGCTGGCGTGCCAATGCTGATGCGCAAGTACTGCTCGATGCGGGGCAGTCTGAAATGCCGCACCAGCACGCCGCGCGCGCGCAGCCCGGCGGCAATGGCGGCCGCATCTTGCTGCGGATGCCGGGCAAAAACAAAATTGGCTTGTGACGGCAACACCTGGAAGCCCAGGTCTTCCAGCGCCAGCACCAGCCCTTCCCGGCTATTCAGCACCGCTGCGCGGGTCTGCTCGAAGTAAGCCTGGTCCTCAAAGGCGGCGACGCCACCGGCGATCGCCAGACGGTCCAGCGGGTAGGAGTTGAAGCTATTCTTGACTCGCTCCAGCGCTTCGATCAAATGAGCTTGCCCGCAAGCAAAGCCGACCCGCAAGCCCGCCAGTGAACGCGACTTGGACAGGGTGTGCACCACCAGCAAATTGGGGTATTGCGCAATCAGGGGAATGGCGCTCTCCCCCCCAAAATCTACATAGGCCTCATCCACCAGGACGACGCGCTTTGGGTGCAGGCGCAGCAGTTGCTCCACCTGCTGCAGTGGCAGACCCATGCCGGTGGGCGCGTTCGGGTTGGCAATGACCACGCCGGCCACAGACACGCCATCCGCACGCGCATAAGCCGAGACATCAAGAACCATTTCCTCAGTCAAGGGCACCATCTCAACCGGAATACCGTAAAGCCCGCAATACACCTGGTAGAAGCTGTAGCTGATGTCAGGCATCAGCAGCGAACAACCGTGCTGGAAAAACGCGAAAAAGGCGTGAGCCAAAACCTCATCGGACCCGTTACCCGGGAATACATGATTCACCGCCAGTCCGTGATGGGCAGCAATGGTCTGGCGCAGCGCCATCGCTTCGGGGTCGGGATAGAGTTGCAGACCCTGCCGCGCCGCTGCCTGGATGGCCGCAATGACGCGTGGTGACGGTGGGTACGGGTTCTCGTTGGTATTGAGCTTGACCAATTTCTCAAGCTTGGGCTGCTCGCCCGGCACATACGGCACCAGCCGGCCCACCACGGGGCTCCAGAACGAGGATTGCATGAGGGTGTTCACTTCTATTTTGATAGCACCTCATGCATATAACACGAGGGATGGCGAGGTATCTAGCTAAAAAGACTAGCCCAGCAGGCGAGCCAGCGTCAAGAGCGCAAGCAGAACCATCCACATCACCACCGTACGCCAGACCAAACCAACGACGACCGCCAGGTGCGCCAACTCCGGCACCTGCGCCGACGAGGCTCCGCTTCGCCTCTCCACAGACCCCGGGGGCATCGCAGGCGCGCCATCGGCCGGGAAAGTCGCCGCGCTGGCGGCGGCGCCCAGCCTGATATTCACGGCACCCGAAGTCGCGGCCAGAATGACGCCATCATTGTCGCCTTCAAAGCGCGGCTCATAGTAGCGCCAGCCGTCAATTGCTTCTTCAAAGCTGCCAACCACGGCAAAGCTGATTGCGGTGATGCGGGCGGGCAACCAGTCAATCGCGCCCCAGGCATCAGCAGCGGTCTGCTGCAGCGCTTCACTCACCGGCTGATGGTGCGCCTTGCTTTTGTGCTGCCAGTAGCGGGTGACAAATTCACTCAGGCGATACAGCACTGCGCCCGCCGGGCCAAAACCAAACGCAGCCAGTACCGCATACCAGGCCAAGACGCCAAAGACATGGCGATGCGCCGCCAGCACCGAGTGTTCAATCACGTGACGGAGAATTTCGCTGCGAGGCAACTGGCTGGCATCGATTTGTTGCCACTCCGCCAGCAGCTCGCGAGCGCGGTCTTCGTCTCCTTCCGCAAGGGCATCCCGAATCTGGGTGAAGTGGAAACTGAATTGCCGGAAACCCAGCGTCGCATAGAGCACCGCCACACTCCACACCATGGCCACTGGCCAGCCCAGGAAAACATCAAGTACCCAGTAGATGGCCAGTGCCGCCAATGTTGGTCCGCCCACAGCAAAACCCCAAGCCAGCCAGCCGTGAAACGACTTGCCCGCGTCAAAGTTTCGGGTACTCCAGCGCACCCAGGCGCGCAGGCCGGCATGCACCGGGTTACCCCGGCCCAAGGGACGTGCCTGCTCCAGCAGCAGGGCAAGAAGCACAGAGATAAAGCTCATGCGGTCATCATAGCGGCAGAGCGCGTCAGGCTGACAGCAGCCGGTAGAAGTTGCGCAGCATGCCTGCTGTGGCACCCCAGATGAAGCGTTGCGTCGTCTGATCCTGGTAAGGCATCGAGAACCATTCGCGCCGAACCCCTTCCCACTCAAAGGCATGACGCTGATGATGCGCCGGGTTCATCAGAAACTCCAGTGGTACTTCGAAAACATCAGCCACTTCATAGGCGTTGGGCGTGAGCGTGAAGCCCGGCTGCACCAGGGCAATGACCGGCGAAATGATGAAGGCCGATCCCGTTACATAGTGTGGCAGAACACCCAGCACCTGCACAAAAGCGGGATCCAGTCCGACCTCTTCCTGCGCCTCACGCAAGGCCGTCGCCGACGCATCGGCATCGTCTTCGTCCGCCTTGCCACCCGGGAAGGCAATTTGCCCGGAATGGGTTGAAAGATGCATCGTGCGTTCAGTCAACAAGACAGTCGGGTGTTCGCGCATCACGATGGGCACCAGCACCGAGGCATGCAGTGGCGCCCGATCCACAAACTTTTTCTCCGCCAGCAGTTCGGGCTCCCACACAGGCGGTGTGGCAAAGCGTTGGCGCAAGGCCGCCGGCTGCAAAGACGCCAGGGGTACTGCAGGCAGGTGTGAATCGACTCTCTCTACCGGCACCTGACGCGGATCGAAATGCGGCAACCGGGACACGGGTTTATCGGATGAGTTGGACGACACGAGAAGAGTACGGGAAGCGGTATGAGTAAGGATCTGAAACAAAAAAGCCGCCACAAGCATAAGCTGAGGCGGCTTCTTTTGGAACAACTCGCTTTATGCAGCAGCTGTCTTGGTAGCGGTTTTCTTGGCTGGCAGCTTTTCCTTAATACGAGCCGACTTGCCGCTACGGTCACGCAGGTAGTACAGCTTGGCACGGCGCACGTCACCGCGGCGCTTGACTTCGATGCTGGCAATCAGCGGGCTGTAGGTCTGGAACGTACGCTCAACACCCTCACCGCTGGAGATTTTGCGAACAATGAAGCCACTGTTGAGGCCGCGATTGCGCTTGGCAATCACAACACCTTCATAGGCCTGCACGCGCTTGCGGGTACCTTCAACCACATTGACACTCACAATGACGGTGTCACCGGGGGCGAATTCGGGAATGACTTTCCCAAGACGAGCAATTTCTTCCTGCTCAAGGATTTGAATCAGATTCATGATGTCCTCTAATGATCTTGGCAGCACCTGTGTCGGGATTGACACCAAAGCTTCGCTGCAAACGCAATGAAGCGGTCAGCCAGAGGATCGGTAAGCCTCACATTATAGCCTGATCGTGCATCCCGCCAAGAACTGGCGCTCAGACCGGTCTGGCAAGAAAGGCTTCATCCGTTGGACTCAAGCGGCCAGCCTGCCGCGCCTGGACAATCAATTCCGGCCGCAGTCGGGCAGTGATCGCCAGCCGCTGCTCGCGCCGCCAGCGCTCAATCTGGGCATGGTGACCCGACAACAGCACGTCCGGCACCGCCCTGCCCGCCCAGTTCTCAGGACGGGTGTAGTGCGGGCAATCGAGCAACCCATCCAATATGGGATTGAAACTGTCCTGCTCATGGCTGTCAGCTGCGTTCAAAACACCCGGCTGCAGGCGAGCCACCGCATCGAGCAAGGCCATGGCAGCAATTTCGCCACCCGATAGCACAAAATCGCCGAGACTGATCTGCTCGGTCACGTGTTCTTCAATGAAGCGCTGGTCAAGCCCCTCATAGCGGCCGCAAATCAGAATGGCACCCTGGCTGTCGGCCCAACGCGCCACCATGGCATGGTTGAGCGCCTTGCCCGCCGGTGAAAAAAGCACCACCGGCACCGCGTCAGTGCGCTGCGCCTGGATGTTTTTCAGGCATTGGTCCAGTGGTTCGGCCATCATGACCATGCCCGGACCGCCACCAAAGGGCCGGTCATCCACCCGCTTGTAGTTTCCGGAAGCAAAATCGCGCGGATTGGACAATCGGACATCAACCTGGCCGGATTCGAACGCGCGGCGTGTGATACCGCTGGTCAACAGCGGCGCAAACAATTCGGGGAAAAGCGTGAGGATGTCAAACCGCATGAGGCAAGACTCAAAAATCGGGTTGCCAGTCCACCAGAATGCGCCGGCCGGGCAAATCAACGTCATCGACGTAAACCGATACAAAAGGAATCATTCGCTCTTGCGTCTTGCCATCCTGTTCGTAGTCCATCACCAGCACGGTTTGCGCGCCGGTAGAGAGCAATTCCTTGACCGTTCCCAGTGCCACGCCTTCGCGATTGACGACGTTCAGCCCGATCAGGTCGACCCAGTAGTATTCGTCTTTTTCAGCCGTTGGAAAACTGGAGCGGGATACGAAGATGCGAGCCCCACGCAAGGCTTCGGCCGCCGTGCGATCATTCACCTCACGTGCCGAGGCGACGACCGTATTGGAATGGATCTTGGCTTCGATGACGGCCAGTTTGGCGACGCCGGAGAAGGTTTTTGCACCCCGCTCAGACGGCATGAGAAACCAGCGCTTGGAAGAAAAAAGCGCCTCGGGATCGGCGCTGTGAGGCAGGACTTTGAACCAGCCTTTGATGCCCCAGGCATCAGCGATGCGCCCGACTTCGACTGCGTCCGCCGGCAGTTCGGCGGCTTCGAGGCCAGGCAACATCACAAATCAGGCGCCGCCGGGCCGCCCCAAGGCGACTGCGGCCCCGTTGGGGGACAGCGCAGCACGCGAAGCGGCAAGCATGGGGGCCATAAAACTTCAGGCCGCTTTTTTGGCAGCTTGATTGATCAGGCGTTCCACGGTGGGAGATGCCTGAGCGCCGACGCTTTTCCAGTAAGTCAAGCGGTCCTGTGCAATGCGGATGCTCTCTTCACTGGCGGTTGCAATCGGGTTGTAAAAACCGATGCGCTCAATGAAGCGGCCGTCACGACGGGTACGCTTGTCAGCAACAACAATATTGAAAAACGGGCGTGCTTTTGCACCGCCACGGGCGAGTCGGATGACGACCATGATTTATCCTTTGGGTGGCGGAGATTTATTTCCACCATTTAGTTCAGCACTTAATCCAGCGTTTGAGACACGCGACATGGCCACCCGGCCAGCGACACACTGAATAGCCGGCCATTATAACGTTTCCTATTTTTATGCCCATCATCCGTCCCAGCCTTCCCGAAGATATCCCGGCCATTACTGCCATTTATGCCCATCACGTGCTTGGCGGTACCGGCACTTTTGAGCTTGATCCCCCATCCCAAAGCGACATGGCAGAGCGCCGAACGGAGGTACTGGCGAAGGGCTTGCCCTACCTGGTGGCGGTCGACGGGACGAGAGTGCTGGGCTTTGCCTATTGCAACTGGTTCAAGCCACGTCCCGCCTATCGGTTCTCGGCCGAAGATTCGATCTACCTGGCCCCTGACGCGCAAGGGCGAGGTCTCGGGCGCGCGTTGCTGACGGAACTCGCGGTACAGGCCGAAAAAGCAGGCGTGCGAAAATTGATTGCGGTCATTGGCGACTCGGCCAATACCGGATCCATCGCAGTACACCGCTCTGTCGGGTTTTCCTTGGTGGGTGTTCTCAAATCCTGTGGCTGGAAATTCGATCAATGGCGGGATGTGGTCATGATGGACAAGGCTCTGGGACTGGGCGACACCTGCGCTCCACAACAACAATAGGCATTCATGAAAAACAAAAACATCGCGGCTTGGCTGGCCTTTATTGGCGGACCGTTGGGTCTGCATCGCTTCTATTTGCGGGGCATGGGTGACATGCTGGGATGGCTGCTTCCCCTGCCCACTGCCTTGGGCCTGTACGGCATTGAGCGGGTGCAAAAAAACGGAGTGGACGATCAGTGGAGCTGGGTGTTGATTCCACTCCTGGGCTTCACCATCGCCGGTTGCGCCCTCAACGCCATCGTCTATGGACTGATGACGCCCGAAAAATGGAATACCCGATTCAATCCGTCAGCGCCGCCGGATGCCGCGCCAGGGCGGACCAACTGGTTCACGATTGCTGCCATCGCGATGGCGCTGCTGGTTGGCACCACCGTCCTGATGAGCAGTATTGTGTTCAGTTTCCAGCGATATTTTGAATACCAGATCGAAGAGGCGCGCAAGATATCGCAATGACACCATTGCCGGCATTGCTCCTCAGGCAATTTCGGCCAGCCAGATTTCTACCGCATCAAAAGATCTGCAAGCTGATCCAGTAAGCAATGGCCGCCACCAGCGCACTGGCTGGAATTGTGAAGATCCAGGCCCAGACGATGTTGCCCGCCACTCCCCAACGCACAGCGCTGGCGCGCCGGGTGGCACCAACACCCACGATAGCCCCGGTGATGGTGTGGGTTGTCGAGACGGGAATGCCCAGCGCCGCCGCGGTGAAAAGCGTGATGGCGCCCCCCGTTTCGGCACAAAACCCGTGCACTGGCTTGAGTTTGGTGAGCCGTTGCCCCATGGTCTTGACAATGCGCCAGCCGCCGAACAAGGTACCCAGTGAGATCGCTGTGTAGCAACTGAGCACCACCCAGGACGGTGGCGATTTGTCGCCGACTGCGGCATAGCCGGTGGCGATCAGCAGCATCCAGACGATCCCGATTGTTTTCTGCGCATCATTGCCGCCGTGGCCCAGACTGTAAGCACCGGCAGACACCAGCTGCATCCGTCGGAACCACCGGTCGACGCGACTGGGCGTACTGCGACGAAAAGTCCAGGAGACCGCGATCAGCATGACTGACCCCAGCAGAAACCCCATCAGGGGTGACACAAATATGAAAACCACGGTCTTCATCAAGCTAGCAAACACCAGTGCCGACGCGCCCGCCTTGAACATGACGGCCCCCACAATGCCGCCAATCAGCGCGTGTGACGAACTGCTCGGAATACCGTAATACCAGGTGATGAAGTTCCAGCTGATGGCGCCCACGAGCGCTCCAAAAACGACGTGCATGTCCACCACGCCAGGCTCGGCCAGGCCTTTCCCGATGGTGGCTGCCACGCTGAATTGAAAAACAAAAATCGCAACGAAGTTGAAGACCGCTGCAAACAGGACCGCCTGCCCAGGCTTCAACACGCCAGTGGAAACAACGGTGGCAATCGAGTTGGCCGCATCATGAAACCCGTTCATGAAATCGAAGGCCAGCGCCAGTACGACCAGCAGCACAACCACCCACAGTCCGACCTGAACCGACGTCATGACCGGTACCGCCTCAGGAGTTCTCGAGGACGATGCCCTCGATGACATTGGCGACGTCCTCGCACTTGTCGGTGATGGTCTCCAGCAATTCGTAGATTGCCTTGAGCTTGATCACTTCGCGCACATCGGGCTCTTCCCGAAAAAGTTTGCTCATGGCACTGCGCATGATGCGGTCAGCGTCCGACTCGAGCTGGTCGATCTCTTCGCAGGTCTTGAGCGCCGCTTCGGCAGTTGCCGGATCAGCAATCTTGGCCAACATCTTCACGGCGTCGCGCACGCGCTCACAGCATTTCACGCTGACATCGGTCAGGCGAACAATTTCGTCGGTCATATGGTGCACGTCATACAGCGCCATCGTCTCGGCCGAGTCCTGGATCAGATCCGCGATATCGTCCATCGTGTTGATCAGCGAATGAATCTGCTCGCGGTCGATCGGCGTGATGAAGGTCTTGTGGATGGCCTTGTTGACTTCATGCGTCACCCGGTCGGCCGCGCGTTCGGCGTCATCCACATCCTGGTTGTATTGCTGACGCAGGTGAGGATCGCTGTAATTGGCCACCAGTTTGGAGAACGCACGGGCCGCTTCGACAATGCGGTCTGCGTGCTGGTTGAACATTTCAAAAAAATTGCCTTCGCGAGGCAGCAACTTGGCAAACAGCATCGCTCACTCCAGGAAAAACGTGTCAGTCAGATGACGATTCGATGACTGCGAGGAGTGTAACCGCCGCCTTTGGAAATGCACGCCGCGTGGCCGGGGAAATTGCTCAGGCGCCGCGAAAGATAAAGTAGACAGCACCCACCATGCACAGCGCCGCCCACAGGTAGTCCAGCTTGAACGGCTCCTTCAGATACAGCAAGGCAAACGGCACAAATACCGCAAGGGTGATCACCTCCTGCACGATTTTGAGTTGACCCATGCTGAAACCGGCCTGCTGGTAGCCAATGCGGTTGGCCGGCACCTGCAACGCGTACTCAAACAGCGCAATACCCCAACTGACCAGCGCGGCGATGTACCACGGTGAGGTCGCCAAGTTTTTCAGATGACCGTACCAGGCAAAAGTCATGAAAATGTTGCTACCGACCAGTAAGAGAACCGTCTGCAGCGACAGCGGAATGGATTGGAACGCGTTCATGCGCTGAATTATCCCGCACCATTGGCCTGCGCCCCATACGAAAAAGCGCTCCACAACCTGGGTTGTGGAGCGCTTGAGAGCGGCTGCACCCTGCCGCGGCAGGGTTTCACGGTGATGCCAGCAGCGGTTAAACCGCGGCGCCTTCCTTGACGGAAGCGGCAGCGTCCGTGTAATCCTGCACCTTGTCAAAGTTCAGATACTGGTAGACCGTGTCGCTGGCCGCTGTCAGTACGCCCATGTCCGCCATGTACTCGGCTTTGGTCGGGATCCGCCCCAGCTTGGAGCAAATGGCGGCGAGTTCGGCACTGCCCAGGTAGACGTTGCTGTTCTTGCCAAGACGGTTGGGGAAGTTGCGCGTGCTTGTGGAAAAGACGGTAGCCCCTTCCTTGACCTGCGCCTGGTTACCCATGCACAGGCTGCAACCCGGCATTTCCATGCGCGCACCGGCCGAACCCAGCACGCCGTAGTGGCCTTCCTCGCTGAGTTGCTTGGCGTCCATCTTGGTAGGTGGCGCCATCCACAGCTTGACCGGGATATCGCGCTTGTTTTCCAACAGCTTGCTGGCAGCCCGGAAGTGGCCGATGTTGGTCATGCAGGAGCCGATGAAGACCTCATCGATCTTGGCACCGGCGACTTCACTGAGGGTCTTCACATCGTCCGGATCGTTCGGGCAGGCCACGATGGGTTCGTGAATGTCGGCCAGATCAATTTCGATGACGGCAGCATATTCGGCGTCCGCGTCGCCCTTGAGCAGTTGCGGATCCGCCAGCCAGGCCTCCATCGCCTTGATGCGGCGGTTGATGGTACGCACGTCCGAGTAACCCTCGGCAATCATCCACTTCAACATCGTGATGTTGCTGGTGATGTACTCGATGATCGGCTCTTTGTTCAGGTGCACAGTGCAGCCACCGGCGCTGCGTTCGGCAGATGCGTCGCTCAGCTCAAAGGCCTGTTCCACCTTGAGGTCAGGCAGTCCTTCAATCTCCAGAATACGGCCCGAAAAGATGTTCTTCTTGCCCTGCTTGGCCACGGTCAACAGACCGGCCTTGATGGCGTACAGCGGGATGGCGTTGACCAGATCGCGCAGGGTGATGCCTGACTGCATCTCGCCTTTGAAGCGTACCAGCACCGATTCAGGCATGTCCAGAGGCATGACACCCGTCGCGGCACCAAACGCCACCAGACCGGAGCCGGCAGGGAAGCTGATGCCGATCGGGAAACGGGTGTGGCTGTCACCACCGGTGCCCACGGTGTCAGGCAACAACATGCGGTTGAGCCAGCTATGGATGATGCCGTCGACCGGACGCAGCGGCACGCCGCCGCGCGTGCTGATGAAGTCCGGCAACTCGTGGTGCATCTTCACGTCCACCGGCTTGGGATAAGCCGCCGTGTGGCAGAAGGACTGCATCACCAGGTCGGCCGAAAAGCCCAGGCAGGCCAGGTCTTTGAGTTCGTCGCGCGTCATCGGGCCGGTGGTGTCTTGGGAGCCCACCGTGGTCATCTTGGGTTCGCAGTAGGTGCCAGGACGCACGCCGAAGCCTTCGGGCAGACCCACCGCGCGGCCGACCATCTTCTGCGCCAGCGTGAAGCCGGCCTTGGTCGCCACGGGTGTGGTCGGCAGACGGAACAGCGTTGAGGCGGGCAGCCCCAGGAACTCGCGCGCCTTGGCGGTCAGCGAGCGGCCGATGATCAGGTTGATGCGGCCACCGGCACGCACTTCGTCGAACAGCACGTCGCTGCGCAGCTGGAATTCGACCAGCGGAGCACCGTTCCTGGTGATCTTGCCGTCGTAGGGGTGGATGTCGATCACGTCGCCCATTTCGAGCTTGCTCACGTCC
>NZ_JAUSLE010000032.1 GCF_030646845.1 Rhodoferax sp. | reverse complement strand
GCCGCTGCCGGTGGTCGCCGCGCAGGGCTCGCGCCTGCGCCTGGCCGACGGCCGCGAGCTGATCGACGGCATCTCCTCGTGGTGGACCGCCTGCCACGGCTACAGCCACCCGCACATCCGCGCCGCCGTCGAGCAGCAACTCGCCGCCCTGCCCCATGTCATGTTCGCCGGCCTGGTGCATGAGCCGGCGCTGCGTTTGGCTCAGCGCCTCGCCGCACTACTGCCTGGCGACCTGGAGCGCGTCTTCTTCACCGAATCCGGTTCGGTGGCGGTCGAGGTCGCGCTGAAGATGGCGATCCAGTACTGGCGCAACAAGGGCCAGGCGGAAAAGCAGCGCATCGTGTATTTCCGCCACGGCTACCACGGCGACACCTTCGCCACCATGGCGCTGTGCGATCCCGAGGAAGGCATGCACGCGCTATTCGCCGGCAGCATGCCGGACCAGATCATGGCGGAGTTGCCGACCAATGCCGCCTTGCGCCGGGCCTTCGATCTGCTGCTGGAAACCCATGGCGAGCACCTCGCCGCCGTCATCGTCGAGCCGCTGGTGCAGGGTGCCGGCGGCATGCAGATGCACGATGCGACGACGCTGGCCTTCATCGCCGAGGCCTGCGCCCGCCACGGCGTGCTGCTGATCGCCGACGAGATCATGACCGGCTTCGGCCGCACGGGACGGATGTTTGCCTGCGAGGAAGCGGGCGTTATCCCCGACATCATCTGCCTGTCCAAGGCG
This sequence comes from Rhodoferax sp., assembly GCF_030646845.1. Lineage (GTDB taxonomy): Bacteria > Pseudomonadota > Gammaproteobacteria > Burkholderiales > Burkholderiaceae_C > Rhodoferax. The sequence goes on along the minus strand of NZ_JAUSLE010000032.1, from coordinate 66,223 downwards.
CTGACCGGCGGCACGCTGCCACTGGCGGCGACCGTGGCGCGACGCCATGTGTTCGCGGCCTTTCTGTCCGACGACCCGGCCGCCGCGCTGATGCATGGCCCGACCTACATGGCCAACGCCCTGGCCTGCGCCGCGGCGAATGCCTCGCTCGACCTCTTCGAGCGCGAGCCTCGACTCGCACAGGTGGCGAGCATCGAAACGCAATTGCAAGAGCAACTGGCGCCTTGCCGCGCACTTCCGGGGGTCGTCGACGTGCGCGTCAAGGGCGCCATCGGCGCCGTCGAACTTGGTTGCCAACCCGGTGGCCCGGTCGACCTCCACGCCCTGCGCCGGCGCTGTGTCGAACTCGGCGTCTGGCTGCGGCCCTTCGGCAGGGTGCTGTACCTGATGCCGCCCTTCATCGTCACGCCCGACGAACTGACGACACTGACCGCCGCCGTGTGCACCGTGCTTGCGGAACGGGCCGGGGCACTCTGATGGATTCATCGCTCGACACCCTGCTGCTGCAACAACTCGCCGCGCTTGACGCCGCCCATCGCCGCCGCCGCTTGCGCGCCTTGTCCTGGGAGGACGGCCGGTTGCAGGATGCGAACGGCCGCACTCTGATCGACGCCTCGTCCAACGATTATCTGGGTCTCTCCCGGCATCCGCTGGTAATGTCGCGCGCGGCGGATTGGGCGGCGCGCCACGGCGCCGGTGCGCCGGCCTCGCGCCTGGTCACCGGCACGCGCGACATCACCCTGGCGGTCGAGGAAAAGCTGGCCTCCTTCAAGGGCTGCGAGGCGGCACTGTTGTTCTCCAGCGGCTTCCAGGCCAATGCCACGGTGATCCCGGCGCTGGCGCGGCTGGGTGGAAAAATCGGCGCTGGCGACACGGCGATTTTCAGCGACGCGCTGAATCACGCCAGCATCGTGCATGGCTGCCGCGTCGCCCGAGCGAAGACCCACGTCTTCGGCCACAACGATCTCCAACATCTCGACGACCTGCTGCGCCAGCACGCCGCAAAGCCCGGGCGCACGCTGATCCTCACCGAATCCGTGTTCAGCATGGACGGCGACCGCGCCGATCTGCCGGCACTGGTCGCGCTGGCCGAACGCCACGGCGCCGCGCTGTATGTCGACGAAGCCCATGCCAGCGGGGTGCTGGGGCCGCAGGGACGCGGGCTGGCAGCCGAATGCAAGGGCGGCGTCGACATCGTCATGGGTACGCTGGGCAAGGCCTTCGGCGCCTTCGGTGCCTATGTCGCCGGGTCGCGGGCGCTGATCGACTGGCTGGTGAATAGCTGCCCCGGCTTCATCTACACCACGGCCCTGCCGCCCGCGGTGCTGGGCGCCGTCGATGCGGCACTCGACCTGGTGCCGGGCATGGACGCCGAACGGGCGCGACTGGCGCAGAACGCGCAGCGCCTGCGCGATGCGCTGGCGCTGCGCAACTACGACACGCTGGGCTCGACGACGCAGATCGTTCCCGCCGTGATCGGCAGCGAGGCCGACGCGCTGGCCGCCGCCCGGCGTCTGGAAGACGCCGGCATCCTGGCCATCGCAATCCGCCCGCCGACGGTGGCGGCCGGCACCAGCCGCCTGCGCCTGACACTCAATGGCGCGCTCGGCGAGGCCGACATGCAGCAACTGCTGAAGGCTGTCACGGAAAGTTTGCCGCCTCGCTGACGGCAAGATCAGCGGATCAAATGCTTGTCCGGCTCGAGGAAACGCCGAACAAGCCGTCACACCGGCGAACGCCGGTGTCCAGTGCCTTGACCCAACTGGATTCCGGCGTTCGCCGGAATGACGATCTGGTACGTGGTCAGCGTTCCCTCAAGTGTTCATCACCTTGATGCTGGGGAACTTGCTGGTGTGGTCCTTGGCCTTTTCGGCGATCTTCACCGCAACGCGGCGCGCGATGGTCTTGTAGATCGCCGTCGCCGCGCCGTCCGGATCGGCCTCGACGGTCGGCTTGCCGCCGTCCATCTGCATGCGGATCGCCATGTCGAGCGGCAGGGCGCCGAGCATTTCGACGTCGTAGTCCTTGGCCATCTTCTCGCCGCCGCCGGAACCGAAAATGTGTTCGGCATGGCCGCACTTGGAGCAGATGTGGATGCTCATGTTCTCGATGATGCCGAGGATCGGGATGCCGACCTTCTCGAACATCTTGAGGCCTTTCCTCGCGTCGAGCAGGGCGATGTCCTGCGGCGTCGTCACCACCACGGCGCCGGTCATCGGCACACGCTGGGAAAGCGTCAGCTGGATGTCGCCCGTGCCGGGCGGCATGTCCACGATCAGGTAGTCCAGGTCGCGCCAGTTGGTCTGGCGCAGCAACTGCTCCAGCGCCTGGGTGGCCATCGGGCCGCGCCAGATCATGGCTTCGTCCTGGGCCACCAGGAAGCCGATGGACATGACCTGCACGCCGTAGTTCTCCAGCGGCTCCATGGTTTGTCCGTCTTCGCTCTCGGGCTTGCCGGTGATGCCCATCATCATCGGAACGCTGGGTCCGTAGATATCGGCATCCAGCAGGCCGACACTGGCGCCCTCGGCGGCCAGCGCCAGCGCCAGGTTGACGGCGGTCGTGCTCTTGCCGACACCCCCCTTGCCGGAGGCCACCGCGACGATGTTCTTGACCTTGGGCAACAGCTGCACGCCGCGCTGCACCGAATGCGGCACGATCTTCATGCTGACGTTGACCGACACGTTGTCCACCCCGGCCACCCCTTTGGCGGCAGCGATGAGCGCCTTGCGAAAGCCGGGTATCTGGCTCTTGGCGGGGTAGCCGAGTTCAACGTCGAAAGTCACATCACCCTCGGTGATGGTCATGTTCTTGATGGATTTGGACGACACGAAGTCCCGTCCGGTATTGGGATCGACGACACTTTTGAGTGCGTCCATCAGCGCCTGTTCTGTCACTGCCATTGATTTCTCCTGAAGGTCTGTAGTCTAGCGAACACAGCTTTAACCTTACCAGCACGGGCAAATCGGGGTTTACCCAGGGACGCGGCACTTTGCCGCGTTTTCCTGCTCTTGTGCGGCGATCGGCGGCCGATAATGATTTCATGCTCAACGATGCACCCACGCCGCCGACCACCGGGCTCCTGCTGACCGGCGGCGGCGCCCGCGCCGCCTATCAGGTCGGGGTGCTGGAGGCCATCGCCGACATTCGCAAGGCCGCCGGAGCATTGAACCACCCCAACCCGTTTCCCATCATCACCGGCACCTCGGCCGGCGCCATCAATGCCTCGGCCCTGGCCTGCGGCGCTGACGATTTCGACGGCGCCGTGCGCCGCATTGTGGGTGTCTGGAAGAACTTCGAGGCCCATCAGGTCTATCGGGCCGACTCCTTGAGCATGCTGCGCTCGGGCGCCAGCTGGATGACGCTGTTGTCAGTGGGCTGGCTGGTGGCGAAATGGCGGCGACTGAAACCGCGCTCCCTGCTGGACAATTCCCCGCTGGAAGCGCTGCTGGCCAGCCTGGTGCCCCTGGAGCGCCTGCCCGAGCTCATCCGCCAAGGGCACGTGCAGGCACTGGCGGTCACCGCATCGAGCTACAGTTCCGGCGAACACATCACATTCTTTGAGGGTGACAAGCGGCTCATGCCCTGGGTGCGGTCGCAACGCCGCGCCGTACGGGACCGCATCACGCATGCCCACCTGCTGGCGTCATCGGCTATTCCCTTCGTCTTTCCGGCCACCTCGCTGCAAATCGAGGGGCAGAGCGAGTATTTTGGGGACGGCTCCATGCGCCAGTCCGCACCGGTATCACCCGCTATACATTTAGGAGCAAGCCGCGTCCTGGTGGTGGGGGCCGGGCGCATGCACGAGCCCAAGAGCGAGGCGCATCTGCACACCACCAACGGCTACCCTTCGCTGGCGCAAATTGCTGGACACGCCCTCTCCAGCATCTTCCTGGACGCCCTGGGCGTGGACGTTGAGCGGATGCGCCGCATCAACCAGACCCTGTCGCTGGTGCCGCCCGAGGCCCGTTGCGCCAGCGCCCTGCGACCGGTCGACTTGCTGATGATTGAACCGTCACAACGGCTGGACGCCATCGCCGCCCGCCATGTAGGCGATCTGCCGGCCGCGGTGCGCACCATGCTCGGGGGCGTGGGGGTGTCATCCAGCAAGGCCGACGTCAAGGGCGCGGCACTGGCCAGCTACCTGCTGTTTGAGAGCGGCTACACCCAGGAGCTGATGGCGCTGGGCTATGCGGATGCGCAGCGCCAGGTGCGCGAGATCTGCAAATTTTTTGACTGGACCCCAACCGGGACCGCCGGCGAGCTGGTGCCCAGCCAGGCTCGCGTGGAGCGGCGACGTGACCCCCTGCGGCTGCGCTGAGACAGGCGCCGACTAAAATCGGCGGCTGTCCCTGATAAGTCCATCCCATGTCACGCAAACTCTTTGTCACCACTGCCCTGCCGTATGCCAACGGCAATTTCCACATCGGCCACATCATGGAGTACATCCAGGCCGATATCTGGGTGCGGTTCCAGCGCATGCAGGGCAACGCGGTCAACTTTTGCGGTGCCGACGACACCCACGGCGCGCCCATCATGATCGCCGCCGAGAAGGCCGGGAAGACGCCGCAGCAGTTCGTGGCCGACATTGCGGCCGGCCGCAAACAGTACCTGGACGGCTTTCACATCAGCTTTGACAACTGGAGCTCCACCGATTCGCCAGAAAACCACGAGCTCGCGCAGCAGATCTACCGTGACCTGCGTGACAACCCGGACGGCTCGCTGATCGAGACCAAAACCATTGAACAGTTCTTTGATGTCGAAAAGAACATGTTCCTGCCCGACCGCTTCATCAAGGGCGAGTGCCCCAAATGCCACGCCAAGGACCAGTACGGCGACAACTGCGAAGTGTGTGGTGCCGTGTATGCGCCCACCGACCTGATCAACCCCTACTCGGCCCTGTCGGGCGCGACGCCGGTGCTCAAAAGCTCGGAACACTTTTTCTTCAAACTGTCCGACCCGCGCTGCGTCGAGTTCCTGCAACAGTGGACGCAGGGAAATGACGAAAGCGGCAAGCCACGGCTGCAACCCGAAGTCGCCAACAAGGTGAAAGAGTGGTTTTCGGTGCGCACCAATCCGGACGGGTCAAAGAGCGAAGGCCTGGGCGACTGGGACATCAGCCGCGACGCGCCCTACTTCGGCATCGAGATTCCGGATGCGCCGGGCAAGTATTTCTATGTCTGGCTGGACGCGCCCATTGGTTACCTGGCTTCGCTGAAAGACCTGTTGACCCGACGTGGAGAGAGCTACGACGACTACATGGCCAACCCAAAGCTGGAGCAGTACCACTTCATCGGCAAGGACATCGTCACCTTCCACACCCTGTTCTGGCCGGCCACCCTGCATTTCAGCGGCCGCAAGACGCCCAACAACATCTTTGTGCACGGCTTTCTGACCGTGAACAACGGCGAGAAGATGAGCAAGAGCCGCGGCACCGGCCTGGACCCGCTCAAGTACCTGAGCCTGGGCATGAACCCCGAGTGGCTGCGCTACTACCTGGCCGCCAAGCTGTCGGCCCGCAATGAGGACATTGACTTCAACGCCGACGACTTCATGGCGCGGGTCAACAGCGATCTGATTGGCAAGTACGTGAATATTGCGAGCCGGGCTGCAGGCTTCCTGACCAAGCGTTTTGACGGCAAGCTCACACACCAGTTTGGTACGCAGGGCGCCGAGCTGCTGCACACCGTGCGCGACGCGGCTGACGGCATTGCGCAGATGTACGAAGCCCGGGAATTTGGCAAAGTCACCCGCGAAATCATGCTGCTGGCCGACAAGGTAAACGCCTATGTTGACCAGAACAAGCCCTGGGATCTGGCCAAGGACACCGCCAACAACGAGGCGCTGCACCAGGTGTGCTCCGTGTTGATCAACACCTTTGCCGTGCTGACGCGCTATCTGGCGCCAGTATTGCCCTCACTGGCGCAGGCGGTGCAAGGGTTTGTAGGCGCCAACATGAACGACTGGAACGCCAAGCTTGACGTGGCGGCGATCGCGCCCTACCAGCACCTGATGCAGCGCGTCACGCCCGAGCAATTGGATGCATTGTTTGAGGCTCCAGCCCCCGTGGAATCTGCGCAAGCCGCTATCGAAAACATAGCGCCCTGCGGCGAGGAAATCGCCCCCACCATCAGCATCGACGACTTCGCCAAGATCGACCTGCGCATCGCCAAAATTGTGAATTGCGAGCCGGTGGAAGGCTCCACCAAGCTCTTGCGCCTGACCCTGGACGTCGGCGAAGGCAAAACCCGCAACGTCTTCAGCGGCATTGCCAGCGCCTACAAGCCAGAAGACCTGGTCGGCAAACTCACCGTGATGGTGGCCAATCTGGCACCGCGCAAGATGAAGTTCGGCATCAGCGAAGGCATGGTGCTGGCAGGCAGCCACGCCGATGAAAAGGCCAACCCGGGTATTTATGTGCTGGAGCCCTCTGCCGGGGCGCAGCCGGGCATGCGGGTGCGCTGAGACGGCCATCGCATGATCCCCCAGCTGCGCGGCTGGACTGCGGTCCAGCGGACCCCCCAAAACAACGTCCGGCTGGGGGCCACGCTCTGCTTCGTGGCGGGCGCCACCAATGCCGGTGGCTTTCTGGCGGTTGGGCAATACACCTCGCACATGACCGGGGTGGTGTCGTCCGTGGCGGACCATCTGGTGCTGGGCCAGGTTGGCCTGGCGCTCGCCGGTCTGGCCTCGCTGGTCGCGTTCATCAGCGGTGCCATGACAACGGCCTGGATGGTGAACTGGGGGCTGCGACGAAACCTGCAAAGTGCCTACGGCCGGCCTCTGCTGCTGGAAGCCGCACTGCTGTTGATTTTTGGGTTGTTTGGCACGGGCATCAATTTCTTTGCCGGCCTGTTTGTGCCGCTAACGGTGCTGGTGCTGTGCTTCATCATGGGGCTGCAAAACGCCGTGATCACCAAAATCTCCAACGCCGAAATCCGCACCACCCACGTTACCGGCCTGGTGACCGATCTGGGCATCGAGCTGGGCAAACTGTTCTACATCAATCGCCTGACGCGTGAGAAGATGGTCATGGCCAACCGCAAGAAGCTGCGCCTTCACGCCAAGCTGATCAGCAGTTTTTTTGTCGGTGGCTTGCTGGGCGCGGTCGGTTTCAAGACCATTGGCTATGTCACGACAGTGCCGCTAGCCATCCTGTTGCTGCTGCTGGTCTGGCGTCCGGTTCTCAACGACGCCAAAAAATGGATGGACCTGAATCATCCTGATCACGAACTCTGAACGGGGTCGGCTGACGTGCTGCGGCAACGGCGTACGGCCGTCAGAATCCCGCGCAGAATCTCGATCGGAGGGGGCGGGCAGCCCGGCACCACGACATCCACCGGAATCACGCTGGACACCGGCCCCAGGCTGGCATAGCTTTCCCCAAAGATGCCGCCGTCGCAACCACAATCGCCTACGGCCACCACCAGCTTGGGTTCGGGTGTTGCGTCATAGGTCCGTTTGAGCGCCACCGCCATGTTGAGCGATACCGGCCCGGTCACCAGCAGCATGTCGGCATGGCGCGGACTGGCCACAAACTTGATCCCCAGGCCCTCAATGTTGTAGTACGGGTTGCCCAGCGCATTGATCTCCAGTTCGCAACCGTTGCACGACCCGGCATCGACCATGCGGATGGTCAGCGCCCGTCCCAGGATGTCCAGCACATCGTCCTGAATGCGCCCGAATTCCGCCCGCACGCCGCCACTGTCCTGGGGCATCGGCTCCGTGCGTATCCCGTTCTTGGCAACTTGCCGGATGATTTTCCAGATCATAAATCCTGCCCCGAATAGCTGAGGTTGAACGACTTGTTGATGAGCGGGAAGTCGGGCACGATATTGCCGATGATGGCGTGCTCCAGCACCGGCCAGTTCTGCCAGGAAGGATCGTGGCAATGGCAGCGAATGATGCGATGCTGATCAGCCGCACTGTCAAGCTCAAGGGCCACAAAGACCTCGCCGCGCCAGCCCTCGACCCACCCCGCCCCACCTGTGGCATGGTCGGGCAAGCACAGGTCCTGGCGCACCGGGCCCGGAGGAAGGCCAGACAGAATTCCCCTTGTCAGCCGCAGCGACTCAAACACTTCCTCGAACCGCGTCGCCACCCGGGCAGCGACATCGCCATTGCGATGGGTCGCCATCTTCACCTGCAAGATGTCATAGGGCGCCCATGGATGGTCGCAGCGCAGGTCCCACGCCTGGCCGCTGGCCCGGCCGGCCAGTCCGGTCAGCCCCAATTGCGCCGCCAGCGCTGGCGTCACACGCCCGGTGGTCATGAAGCGGTCCTGCAGACCCGCATGCTCCTCGTACACGGCACGCAGGGTCTGCACTTCGTTTTCCACGGCATCGCATTGCTGGCGTAGCCGGTCGATGTGGGTAAGGTCAATATCGCAGGCCGCGCCACCCGGCACCACGCAGTCCATCATCAAGCGATGCCCGAACACATCGCGGGACAGGCGCAGCCAGTCTTCGCGCAGGCGCGAAAACTGGGCCAGGCCAAAGGCAAAGGCCGCGTCGTTGCCGAGCGCGCCCAAATCGCCCAGATGGTTGGCGACGCGTTCGCGTTCCAGCAGCAGCGCGCGCAAGTGGGATGCGCGTGGCGGGATGTCGCAGGCCGTCGCCGCTTCCAGTGCCATGCTGTAGGCCCAGGCGTACGCCACGGTGGAGTCGCCCGACACCCTTCCTGCCAGACGGTGCGCCTGCAAGGGGGGCAATTGCGTCATGCGCTGCTCAATGCCCTTGTGGGTATAGCCCAGGCGCTGCTCCAGGCGCAGCACTTTTTCACCGACGACGGAAAAACGGAAATGCCCGGGTTCAATGACGCCCGCGTGCACGGGACCGACCGCGATCTCATGCACGCCGTCGCCTTCGACGCGGACGAAGGGGTAATCCTGCAAGGGGGTGTCAGGGAGCGCTTGCGAAGCGTCCGTGCCGTGGCGCAACGGAAAATAATCCGCAGGCCAGGCACCATGGTTGAGCCACGGGCGCTGGTCCTTGGTACCACTGGCTCGGATGCCCGACAAGTCGGCCGCCGCCCGCTGCATTCTGGCGGCCGCGGGAAAGAAGGGCACCAGGTCCGGGTAAGTGGGCTGCTCGCCGTCCAGCGGCAGTTCCAGCCAGACCAGACCGTCCAACGTCACGTAGGCCACACATACCGATGGGCCAGCAGCGTGGGCTCCGCCCCACAAGGCCAGCAGTCGCCCGCCTGCCTCGCGCACCGCAAAGGCCGCGGCGCGCCAGTCATCGGCCGTGACGCGTGCGCGCCAGATTGGCACGGGTGCCAGCACGGCCTGCAGATTGATCGTCACGCCAGGAATATTCATCGGTTCAGCCTCCCAACATGCGGGCTGCCTGCACGTACCAGGTATTCAGATAGGGCGGGATATACAAACCCAGCACCAGACCCAGACCCAGATGGATGAACACCGGCAACAAAGCCGGTGGATGGGCCAGCGGCTTGAGCGATGTCTCGCCGAACACCATGGGCAGCACGCGAACAAGCATGGAGGCAAACGCGACACCGAGGGCCAGGAACAGAAAAGGCGTGGCCCAGGGCTGCTCGCGCATCGCCGTGGTGAGGATGAGGAACTCGCTGGCAAACACACCAAACGGCGGCATGCCCAGGATTGCCATCACGCCCAGCATCAGGCCCCAGCCTACGGTCGGATTCACCTTGATGAGGCCGCGAATCTCGCTCATGATCTGTGTCCCGGCCTTCTGCGTCGCGTGCCCCACCGCATAGAAAATGGCCGACTTGATAAGTGAATGCACCGTCATGTGCAACAGGCCTGCGAAGTTGGCAACGGGGCCGCCCATGCCGAAGGCAAAGGTGATCAGGCCCATGTGCTCGATCGACGAGTAGGAAAACATGCGCTTGACGTCTTTCTGGCGCGACAGGAAGAAGGCCGCCACCACCACCGAGAGCAGACCAAAACCCATCATGAGTTGTCCGGCCAGGGGGCTCTGCAGGGCGCCGTCGGTGAGCACCTTGCAGCGCAGTACGGCATACATGGCGACATTGAGCAACAGGCCGGACAACACGGCGGATACGGGCGTGGGGCCTTCCGCGTGCGCATCCGGCAACCAGCTGTGCAGGGGCACCATGCCGACCTTGGCACCGTAGCCGATAAACAGGAAAGCAAAGGCGAGCGTGACGATGGCCGGGTCGAGCTGGGTCTTGATTGCATCCAGACTGGTCCACAGCAGCGTGGCGCCGTGTGGGCCCAGCACTTTTTCCGCCGCCATGTACAACAGCACGGTGCCGAGCAGGGCCTGGGCAATACCGACGCCACACAGGATGAAATACTTCCAGGCAGCCTCCAGACTCGCCGCCGTGCGGTAGACACTGACCAGCATCACCGTGGTCAGGGTGGCCGCCTCCATCGCCACCCACAGAATGCCCAGGTTGTTGGTGGTCAGCGCCAGCAGCATGGTGAAGCTGAACAACTGGTACATGCCGTGGTACAGGCGCATGCGCGGCGGTGTCATCTTGCCGCGGTCTTGTTCCACCCGCATGTAGGGTCGGGAGAAGATGGCGGTGGTGAGCCCGACAAAGGTGGTCAGGGCGACCAGAAACACATTCAGCGGATCAATGAAGAACTGTTTGTCCCAGACAAACATCGGTCCATCGGCAACGACCTGCGCCGTCAGCACACAGGCCGCAACAAAGGTCGCCAGGCTGAAGGCGACATTGACGTTGCGGGCGAAATCACGATGGCCGGTCACAGCCAGGACCGCACCTCCAAGCAGCGGGAACCCCAGAACAAAAAACAGGGCGGGCACGGTCAGTCTTCCTTGAGCGCTTCGAGATGGTGGATGTCCAGGCTGTCGAATTTTTCACGTATCTGGAACATGAACACACCCAGAATCAGCACACCTACCAGCACGTCCAGCGCAATGCCGAACTCGACGATCATGGGCATGCCACTGGTGACCGTGGTGGCCGCAAAAATCAGGCCGTTTTCCATCGAGAGAAACCCGATCACCTGCGGCACCGCCTTGGAGCGGGTGATCATCATCATGAAGGAGAGCAGCACGCAGGCCAGCGCAATGCCGAGCGAGCCACCGGCCATGGAGGACGACAGACGCGAAATCGGCAGGGCCAGACTGAAGGAAAAAATCACCAGCACAATGCCGACCAGCATCGTGGTGGGGATGTTGATCAGCGTTTCCACGTCCCAGCGCACGTTCAGGCGCCGGATGACCCGGTGCAACAGCCAGGGGATCAAAATGACTTTCAGCACCAGGGTCAGGCCCGCTGACACATAGAGATCCGGCTGATTTGTCGCGTAGCCGAGCAGGATGGACGCTGCCACCAGGGCGGCACCCTGCAACGTGAACAGATTGATCAGGGAAACGATGCGGCGCTGTGAAATCATGGCAAACGACAGCATCAGGATCAGGGTCGCGAACAGGTTGATCAACTGGGGCACGAATTGGATCATGCGACCCCCAGCAAGATGTTGACCAGCAGGCCGATCACCGCCAGCAAAAAGGCGGTGGCCAGGAATTCAGGCACCCGGAAGATGCGCATCTTCGCGCTGAGCGCCTCGATGCAAGCCAGCAAGACGCCGCCCACCGCCAGCTTGATGATGAGGACCGGCAACGCCAGCAGCAGCGCCAGCGGCGCATCGGCTTGCGCCACACCCCAGGGGAAAAACAGCGCCAGCCCGACGCAGGAATAGGCAAACAGCTTCAGACTGGCCGCCCATTCCAGTAGCGCCAGGTGGCGCCCCGAGTATTCGAGGATCAGGGCCTCGTGAATCATGGTGAGTTCCAGGTGGGTTTCTGGGTTGTCCACCGGCACGCGGGCGTTCTCGGCCAGCGACACCATGGTGAAAGCCACACCCGCCACCAGCAGGCTGGGGTAGATCGCCAGTTCCCGATGCGCCAGCGTTTCGACGATGGTGGTGAGTGAGGTCGAACGGGAAATCATGGAGGCACAAAAAAGCACCATCAGCAGCGCCGGTTCGGCCAGGAAGCCAACCAGCATTTCGCGCCGGGCGCCGAGCGTGCCAAATGCCGTGCCCACATCCATCGCCGCCAGGGAAATGAAAACACGCGCCAGGGCAAACAAACCGACCAGGGCGATGGCGTCTGCGGCGGGTGACAAGGGCAGGTCCGTCGACAGCGTCGGAACGATGGCGCTGGCCAGAACCATGCAGCCAAACACGATGTAGGGAACCATGCGAAACAGCGGCGAGGCGTGCTCGGCCAGCACGGACTCCTTGTTGAACAGCTTGTGCAGGACGCGGTAGGGCTGCAGCAAGCCCGGGGCTGACTTGTTCTGTAGCCGGGCGCGCCACTGGTTCACCCAGCCCGAGAGCAGCGGCGCCAGCGCCAGCGCGACCACAATCGCCAGCAGCTGGGAGATCAGACCCAACAGGCTCATTGCTTCACCACCAGCAGCACCACGATCAGGGTCACAAAACTGTAGATCAGATAAACGGCGATGCGCCCTTGCTGCAGCAGACCGATCAGTTTCGAGCAGCGCTCGACGATGGCTGCCACCGGCAGGTACAACCAGTGCCACATCGGGTCCTCCACGGTCACCCCATAGCGTGGTTGCTCGTCGAATGGCGTGGGCAGGTCCCGCTTCATCCGGAACATGGGCTCGAAGATCTGCCGGATCGGTTGCCCGAACCCTTCCGCCGTGTCCTGCATGCGGGCGTTTTGCCAGGGGTAGCCACAGTCCCAGGGTGGTGCACGCCGCGTACCGCCTTTGAAGAACTTGCGAACGATCAGGTACGCCAGCGCAAAGCTGGCCATCACGCCCAGCAGGAAGATCGCCGGTGCGTAGCTTGCACGCTGGATGTCCACCGGCACCAGCAACCAGCCGCTGGCCGCCACAGTCTGCGCCAGACCGGCGGATACCATCAGTTGCGTGACGGGGTGCATCAGCGTGATCACCTGATTCGGCAACAGCCCCAGCACGACACAGCCAAGCGCCAGCCAGAGCATGCCCGCGCGCTCCCAAGGGCCTGCGTCATGCGCATGAACGAGTTTTTCTTCCCGTGGCTGGCCCAGGAAAATAACGCCGAAGAATTTGACCATGGTGTAGCCGGACAGGGCTGAAATCAAGGCAATCAGCGCGGCCACGACGGGCACCAGCATGTTGAGAAATGAACTGGGCAAGCCGGTGGTAAAAAGAAAACTCTGCAACAACAGCCATTCCGCCACGAATCCCCCCAGGGGCGGCAGTCCGGCACAGGCCAGCGCACCGATCAGGGACGGCCAGGCCACCCAGGGCATGTAGCGAATCAGGCCACCCAGCTTGCCCAGGCTGCGCTCCCCGGTGGCATGCAGCACCGCACCGGTGCTGCAAAACAGCAGGCTCTTGAAGAAGGCGTGACTCACCAGGTGGTACAGGGCGGCCGTCAGGGCCAGGGCGGCCAACGCGCTCATGCCATAGGCCGAGAACAGCAGGGACAAGCCGAAACCGGCGCACATCAAGCCCACGTTCTCAATGGAGGAATAGGCCAGCAAACGCTTCATCTCCACCTGCACCGTGGAGAAGATGACGCCAAACAGCGCCGTGGCCAGTCCAATCGCCATCAGCAACACCCCCCACCACCAGATACGCGTTTGCAGCAGGTCAAACGACACCCGCAGAATGCCGTACAGCGCGATCTTCAGCATGACGCCGCTCATCAAGGCGGAAAAAGGGGACGGCGCCGCCGGATGCGCCTCGGGCAACCAGGCGTGCAGGGGCAGGATGCCCGCCTTGGCGCCAAAGCCAAACACCGCCAGAACAAACGCGACCGAACCCCAGAACGGCGACAAGTGCTGAGCCCGCATATTGGCAAAGGTGTAGTCGCCCGTGTTCGCCTGCAACACACCGAAACACAGCAGGATGCCCAAGGCACCAATATGCGCCACCAGCATGTAGAGATAGCCCGCATTGCGGATTTCGGCACTGCGGTGGTTGGCCATGACAAGGAAGAATGACGAAAACGCCATCGTCTCCCAGGCCACCATGAAGGCGTAGGCATCGTCGGCGATCACGACCATGACAATACTGGCCAGAAAGACATGGTATTCAAAACAGATCAAGCCGGGCGGTGTTCCTTCACCCTTGCGGAAATAACCGGCGGCGAAGGCCGACACGCCGGCCGACACACCGCCAATCACCATCAGAAAGAAGGCCGAGAGACTGTCCAGGCGCAGATGAAACGGCAGTTGGGGCAACCCGATGGGCAGTACCGCCACCTCCGGCCTGCTGCCCACAGCGCTCAAGGCCAGTCCCAGCAGCACGAGGGAGAAGCAGGCACTCACCGGAAACAGCACGGTGGCTACCAGCCTGAAACGTCGCAGTGCAAACACCCCGGTCACCCCTGTGATCAGCCAGGCGACGACCACCACCAGGACCCAGTCCAGATGAACCCATGTTGCGGGGTGGGACAAACCGTTCATTCAGCGTCAGCAAAAAAACAGGTTCGGATGCACATGTAACTAATGGTACTCGCTGTCGTACGGTGCCAACCGCAACGCCGGCCCCGGTAAAATGCGCCAAAGAGGTTTAGTCCATGAATATTTTTTACCGCCCCAAGTACCAGTCTGACGTGACCCAGTTCATCGAGCAGCTGAAAGCCAAAGACCCTGCGCTGGAGGCCAAGCAGCGCCAGGGCCGTGACCTGCTGTGGGACAAGCCGGTTGACCGCAGCGCCTGGAGCGAATACCGGGAGGCCGAGGTTGACCAGAAACCGTACGTCTACCAGACCGACGCCAGCTAACAGCAAAATACGCATCCAGCCCTCGAAAACAAAGCGCTAGCAGCTATATATTTTGTAGCAGATGCATGTCTGACACCATTGCCAGCGCCGAGTTGAGCGTCCGCAGATCGTCCGATTCACCGGGCATGCCGGACGTGGTCGACCACGTCGCCGTCGCCCGCCTGTACGGCGAGCCCCTGTTTGCCATGCCGCGCGATTTGTACATTCCGCCGGATGCGCTGGAAGTCTTCCTGGAAGCCTTTGAAGGTCCGCTGGACCTGCTGCTGTACCTGATCCGCAAGCAGAATTTCAACATTCTGGACATTCCGATGGCGGGGGTGACCCGCCAGTACCTGGTGTATGTCGAGGAAATTCGCGGCCGCAATCTGGAGCTGGCCGCCGAATACCTGCTGATGGCCGCCATGCTGATTGAGATCAAGTCACGCATGTTGCTGCCACCCAAGAAAGTGGCAGAGGGGCAGGAAGCCGAAGACCCCCGCGCCGAGCTGGTGCGCCGTCTGCTGGAATACGAGCAGATGAAGCTGGCCGGTGCCAAGCTCAACGCGGTGCCCCAGTTTGGCCGCGACTTCCTCAAGGCCCAGGTCTTCATCGAGCAGTCACTGCAACCGCGTTTTCCGGATGTGAATGTCGTCGATCTGCAGGAAGCCTGGCGCGACATCCTGAAACGGGCCAAGCTGGTGCAGCACCACAGGATCACGCGGGAAGAGCTGTCTGTGCGCGAGCACATGAGCATGGTGCTGAAAAAACTGCAGGGCCGCCGCTTTGTCGAATTTGAGGAGCTGTTTGACGCGGCCAAGGGCACGCCGGTACTGGTCGTCACCTTCATCGCCCTGCTCGAGCTCGCCAAGGAAACCCTGATCGAAATTACCCAGGCTGAAGTGTTTGCCCCCATTTACGTCAGGCTGGCTTATTCGCCACTCTGAACGCCCTCTGCGAGTCTGCGCCCCGTGACCCTGTCATCCCATCATTTCGACGTCCTGATCGTCGGCAGCGGCCTCGCCGGCCTGAGCGCGGCCCTGCATCTGGCCCCGACCCACCGCGTGGCGATCCTGACCAAGCGCGACCTCAACGACGGCTCCAGCCGCTATGCCCAGGGTGGCATCGCCGCCGTCATGGGAGAGGGCGACACCCTTGAGTCCCATGTGCAGGACACGCTGGTGGCCGGCGCCGGCCTGTGCGACCTGGACGCCACCCGCTTCGTGGTGGAACATGCGCCAGAAAGTATCCGCTGGCTGCAGCAACTGGGCGTACCCTTCTCGCAGGAAGAAGGTCACCTGCACCTGACCCGCGAAGGCGGCCACAGCGAACGCCGCATCGTGCACGTGACCGATGCCACGGGCGCGGCCGTGCAGGACACGCTGATGGCCCGGGTGCGACTCTCGCCCAACATCACCCTGTTCGAGCACCACACACTGGTGGACCTGATCACCAGCGCCAAGCTGGAACGGGCCGCATCCCACCAGCCCGGCGAAACCAACCATTGCCTGGGCCTGTACGCACTGGATGAAGCGACCGACCAGGTCCTCACCTTCAGCGCGCCACGCACCATCCTGGCCACCGGCGGCGCCGGCAAGGTCTACCTCTACACCACCAACCCGGACACCGCCACCGGCGATGGCATTGCCGCCGCCTGGCGCGCCGGTTGCCGGGTGGAAAACATGGAGTTCATCCAGTTTCACCCGACCTGCCTGTACCACCCGCACGCCAAGTCGTTTCTCATCAGCGAGGCGGTGCGCGGTGAGGGCGGGCGTCTGCTGCTGCCTGACGGCACGCGCTTCATGCCGGCGCACGATGCACGCGCCGAGCTGGCACCGCGCGACGTGGTGGCGCGCGCCATTGATTTCGAGATGAAAAAACGCGGCCTGGATTGCGTCTACCTTGACATCTCGCACCAGCCGCTGGCCTTCCTGCAGGAGCACTTTCCCAACATCTATGCCCGCTGTCTGGAACTCGGCATCGACATGGCGAAACAGCCCATTCCCGTCGTGCCGGCCGCCCACTACACCTGCGGCGGCGTGCGCACCGACCTGGCCGGCCATACCGACCTGCCCGGCCTGTACGCCATTGGCGAGACCGCCTGCACCGGCCTGCATGGCGCCAACCGGCTCGCCAGCAACTCCCTGGTGGAATGCATGGTGTTTGCCCGCGCCGCGGCCCAGGCCATCGTGCAGGAAACACCGCAGCCCTGCCCACCGCTGCCCGCCTGGGACGACAGCCGCGTGACCGACCCCGACGAAGTGGTGGTGATCTCGCACAACTGGGACGAACTGCGCCGCTTCATGTGGGACTATGTCGGCATTGTGCGCACCAACAAACGGCTGGAGCGCGCGGCCCACCGCATTGCGATGCTGCAGGATGAAATCCAGGAGTTCTACGCCCGGTTTCACGTCACGCGCGACCTGCTGGAGTTGCGCAACCTGGTGCTGGTGGCTGACCTGATCGTGCGCAGCGCCCAGGCCCGGCATGAGAGCCGCGGCCTGCATTTCAGCCGCGACTATCCGCAACTTTTGCCGCAGGCGGTCAGCACGGTGCTCACGCCCTGAGCCCGGCGCGCCACCCGGCGCCGTCTTGTCCCACCCCCATTGATCCCGAGGAGGCCGTATGAGCACACCGATCAACCCCACCAGCGCGACGCCCTACGGCACCCTGCCACCCAGCGCGGCCCCCGCCCTGCGCAAACCGGTCAGCCTGCCGCGCCTGCTGGAAATGCATGCGCGCGGCGAAAAAATCACCATGCTCACCGCCTATGACGCCACCTTTGCCGCGGTGGCCGACGCCGCCGGTGTCGAGTGCATTCTGGTGGGCGACTCGCTCGGCATGGTGTGCCAGGGCTTGAGCAGCACCGTGGGCGTTTCGCTGGAGACCATGCGTTACCACGTCGAGAGTGTCGCGCGTGGCCTGCGGCGCTCGCAAGCCACCGCCTGGCTGATAGGCGACTTGCCGTTTGGCACCTACCATGAATCGAAGGAACAGGCGCTGCGCAGCGCCGCCGTGCTGATGCAGGCCGGTGCCCACATGGTCAAGCTGGAGGGTGGCGGCTGGACAGCAGATACCGTGCGGTTTCTGGTGGAGCGCGGCATCCCGGTGTGCGCGCATCTGGGCCTGACGCCGCAGACCGTACACGCCCTGGGCGGCTACCGGGTGCAAGGCAAAACCCAGGAGTCGGCCGCCACGCTGAAGCGCCAGGCGCACGCCCTGCAGGACGCCGGTGCCACGCTGCTGGTGCTGGAGATGGTGCCGGCCGCCCTGTCCGCCGAGCTCACGGCTGAACTGCTGCATTGCCCCACCATCGGCATTGGCGCCGGCACCGGCACGGCCGGCCAGGTGCTGGTGCTGCACGACATGCTGGGGCTGAACCTGGGCAAGATGCCCAGGTTCGTGCGCAACTTCATGACCGGCGCGCCCGGCGTCAAGGAGGCCATGCAGGCCTATGTCGCCGCCGTCAAGAATGGCTCATTTCCCGACAACACCCAACATGCCTGGTAGGCAAGCCCCTATGCACATCGTTCACACCATCGCCGAGTTGCGCAGTCACCTGGAACAGTTCAAGCGCGCTGCGTTCGTACCGACCATGGGCAACCTGCACGAGGGCCATCTCACGCTCATCGGCCAGGCCAGACCACTGGGCGATGTCACGGTGGCCAGCATCTTCGTCAACCGCCTGCAGTTCCTGCCGCATGAGGACTTTGACACCTATCCCCGGACCTGGGACTCGGATTGCGAGAAGCTGCAGGCGGCCGGCTGCGACCTGCTGTTTGCGCCCAACGAGAAAGAGCTGTATCCCGAGCCGCAAACCTTCAAGATGCACCCCCCCGCCGAACTGGCCGACATCCTGGAGGGCTACTTTCGCCCCGGATTTTTTGTCGGCGTCTGCACGGTCGTGATGAAGCTGTTTGCCTGCGTGCAGCCGCGCGTCGCCGTCTTCGGCAAGAAGGACTACCAGCAACTGATGGTCATCCGGCGCATGGTGCAGCAATTTGCCCTGCCGATCGAGATCGTGGGCGGAGAAACCACGCGTGCGCCAGACGGATTGGCGCTGTCGTCGCGCAATGGTTACCTCAGTGAGGGCGAACGCACCGAGGCGGTGCAGCTGTCGCTGGCACTCAAAGCCATGGCCACCGCCTTGAAAGCGGGCACCCACGACATCGGTGCGCTGGAAGACCAGGCCATGCGAACCCTCACCGCACGCGGCTGGCACCCTGACTACATGGTGGCACGCCGCCGCAGCGATTTGCAGGCCCCACAACCGGGCGACGCGCTGGTGGTACTGGGCGCGGCGAAGTTGGGTGCCACACGCCTGATCGACAACCTGGAAGTTTGAGCCAGGTCAGGCCCGCCAGGTCCCCCGCACTCTCACGCGTCGTAGAAGCCTGATCAGTCACCAAAAGCAAAATGAGACTCCCCTCTTTCGCCCGGCGGGGCGAGAGAGGGGCTGGGGGAGTGAGCGGGGAAAAGACGCTACGAATTCAGTAGCAGTCTAAGCAGCCCCAATATGGGGTACCAGGCTACCCGCATCCTGACCGCCCTTCAGCGCGGCAGTGAATGCCAGCATGCGGTCAATCGGCAGCCGGGCGCGCAAACCCAGGGCGGCGTCCACATGAATCTCGTTGGCCCCGGTTTCGAGCACCTGCGCCACGCCGGCCAGACTGTTCATGGCCATCCAGGGGCAATGGGCGCAGCTCTTGCAGGTGGCGCTGTTGCCGGCCGTTGGCGCCTCCAGGAAAACCTTGCCCGGGTTTAGGGTGCGCAGCTTGTGCATCATGCCGTTGTCGGTGGCCACAATGAACTCTTTGGCGTCCATCTCATGGGCTGCCTTGAGAATGCCCGAGGTGGAGCCCACCGCATCGGCCAGCGCGATCACATCGGCCGGTGACTCGGGATGCACCAGCACCTTGGCACCAGGATGCTCCTTCATCAAGGCCTGCAATTCAAAGGCCTTGAACTCATCGTGCACGATGCAGGAGCCGCCCCACATCACCATGTCGGCGCCGGTTTCGCGCTGGATGTAACCGCCCAGATGGCGGTCCGGCGCCCACAGGATCTTGTGCCCTTTGTCTTTAAGCGCCCGCACGATGTCCAGCGCACAGCTCGACGTCACCAGCCAGTCGGAACGCGCCTTCACCGCCGCGCTGGTGTTAGCGTAGACCACCACGGTGCGGTCCGGGTGGGCATCGCAGAAGGCACTGAATTCGTCAATGGGGCAACCCAGATCGAGCGAACAGGTGGCGTCCAGGTCCGGCATGAGGACGCGCTTTTCCGGCGACAGAATTTTGGAGGTCTCGCCCATGAAGCGCACGCCCGACACCACCAGCGTGGTGGCGGGATGGTCGCGGCCAAAGCGGGCCATTTCGAGCGAATCACTCACCAATCCGCCGGTCTCTTCGGCCAAGTCCTGCAAATCCGGATGCACATAATAGTGCGACACCATCACCGCATTGCGTTCCTTCAGCAGCCGGCGGATCTTGTCTTTCAGCGCCGCGCGCTCGGTTGGGCTGGGCTCTACCGGCACACGCGCCCAGGCATGCCGGGTCGCACAAACGCCAGCGTTGTGCATCGCATCCTGCTGCGGCTGCTCGTATTCGACATCCCTCATGGCATTGGAAATGGTGCTCATCACAGATCCTTGAAACGCATGGAAAAATCAGTGGCCTGGACGTCTTTGGTCAACGCACCGATCGAGATGCGGTCGACACCGGTGGCAGCAATGTCGCGCACGGTGGACAGGTTCACGCCGCCCGACACTTCCAGTATCGCCCGCCCGGCATTGATCTGCACGGCTTCACGCAACATCGCCAGGTCCATGTTGTCGAGCAGGACCATGCTCGCACCGGCGTTCAGGGCCTCTGCCAGCTGGGCCAGGGTTTCCACCTCGATTTCAATGAACCTGGCGGTCGGCGCCAATTGCGCCGCACGCTGCAGCACAGCCGTCACACCACCGGCTGCGGCAATGTGGTTTTCCTTGATCAGCACGGCGTCGTACAAACCGATGCGGTGATTGGTGCCGCCACCGGTGCGCACCGCATATTTCTGCGCCAGGCGCAAACCGGGCAGCGTCTTGCGCGTGTCCACGATTTGCGCACGCTTGGCCCCAATACCCGGAACAGCCGGCACACCCTGCACTGCCTGCACATAGCTGGCGGTTTTGGTGGCCACGGCACTGAGCAACTGCAGAAAGTTGAGCGCCGTGCGCTCCGCCGTCAGCAGCGCGCGGGCCGAGCCTTCCATCTCGAGCACCACCTGATCGGGCGCGCAACGCTGGCCCTCGCCCACCAACCAGTTGAGGCGCACGTCTGGATCGAGTTGCTGCAGTGCCGCCTGCGCCCACGGGGCACCGCAGATGACAGCCGCTTCACGCGCCAGCACATGCGCACGGGCCCGGCGAGTCGGGTCGATCAAACCGGCCGTGAGGTCGCCTTCGCCCACGTCTTCCTGCAGAGCCCGCGCCGCATCGGCGCGGGCCAAAGCGGCCACGGCATCAGGGGAAAAATCGAAATAGGGGGTCATCAGGGTCTCCGAGGAGTCTCACATCAGGGCTTGTTCACAGCAATTCTGCCGTCGGCTCACGTCCCATCAGCAGCGCCACTGCCTCAACCGGTTGAATCTGGCCATCCAGCAAAGCCACCACGGCCTGCGCAATCGGCATCTCGACGCCAAGACCGGCCGCGCGCTGCAGCACGGTGCGGGCGCAATAAACACCCTCCGCCACATGGCCCAGTGATTCAACCGCCTGTTGCAGGGTCTGGCCCCGGGCCAGCGCCAGTCCGACCTGCCGATTGCGCGACAGGTCGCCCGTGGCGGTGAGCACCAGGTCGCCCAGGCCACTCAAGCCCATGAACGTTTCAGCCCGTGCGCCCAGGCTCACGCCCAGACGCATCATCTCGGACAGTCCCCGGGTAATCAGCGCCGCCCGGGCATTCAGGCCCAGATTCAGGCCGTCGCACAGGCCAGTGGCAATGGCCAGCACATTCTTCACCGCACCGCCGACTTCCACGCCCACGATATCGTCATTGGCATAGACCCGCAGGGTGGGACTGTGAAACGCATCCACCAGCGCCTGGCGCACCGACGCATGAACGCTGGCTGCCACCAGGGCCGTCGGCTGGCCGCGCGCAACCTCCTGCGCGAAGCTGGGGCCACTGAGCACACCCGCTATCAAATCAGGAGCAATCTGCGCTTGTACCTCGTGGGCTAGCAGCCCAAAAGACTCTGAAGACTGGGCCGCTTCGAAGCCCTTGCACAACCAGGCCACCGGCACGCGGCAGGCCTGCAGATGGAACAGCATGGCGCGCAGGCCGGCCATCGGCGTGGCGACAATGACCAGGTCGGCGTCGGACACGAGGCTGCCGAACTGATCCGGACTGACTGAACTGACACTCAGCGTCGGCGGGAGCGCGACGCCACCCAGGTAGCGGGCATTCTCGCGCTGCGCCTGCATGGCTGAGGCCTGCCCGACATCGCGCGCCCACAGCGTCACCGCGTGTTGGGCCAGCGGGTTGCTGCCGGCGCTGACCGCCAGCGCGGTACCCCAGGCACCGGCCCCGAGAACTACTATTTTCATAGCACGTCAAGCCCTGGATTCGGGGGCTAGAGGGTCAAAACCTTCCAAACCCTTACTGAGTGACGATACGGGGAGCGTCCTCACCGGCGGCCTGCTGTTGCACTTGCAGCTGCTGCTGCTCGAACATGGCCTGGAAGTTGATTTCCGACAAATGCACGGGTGGAAAGCCACCACGCTGGATCAGGTCTGCCACGTTGCCGCGCAGATAGGGGTACACGATTTGCGGGCAGGCAATGCCCATGATCTGATTCATCTGCTCTTGCGGCAAATGACGGATTTCAAAGATGCCGGCTTGCGTGGCTTCCACCAGAAACACGGTTTTGTCCTTGATTTTGGTCTGGACGGTCGCGGTGACACTCACCTCAAAAATGCCGTCTGCCACCGGCGAGGCATTCACGCCCAGCTGGATATCCACCGTGGGAGATTCCTGCTCCAGCAGGATCGCGGGTGAATTGGGCTGCTCCAGCGACGCCTCCTTGAGGTAGACGCGCTGAATCTGGAAAACGGGGGCTTGTTGGTCGGACATGGCTTTTCTTTCTAGTCAAAACAAAGCCCGCTCTGGTCTGGAATAGATTGAGCGGGCACACGATCAGGATCGAGCGAGATTATCTCAGGTGAAAATCAGTGGACCGCCGTCAGGGCCTCTTTCAAGACCCATCAGGCGGCATTCAGCAGAGGCGTCAACCCCCCCTGCCCGTCCAGCGCCACCAGATCATCGCAGCCACCGACATGCGTCTGGCCAATGAAAATCTGCGGCACGGTGCGCCGACCCGTGATCTCGATCATTTTGTGGCGCAGGTCCGGATCGGTGTCGATGCGGATTTCTTCAATTTGCTCAACGCCCCTGGCCTTGAGAATCTGCTTGGCGCGAACGCAGTAAGGGCAGACTGCGGTGGTGTACATCTTGACGGCTTGCATGGGTGCTTTCCTTGGACAATCAGGCTTTTTCGACCGGCAGGTTGGCCGCTTTCCAGGCGCTCAGGCCACCACCCAGAGACTGGGCCTGCTCGTATCCCAGTTTTTTTGCAATCGCCACGGCGCGGTTCGAACGTGCGCCTGACTGGCAGACCAGAATGAGCGGCAGCGCCTTGTTCTTCACAACGCCAGGCAGTTTCTCTTCAAGCTGATTCAAGGGAATGTGTTTGGCGCCGCCCACGTGGCCCGCCGCGAACTCGCTGGTTTCGCACACGTCAATGACCACCGCCTTTTCGTGGTTGATGAGCTGAACCGCACCGGCCGCGGTCAGCGAGCCTCCGGCGGCGCCCTTGAGCACCGGCCACAGCAGCATGGCACCAGAGGCCAGCGCGACGGACATGATCATCCAGTTGTCGAGAATAAATTTCACTTTGTTCCTTGTAAGTAACCGACGGTAAACCGCTCATTTTAGAATGCGGGGGTTCTCCGCGCATTCGATTGGCGGTTTTACCCCGACCCCGACCTCTGTTATTGCCATCGCGATGGCTTTTGACCCTGAAAAACACAATGCACAAACTAGTTCTCATCCGCCACGGCGAATCCACTTGGAACCTTGACAACCGTTTTACCGGCTGGACCGACGTCGACCTGACGCCCACCGGCATTGAGCAGGCCAAAAACGCCGGGCGCCTGCTCAAGGCGGAAAACTACGAATTTGATGTGGCTTACACCAGCGTTCTCAAACGCGCCACCCGCACCCTGTGGCACGTGCTGGACGAGATGGACCGCACCTGGCTGCCGGTGGTCAACAGCTGGCGGCTAAACGAGCGCCACTATGGCGCCTTGCAGGGCCTCAACAAAGCGGAGACGGCCAAGAAATATGGCGACGCGCAGGTGCTGGCATGGCGACGCAGCTATGACATCCCGCCGCCCGCACTGGAGCCGACCGACCCGCGCTGCGAACGTGGCGATTTGCGTTATGCCAGGCTGCAGCCGGAACAGGTCCCGCTGACCGAATGCCTGAAAGACACGGTGGCGCGGGTCATGCCGTTCTGGAACGAGGCCCTGGCGCCGGCGCTCAAGGCCGGCAAACGGGTGGTGGTGGCGGCGCACGGCAACTCCATCCGGGCGCTGGTGAAATACCTGGACAACATTTCGGACGACGACATCGTGGGCTTGAACATCCCCAACGGCATTCCGCTGGTGTACGAGCTGGACGACGAGCTCAAACCAATCCGCCATTACTACCTGGGCGACGCCGAGGCAGCTGCCAAAGCGGCGGCTGCGGTGGCATCTCAGGGTAAAGCTTGAGTAAATGGGGAACCACCCCATCTGATCAGCCTCCAACCGTGTATATTGAGTTGGAACAGGAATATTTATGGGTCAAAAACTGAAAATTACAGGCTGGATTTCGTTAGGCATCGTCGCTGGCGCGTTGACCACTGTTTCACTGCAGACGGTGGCGCGTGGCACGCTGGCGCCGTTGCCGCTGGAGGAGCTGCAGCAGTTGGCTGCGGTGTTTGGCATGGTCAAGAGCAACTATGTCGAGCCGGTCGACGACAAGAAACTCATTACCGACGCCATCGTCGGCATGGTGTCCAGTCTTGACCCGCATTCGCAGTACCTCGATAAAAAAGCACTGAAGGAATTCAACGAAGGCACGACCGGCAAATTTGTCGGCGTCGGCATCGAAATTTCCCAGGAAGAGGGTCTGATCAAGGTCGTATCGCCAATCGAGGGCTCGCCCGCTTTTCGGGCCGGCATCAAGCCCAACGACTTGATCATCAAGATCGGCGACACCCCAGTGAAGGGCTTGGCACTCAGTGAAGGCGTCAAGCGCATGCGTGGCGAACCCAATACGAAGGTGATTCTCACCATCTTGCGCAAGTCCGAGAACCGAACCTTCCCGGTCACAATCACACGCGAAGAGATCCGCACCCAGTCTGTGCGGAGCAAGGTGATTGAGCCGGGCTACGCCTGGATTCGCCTGAGTCAGTTCCAGGAACGCACGGTGGAAGACTTCGCGCGCAAAGTCGAAGACATCTACAAGCAGGAACCCCAAGTCAAGGGGCTGGTGCTGGACCTGCGCAACGATCCCGGTGGCTACCTGGACGCCGCCGTGGCGGTATCGGCGGCATTTTTGCCGGAGAACGTCACCGTGGTGTCGGCCAACGGCCAGTTGCCCGAAAGCAAGTTCACCTACAAGGCGGCCCCCGAGTTCTACCAGCGCCGCGGTGGTGCCGATCCCCTGAAGCGGCTACACGAAGTGACCAAAGGCGCGCTGAAGACCGTGCCCCTGGTGGTACTGGTCAACGAAGGTTCTGCCTCAGCCAGCGAAATCGTGGCGGGCGCGCTGCAAGACCACAAGCGCGCCACGGTTCTGGGCAATCAGACTTTTGGCAAGGGCTCGGTGCAGACCGCGGTTTGCCTGGATCCTTCATTCCGCATGGACAATTGCCCAACCGCGGCCCTGAAGCTCACCACCAGTCGTTACTACACGCCAAGCGGCAAGTCCATCCAGGCCAAGGGGATCGTGCCCGATGTGATGGTGGATGAGAGTGAGGAAGGCAATTTGTTTGCCGCACTGCGCACCCGCGAGGCCGATCTGGAAAAGCACCTGAGCAATGGCCAGGGCGCTGAAAAGAAAGATCCTGTTGCTGAAAAGGCTCGGGAAGAGGCCCTCAAGAAGCTGGAGGAAGAGCTCAAGAAGCCACAGGCAGAGCGCAAGATCCCGGAGTATGGGTCCGAGAAGGACTTCCAGTTGAATCAGGCCCTCAACCAGCTCAAAGGCCGTACCGTCATCGCCAGCAAGACCACGGTTGAACGCAAGGAAGAGAAGAAAGAAGACTAGAAGCCGACATGACGGACGACCAGCTTCTGCGCTATTCGCGCCATATCCTGCTCAATGAAATCGGGATTGAAGGCCAAGAGCGCATCTTGGGCAGCCATGCCCTGATTGTGGGCGCTGGTGGTCTAGGGTCGCCCGTCGCGCTGTACTTGGGGTCTTCGGGCGTCGGCCACATCACCGTCATCGACCACGACACCGTGGACATGACCAATTTGCAGAGGCAAATTGCCCACACCATGGGCCGTGTCGGTCGACCCAAGGTTGAGTCAGCACAAACGGCCATTGGTGCCATCAATCCGGAAGTGCAGGTCACGCCCATCGTGGCACGTGCCGACGCTGCGCTGCTCGACACGCTGGTGGCGCAGGCGGATGTGGTACTGGACTGTTGCGACAACTTCGCCACGCGCCATGCGATCAACGCAGCCTGCGTGAAACACCGCAAACCGCTGGTCTCTGGCGCCGCCATTCGCTTTGATGCCCAGGTCTGTGTTTTTGACCCACGCGATGCGCTTTCCCCTTGTTACGCCTGCGTGTTTCCGGCCGACACCACCTTCGAAGAAACCCGCTGCGCCACGATGGGCGTCTTCGCGCCACTGGTCGGCATCATCGGCTCCATGCAGGCAGCTGAGGCGCTCAAGCTGCTCAGTGGTGCCGGTCGCCCACTGACGGGCCGGCTGCTGATGCTCGATGGCCGCGCCATGGAATTCACCGAGATGCGTATCGGGCGCCAGGCCGGGTGTACCGTCTGCGGCGTGTCGCACTGACGCGTCGCCATCATCACCTCACCGCATGGCACGGGCCGTGACGTTGGCGAAAACTGCGCGGCAACTCAGGCGGGTCGTTGGTCGCGAACAACCCGCGCCGGCTTTGGCGCGCAACGGCCTCTTCTGCAGCGTAGGGGCCGGGATTGCGGCGCCAGCGATACGACCAAGCCTGCCCTGCCCGTACCATCCGCGCGCCCAGATCGTCATCCTCGAGCTGGATGCGCGCCAGTCCCCGGCCATAGCTGTCGTAGCGCCGCACGGACACCGATACACGCTTGTGCAACGCATGCTGCGCCAGCACCTCGCGCGACGCTACGCCACCGGTCTGGCAGATCTCGGGGGCGTCAATACCATCAATGCGCAGCTTGCGCGGCGGTCCACCAGCCTCCGGCTGCACCCAGAGTGTGTCGCCATCCGAAACAAAGGAGACTTCTCCGGCAAACGGCCCTTTCGCGTGGCCATTGCCTGCGACCAGAAATCCAGCAAGCAAAAAGAATCTGAGAATCATGGGGGTCGTGCTCCGAAAATCGTTGGAGGAAGCATATCGCTGCCAGCGCACAACCGGCCGCACCGATGCACAAGCCGTTTGTGCCGTAGAAGCTTATGTGACGCTGATGAGTACGGGGAAAACCATGGATTTCCCATCGCAGACCAAAAACGTTCCTGTTAGACTCAAATTGTCCAATATTCCATATTCTGTGACTTCCGAGACTGTCTCCTCCATGATCAATCTGAGTGATTTGCGCTTGGACGATGCACGTGCGCTGCTGGAGCATGACCCCGCAAGCAGCCTCCCGGATCCAGAAGAATCTCCCGTCGCCTACCTGCAAAGCGTCATTGACAACCTGTGCGAACTGTCCCTGAAAGACCCGCTGACAGGCCTGGCCAATCGGCGCCATTTTCGCAACGTGTTGAGCCGCGAAATTGACGTGGTGGCCCGTTCGGGTGAGTCCGCGTTGCTGCTGATGCTGGACATCGATCATTTCAAGAAGGTCAATGACACTTACGGCCACTTGGCCGGAGATCATGTGCTTCAGGCTGTTGCCAGGTGCCTGGCGAGCTGTGTGCGCCCGATGGATACCGTGGCACGCTACGGTGGCGAGGAATTCGCCGCGATACTGCCAAACTGCCCGGCTTCATACGGGAAGATCGTGGCAGAACGAATCCGCGAAGCGGTGGGCAATCTCTCCATTTCCGTCGCACCGCTGGTCAGCATCCAGGTGACCGTCAGTATTGGCGGCGCCTATGCCCCCGAATGGATCCGTTCTACGACCGCGTTGTGGACTGATCGGGCTGATATCGAACTCTATCGGGCCAAGGCCGAGGGACGCAACCGGGTATGCATCGACCGGCCGCCGGTGCTGTCCGTGAGTGCAGAAGAAAAAAGTCTGTTGTTCGGCCATCTCTCAATGGGTGATCCAGCGTGGATCACAAGTGTTCCCAATGACGCATCGGGTGTTACAGCAGGCGGCGCAATGAATAGGGTGAACTGAGAATGAGCGATGTCCTGAATCCGCCACAAGACAATGTGGCCACCACCGCGGTGCCCCTCAAACCGCTTGGCAAAGTGCTCGCGGTCACCAGTGGCAAAGGTGGTGTCGGCAAGACCTTCGTCTCGGCCAATCTGGCAGCAGCTCTGGCCAAACGCGGGCATCGTGTTCTGGTGCTGGACGCCGACCTGGGACTGGCCAACCTGGATGTGGTGCTCAACCTGTACCCCAAGATCACCCTGCATGATGTGTTCACCGGGAAAGCCAAACTCGAAGAAGCCATCGTTCGGGCTCCGGGCGGTTTTTCGGTCTTGCTGGCAGGCTCCGGCATGGTGGAGTATTCACGCCTGACGCCCGAAGTTCGCGATGACTTCCTTCGCATCATCAGTGGACTGATGCCGCATTACGACATCGTTTTGCTGGACACAGGCGCCGGCATTTCTGACGTCGTCCTCTTTGCGGTCTCCCTTGCCTCTGAGGTCTTGGTGGTTGCCACCCCCGAACCCACTTCGCTGACCGATGCCTACGCCACCATCAAGGTGCTGGTGGGCCAGCAAAAGCGGCAAAATATTCGCATGGTGATCAACCAGACGGCCCGATTGGGCGATGGTCGGGCCATTACGACGCAATTGCAGCAGGTGCTGGACCGCTTTGTGACCACTGAACCGGGACGGCCAATTCGCCTGATCCATATGGGCGACATTCCGTCCGACCCCTCGGTACGTCAGGCGATCATGCGGCGCCAGTTATTGATTCAATCGACCCCCGGTTGTCCGGCCGCCCTGGCAATCTCCCAGTTGGCCGTCAAACTGGAAGACACGGTCATCAAACAGACGGCATAAGGCCGATCCGATCACGCGGTGATGATCCAGCCTTCCAGCGGGTCCATGTCTGCGGGTAACCCATAGCGGACAGCGCCTTGCGCCTGCCGGGCTTGGGCCCAGGCCGCCTGGACCAGACACAGCACCGCGTCCAGTGAATCACCGCTGGCATCGTCCGCCAATACGTCCCGCTGCGCATGCGTCAGCTTGAGCCGCAGACCCAGACGGGTCTGCCCGTGCTCCAGCGCCGTGATCAGGTCTTTGCGGGCAATCAGGCGCTCCGGCGTCTGCCGGGCCGAGTCATCGCTCTTGTAGCTGCGTTTGCCCAGCAGTTCCCGCGCCAGTAAACCCGGATAGGCTTCCAAGGCAACCCGGCGCGCGTGACCTGTCGTTCCATCCACATCGTGCGGATCGCCTGCATGCAGGCCAGGCAGTTGCACCCCCGCCGCCAGCAACCGTGGCACGCCGGCATGCAGCATGTACGCCACGGGTGGGTTGACCCATTTCATCGAGGGGCTGGACCCGGCGGGAAGGTCGGTCGCCCGGTGGGCAAATTTGCCGCCCACCGGTCGGGCATCGCAGAACGCGGCAAACGTAGCGCGGATCTGTTCGCGGCTCAGCGTCGCGTAATGACGGATACAGGCTTCCCATTGCCCCGGCCAGCCCAGTGTCTCGACCAGTTCACGGGGCAGGCCGAACGGGAGGTCAAAACCGCCCACCCAGTGCAGTGGTTGCTGCAACCACTGGGAGAATGCGTCCAGCGATTCGAGTCGCTCCAGCTTCGACAGCTGCACACGCCCGCCTTGGGAGAAGCCCAGCGCCAGAACAATCGGTTTTTTGCGCGAGGGACTGCTTGAGAAGTCACAACCTACCAGTGCCGGGGCAACCGCAGGGTCGCCACGCCACGGATCGCGCTGGATCGGGGAAGCCGTCAAGCGCTCAGGCGCGGCCGATGATGCACGCCGTTGCCATCAGCTCTTCCAGCAACGCCAGGGACACGCTGCCCGACACCGAGTAGGGGTCGAGCTCCGGCTTTTCGGCGTACTTGAGCAAGATGGAGGTATTGATCTTGGACATGTTGACCTGCCCCATGGTCCAGCCACCAAATCGGCGCTCGGGTACTTCTTCGTAGTGCAGCAGCACCACATCCTTGTGGCGGGGATCCCGCTGGATATGGCCATACAGTTCGCTCACCGGCATGCGTCCGCCTTCAATGGCCTGCAGGAAAATCCCGCCGCCATAACAGAGAATGCCGGTGATGCCGCACTCCGGGTTGTGCTCGCGGGACTGGGCCAGGATCGCCTCGATGGCCTCGGGACTGGTGTCGATTGCACGGCTGGCATAAAGCAAACGTACCAACATGATCAGCCTTTCTTCGGAATAAGCGACAGGAATTCACGGCGCAGATTGGGATCCTTGAGGAAGCTGCCGCGCATGACCGAATTGATCATCTTGCTGTCCATGTCCTTGACGCCGCGCCAGCCCATGCAGAAATGAGTCGCCTCCATCACGATGGCCAGGCCGTCCGGCTGGGTTTTTTGCTGAATCAGGTCGGCCAGCTGGACCACCGCTTCCTCCTGGATCTGCGGTCGGCCCATGACCCACTCTGCCAGGCGTGCGTATTTGGACAAACCAATCACGTTCGTATGCTCATTGGGCAGCACACCGATCCAGATCTGGCCGATGACCGGACACAGATGATGGCTGCAGGCGCTGCGAACCGTGATGGGGCCGACGATCATCAACTCATTGAGGTGTTCGGCGTTGGGGAACTCGGTGATGGTGGGCCCGCTGACGTAGCGGCCGCGGAACACCTCGTTGAGATACATCTTGGCGACCCGACGCGCCGTCTTGTCGGTGTTGTGGTCGCGCTCGGTGTCAATCACCAGACTGCTGAGCACGCCCTTCATCTTGTCTTCCACCTCATCTAGCAGCTTCTCCAACTCCCCTGGCTCAATAAAGTCAGCGATGTTGTCATTGGCGTTGAAGCGCTTGCGCGCCGCCATCAGGCGTTCCCGGATTTTCACGGATACGGGGGTGCCCTCATCGGCATCAGATGGATTCATGGTGCTCTGACTTTTCATTAACATGGAACGATGGTACCAGCGTTTCACTTTTAGGGTTTTTGGGCATTAGCCCGCGTCAATCATGCGTTTATAGCTACTAAATCAATAGCGTTTTCCATTCAGGAACACCAGGATCCGCATCACGCCAAACGCGACACGATCCAGAAAGCGCTGGCGCCACGGCCGGTTGGCATAGATGGCAGGGTCCACGCGAACACCACCGTGGGCCATGGCGTGCTCAAGCCGCGCGCGCAGATCCTGAGCAAAAGGAGAATCCTTGACGATGACGTTGGCCTCGCGCGCCAGCAGCAAGCTCAAAGGCTCAAGATTGGAGGAACCCACCGTGGCCCAATGGCCATCGATCACCGCGACCTTGGCATGGAGAAAACTGACGGCATACTCATGAATCTCCACGCCGGCCGCCAGCAGGGCGCCATACACAGGCCTGGCCGCGTGGTACTGCATGAAATACTCGTACCGGCCCTGCAGCAGCAATCGCACCCGCACGCCCCGTTGCGCCGCATGAATCAGCCCTTTGCGCAATTTTCGGCCTGGGACAAAATAAGCGTTGGCAATGATGATCTCGGTTTGTGCCTCGCCTATGGCTTTGCGGTAGCTACGCTCAATCCGGGAACGGTTGCGCACGTTGTCGCGCAGTACCAGATCGGCGTTGATGTTATGACCCGTGGCGCCGGGGACTGGAGCCCTTGCTTCCTTGTCGGTCTCCGCGTCCGAGCGGGCTTGCCGCGCCAGCGCGACGGCTTCCTGCAGGGCGCGCCAGGCGGCCTGAAAATCGCTCTGGCGCGCGGTACTGGCCGCCTGCAAGCGCCACCAGAACTGCGCTGTCGCCTCATGCACCGCCTGTACCAGCGGGCCGGTCACGCGCACGGCGAAGTCAAATCGGGGGGCATCCAGAGCGCCGTGATTGGGATCATAGAGATCATCCAGCACGTTGATGCCGCCACAGAATGCCACCGTGCCATCGACCACACACAGTTTTCGGTGCAATCGCCGCCAGCGATTGGGAATCAGAACCCCGATCCGGCCCAGCGGCAGAAAAATCCGCCACTGGACACCGGCCGCATCGAAGCGGGTCACCCACTCCGGCGGAAGACTGGGCGTGCCGACACCATCCATCACCAGATACACCGCCACCCCGCGCTGAGCGGCGCGTTCCAGCGCCACCGCCACGCTCTCACCGGAAGCCGCAACACTGAAGATATAGGTCTCCAGCCGGACTTCGTGCACGCTGCGCTCAATGGCTTGCACCAGCGCCGGGAAGAACGCCTGTCCACCCTGCAACAGCTGGACCTGATGACCGGGCCGGGGTTGCGCCATGGGTGCGCGTCTAGTCCGGGAGGCCGAACTCGGCAATCATGGGCAAATGGTCCGACATGCGCCACCAGATGCGACCACGCGGAACATGCACGCCCAGTGGCGTCAGGCCTCTGGCGTACACATAGTCCAGTTGCACCAGCGGCATGCGGGCCGGGAAAGTGGCATGGCGGCCGCCATTGAATGCGCTCAGTTTTGTGGCATCCAGCGTACGTTGCACCAGGTCACCCCAGTCATTGAAGTCTCCCGCCACGAGCAGCGGCGCCGCTGGCGGCACTTCGCGCTCGATGAAACGCTGCAGCTGCGCCACCTGGCGGGCGCGGCTGGCGCGGATCAACCCCAGGTGAACGACCACCACGTGCACGGCCTGTCCATGCACCATCACCTCGACATGCAGCAACCCCCGCTGCTCAAACCGATGGTCCGAAATGTCTTCATGCTGATGGGTCACCACTGGCCAGCGCGACAACAGGGCATTGCCATGCTCTCCATGCCGGGTGAACGCGTTGGTGCGATACACGGCCTCGTAACCTTCCGGAGCCAGGAAGTCGGCCTGAGGCAGCTCTGGCCATTGGGTGAAATACTTCTCCTCGCGCCGGTGCACCTTGCGCACCTCCTGCAGGCAAACAATGTCGGCATCGAGCTGTTCGACTGCATGACCGAGGTTGTGGATTTCCAGCCGACGCTGCGGCCCAACACCTTGCACGCCCTTGTGAATGTTGTAAGTGGCGACACGAACGATATTCATGTTTGGACTTTCGAGGTTGCCAGTCGTGGCAACATTAATATGGCCTCCGCATTGGAAGGTGAGAAACAGGTCAGTGCCGCCTGCCGGTAAGGCAGCCACTGGTAGGCGGTATGTTCGCGTGGACTCAAACACACGGGCGTCCCGGCCGGCACCATTAAACCAAACAAATGCTCGGTGTTGCGCGTCACACCCGGCGCATAGCGGTGCTGCCAGCGCGGATAAATGTCATAGACGTTTTCAAGCTGCCAGTCGAGCAGGCCTTGTTGCAGCGGTGTGCCGGTCGCGCAGTCAATCCCGGTTTCCTCGCGAACTTCGCGCACAGCCGTTTCATGGAAGGGTTCATCCAGCGCATCCTTGCTGCCGGTGACAGATTGCCAGAAGTCGGTGGCGTCGGCCCGCCTGATCAGCAGCACGTCCAGCACCGGGGTGTAAATCACCACCAGTACGGATTGGGGAATTTTGTAACGCATGGACATAAAAAAGGGCGCCGTTTGAGCGCCCTTTCATTCTGCCTGAAGCCCCGGTCAGGACTTGATCAAACCGCTTTTGTCAGCTCGGCAGGACGCAACCTGATGTGCAGTTCACGCAACTGCTTTTCGTCTACGGTGGAAGGTGCCTTCGTCAGCAGACATTGGGCGCGCTGGGTCTTGGGGAAGGCGATCACGTCACGGATCGACTCGGCACCGGTCATCAGAGTGACGATGCGGTCCAGGCCAAAGGCCAGACCACCGTGGGGCGGCGCGCCATACTGCAGGGCATCGAGCAAGAAGCCGAATTTGTCCTGCGCTTCTTCCGGTGTGATTTTCAGGGCGTCAAACACTTTTTGCTGCACATCCGCACGGTGGATACGCACCGAGCCGCCACCCATCTCCCAGCCGTTGAGCACCATGTCGTAGCCCTGGGAAATGCATTTCTCGGGCGCCGTGGCCATCCAGTCTTCGTGGCCTTCCTTGGGCGCGGTGAAGGGGTGGTGCACCGCGGTGTAACGCTGCGCTTCCTCGTCAAACTCGAACATCGGGAAGTCGACCACCCACATCGGACGCCAGGCTTTCTCGAACAGGCCGTTCTTCTTGCCAAACTCGCTGTGTCCAATTTTGATGCGCAAGGCACCGATCGCATCGTTGACCACCTTGCCCTTGTCGGCGCCAAAGAAGATCAGGTCACCATCCTGCGCGCCCGTGCGGGCCAGCACTTCGGCCAGGGCCTTGTCGTGGATGTTCTTGACGATCGGGCTTTGCAGACCGTCGCGGCCCTTGGCCAGCTCGTTGACCTTGATGTAGGCCAGGCCCTTGGCACCGTAGATCTTGACGAACTCGGTGTAGGCGTCAATCTCGCCGCGGCTCAGGCCACCGGCTTCCCGTGCCCCGCCGGGGATGCGCAGGCCAACCACACGGCCACCCTTCATGGTGGCCGCACCGGCGAACACCTTGAAGTCCACATCTGTCATGACGTCGGTTAGTTCAGCGAACTCAAGGTTGACGCGCAGGTCGGGCTTGTCGGAGCCGTAGCGGTGCATGGCTTCGCTGTAGGCCATGACCGGGAACTCGCCCAGGTCAACGTTCAAGGTGTTCTTGAATACGGTGGTGATCATGCCCTGGAACATGTCACGGATATCCTGCTCACTCAGGAACGAAGTCTCAATATCAATCTGCGTGAATTCGGGCTGGCGATCAGCGCGCAGGTCTTCGTCGCGGAAACACTTGGTGATCTGGTAGTAGCGGTCATAACCGGCCACCATCAACAGCTGCTTGAACAACTGGGGGCTTTGCGGCAGGGCAAAGAAATGACCCTCGTGGACGCGGCTGGGCACCAGATAATCGCGGGCGCCTTCTGGCGTGGACTTGCCCAGCATCGGGGTTTCGATGTCGATGAAACCGTTGGCATCCAGAAACTTGCGCACTTCCATGGACACGCGGTAGCGCAGCATCAGATTGTTCTGCATATAGGGACGGCGCAGATCCAGCACCCGGTGCGTCAGGCGCGTGGTCTCGCTCAGATTCTCGTCGTCCAACTGGAACGGTGGGGTGACCGACGGGTTGAGCACCGTCAACTCGTGGCACAGCACCTCGATCTTGCCGCTTTTGAGGCTGTCGTTGGTCGTGCCTTCCGGGCGCGCACGCACCAGGCCCTTGACCTGAATGCAGAACTCGTTGCGAATACCTTCGGCCGTCTTGAACATATCAGCTCGGTCCGGGTCGCACACCACCTGCACATAACCTTCGCGGTCACGCACATCAACAAAAATCACACCGCCGTGGTCGCGACGACGGTTCACCCAGCCACACAGGGTGACGGTTTGGCCCAGCAGGGCCTCGGTCACAAGACCGCAATAGTGGGAGCGCATGGCCATAGACAGCTTTCAAAGCCCGCCTGAGAAGGCGGCACAGGTTATCAACAGGGATTATTCGGGGAAACTTATTTGGTGGGCAAGCCAACTGCAGGTGAAGGGGCCACCGATCCCATGGATATCACATAGGTCAGCGCTTCATCCACGCTCATTTTCAATTCGATGACTTCAGCACGTGGCAGCATCAGGAAGAACCCACTGGTCGGATTGGGCGTGGTGGGCACATAGACACTCACGAAATCCGGTCCCAGATGCCCCGCCACCTCACCGCCGGGTGTGCCGGTCTGGAATGCGATGGTCCAGACGCCCGCACGTGGGTACTGGACCAGCATCGCGGTGCGAAACGCATTGCCATTGCTGGAAAAAAGCGTATCGGACACTTTCTTCACGCTGTTGTAGATGGATTTGAAAACCGGAATTCTGGTGAACAGCTTGCCCCACTGGCTGAGCCACCAGCGCCCCGCCACATTGGAGACCAGCGCACCCGTTACCAGCAGTACTGAAAAAACCAGAACCACACCCAGCCCAGGAATAAGACGCAGTTGCTCTATCTGGACGCCGGTCGAACCTGGCGTCAACGCAGAAAGGCCCGTCAGAATGCCGCCAAAAATGGCATCAAGCAGCCCTACCAGCCACAACAACACCCAGATGGTGAGGGCCAGGGGCAGCCAGGCCAGCAGGCCGGTGAGCAGGTACTTTTTAATTGGCACGAGGATTCCAGGGTTTCGTGGACGACGGGTCAGTGGCAGGCGCAAGAACCGCCGCAGCCGCCCGAGGCAGATGGAGGGGTCGAGTCCGGTTTTGCAGCCGAGCTCTCACTCGGCTTGGCGTCACTGGCATTTGTCGACGCGGTGTCCGAACTGGGGGCTGTAGCGGAGGTCGACGTCGCACCGCCCTTGAAATCGGTCGCGTACCAGCCGGAGCCTTTGAGCTGAAAGCCCGCGGCTGTGAGCTGTTTCTTGAAGGCGGCCGCGCCACAGGCGGGACAGTCGGTCAGCGGTGAATCCGACATTTTCTGCAACACGTCCTTGGCAAACCCGCAGGACTCGCATTTGTAGGCGTAAATTGGCATGGCAATAAGGCTCGGATTTCAAGTAGCAAAGCTTTTCATTATAAAGCGTTGGCCACCCCGGCGGGTTCCGTCAGGAAACGCTGCTAAAAAACCCGGACACGGACAATCAGCTGCATCACCACCAGGCCCAGCACAAATCCGACGCCGCCATACATGATCGCCTGCAACAGACGGTTGGTGCGCTTTTGTTCAGCCAGAAGCTCATCGAGTCCGCGGCCAGACTGAGACTTGCTGCTTTGGAGAAAGTCCACCAGAAGCCGCGGCAATTCGGGCAGGAGCTTGGCATACCGTGGCGCCTCGTTGCGCAACTGGTCCATGAGCTTTTTGGGACCCAGCTGATCGATCATCCAGGTCTCAAGAAAGGGTTTGGCCGTCGCCCAGAGGTCCAGGTCCGGGTCCAGTTGCCGTCCCAGGCCTTCGATGTTGAGCAGTGTCTTCTGCAACAGCACCAGTTGCGGCTGGATTTCGACCGAGAAACGCCGGGAGGTCTGAAACAGGCGCATGAGCACCAGACCCAGCGAAATTTCCTTGAGCGGCCGATCAAAGTAGGGTTCGCACACCGAGCGGATCGCCGACTCAAGCTCATCGACCCGCGTTACCGCAGGCACCCAGCCCGACTCGATGTGCAACTCGGCCACCCGTTTGTAGTCGCGCCGGAAGAAGGCCGTGAAATTCTGGGCCAGATATTCCTTGTCTGACTCGGTCAGGGTGCCAACGATACCGAAATCCAGCGAGATATAACGGCCAAACGTGTCGGGCGCGATGCTGACCTGAATATTGCCCGGGTGCATGTCGGCGTGGAAAAAACCATCGCGAAACACCTGGGTGAACAAGATGGTGACACAGTCCCGCGCCAGCTTCGGGATATCCACCCCCGCCTCCCGCAGGCGATCCACCTGGCTGATGGGGACGCCCTTCATACGCTCCATCACAATGACTTCCGTCGCGCAATAGTCCCAGAACATCTCGGGAATCAGCACCAGATCAAGCCCGGCCATGTTCCGACGCAGTTGCGCCGCGCTCGACGCCTCACGCACCAGATCAAGCTCGTCATGCAGGTACTTGTCGAACTCAGCCACCACTTCGCGCGGCTTCAGACGCTTGCCGTCGTTGGACAGGCCCTCGACCCAGCCAGCCATCATGCGCATCAGGCTCAGGTCTTTTTCGATGGCCGACAGCATGCCGGGGCGCAACACCTTGACGGCAACCTCCCTGGCATCGCCCGTCCGGTCTTTCAGCACGGCGAAATGCACCTGCGCAATCGAGGCACTGGCAATCGGCTCGCGATCAAACGAGACGAAGATGTCGTCGACTTTCTTCTGGAACGCACGTTCGATGGTGGCGATGGCCACGTCGCTGCTGAACGGCGGCACCCGATCCTGCAGGCGGGCCAGTTCGTCCGCAATATCCAGCGGCATCAAGTCGCGCCGCGTCGACAACACCTGGCCGAACTTCACAAAGATGGGGCCCAGGCGCTCCAGCGCCTCCCGAATCCGCTGACCGCGGGGCGCGTCAAGGTTGCGCCCAATCGACACGATACGCGCGATGACACGCAGCCAGGGCTTCTGAAAACTTGTCAGGAATAGCTCATCCAGACCGAAACGCAATACCACCCAGACAATGAAGACACCGCGAAACAGACGCGTCATGTCTGGGCCTTGGCCGGTCCGTTCGCCGCGCTCGCTCCCAGGAACTGACGCAGCGCACTCGCCATGCTCCGTGCGCCCTGCCCCAGCGCATGGGCCGGCGCATCACCTATCACGCGGGAAAGATCTTCTTCCAAATCCCAGCGCACATGATCGACCAGCCAGTTCACCTCGGCGGCCAACTGCACGTCGCCCTCAATCCGCACAGCGGGTTTGTCGCCGCGCAGCATGGCCTGTGCCAGTGCCAATGGCGACTCCTCGGTGACCGCCAGAGTGAGGTCCGGCTTCGCCTCGGCCGGCGCCCGATCCAGCAGGCCGGCCGGTGTTGCAATCAAGGTCATGGCAAAGAGACGCCACTGCATGTGGACGACACGCCCTTTTTGCCTTGCAAGGCGACTGGTCGCTTCCTTCTCCTGGATCAGGATGTGATTCAACAGGAGGACGATGCGGCGCTGCGTCTCATCAACGGCCCAAGCCGGAGGCTGAATATTCGGAAGGGGAAGGCTTTGAAGAAAGCCTTCCAGCAATGAAAAAGGGGACTGTGTTGCCATAGCCCCCATTATTCCCTGTTTATTCCCTGTTTATTCCCCGGATACGCCCTGGGCGTTCGGGGAAATCTGACCGGCAGCCTATTGCAGTGCCTGCACTCCG
Source organism: Rhodoferax sp. (assembly GCF_030646845.1). Taxonomy (GTDB): domain Bacteria; phylum Pseudomonadota; class Gammaproteobacteria; order Burkholderiales; family Burkholderiaceae_C; genus Rhodoferax. The sequence goes on along the minus strand of NZ_JAUSLE010000032.1, from coordinate 27,234 downwards.
GCCACCAGCCAGCCGCTGTTGCCGCTTTTTGACTTGGTCATGTTCCATACTTCCCGGAACGGGCTCGGGCCTGCGGAAAGCTCTTCCCGAATCATGCCGGAAAACTCGACACTGGCCATGTAGGCGTCACCCAGATCTTCAATACCCAGAAGCTGCGCCTCGATCATGACAACATCGGTGAGATTGACCGGTCCACCTGTGTGAACTTCACGCTCAGCGAGTTGCGCCTGGATTTCCTTGAGCATGGTGTCCGTCATCATGACGCGCAAGGCATTGATGTCTGACTTGTCCCAAGCCGCCTGCAGTGAGACGAAATTCGCCTTGGCCGACTTGAGAAAACCCTCAGTGTCAAAACCAGCCGGAATGCCCCAGCTTTGCGAACCACCCAAGCCGGAGCCGATCATCGAACCGGAGGCCGCAGTTGCCGCCTTCGAACTGTCAAACGCCATGCTGCTGCGCTCCCATGGGCGGGCAGAGGCGTCGTTGCCGACGTTTTCCGGCCGATAGCTGGCAGGAACCTGTGCGGTGCTTGCAGGCGATGCGCCCTGAAATGCGAACGGTGAGTTCCCCGCGTTCTGTGATTGCGCCGCTTTGCGGGAACGCATGAACCAGCCCACGGCCATCATGATCACCAGCGCCAGCAGGGCAAACATCATGAATTGAGCCATGCCCTCTCCCATCCCCAGGGAACTTGCCAGCCAGGCCAAGCCCAGACCAGCGGCCAGACCACCCAGCATCGCTCCCCAAGGCCGCTTGGGGGCGGCGGCAGGTGCTGCGGTCGCCGGCGCTGCGGGTTTGGTCGCGCTTTGCGCAGGCGCCGCCTGCCGTTGTGTGACGTTGCCTGATTGCTGGCCAAAGGATTTGCCACCGCCCATGCGTTTCGCCGCCTCGGCATTGACGCCCGCCAATACCAAAAATACCGCCAATACCAAAGACCAGAATTTCATGATGACTCCAAAGGATTCTTTACTAGATCGGGATTATTCGCGAAATCGCAAGTTTCAGCACTTCTCAACACTTGATCCCGACATGCAAGGCTACCAGCCCGCCGGTCAGGTTGTGGTAATCCACATGCCCAAAGCCATTATTTTTCATGAGGGTTTTGAGCTCTTCCTGCCCCGGGTGCATGCGAATGGACTCCGCCAGGTAACGGTAGCTCGCGTCGTCGCCCGCCACCAGCTTGCCCAGCTTGGGTAAAACCTTGAAGGAATACCAGTCGTAAACCTTCTCCAGCGGCGGCGCCACCTTGGAAAACTCGAGCACCAGCAACTTGCCGGCCGGCTTGAGCACCCGGTTCATCTCGGCCAGTGCGACGTCCTTGTGCGTCATGTTGCGCAGGCCAAAGGCCACGCTCACCACGTCAAAGTGATTGTCGGGAAAGGGCAATTTTTCGGCATCGCAAACCAGGGTCGGCAATGAAACGCCGGCATCGAGCAGGCGGTCGCGCCCGGTGCGCAACATGGCTTCGTTGATGTCGGTGTGCACCACCTGCCCGCTTTTCCCAACTTTCTTGGAGAAAGCCAATGCCAGGTCGCCGGTACCGCCCGCGATGTCGAGCACCCGATAGCCCTCATGGAGGTTGGCCACCATCACCGTGAACGCCTTCCAGGCACGGTGCAGCCCCATCGACATCAGGTCGTTCATCAGGTCATATTTCGGTGCGACCGAATCAAACACGCCACGCACGTGCTTTGCTTTTTCGGTTTCTTCAACCGATTGATAACCAAAATGTGTTGTGCTCATGACTGCTATCCTAGCCGTGAAAGACCCACGCTAAATTGACAAACCCACGCATCCGCGGGAAGTCTGTCGTGATTATGATGAAAAGCGGGGCTCAGCCCCCGCAGCTATTGCGCAAGGCGCTACTGATTCAATAGCAAATGAACACTCAGTGGCTGGCGCAGCCGTGCCCGGCCTTCTCGGCCATGGGGGCATCCCGCTCCACACCGGCCGCGGCCAAGCGGGCCGTGTAGTCAGCCCACAGCTTGTCCTGCTGGGAGCCCAGAAAGTACAGGTAGTCCCAGGAAAAAATGCCGGTGTCATGCCCATCAGAAAACGAGGGCTGCACCGCGTAGTTGCCCACCGGCTCCAGTCCCGTCAGGCCCACTTCCCGCTTGCCGGTCTGCAACACTTCCTGACCCGGCCCATGGCCCTGGACCTCGGCAGAGGGCGAGTAGACGCGCATCAGCTCGAACGGAATGCGAAATTCGGCGCCATCAGTAAAACTGATCTCCAGCACTCTGGACTGGCTGTGCACCGTGATGGACTGCGGCGTCGGAGCGCCTGATTGCAAACCTGCCATATTGACCACCTTTTTAGAGCACGTATTAGAGAATCGAAAGTATCACAAAGCCGGGCACAGCGCAGACAGCTCGCTTTTGATGACCATATCCACGGCCTCCAGGCGTCCCTGAATCACGGCCAGCGCGGCTGAATCGACCGGCCGTTGCGCTGGGCACCACACGGGCGACGGGTAATGGCTGTCCCAGTCGAACCGGGCAATCACATGCCAGTGCAGATGCGGCACCACATTGCCCAGGGCCGCCAGGTTGATCTTGGTGGGTTGCAGATGCGCGCGCAACGCCAATTCAAGCACGTTCACCGCCGCCATGCACAGGCTTCGGTCCGCCACACTGAGGTCCGAAAACTCGGCGACATGCGCTGTCCAGACCACGCGGTAGAAGGCCGGGAAACCGGCCTCTTGCGCCCGGATCACGCGGAATTTCTCACCCTGAAACACCACAACACCGCCTGGGGATGCGCACAAGGGGCAAGGTGGCTGCGTCATGCCTTACACCAGCACACGCTCGATGCCGCCCGCGTTGGCTTTTTTCACGTAATCGGGCATCCACTGGTCGCCCAGAATCTGGTTTGCCATCTCGACGACGATGTAATCCGCTTCCATCAGGCCGTTTTTCAGATCGTCGCCAAAACGGCTCAGCCCCTGCAGACAGGCCGGGCACGAGGTCAACATCTTGATGTTTTCCTTCGGCGCCAAGCCGCCCTTTTCGCGTAGCTGAGCTTCGTTTTTGCGAATCTCCTCTTCTTTGCGGAAACGCACTTGCGTCGAGATGTCCGGCCGGTTCAGCGCCAGCGTGCCAGACTCACCGCAGCAACGGTCGGACTGGATCACGTTGTCCCCCAGCAGGGCCTTGACCGTCTTGATCGGCTCCTGCAGCTTCATCGGGCTGTGGCAGGGATCATGAAACAGGAAGGAGCCGGCGTTCTGCAGCGTGATGCCCTTCTCCAGCAGGTATTCATGAATATCGATGATGCGGCTGCCGGGGAAGATTTTCTCGAATTCATAACCCTGCAACTGGTCGTAGCAGGTGCCGCAGCTCACCACCACGGTCTTGATGTCCAGGTAGTTCAGCGTGTTGGCAACCCGGTGAAACAACACCCGGTTGTCCGTGATCATCTTCTCGGCCTTGTCAAACTGGCCCGAGCCGCGCTGCGGGTAGCCACAGCACAAGTAACCCGGTGGCAACACGGTTTGCACGCCGGCGTGCCACAGCATGGCCTGCGTCGCCAGCCCCACCTGGCTGAAGAGACGCTCCGAGCCGCAGCCGGGGAAGTAAAACACCGCCTCGGTCTCGGCCGTCGTGGCTTTGGGGTCGCGGATGATGGGCACGTAGTCCTTGTCTTCGATATCGAGCAAGGCGCGGGCAGTCTTCTTGGGCAAACCACCGGGCAGCTTCTTGTTCACGAAGTGGATGATCTGTTCCTTGATCGGCGCGGTACCCACCGTCGCGGGCGGCGCCTTGGTCTGCTTGCGCGCAATCACCTTCATGACGTCATGCGCCATGCGCTGCGCCTTCATGGCCACATTGACCATGGCCGAACGCGCGAACTTGATGGTCTCGGGGTTGGTCGCGTTGAGCATGAACATGGCTGCCGCCCCCGCCGGGCGGAAACTCTTCTGGCCCATCTTGCGCAACAGGTTGCGCATGTTCATGCTGACATCGCCAAAGTCGATGTCCACCGGACACGGCGACAGGCATTTGTGGCACACCGTGCAATGGTCGGCCACATCTTCGAACTCCTGCCAGTGGCGGATCGAGATGCCCCGGCGCGTCTGCTCTTCGTACAGAAAAGCCTCCACCAGCAGGGAGGTGGCCAGAATCTTGTTGCGCGGGCTGTACAACAGGTTGGCCCGCGGCACGTGGGTGGAGCACACCGGCTTGCACTTGCCGCAGCGCAGGCAGTCTTTCACGCTGTCGGCAATGGCGCCAATGTCGCTTTGCTGCATGATGAGCGACTCGTGCCCCATCAGGCCGAAGCTGGGGGTATAGGCATTGGTCAAATCGGCCTGTAGCCCACGTTCCGCCTGCGTTAGTAGCTCTGAATTTCGTAGCAACTTGCCTTTGTTGAAACGCCCTTCCGGGTCCACCCTGGCCTTGTATTCGGTGAACGGGCGCAGCTCTTCATCGCTCAGGAATTCCAGCTTGGTGATGCCAATGCCGTGTTCGCCCGAGATCACGCCGTTCAATGAGCGCGCCAGCGCCATGATGCGTTTGACCGCGCCGTGCGCCGCCTGCAGCATCTCGTAATCGTCGCTGTTCACCGGCAGGTTGGTGTGCACGTTGCCGTCGCCGGCGTGCATGTGCAGCGCCGCCCAGACCCGGCCCTTGAGCACGCGCTGGTGGATGGCATTGCATTCACGCAAAATGGGCTCAAATGCGCCACCGGTAAAGATGTTCTGCAGTGGCGCGCGGATTTGCGTCTTCCAGCTGGCGCGCAGGGTGTGGTCCTGCAATTGGGGGAACAGGCTGTCTACATCCCGCAGCCAGCCCTGCCACTGCGTGCGCACGTCGCCAATCAGGGCCAGCGCCTGTGCCACGCGGTCTTCCAGCAATTCGGCAGACGGGATTTCATCCGCATCATCGTGCTTGCCCAGGGGCAAATCACCCTTGGCAAAGAAGTCCTCAAGCTCATCGCACAAGGCAATCTTGTTGCGCAGGCTCAGTTCGATGTTGATGCGCTCAATACCATCGGTGTATTCCGCCATGCGCGGCAGGGGAATTACCACGTCTTCGTTGATCTTGAACGCGTTGGTGTGCTTCGAGATGGCCGCCGTACGCTTGCGGTCCAGCCAGAATTTCTTGCGCGCCTCGGGACTGATGGCAATGAAACCTTCGCCACTGCGCGAGTTGGCGATACGCACCACTTCGGAGGTGGCGCGTGCCACGGCATCGGCGTCGTCGCCGGCAATGTCACCAAACAGCACCATCTTGGGTAACCCACCGCGTTTGGATTTGGTGGCGTAACCCACCGCTTTCAGGTAGCGGTCGTCCAGATGCTCCAGCCCCGCCAGCAACACGCCCGAGCGTTTCTGCTCTGCAAACATGAAATCCTTGATTTCGACAATGCTGGGCACGGCGTCGCGTGCATTGCCAAAGAATTCCAGGCAGACGGTGCGCGTATGCACCGGCATGCGGTGCACCACCCAGCGGGCGCTGGTGATCAGACCGTCACAGCCTTCTTTCTGGATGCCCGGCAGGCCGCTCAGGAATTTGTCGGTGACGTCCTTGCCCAGGCCCTCCTTGCGAAAGGTCTTGCCCGGAATGTCCAGCCGCTCGGTGCGCAACAGCGACTTGCCATCGGCCTTGAAATACTTCAGCTCAAAACTGGCAACTTCCGCATCGTGAATCTTGCCCAGGTTGTGATTGACGCGCGTCACTTCCAGCCATTCGGCTTGCGGTGTCACCATCCGCCACGATGCCAGGTTGTCCAGCGCCGTGCCCCACAACACCGCCTTTTTGCCACCCGCATTCATGGCGATGTTGCCGCCAATGCAGGAAGCTTCCGCGGAAGTGGGGTCCACCGCAAAGACAAACCCGCCGCGCTCAGCCGCATCGGCCACGCGCTGGGTCACGACACCAGCTTCGGTCCAGACCGTGGCCACAGGCTGGGACAGGCCCGGCAGCGTCACCATCTCGACTTCCGTCATGGCCTCCAGCTTCTCGGTGTTGATGACCACGCTTTTCCAGGTCAGGGGAATCGCACCACCGGTGTAACCCGTGCCGCCGCCCCGGGGGATGATGGTCAGCCCCAGGTCGATGCAGCCCTTGACCAGACCGGCCATCTCTTCTTCCGTGTCAGGCGTCAGCACCACAAAGGGGTACTCCACACGCCAGTCGGTGGCGTCGGTCACATGGCTCACCCTTGAGAGACCATCGAACTTGATGTTGTCTTTGGCGGTCAGTTTGGCCAGTGCGCGCTGGGTCTTGCGCCGCAAGGTTGCGGTTTCCACAAAAGCGGCGTCAAAGGCCTGCACGGCCTGGCCCGCCGCCTTGAGCAATTCGCCGACCAGGGCATCGCGCTCGGGGTCCGTCTCAGGGGTACGGCGCTTCTGCACCTCATCCAGACGATGGTGCAGGGCTTCGACCAGCAGCACGCGCCGCTTGGGGTTGTCCAGCAGATCATCCTGCAAATAGGGATTGCGCTGCACCACCCAGACATCCCCCAGCACCTCGTACAACATGCGGGCCGACCGACCGGTACGGCGCTCGTCGCGCAGGCGGTTGAGCAATTCCCAAGCCGGCGCACCCAGCAACCGGATCACGATTTCGCGATCAGAAAACGAGGTGTAGTTGTACGGAATTTCGCGAATGCGGGCGTGTTCGTGCGGCACATGCGCAGGCGCGGACACAAGATGGGTGAGCTGAATGGGGGCGTTCATCGGTTTTTCTAGTTGCAGCCAGAACGTGACGCGGGGCGACGTGGGGGTTAACCCGGCTGGTCTTGGATATTACCGCAGCGCAACATTCACCTACCCTGCAGATGGGCACCCCTGATGGAAACCCGAATAAGACCTCCGGATAAACAGGTGTTTAATCAAACGGTCAGGTTTTGACATATTTCTGACTCGCGACTGTCACAGTCCATGATTATGCTGAGCCCTCTTATTCCAGGAGTTCCCATGAAATTGAAATTTACCGCCATTGCCATTGCAGCGGCTTTTTCCCTGTCGGCGCAGGCGCAAACCGAAATCCAGTGGTGGCACTCGATGACCGCGGTCAATGGCGAATGGGTCAATGACCTGGCCAAGGACTTCAATGCCAGCCAGACCAAATACAAAATCATGCCCACGTACAAGGGCCAGTACGACGAGTCGATGACGGCTGCCGTGGCCGCATTCCGCGCCGGCAATGCGCCGCACATTCTGCAGGTGTTTGAAGTGGGCACCGCCACCATGATGGCCAGCAAACAGGCCATCGTGCCGGTTGGCCAGATGATGAAGGATGCCGGCCAGAAGTTCGACCCCTCGTCCTACATTCCGGCCGTGGCAGGCTACTACACGGCACCCAATGGCCAGATGCTGAGCTTCCCGTTCAATAGCTCCACCACCGTTTTCTATTACAACAAGGATGCTTTCAAAGCCGCTGGTCTGGACCCCGAAAAGGCCCCCAGCAGCTGGCCCGAGGTGGCGCTGGCGGCCGCCAAGCTCAAAGCCAGCGGCCACAAGTGCCCTATCACGCTTGCCTGGCAGGGCTGGACCCAGCTGGAGAGCTTCTCGGCCTGGCACAACGTGGAATTTGCCACCAAAGGCAATGGCCTGGGCGGCATGGATGCACGCATGAAGGTCAACTCGCCCCTGCACGTGCGTCACATTGAGAATCTGTCCAATATGGCCAAACAAGGCCTGTTTGTGTACAAGGGCCGGGCCAACGTGCCCCAAACCAGCTTTGTTTCCGGCGAATGCGCCATGATCACCACCTCGTCCGGCTTCTACGGCGATGCCAAAAAGAATGCCAAGTTCGCCTTTGGTCTGTCGCCCCTGCCCTACTACCCGGATGTTCCCGGCGCCCCCCAGAACACGGTCATTGGCGGCGCCAGCCTGTGGGTCATGGCAGGCAAGAAGCCGGAGGAATACAAAGGTATTGCCGAGTTCTTCACCTACATCTCCAGCCCGGAAGTGCAGTCGGCCAGCCACAAGCGCACGGGCTACCTGCCCATCACCATGGCGGCATTCCAGCTCACCGAAAAATCCGGCTATTACAAGCAGAACCCCGGAACCGATGTGGCGCCTACACAAATGATCCGCAAGACCACCGACAAGTCGCGCGGCATTCGCCTGGGCAATTACGTGCAAATCCGTACCATCGAGGACGAAGAACTCGAGCAGGTCTGGGGCGGCAAGAAAACGCCGAAGGAAGCGCTGGATTCCATCGTGAAACGTGGCGACGAACTGCTGGAGCGGTTCGAGAAGGCCAACAAGAAGGGCTGAGGACAGGGAATTCCAGTGGAAAAGCGCGTCGTTTTCCGCTCCGGTTGGCTGCCTTGGGTGCTGATTGCGCCCCAGGTGCTCGTCATTGCGGTGTTTTTCTTCTGGCCTGCGGTCCAGGCCCTGCTGCAATCGGTGCAACAGTCTGATGCATTCGGTACCTCGATCGAATGGGTTGGACTGGAGAACTTCCGCAACCTGTGGAACGACGACACCTATCTGGCGTCGTTCTACACCACGGCCATTTTTTCTACCGCGGTGGCGGTGGCGGGCATCAGCCTTTCCCTGATGCTGGCGGTGTTTGCGGACCGCATTGTCAAGGGCGCGCTGGTCTACAAAACCCTGCTGATCTGGCCCTACGCCGTGGCCCCCGCGGTGGCCGGCGTCCTGTGGCTCTTCATGTTTGCGCCCGGCGTGGGGGTGGTGTCGTATGCCCTGCAGGCCATCGGCATTGACTGGAACCATCTGCTCAACGGCACCCACGCCATGACCCTGGTGGTGATGGCGGCGGTCTGGAAACAGATCTCCTACAACTTCCTGTTCTTTCTGGCGGGTTTGCAAAGCATTCCCAAGTCATTGATCGAGGCCGCCGCCATTGACGGCGCCCGCCCGTGGCGGCGCTTCTGGACCATCGTGTTCCCGCTGCTGTCACCCACCACCTTTTTCCTGCTGGTGATCAACATCGTCTATGCCTTCTTCGACACCTTTGCCATCATTGATGCTGCCACCCAGGGCGGCCCCGGCAAGGACACGGCGATTCTGGTCTACAAGGTCTATTACGACGGATTCAAAGCCATGGACCTTGGCGGCTCTGCCGCGCAGTCGGTGGTGCTGATGGCGATCGTGGTCTTGCTGACGGTGGTGCAGTTCCGGTTTGTCGAGAAGAAAGTAAATTACTGACATGGTTGAGCGCCGCCCCCTGCTGACTCTGCTGTCGCACGTCGTCCTGATCCTGGGCGTGCTGGTGGTGGCTTTTCCGCTGTACCTGACGTTTGTCGCCTCCACGCAGACGTCCCAGGCCATTGTGCAAGCCCCCATGCCCCTGCTGCCCGGCAGCCACCTCATCGAGAACTACACGGCGGCCTGGAACGGCACCGGCGGCGGTTCGGGCTCCAAGGCGCCGGTGGGGCAAATGATGATGGTGAGCCTGATCTCGGCATTGGTCATTGCGTTCGGCAAGATATCCATTTCACTGCTGTCTGCTTTTGCGATCGTGTATTTTCGTTTTCCGTTTCGCATGTTCTTCTTCTGGGCCATCTTCGTCACCTTGATGCTGCCGGTGGAGGTGCGCATCGGCCCGACCTACAAGGTGGTGGCCGATCTGGGCATGCTCAACAGCTACGCCGGTCTGACGGTGCCCCTGATCGCCTCGGCCACCGCCACCTTTTTGTTCCGGCAGTTTTTCCTGACCGTGCCGGAGGAACTGGTGGAGGCGGCGCGCATGGACGGCGCCGGGCCCATGCGGTTCTTCAAGGACGTGCTGCTGCCGCTGTCCAGCACGTCGATTGCGGCCCTGTTCGTGATCCAGTTCATTTACGGCTGGAACCAGTACCTCTGGCCGCTGCTGGTGACCACCAACGAGAACATGTACCCGGTGGTCATTGGCATCAAGCGCATGATCTCGGGCGGCGACTCCGAGATGCAGTGGAATGTGGTCATGGCCACCGCCGTGCTGGCCATGATCCCGCCGGCGCTGGTGGTGATACTGATGCAAAAATGGTTTGTCAAAGGGCTGGTGGATACCGAAAAATAATGGCCTCAATCACTCTAAAAAACATCGTCAAGAGCTACGGCAGCGGCAAGTCGGCGAACCAGGTCATCCATGGCGTGAATGCCGAGATTCTTGACGGCGAATTCGTCGTGATCGTCGGCCCGTCCGGTTGCGGCAAGTCAACCCTGTTGCGCATGGTCGCCGGACTGGAAGAGGTCAGCGGCGGTGAAATCTCGATCGGCCCGCGCGTGGTCAACCACCTGGAGCCGTCCGAACGCGACATTGCCATGGTGTTCCAGAACTACGCGCTGTATCCGCACATGAGCGTATTCGACAACATGGCCTACGGTCTCAAGATCGCCAAGGTGCCGGCGGACGAAATCAGGACCCGGGTCGACAAGGCGGCGAAGATCCTCGAAATAGGCCCGTTTCTGCAGCGCAAGCCGCGCGAACTCTCCGGCGGCCAGCGCCAGCGCGTGGCGATGGGTCGCGCCATCGTGCGCCAGCCCCAGGTATTTTTGTTTGACGAGCCGCTCAGCAACCTGGACGCCAAGTTGCGCGCGCAAACCCGGCTGGAAATACAGAAACTGCACCGCGAACTGGGCATCACCTCCCTCTTTGTCACCCATGATCAGGTCGAGGCCATGACGCTGGCACAACGCATGATCGTCATGAACGGCGGCGTGGTCGAGCAGTTTGGCACGCCGGAAGAGGTCTACACGCGGCCCGCCACCACGTTTGTGGCCAGCTTCATGGGCTCACCCCCCATGAACCTGCTCAAGAACGCACCTGACGCCAGAGCGGGCACCATCACCGGTGTCCGCCCCGAGCACCTGGACATCACCCCCACCGGCTGGGCCTTGCGCGTGGAAGCCGTGGAAATGCTGGGCGCGGAACGCCTGGTCTACGGCCGCTGGGCGCACGGCAGCGGCGACGAGATGGTCATCATCCGCACTGAAGAATCGCACGCAGTGCCCGGCCTTGGCAACACGATCCATGTCACGCCCCGCGCCGACAAGTTGCACTGGTTTGACGCCAACAGCGGCAAACGCAAGGAAGCCCCTGATGCTGCAGGTCACCGCTGACAACTGGCCTTACCCACGCTGGGTCGCCCACCGGGGCGCTGGCCGACTGGCCCCTGAGAACACGCTGGCCGCGTTTCGTGTGGGTGCCAGCCATGGTTACCGCATGTTCGAGTGCGACGTCAAACTGAGTGCTGATGGGATCCCCTTCCTGATGCACGACGCCACCCTGCAACGCACCACCAATGCGGTTGCGCAACTCGGCGCCGGAAACAGTGCCGTCGGCGGCGACCATGCCTGGGGCGCACTGTCCCAACTCGATGCGGGCAGCTGGCATTCCCGCCACTTTGCCGGTGAACCCCTGCCCACTCTTGACCACATCGCCCACTTCTGCCTGCGCAATGGTTTTTTCCTGAACATTGAAATCAAGCCCACGCCCGGCCTGGAACGACAGACGGGCGAAGTGGTCGCTCACCATGCCGCGCGGCTGTGGCAGGGTGCGGCTGTGCCGCCGCTGCTCACCTCGTTCCACCCCGAAGCGCTGCAGGCAGCGCGTGACGCACAGCCCCAACTGCCACGGGGCCTGCTGCTGGATTCGCTGTGGACAGGCTGGCTGGAAACCGCCCTCACGCTGGATTGTGCGGCAGTCGTCTGCAATCACGCCCTGTGGGATACCTCCAGCGTCACCCAGGCCAAAAGCGCGGAGTTCCGCACGCTGAGCTACACCGTGAACGACGAATGGGCGGCACAGCGCCTGATCGCCCTCGGCACGGACGGCATCATCACCGACCGGGTGGACCTGTTTTCGCCTGCGTGACGCTGGCCTTTGCTATGATTTTGCCCTCACCAAAGGGGATCAATTGACATGGCTATGAACTTGAAACAAGTTGGTTTGGCGTTGGCCGCGAGCGCCATGCTGTTTGCCGGGGCGGCCCATGCGGCAGACCCCAAGGTCCTGAACATCTACAACTGGTCTGACTACATTGCCGAAGACACGATCAGGAACTTCGAAAAAGAAACCGGCATCAAGGTTCGCTACGACACCTACGACAACAACGAAATCCTTCACGCCAAGCTGGTGGCAGGCAAGACCGGCTATGACATCGTCGTGCCCGGCTCCCACTTCGCCAAAATCCAGATTGAAGGCGGCTTGCTGCAAAAGCTGGACCGCAGCAAGCTCACCAACTGGGGCAACCTCGACAAAGGCCTGCTGGAACAACTGGCCAAACTCGATCCGGGCAACGCCTACCTGGTGGACTGGATGTGGGGCTACGTCACCGTAGGCATCAACGTCAACAAGGTCAAGGCGGCGCTGGGTGACATGCCCATGCCGGAGAACGCCTGGAGCCTGCTGTTTGACCCGAAGTACGTCAGCAAACTCAAGAGCTGCGGCGTCAGCGTGCTGGACTCTGCCTCTGAAGTGCTGCCCGCAGCCCTGCATTACATTGGCAAGCCGGCCTACAGCCGCAACGCGGCCGATTATGCGGAGGCGGCCAGGCTGCTCACCAGCATTCGCCCCTACGTGACCCGTTTTTCCTCCTCCGGCTACATCGAAGAAATGGCCAGCGGCGCCACTTGCCTGGTGATGGGTTTCTCAGGCGATATCAACATCGCCCGCAGCCGCGCCCTGGAGGCCAAGGCCAAGCCGCCGGTGGTGATTGAAGCGCTGGTACCCAAAACCGGCGCCACCCTGTTCTTTGACACCATGGCGATCCCCAAGGATGCACCGAACGTCGCCAACGCCCACCTGTTCATCAACTACATCCTGCGTCCGGAAGTGCACGCGTCGCTCACCAACAAGGTGTTCTACGCCAACCCGAACGCCGCATCAATCAAGTTTGTGAAGAAAGACGTGGCGGAGAACAAGTCCATCCTCCTGGACGCCGCCGCCACCAAAACCATGATTGCGCCGGACGCCTTGCCGCAGGATCTGCGCCGGGTGCAGACCCGCACCTTCAGCAATTTCAAGGCGGGCAGGTAGGGGGAGGCAGCTGCCGCAGCGCAGAGCGGGGGAGCAAAAAGCGCGGGTTGCTATGCTTTCCAGCCGCGCAGCATGACCCACTGGCTGGTGGCGCAAAGCAGCGCCATGCCCAGGTAGGTGAGCATCTTGCCGTCACGGCCAAAGAACCACAGACCCAGCGCCAGCATTGCCACACATACTATAAAATTAATAGCTGACTGCGCCCATAGCGCGTGGGCTGCAGGGCTTTTTCTCATAAATATCCGGGCGGACAGCGTCACCAGCACGGCCACAAAAAAAGCCGGGGCAACGAAATTCAGCAGATGATTCAGGAGGTCAAGGGGGCCCATCAGTGGCGGTCTCTCTGGCAATGGAAAAGCACTCAAGTCTTGGCAGCGCGGTCTGATTTTATAATCACGATATGGCAGTCTGGGCTTTGGGCATCAATCACACGACCGCGCCGCTCGATCTGCGCGGCCGTTTTGCGTTCGCCATCGACCAGATCGAGCCGACTTTGCGGGGTTTGCGCCAGTCCCTCTCGCGCCAGCCGGAGGCCGCCCTCATCTCCACCTGCAACCGCACCGAGATCTACTGTGCCGGCGACAAGCCCGAGCTGGACCACACGCTGGACTGGCTGGCCCACTCCGGCGGTGTGTCCCCCGCCCTGCTGCGCGCCCATTCCTACACGCTGGAAGACGGCTTCGCGGCGCGCCACGCGTTCCGGGTGGCAAGTGGCCTGGACTCGATGGTGCTGGGCGAGCCGCAAATCCTGGGACAGCTCAAGGACGCCGTACGCGCCGCCGAGGCGGCAGGCGCCCTGGGCACCACGCTGAGCCAGCTGTTCCAGCGCTCGTTTGCCGTAGCCAAGGAAGTGCGCACCTCGACCGAAATTGGCGCGCATTCCATCAGCATGGCCGCTGCCGCCGTGCGCCTGGCCGGGCAATTGTTTGAAGACCTGGGCGAGGTGAAGATTCTGTTCGTGGGCGCCGGCGAGATGATTGAACTCTGCGCCACGCACTTCGCCGCAAAGACTCCCAAAGGCATCGCCATTGCCAACCGCACGCTGGAACGCGGTGAGAAGCTCGCCACCCGTTTTGGTGGCGAGGTCATGCGCCTGGCCGATCTGCCCGACCGGCTGCACGAGTTTGACGCCGTCATCAGCTGCACCGCCAGCACGCTGCCCATCATTGGCTTGGGCGCAGTAGAACGTGCCCTGAAGCGTCGCAAGCACCGTCCCATGTTCATGGTCGATCTGGCGGTGCCGCGCGACATCGAGGTGGAAGTCAAGGCGCTGGAAGACGTGTACCTGTACACCGTGGACGACCTGGCCGGCGTCGTGCAGACAGCGCAGGCCAGCCGCCAGGCGGCGGTGGCCCAGGCCGAAGCCATTGTGGATGCGGGTGTGCAGAGCTTCCTGCACTGGGTGGACCAGCGCGGCTCGGTTCCCCTGATTCAGCAGCTCAACGCCCAGGCAGACGAATGGCGCGCGGCAGAAATCAACCGCGCCCGCAAACTGCTGGCCAAAGGCGAAGACGTGGATGCCGTGCTCGAAGCCCTGTCCAAGGGGCTGACGCAGAAAATGCTGCATGGCGCCATGGCCGAGCTGCATGCCGGCGACGCCAGTGCCCGCGAGCGCGCCAGCGCGGCCATCCAGCATTTCTTTTTGCGCAAAGAACGTTAGCGACGCTGACTTTGCGGCCCCCCGCGCCGCCGACGCCCCTTGACGGACTTGGGGCAGGCCAGGCCGGTGGTGACCTTTCCCCCTATGTGTCCGCACCGTTTTGATCCAGCCTGTAGACGCCACACTTATCTTTGCGCCCTTATCCCCCCATGAAACCCTTCCTCCGCCAACAACTCGCACGCTACGCCGACCGCCTGGGAGAGCTTGAATTTCTGCTGTCACGCGAAGACATCATGAAGGACATGAAACAGTTTCTGGCGTTGTCGCGCGAGCACACCGAGGTGTCCGCCGTCGCCAGCCGCTGGGCGCGCTACCAGCAGCGCGAAGCTGACCTGGCCGCCGGGCAGGAGATGCTGGCTGGTTCTGCCGCCGACGCCGACATGGCAGCCATGGCGCAGGAAGAGATGGATGACGCCACGGCCGAGCTGCAGCAGCTGGAAGGCGAGTTGCAGCGCATGCTGCTGCCCAAGGACCCGGACGACGCGCGCCCCGCCTTCGTCGAGATCCGCGCCGGTACCGGCGGCGACGAGTCGGCCCTGTTCGCCGGCGACCTGCTGCGCATGTACACCCGCTACGGCGACCGCTGTGGCTGGAAGACCGAGATCGTCAGCGAATCGCCCAGTGAGCTGGGCGGCTACAAGGAGGTGGTGGTACGGATCGAGGGCGAGAATGTGTACGGCGCCCTCAAGTTCGAATCGGGCGGGCACCGCGTGCAGCGCGTACCCGCCACCGAAACGCAGGGCCGCATCCACACCAGCGCCTGTACCGTGGCGGTACTGGCCGAGCAGGACGAGGCCGAGGCCATCAAGATCAACCCGTCCGATCTGCGCATTGACACCTACCGCGCCAGCGGCGCCGGCGGCCAGCACATCAACAAGACCGACTCGGCGGTGCGCATCACCCACCTCCCCACCGGCATCGTGGCCGAATGCCAGGACGGGCGCAGCCAGCACAGCAACAAGGCGCAGGCACTGAAAGTGCTCACCGCCCGCATCCATGAGAAAGACCGCAGCGAACGCGCCGCCAAGGACGCTGCCGAGCGCAAGAGCCTGGTGGGCAGCGGCGACCGCAGCGACCGCATCCGCACCTACAACTTTCCGCAGGGGCGCCTGACCGACCACCGCATCAACCTCACGTTGTACAAGCTGCTCTACATCAGGGAGGGCGACCTGGACGACGTGGTGCAGGCGCTGCAAGCCTATGAAGCGGCTCAGCAACTGGCCGCGCTGGAGTTGGGTGGAGGCGGCTAAGGTGTCCACCGTCGCACAGGCACTTGCCACAGCCCAGTCCCGCGGCGTCGACCGGCTGGACGCGCAGTTGCTGCTGCTGCACGTGCTCGGCAAGCCAGCGCATGACCGCGCCTGGCTGCTCGCCCATGACACCGATGCGCTGCCACCTGCCGGGCAAGCCGCCATGGATGTCTGTGTGCAGCGCCGCGCGGCGGGTGTTCCGCTGCCCTACATCACCGGCCACAAAGAGTTCTTTGGCCTGGACCTGCAAGTCGACGCCCGGGTGCTGGTGCCCCGGCCGGACACTGAGACGCTGGTGGAATGGGCGCTGGAAGTGCTGGCAGAGCTGCCGGGTGCAGCGGTCATCGACCTGGGCACCGGTAGCGGCGCCATCGCCCTGGCGCTGAAAACCACTCGCCCTGACCTGCAGCTCACCGCCGTGGACGCCAGCGCCGACGCGCTGCAGGTGGCCCAGGCCAACGCCCGCCGGTTGCAGCTGCCGGTGGAGTTCATGCAAGGTTCCTGGTTGACCGATGTGAGCGGCCGCTACCACGCCATCGTGTCCAATCCGCCCTATGTCGCCGCCGCAGACCCTCACCTGGACGCGCTCACGCATGAGCCGCTGCAGGCGCTCGCCAGTGGCGACGATGGCCTGGACGACATTCGCCAGATCGTCTCGCAGGCGCAAGCGCACCTGTCTCCCGGCGGCTGGCTGTTGCTGGAACATGGCTACGACCAGGCGGCCGCCGTGCGTGCGCTGCTTTTGGACGCCGGCTTTGAGAACGTGCAGTCGCGGCAGGACTTGAATGGCATTGAGCGCTGCAGCGGTGGACGCGCGCCAGCAGCCTGATTTCAAACCAGTTTAATGATACTTTAGGGCTCTGGCCCTCGTGGAATATGCGCAGACAGCTATCAAGTTAATAGCAAAATGCAAGACTCACCGGGGTGCCCAACACGACCGTTTCTTTGGCAAGGTTCTGACGTCTATGTGTCCAAAGCGGTCTTTAGGGCCACATCGAGCTCATCTACCCGAATGACGCCGGGCCATATGAAGCGTATATACTTCATATACATTTCATATACGAGGTCACTGATGGGTATTGTAAAAATTTCAGACCTGATGCATGAGAACCTACGAGTGGCGGGGAACGCCCTTAGCAGGTCTATCAATGCGCAGGCAGAGCACTGGATGCGAGTCGGCATGCTGACCGAGATGCACCCAGAGTTGGACCACCGAGAAATCTGCCAACTGTTGATACGGGCTGAACTCGCGGGGGGGCTGGATATCGCCGGGGCTGTCACAGGCCAACTTGGAAAGCCCAGGGCATCCTCGGCTGAAAAACACTGATGGCTCACGGCGTTCCCATCAAGTCCGCCGAGGAACTCGAGATGACGCGGCGGGCCGGCCGGCTTGCCGCAGAGGTTCTCAGCATGGTTGAGGCACACGTGGTGCCGGGGGTGAGCACGGAGACGCTCGACCGAATCTGCCACGACCACATCGTGAATGTCCAGGGCGCCATTCCAGCCAACGTGGGGTATCTCGGGTATCCCAAGACCATCCTCACCTCCGTCAATCAGGTGGTTTGTCACGGCATCCCCTCGCACGACAAGATTTTGAAGAAGGGCGACATCATCAACATCGATGTCGCCGTCATCAAGGATGGCTGGTTCGGCGACACCAGTCGCATGTACTTCGTCGGAGCCCCCAGTACGATGGCTCGGCGCCTGGTGGAGACGACGTACGAGGCTTTGCTGGCCGGAATACGGCAGGTCAAGCCCGGCGCGACTCTGGGCGATGTCGGTCACGCCATCCAGTCGGTCGCTCACCGAGAGAATTTCAGCGTTGTGCGCGAATACTGCGGACACGGCATTGGACAGGTCTACCACGATGAACCGCAAGTGCTGCACTATGGGCGGCGCGGTGAAGGGCTTAAGCTGGAACCGGGGATGGTTTTCACCATCGAACCGATGCTCAACGCAGGCAAACGCGAAACCAGGCAATTGCCCGACGGGTGGACAGTGGTGACAAAGGACAGGTCTCTGTCCGCCCAGTGGGAGCACATGGTGGCTGTAACGCCCGAGGGATATGAGGTGCTTACGCCTTGGCGAGGAGGCACAGGTGCTTACGCGCCGGTTTGACACTCAACTTGGGCGAGGCTTGGCTCTGGGCAATTGCGTCAATGCAGACAGGTAGCTCATGGTTTCAGGTCTTGCATTGGTCATGTGGGAGCCGCTGTCGAAGGTCTGTTTCTGGTCGAGACGTGCCTGACACGCCCGAGCCCTTTCCGGTCATTCACGAGAGGCTCCTGGAAGTCAAGTACGCAGCGGTAGCCGTCGGTCACGGTTTGCGGCTATGGGTCAGGACTGGGCCAGAAGCGGCCCGTCGTCGATGGCCGCTCTCGGTCAAGTCATCGTGTCGAGTGGACTCCTCCGTGGCTACCCAACGTGGGGACTCGCGCGGTGATTCGCGAATCCTCGCCACCGCGCTTTGGGGCACGTCTGTATGTCGATGAAGAACACCTGCCTGTGCAGAAACGGAGGGCACTCGGCCCTCGACCCTCGACCCAGGCAAGGCACAGCCCAGACGAATGAACTGCAATGCTCCGCTTCTGACGGACACGGGCACGCAGGCAGGGCCGCTCTTCGTTGGGTCAGGCCAGTTTGGCGCAGAGTCTCAAGTCGCATCCCGACTCTGGTCCAACTCGCATTGGCTATGGCGCCCACAGGTCGATCCCGTGCCGTCGTTTCCCGCGGTACAGCGCTCGGAACCATCGCCGACATCCGCCGCCTCGGGCCGGCTCAGCAAGCCGTCACCCCGTGGATGTGCTGCGGAAGACGCGGTCCGCCCCCTAGAACGTAGCCGCTTGCAGCCACGTCGAGGCTCCCCGTCGAGGTGCATCTGTGCTTTAATGAATCGTGCTGGTGATCGATGGCGACAACGCCCAGGTGAAGACATCGGCAGCAGTCGAAGCACGGCACCACGCTGCACCGCGCCTTCGCGATCGCATCGGTTCTCCATGGAACGCTGCGTCTGATCCTGCCGGCGCACCACAAGGAGCCAAACATGAGTGATCCCGCATTCATCACCAAACTGGGCCAGGGCCTGTATCTGGACAGCGACGGCGTCCTGCACCAGGGCCTGCCGCCAGCGAAAGCGCCGAAGTACGAGATGCCCGGTGGCCCGTTGACCGACAAGAACACCATCGACAAGCTCGCGAAGGTCTTCAAGGAGATTGGCGACGCCATTCCTAACAAGGACGACGCCGCCAAGTTCAAGAAGTTCCAGGACGCCATGATGAAGCTGGGCGGCAAAAACTCCGAGGACTTGGTGAAGGTCCTGGGCGTGATCGGAAAGATCGCCGGCGCAGTGGGAACCGCATTCGTCGTGCTCGGCGTAGCGGTCGCGGCGGCAAAGATGCTCGGCCTGTTCGGAGACGGCCCGGATCCGCTCGAAACGCTGATCACCGCGCGCTTCGAGGCGCTCGACCGGGAGATTCGTTCGCTGCAGACCCAGATCAGTTCGCGCGACCTGCGCAGTCAGCGCAACGCGATGATGAGTGCGCGGGCGGCCGTGGAGAGCTTTGTCTCGCAGCGTGACAGCGGAACGATGGTGGTGGCCGCCGCGGAAGCGCGGCTGCAGAACCTTACGAACTTGCTCCAACTGGTCTCGAGCACCGAGGTGCTGAACTTGCTGGACTCCAGCACTTACGTCGGCTTCTTCGATCCGGACGAGCATAAGAAGGTTTACCCGTGGATCACGCGCAACTTGTTTCGGTTGCCCGAGGGCGCGGCGCCCGAGTGGGTCCGGTTCCCCCCCGTCAATGCGCCGATCTTCGACAGCCGCTTGGCCGTTCCCCTGGGCGCCCAGGCGGCTCAGACCTTTCTCAGCCTGGTCGTCAGCCTGTTCCCCGACTACCGAACGACCGGCGACTTTCGCCCGCAGCTGCGCAATGCCGCGCAGAAGCTGACGGAGTTGGCCGCGAGTATCAAGAACGTTACGCTCGCGCGCACGATGTTCACCGCCGCTGATTTCTCCGACCTTGTCACTGACTTCTACGTTGTTGACCCGTTGCCGGGCCTGACCACACCGACTTTGAAGCCGGACTATTTCCGCGTCATCGGCGCCATCGACCTGTGCAACCAGACTGATGCGTTCTTCACGGACGCGTGGGCACCTGCCGCCGTGCCGCAGCCCGGGCCCACCCGACGCGGTAGCCTGGACTTCCGCTGGATGCCGCCGGCCAAGCTGGCGCGTACGAGGGACGCGCTCGGGGTGGTGCACGACGATGGAACGCCGATTCGCCAGTATCGGATCACCAACGCGCAGGAATGCGCCGATGTGGCCAACGACCAGTCTGCGGCCGACTATGCGAGCCTGCTGATCTCGAGCGGCTACATGACGCTGACGCACTTGGCGTCCCAGTTGCGCCACGCCACGACGCAGCCGATCGTCAGCGACACGGTGCGCGGCGACGTGTTCGTCAGGCGCACCGCACAGGCGGGCGCGGAAGTCACCGTGCATAGCAAGCCCGCCTTCACGTACCCGCCGCGGCCCGATCGCGATCGGGACATCGTGGCGCAGGCCTGGCGGGTGCCGCATGCCACCAAGGCCGTCATGCTTTGCATGACGCAGCCCCTGCCGCGTACCACCCTGATTCACTACCGCGTGTTCTTGCGCACATTGAAGCCGCGCGGTGCGGCCTCCGTCTGGAACGAGCCCGACTACGAGTCGGTGCAGCATACCGAATACCGCCCGGACCCATTGCATCCGGGCTTCGACCGGCTTTACCTCCATACGGCGGCATCGGCCGTGCTGGGCCAGGAACTGCTGTTCGAGGGCACCACCACGACCGAGAAGCGCCAGGTGAAGAGAACGGTGCAGACGGTGGCACACACCTTTGACTGGTGGATTCCTACCCAGCCGCTGCGGCGCTTCAACCCGCTAGACACGATCGACGCAGTCGTGCACAACCGGCTTATCGATGCGGGGGTGCAGCCTGCCCCGGTTCCCGCCAGCCCGGGTACGCCCATCCATGCCGGACTGGCCATCGAGCGGCACTTCGACCAGGTGGTGGCAGAGAAACCGCCGATCATCATCGGGCTCGAGGACGCGAAAGATGCGCCGCCGTGGACCGGGTTCCACCGCGAGGCCGATCAGAGGCCCGTGCTGATGGAGGTGGACGCAACGTGGCAAGACGGGCATCTCCGGGTCGTGATCGACAACCGGCCGGAGGACCGCAACTATGTGGCCTGGCTGGTCGTCGAGGAAAAGTTCGGCAGTGTCGAGTCTGACGAACAGGCGCCCAAGGTGCTGCACACCGCCTTTAAGGTCCCGATCACCGGGCAGCTCACGTACGTGCCCCAGTCGTTGTTTGACGAAGAAGGAAAGATCCATGTCGAGCGCGAGTTGTTCTTCAACGAGTTCGCCACCTTCCTGACACCCGAACCCGGCGAGAAGATCTTCGACGAGATCGATCCGGTCGAGCTAGGGACTTCGGCGGGCATCGAACGATTCCTGGTGCTCGCGAAGCAACGCCAGCCCGAGGTGTTAATTGACTTCGCCAGCCGGTATTTCGGCAAGAAGATTCCGGGTGGGTAGCGGACACGCGCATGATCTTTGGCGGCTTCGAGCAGGTGGTCGAAGTGAAGGCCTGAACGGCGGTGCGACTCCGCACCTGGATGTCGGGTGCGCACGACGGGTGATTGACGCAGACCGTGGGCGCTCAGGCAAGTGCTCCCTGGCCGGCGCGCAAGTGGCCCGTTCCCGCTCCAACTGGTGCCCCCCTCGACGATGCAGGTCCGACCGACCGCTATGGGGCGCCGATTTCAGGGCAGCGGATGTCGTCTCAGGGTCGGGTCCGGCAGATGGCCGCGGAAAGCTGAATGTCGCTTGCCAGTCTTTTTGAGCCCGTCGGATTCCGCGGCTGAACGTCAGCTCCCGGTCGAAATCGCCAGTCCGAACCGTGCCCGTAGCGGCCATTCAGAATTCAATCTGAGTCACTTCATCCCGTGAGCCGAAGCGCATGGAAGCTCGCATCACGCTCGCCAGAACTGGGCCGCTTCCTCGGGGAGCTTTGCGAGGACTCTGTCCAGTGCGGTCTCGTCGATGTTTCTCCGCAAGGCTGTCGCGACATCTTGAATGGCTGTATCCGGCGCAAAGTTGTGCGCTGAGCGCAGGGCCTGAACTTCTTTGGTCATGGCTGCCCGGTCTTCAAATGCTCGCCGAGGTTCGTCGGTGTTCCAATCCGCTGCAAAGATGGCACGGACGACGGCAGGAAGCACGTTGGCGAATAGCGCGGCGTCCCTGACGCTGAGGCGACGACGAAATGCCTGCAGGACACCTTGCACCATGGTGTAGGCCATGTTGGTGGTGGCTAAACCCGATATGTCGCGTGCGTCGACCATGAATTTTTCAAACTCTTGCGAAGCACGCTGGTATTCAGAAGGCAGTGTCATGTGATGGGGCGCCTTTCTCGCAGCTGTGGGCACTACGTGCGGGTGCTGCCGACTCGATGACTGCTCCTGGTCGGGGGCAGCCCTTCATTTCATGTCTGCACGGCACCCCAACCGTCAGTGGCGGTGCCCATGCTCGCCATGCACGTGCTTATGAGCAATCTCCTCTTCGGTGGCGGCGCGAACCTCCATCACCGTGACGGCAAAGCGCAGCGCCTTGCCCGCCAGCGGATGGTTGCCGTCCAGCATGACCTTGTCGCCCTTGATCTTCATGACGGTGAACACGTGCGCGTGCCCGTCTTCGCCCCGGCCTTCCAGCTGCCCGCCCACCTTCACGCCCGGCGGGAACTGGGTCTTGGGGATGGTTTGCACCAGACTCTCGTCGCGCAGGCCGAAGGCATCCTGCGGCTGCAAGTCAAGCGTCACCTGATGGCCCGCCGTCTTGCCCTCCAGGGCCTCTTCGATCTTGGGGAAGGTGTTGCCGTAGCCCCCGTGCAGGTAGACCATGGGCTCACTGCTTTCCTCCAGAAGTTTGCCATTTGTATCGGCCACCTTGTAGCGCAAGGTGACGGCTGTGTCTTTTTCGATTTTCATAAGTGTGCTTGAGTTGGTAGTGTGATTATCAGCGAGCCATTTTCGCGCGTTCGCAGGCGGCATCGCAATGGTGTGCGATCGGCTGCCGGGTTTCCTGATTTTGCATCAAATTGGCATGTAGCCCCCGTGGTATATGCGTCAACAGCTATTGTTTTAATAGCAAATGAAACAACCCCTTCCAGGTGCAGGGTTACCTGCGGCACGGTGCCGGCGAAGGTGAAATAATTACGCCATCTATCTACTGGGACTATGGACATGAGCAACACGCAACAACGCATCGACGAACTGGTCAAATCCAACGAGGTCGTCCTCTTCATGAAGGGTACCGCCAGCTTTCCCCAGTGCGGCTTCTCCGGCCGCGCCATTCAGGTTTTGAAGGCCTGTGGTGTCGATCCGAAAGACGTGAAAACGGTGAACGTGCTGGAAGACGACGAAATTCGTGCCGGCATCAAGGATTACAGCAACTGGCCGACCATTCCGCAGCTCTACGTCAAGGGCGAGTTCATTGGCGGCTCGGACATCATGATGGAGATGTATGAGAACGGCGAGCTGCAACAGGCGCTGGCGGCAAAGGCCTGACACCCAGTTGCGCCGTACCCGGCGCGCAGACAGGCGCAGATGCTGCCTGCACCAAAACGAGCCACCTTGCGGTGGCTTTTTTGTATCTTTCCAACAGTGTCACCAAACCGTGCCTTTATTCCGTTAAGTGCGGGCACAACTTATGCTTGAATGAGCTTGTGGTTCTTGGTTCGAAATTGTTGCCCAGGAGGCCGTGATGGAATCTCGCAGTCTTGTTCCGCAGTCTTCTCCCTTCCACTTGCCGGTGGCGCAAATGCGCCGTGTGTTCCACCCAGATGAGGTCGAGCGCAAGCTGGCCAAGCTGCAGGAGCACGAGCACGACAGCCTGCGTGCCACGTACCGGCGCATGCTGGAACGCGGGCCGCAACGCTTTCAGGTCAAGCCCTCAGGCGTGCCGGACATGGCCAGCCTTTACCAGGCGCTACCCAATTTCACCGATGTGCTCGACGACGTCAAACGCCATGTCGCCCTGGCCGAGCACAGCCGCGACGGCTTGGAGGTCACCCCCATCCTGCTGCTCGGACCACCCGGCATTGGCAAGACCCATTTCGCCAAGAAGCTGGCTGACCTGCTGGGCACCGGCATGAGCCTGGTGCCCATGAGCTCCATGACGGCCGGCTGACTGCTGTCGGGCTCGTCATCGCAATGGAAAGGCGCCAAACCGGGCAAAGTGTTCGAGGCGCTGGTGGACGGCGAATATGCCAACCCCGTCATCGTGGTGGACGAGATTGACAAGGCCAGCGGCGACGCGCAGTACGATCCGCTTGGGGCGCTGTACAGCCTGCTGGAGCACGACACGGCGCAGAGCTTCACTGACGAGTTTGCCGAAGTGGCCATCGACGCCAGCCAGGTGATCTGGATCACGACGGCCAACGACGAGCGCGCCATCCCCGAGCCGATATTGAACCGCATGAACGTGTTCACGGTCGAGGCACCTTCCCTGGAGGCTGCCCGCCAGATTGCCCGCAACCTGTACCAGACCATTCGCAGTGAGCATGGCTGGGGCGAGCATTTTGCCCCCGAGCCACAGGACGATGTGCTGGATCAGCTGTGTGAACTGGCACCGCGGGAAATGCGCCGCGCCCTGATGACCGGGTTTGGCAACGCCAAGCTGGACAAACGCGAAGAAATCAGCGCGGCCGACCTGCCCAAGGCGGGTCTCAAAAAGGGGCAGATCGGTTTCCTGCAGTGAGCCCCTTCATGGAAAACGACGGGCCATGACTCAAGGGGATCCAAATTCCCACAGCCTTTTGGCGCCCAGCACGGCGTTCGGATAGGGCGCCTTGCCCCGTGAGCCGTTGTAGCGGCCCAGCGCCAGGAACAGATCGCCCTTTTCGCGGTCCAGGTAGTGGCGCAAGATCACGCAGCCAAAACGCAGGTTGGTTTGCATGTGAAACAGCTTGCCTGCGTCACCATCGCCCAGCACTCGCGTCCAGAACGGCATGACCTGCATGTAGCCGCGTGCGCCCACGCTGGAGACGGCGAATTTGCGGAAATTGCTTTCCACCTGGACCAGGCCCAAAACCAGGGAGGTATCCAGGCCGGCACGCCGGCTTTCGTACCAGATGGTTTGAAGGAATTCCTTGCGGACCTGCCAGTCCGGTTTTTTCTTCTTCAGGCGTTCGCTCACGCCTCCCAGCCAGCGCAGGTACTTGAGGCGGGACTCGGTATCGGGAAACTCCGGAATCGGCGGGGCGTGATTGGCGATGGCCGAGCTCAAAGCCGAGCGCACTGAATCGACCAGCGGCTCCTCCATCTGGCGGCCCGCTTCCGCCGGCTCATGGATGGACAGCCATCCAAGCCCCGATGCCAGCGACAAGAGGCTGGCCCGCCGCGATACGCCCGCTGTCACCACAGGCAAGGTCACGCCGCCAGTCTGGACTGGATCAAGCCCAGAATTTCAGTGACGCTCACCGCCGTCGCTGCCACATCACGGCGATGCTGGTATTCAACCTGCCCCTCTTTCAGGCCACGGTCACCGAGAGTGACGCGGTGCGGCACACCAATCAGTTCCCAGTCGGCGAACATCGCGCCGGGACGCTCACCCCGGTCATCCAGGATCACGTCCACCCCCGCGGCCAGCAGGTCACCATAGAGCTTGTCGGCGGCGGCTTTGACGTCGGGAAAACGGTCCGGGCTGATGGGGCACAGCACCACGGTAAAGGGGGCCAGCGCGTCCGGCCAGATAATGCCGCGTTCGTCGTGGTTTTGCTCAATGGCGGCAGCAGGCAAACGGGTAATGCCAATGCCGTAGCAGCCCATTTCCATGAACTGGGGCTTACCGTTGACGTCCAGGAAGGTGGCATTCATGGCCTGGCTGTATTTGGTGCCAAGGTAAAACACATGGCCCACCTCGATGCCGCGTTCAATCGCCAGCACGCCCTGGCCATCGGGCGAGGCATCACCGGCGACGACGTTGCGGATGTCGGCCACCAGATCGGGTTCGGGCAGATCACGCACCCAGTTGACGCCGGTGATGTGGAAATCCACCTCGTTGGCGCCGCAAATCCAGTCGCTCATCACCGCCACTTCACGGTCGGCGACGACCTTGACCGGCTTCTTCATGTTGATCAGACCCAGGTAACCGGGTTTGCAGCCGAAGTGCTCTTCAATCTCTTCCTGCGTGGCAAAGCGGAAGCCGCCTTCCATGCCGGGAACCTTGTTGGCCTTGACCTCATTCATGTCGTGATCGCCGCGCAGCAGCAGCTGCCAGATCTGCGTCTTGACGACTTCTTCATAGTCATTGAGTTCGTCAGTCGCCAGCACCAGGGACTTGACGGTCAGTTGCAGCGGCACTTTCAGGTACTCGGCCACATCGGCGCAGGTGCTCTTGCCAGGGGTTGCCGTCTTGGTCATCGCCTGCGCCGGAGCCTTGCGCGGGCTCTGGGGCGGCAAGGCTTCGGCCTTTTCCATGTTCGCCGCGTAGTCGCTGGTGGGGCAATAGACGATCGCGTCTTCACCGGTAGCGGCAATGACCTGGAATTCCTCGCTCAAATCACCACCGATGGCACCACTGTCGGCCGCAACGGCACGGTAGGTGAGCCCAAACCGGTCAAAAATCCGGCGGTACGCCTGCGCCATCACCTGGTAGCTGGCCTTGGCGGACGTCTGGTCACGGTCAAAGCTGTACGCGTCTTTCATGATGAATTCACGCCCGCGCATCAGGCCAAAGCGGGGACGGCGCTCATCGCGGAATTTGGTCTGGATCTGGTAGAAGTTCTTGGGCAGCTGTTTGTAGCTCTTGATTTCCTGACGCGCGATGTCCGTTACCACTTCCTCGCTGGTTGGCTGCACCACGAAGTCACGATCGTGACGGTCCTTGATGCGCAGCAATTCGGGGCCCATCTTGGTGAAGCGGCCGGTCTCCTGCCAGAGCTCGGCGGGCTGCACCACGGGCATGCTCAGCTCCACCGCACCAGCACGGTTCATTTCTTCGCGCACGATCGCCTCCACCTTGCGCACGACCCGCAGCCCCATGGGCATCAGGCTGTAGATGCCGGCACCGAGCTTTTTGATCATGCCGGCGCGCATCATGAGCTTGTGACTCACCACCTCCGCGTCCGCAGGCGCTTCTTTGAGGGTGGAAATGAAGAATTGGGAGGCTTTCATGGCGGGAATCCGGGAGTAACTAAGGGCGGCGCCCCTTGATGCGCAGCGCTTGCTGTGCATAATGGACGAAGTTTAAAAATTGGGGTTTGATTATGCTTGACCGGGACGGCTTTAGGCCCAACGTCGGCATCGTCCTGCTCAACCAGAAAAATCAGGTGTTCTGGGGCAA
>NZ_JAUSLE010000018.1 GCF_030646845.1 Rhodoferax sp. | reverse complement strand
GGTGCTGAGCCTGCACCTGCTGCAGGGCCGCCAGCCCCTTGACGCGGCCAGCCCGCCTGCAAAGGATGCCGATGTCTGATTTTGTCCAGCTCTGGGTCTATCTGTCGGCAACGCCGCTCTTCGGCCTGACCGCGACCTTGCTGGTGTACGTGCTGGCCCATGCCGCCTACTTTCGCGCCGGACAGGCACCCTGGGCGAACCCGGTGCTGTGGTCGGTCATCGTCCTGGCCTGCGGTCTGCTGGCCACCGGGGTGTCCTATCCGAGCTACTTTGCCGGCGCGCAGTTCATTCATTTTTTACTGGGCCCGGCCGTGGTGGCGCTGGCCTGGCCACTGTGGGAGCGCCGCGCCGAGTTGCGCCTGCGCTGGCGTGCCTTGCTGCTTGCGGCCCTGGCAGGAGGCGCGGCGGCGAGCGGGTCGGCGCTGGCCCTCGGCTGGGCCCTTGATCTGCCTGCCGACGTGGTGTTGTCGCTCGCGCCCAAATCGGTCACTGCGCCGGTGGCCATGGGCATTGCCGACAAGATCGGCGGTATTCCGGCGCTGGCGGCCGTGTTTGCCGTGATTACCGGCATGGTGGGTGCCCTGAGTGGCAAATACCTGTTCGACGCGATGAAAATTCCAACCGACCCACCCGGCTGGATGGCACGCGGCTTCGCCCTGGGAACCGCCGCACACGGCATCGGCGCGGCCCGGGCACTGCAGGTGAACGCCGATGCCGGCGCCTATGCCGGACTGGCGCTGGGCGTACAGGTGGTGCTGGCCTCGTTGCTGATACCGCTGGTCTTCCGGCTGCTCTGAAGCCCGCTCGACTTGCCCCGACCCCAAAGGCCAGGACCGCGCCAGGCTGACGCTAGTGCTTGACCATCCGCAGGCCCGGCTCGTCATCGGCCATCACCTGCTGGGCCCACCCCGTCAACTTGGCCACATCGGCGCGCAGCACCTCCTGCTTGACCGCCAGAATTTGTGCCGGGTGCATGGAGAAACTGCGCAGCCCCATGCCCAGCAGCAAACGGGTCAGGCTGGTGTCGCCCGCCATCTCGCCACACACGCTCACATGCTTGCCCTGGGCATGGCACTCGGCAATGGTGAGTGCGACCAGCCGCAGCACGGCCGGATGCAGCGGGTCGTACAAATGCGCCACCGACTCATCGGCCCGGTCGATCGCCAGCGTGTACTGGATCAGGTCATTGGTGCCGATGGACAGGAAATCAAAATACTTCAGGAACACCTTGAGCGTGAGAGCCGCCGCAGGAATCTCGATCATGGCGCCGATCTTGACCGGGCCGTAGGCAACGCCACGGTTGTCAAGTTCCACACGGGCACGATCAATCAGGGCCATCGTGTGGCGAATTTCACTGGCATGAACCAGCATTGGGATCAGCAGATTCGCCTGGCCGTGAGCGGCGGCACGCAGGATCGCGCGCAACTGGGTCAGGAACATGGCCGGGTCAGCGAGGCTCCAGCGAATGGCACGCAAACCGA
Source organism: Rhodoferax sp. (assembly GCF_030646845.1). Lineage (GTDB taxonomy): Bacteria > Pseudomonadota > Gammaproteobacteria > Burkholderiales > Burkholderiaceae_C > Rhodoferax. The sequence goes on along the minus strand of NZ_JAUSLE010000018.1, from coordinate 9,626 downwards.
GGGCCGGGTTCAGGTGCGCTTCGTCCTGCAGTGAGCTGTCCAGCGGCTTGTCAGCACCAACATCGACCGTGCGAATCGTGACTGGCAAACCCTGCATGCCTTCGATGGCGCGCCGGTAGGCCTGGTACTGCTCTTCTTCGTTGGGCAGCTTGCCCTGGCGGCCCATGAACAGAAACTCGCTGCGAAACAGACCCACACCGACCGCGCCGGCCTTGATGGCGCTCAGCGCGTCTTCCGGCATCTCGATGTTGGCCAGCAACTCGATCTTCTGACCGTCCAGCGTGACGGCGGGCGTGTGCAGTAATCGGGCAAGGCGCCCGCGATCGAGTTCATGCTGGCGCTGCTTGAAACCATACTCCGCCAGAATAATGGGGGACGGGTCCACCACGACCACTCCGGCATCACCGTCGATGATGACCCAGTCGTCCTGCCGCACCAACTGGCTGCTCAGGCGCGCGCCGACCACCGCCGGAATGTCGAGACTGCGCGCGACGATGGCGGTGTGTGAGGTTTTGCCACCGACATCGGTGATGAAGCCTGCAAACACGCTCTGCTTGAACTGCAGCATATCGGCTGGTGACAGGTCGTGCGCAATGAGGATCAGCGGCACATCCACGGTATCGTCAAGCAACAGGTCCTGCTGGGACGTCTTGCGTACAGCGCGGTTCGTTGGCGGCACGACGGGTGAGGCCATGCCCTTCATGACGCGCAGCACTTTTTCAACCAGTTGCTCAAGATCGGCCTTGCGCTCGCGCAGGTACTCGTCCTCCATTTCGTCGAACTGCCGTCCGATCACTTCCAGCTGCGTCGTCAGCGCCCATTCGGCGTTGTACAGGCGATCCGAGATCCAGCGCGTGACGCCGCCAATGAGTTCTTCATCCTGCAACAACATCAGGTGAACGTCGAGCAAAGCGCTCAACTCATGCGGCGCCTCCTTGGAGCCCATGTGCGCAACGCTGGTCTGCAGACGCTGAATCTCGTCCACCACTGAATTGCGCCCGGCGCGGATCCGGCCAATCTCGGCATCCACCTGGGAGGCCTCAATGAAATAGTGCGCCACATCCACGCGACTGGATGCCACCAGCACGGCGCGCCCGATGGCGATGCCGCGGGCGACTGCAAGACCGTGGATGGCGAAGGTCATACCAGCCGCAGCGCCGGGCCGCCCCAAGCAAGGCCAACCCCCTCGGGGGGCAGCGCAACACACGCATTGGCAAGCGGGGGGGCCACGCTACTCACCCTCGCCGAATTTGTCGGCGATCAGGGCCAGCAGGGCATCCATCGCTTCCTGCTCGCGCTCGCCGCTGGTCTCAATGTCAACGGTGCTGCCCATGCCGGCTGCCAGCATCATGACACCCATGATGCTCTTGGCGTTGACGCGGCGCTCGCCCTTCGCCATCCAGACCTCACAGGGGTAGCTGCCCGCCAGCTTGGTGAGTTTGGCCGAGGCACGGGCATGCAGGCCCAACTTATTGTTGATGGTCGTAGTTGCTTTGATCATTTTTCTTTCTTACCTGATTCTGGGGCGCCGTCGTCGCCACCTGCATGACGCCCTGTGTGCCACCGGCCAAGGCCCGCGCAACCAGCGCATCCAGCGATTCACGACGGTAGGTGACTATGCGCAACAGCATGGGCAGATTGACCCCGGCTATCAATTTCGAATCCACACCGTCAACCAGTTTCTGTGCCACGTTGCAGGGCGTCGCACCAAACACGTCGGTCAACACCAGGGTCTGCTGCGCGTTGAGCAGAGCCAATGCCTGCGTGGCACCCGCCAGTGTTTCTTCCGGCGGCACATTGGGCTGCACATCAAACGCTGCCAACCCCGCGGCACCATCGGGAAACACATGAAGCACGCACTGGCGCAACGCGCTGGCCAGCGGTGCATGGGCGATGATGAGGATTGCGTTGTTCATTGGTTCAGCTTGACGGATTATGGCTTTTCGCAACCAGGAAGTAGACATAGGACGCCACTGAGCACAACAAGAACACGCCCATCGCAGACTGGAAGGACTGTATCTCTGTCAGCCCCAGCCGCTTGAAAGCATCCACGGCCAGCCCAATTCCCCATTGAACGGCAAAGACGCCGGCAAATATCACCAGGTTATAGGCCGAAAGCGCACGTCCGGCGAGTGCTGGTGCAAACGCCATGCCCACCGCCGGTTGTGCCAGAGAAACAAACGTGCAGCTCATGCAATACAAGGCCCAAAGGGCACCAGCCCACGCAGAAAGGGTGTCACCAGCTATTATAATGATAGCAAGCAACAGGAAGCTCGAAGGCAGGCCACGCGCAATCAGGCGATCTGCGTGGAAGCCACGCCGGGCCAGCCACGGGTTGACCATGCCCCAGGCCCAGAAAGTGCACAGCATCGCCACATTGATCCAGAACAAGCCCTTGGCGGCCTCCAGTGGGCTATAGCCGGCCACCTTGATCATCCAGGGCGTGGCCCACAGCGTCTGCATGGCGACCAGTCCACCGTAGCAAAAAAACCCGATGGGGGCCATCTTGCGGAAATACGGATGCTTCCAGACCTCAGCATAGCTGGCCGGGGCGCCCCCCGCGCCAGGCGCCGAGACCGGCGAGACCTCCCATTTGGGCACCTGCCAGGCAATCAGTGCCATGGCCACCAGCACCAGTACAGCCAGACCCCAGAAAAGCATGCGCCAGCCCACGATGGGCATCAACCATTGGACCGGCAGGGTGGAAGCCACCATACCGAGTGAACCGGTCATCAGCATCCATGAGTTCGCACGCATCTGGCTTGTCGCATGAAACCAGCGGCGATAGCCCGTCAGCGGCGCCATCAGACAGGCGCTGACCCCCACACCACACAATATCCGTGCAGCCAGCAGGCCGGAGAAACTTGTGGCAAACGAAAAGGCGACACATCCCAACACGGCGACCGCCAGGAAATAGAGGATGACCTTTTTCGGCCCGTGCCGGTCCAGCCATGTACCCAAGGGCAGCTGGGTGGCCGAAAAACCCAGAAAGTAGCCTCCGGCCAACAGACCAAGGTCACTTGCAGTGAGCGAAAACTCCTGGGTAAGCGTCGGCGACAGGGTGGCAGTGATGGCGCGAATCAGGGCCGAAAAAAAGTAGGCGAATGCGAACGCCAGAAAGACCACGATGGCGGTGCGCTTGGGCAGGATATTCATTGAAGTCGGAGTCCGGCAAAAAAGCTCTCGGCCACAGCAGCACTGACCGAGTCCGCGTGCACAGCCGCCTGGAATACCTGCGTGCCAGACGCAAACCAGACGGCGTGCATGGCGACTGCGGTCCCGTCCGGGCGGACGCCACGCACCTCTACGCGCACAGGTTGCGGCGAGACGCTGGCACCCTTGATCGGGAAGGGCAACTCGCTCGCCGACCCGACCCGCATGTTGCCCAAGGTCGTCCGCTTCCATTGGTCAAGCGCCGCGCCCGGGTTGGCGGCGTCTCTCATGTCGGCGTAAGTCACGGTAAACGTGGCGTCACCGGCATCGCACCCCAACATCGTCATCGCCACGTCTTTCGCCCCCAGGGAAACCGTGCGCACAACCTGATCTGGCTTGCAGGGAAACAGGGCGGTCAAAGGCGTTTGATCGGTGCGCACATCACGCCAGTTCAAGGTCGGACTGCACCCCTGAAGAGCCAGAAAACTGGCCGAGAGTGCCGCAAGCAGGTAATAACGCATGCGCCGATTATCCGTGGTGGCGCCAGGCGCAGTATGAAGCGCAGAGGACCGATGCTTGCCTAGTTCAGCGCGCCAAACACCTTCTTTAGCACGGCGCTTCCCGTCCCGACCGGATCCTTACGAATCTTCTTTTCTTCTTCGCCGATCATGAAATACAGGCCGTCGAGCGATTTGCCTGTGACGTACTGTTGAATGTTGGCGTCTTCCTTTTTGACGAGACCCAGGTCGGCGACCCTGCCGGCCACCTGGTTGTATTTTTCGGCCAAACCGACTTTCGCGGTCGCCTTGGTCACCACCGGCAGGAACTTGACGCTGAGCGGTGAGCGCGTTTTCTCGGTGAAGAAGGAAGTCACGGAGGTGTCCCCGCCGACCAGGATTTTCTTGGCGTCGGTCACGTTCATGGACCTGACAGCACCGACCAGCAAGTCCTTCGCCATGGGAACGGCCGCCTCGGCAGCACGATTCATGGCGATCACCAGTTCATCAATGCGGCCGCCTTGCCCAAAGGCCCTCAGCAATTTGGAGGCATCTTCCAGATAGCCCGGCAAAGGAATGCGAACTTTGTCGTTTCCAAGGAATCCATCCGTCTTCCCCAATAAGCTCACCGCAGCGAGAGCGCCCTTTTCAAGCGCCATCTTGAGGCCCTGAGATGCCTCGGCATTGCTCAGGTCGTCAATTGAAAGGGCATGCGCCCGTTGTTGCGCGAGCAGGATGACCGCCGCCAGCAGGGGCACCGGAATGGAATTAAACTGTCGACGATCCATGGAAGCACCTGTCAAATGAAACGAAGTTGGTATCTTGCCGCAGCAGTGCTGGTCTTGGCAATCAGTTTGGGAATCTACCTGAGCTCCGGTGCGTCTACGGCACCTCAATCTTCTTTTGTGATGCTGGATGGCTCCAAGAAGGATACGTCTCAGATGAAGGGCCATGTGACCCTGGTGAACTTTTGGGCAACCAGTTGCACCACCTGCGTCGCCGAGATGCCCAAAATCATTTCAACCTACGAGAAATACAAATCGAGGGGATTCGACACGATCGCGGTCGCCATGAGTTACGACCCGCCCAGCTATGTCGTCAATTTTGCCCAGACCCGTAAGCTGCCATTCAGTGTCGCCATCGACAACACTGGCGAAGTGGCCAAGGCCTGGGGGGACGTCAAGCTGACCCCCACCACGTATCTCGTGAACAAACGTGGCGAGATCGTCAAACGCTATGTTGGCGAGCCCGACTTTGCGGAACTTCATCTTTTGATTGAACGGCTGCTGGCGGAGGTGTGACACCTCAGCCTCAGGCTAGGCAATGGAGAGGTTAATCCTTGCGATAGGCGTCGTGGCACGTCTTGCATGAGCCGCCGGTGGCGCTGACGGCCGTCTTGATGTCATCCAGGTTACCGGTCTTTGATGCGGCTGCGAGTTTGGACATTTCCGACTGCATCTTGTCGGCGTATTCCTTGAACTTGACTGACTCTTTCCATATCTCTGGTTTGGCGCGCGTATCCCCTTTATCAGTGCCCTCGCCAAAAGCGGCCCATGGCAGTTTCGACATGAATTCGGCGACCGCGGCGCTTTCAGCCGCTACTTTCGCATCGAATGACGCTTTGCCAGCCGCCATGGCCCCCAAACGGGCAAAATTCTGCTGCATCACAAATAGAGCATTTTTCCGATACTTGATTGCATCTTCGGGCTTGGCGAACTGGGCCGATGCCGGCGTTGCAAGCGACACTGCGGCGGCTGCAAAAAGAAACGAGGCGATTTTCTTCATGGCTTTTCCTGCGTTGGGTTGAGTGGGTCTGACGAGCGCTATGAGTGTCATGGTGGTTTGAAAGTTCTGCCCAACCGGTCGACCTAGGGAAACTACCAATCGGCTGCACGGAGCATCGGATCCACGCACAATACGGGCTTGGCATCGTTCGCGGTTGGTCAACGGGTTCCAGTAGCAGCATCAAGGAGTCGATGTATGTCCACCAAAGTCAGAGTATGGGACTTGCCCACCCGGGTCTTTCATTGGGCCTTGGTCGTCTGCATTGTGGCCTCTGTCACGACCGCCCAGATCGGCGGAGAGGCCATGGCATGGCATTTCCGCAGCGGCTACACCGTGCTCAGCCTGCTGTTGTTTCGCATTGTCTGGGGCGTCGTGGGCGGGCGATGGTCCCGCTTTGCCTCCTTTGTCTATTCACCCGTGACGGTCTATCGCTACCTCAAGGGCCAGGGGCAGCCCGGGCATTCCATTGGGCACAACCCGCTGGGGGCTGCTTCAGTCCTGGCGCTGCTGGCATTTCTTCTACTGCAGGTAGCTAGCGGACTCATCAGCGATGACGAAATTGCAACGGCCGGTCCTTTCGTGCAATTTGTGTCCAGTGCGATTGTCAACGACGCAACTTTCTATCACACGAACGTTGGCAAACTGATCCTCATTGGTCTGATTGCGCTCCACATTGGCGCGATTCTCTTCTACCTTTTCCGCAAGGGCGAGAATCTTGTTCGCCCCATGATTCAGGGGGACAAGGAGGTCTTGATCGCGACAGAGAGTTCCCGGGACGACGTCCGCTCCCGGACGCTGGCCGCCGCCGTGTTTCTGGGCTGTGTGGCGCTGGTCGCCTGGCTGATCAGCCTGGCAGGATGAATTCAATAGAATGGCGATGGAGTCGGGTTCTGATCCCGTGAACGTCCTACAGTGAAAACCCCATCGATCCGCTTCATCACGCCAAACACCTCGGAGGAGATGCTTGCCTTGAGGGGTATTTTTCGTGAATACGCTGACAGCCTCCAGATCGACCTGTGTTTTCAGGGGTTTGAGGAGGAACTGGCTCATCTCCCTGGGGAATACGCCCAGCCGCGCGGCGCATTGCTGATGGCGCTGGTGGACGACGAGCTGGCCGGTTGCTGCGCCCTGCGCCCACTGGATGCGACAGACTACCCCAACGCCTGCGAGATGAAGCGACTCTATGTGCGCCAGCGTTTCCGGCGCAGTGGCGTCGGCCGTCAGTTGGTCGAAGCGATTCTGGACTGTGCCCGCCTGGCTGGCTACGCCTGTGTGTTACTCGACACGCTGGATGAGATGGAAAGTGCCCGGGCTCTCTATCAGGACCTGGGCTTCCAGGACATTCCCCCCTACTACCACAACCCCATTGCAGGGGCGCACTACCTCAAGGTCGATTTGTAGCCATCGCCACGACCATGTCGTGACGATGGGAGCGAGTCAACGAAGCCTTCAGCCTTTGGCTTGCGCAAGCAGCGTGGCCGCGTCACTGACTTCAAATTTGCCTGGCGCTTCGATGTTCAGGGAAACCACTTTCCCATCCTTCACCAGCATGGAATAACGGTTGCTGCGCAGGCCCATTCCTTTGCCCGTCAGGTCCAGCGTCAAGCCGGTCGCCTTGGTGAAAGTGGCATCGCCATCGGCGAGCATTCGAACCTTGCCGTTCGACTTCTGGTCCCGCGCCCAGGCGCCCATGACAAAAGCATCGTTCACACTGACACACCAGATTTCGTCTACGCCGGCGGCCTTCAGTTCGTCAACCTTTTGAATGTAGCCAGGCACATGTTTGGCCGAGCATGTTGGCGTAAAGGCGCCCGGCAGTGCAAACAATGCAACAGTCTTCCCTGCGCTGGCCTTCACGACATCCACCGGATTGGGCCCGATGCTGCAGCCGCCTCCCTCTACCTCCGAGAACTCCATCAAAGTGGTTGCGGGAAGTTGATCGCCTACTTTAATCATCGAATGCTCCTGAGATGGTTAGTTTGAATTCACAAATGAGAACGGCTCACATTGTGAGCCGTTTTTGCGAAACCTGCAGTCGGAAGACTGCAAAGGTTTAAACCGCAGCCGCCTTCTGAACCAAGCGGGTCGCAACCCAATTCTTGGTTTTCGAAATGGGCCTGCTTTCGGTGATTTCGATGATGTCACCCAGCTTGTACTCACCCTTTTCGTCATGGGCGTGGTACTTGCTGGATTTACCAACGATCTTGCCGTAGAGCTCGTGCTTCACACGACGCTCAATCAGCACGGTCACAGTCTTTTCACGCTTGTCGCTGACCACCTTGCCAGTCAGAGTACGCTTGAGGGATTTTTTAGCTTCCGTCATTTATAGCTCCTTATTTGGCGGATTTTTCAGCGCTTTGCTTCTCGACAAGAATGGTCTTGGCGCGAGCAATATCGCGGCGCGTAGAGCGCAGCGTAGCGGTGTTGTTGAGTTGTTGCGTGGCTTTCTGCATGCGCAGGCCAAAGTGGGCTTTTTGCAGCTCTTTGACTTCAGCTTGCAGGCCGGCAACGTCTTTTTGGCGTAGTTCAGTAGTTTTCATATCGTGTTCTCCTGATTACTGGCCAATCATGCGCGCCACAAAAGTGGTCCGCAAAGGCAGCTTGGCGGCAGCCAAACGAAACGCCTCACGAGCCAACTCTTCAGGCACCCCCACGATTTCAAAAACGATCTTACCCGGCTGAATTTCAGCCACGTAGTACTCAGGGTTGCCTTTGCCGTTACCCATACGCACTTCAGCGGGCTTTTGGGAAATCGGCTTGTCAGGGAACACGCGAATCCAGATACGACCGCCCCGTTTGACGTGGCGGGAAATCGCACGACGCGCGGCTTCAATCTGACGGGCTGTCAGACGGCCACGGTCAATACACTTCAGACCGAAATCACCAAACGCGACCGAGCTGCCTCGAGTCGCAATGCCGGTGTTACGGCCCTTTTGCTCTTTGCGATATTTGCGACGAGCTGGTTGCAACATAATTATTCTCCTTTGCCGTCAGCTGCTGCAGCTGGCGCGGCTACCTTGCGGACGCGCTTAACGGCGGGTTTATTTGCATCGGCACCAATGGCCTCAGCAGGCTTGTCGCTGCCATCGGCAGGCGCAGTGTTACCACCCATGGGGGGACGACGCGCACCGCGAGGTGCGGGACGGTCAGCTCCGGGGCGGGCACCACCGCGATCATCGCGACGTGGGCCACGTGGGCGGCGCTCTTCTTCAGCACGGGGCTCAACAGCGGCCGGCAGGTCATTACGACCCAGCGTGTCACCCTTGTAGACCCAGACCTTGACACCAATAATGCCGTAGGTCGTTTTGGCTTCAGAAGTACCGTAATCGATATCGGCACGCAAGGTGTGAAGCGGAACGCGACCTTCGCGATACCACTCACAACGCGCAATTTCAATACCGTTCAGGCGACCCGACGACATGATCTTGATGCCCAGGGCACCCAGACGCATGGCGTTTTGCATGGCGCGCTTCATGGCCCGACGGAACATGATGCGCTTCTCAAGCTGCTGCGTGATGCTGTCGGCAATCAGTTTGGCATCGATCTCGGGCTTGCGCACTTCTTCAATGTTGACAGCCACCGGCACGCCCAGTTGACGGCCCAGCTCACGTTTCAAGTTCTCGATGTCTTCGCCTTTTTTGCCGATCACAACGCCCGGACGTGCCGAGAAAATCGTGATACGGGCATTCTTGGCCGGACGCTCGATCAAAACGCGTGACACCGACGCATTCTTCAGTTTGGCTTTCAGGTACTCGCGCACCTTGATGTCTTCAGCCAGCATACCCGCGAAATCGCGGTCATTGGCGTACCAGCGAGAGGCCCAGTTGCGGCTGACCGACAGGCGAAAGCCGGTTGGGTGGATTTTTTGTCCCATATCTTCCTGGCCTCTTTCAGTTACCAACCGTCACGTACACATGGCACGTGGGTTTTCTGATTTGGTTGCCGCGACCTTTAGCGCGGGCCGTGAAGCGCTTGAGCGAAGCACCTTGCTCAACGTAGATGGTTTTCACCTTCAATTCGTCGATATCGGCACCGTCATTATGCTCAGCGTTGGCAATGGCGGACTCCAGAACCTTCTTGATGATCACAGCAGCTTTTTTCTGCGTGAACTGCAAAATATTCAGGGCTTGATCCACTTTCTTGCCGCGGATCAGGTCCGCGACCAAACGGCCTTTATCGACCGACAAACGA
>NZ_JAUSLE010000016.1 GCF_030646845.1 Rhodoferax sp. | reverse complement strand
CGGCGGATGCTGGCTCACTTTGCATGCTCGAGACTGAAGACCTGTTGACGATTGGCCAGGGCGCTTCTGTTCAGGTGAAGAAGGCCGCTGAATACCTTGGGATCGATTTGTCGGGCGTCGATGATCTGGCGGCACCGGCTGTCCGCGCGCCTGCGGCGCCGTTGGTGGATCCGGTGCAGGAACGACTGACCGAGGAAGTCCGCAACATGGCTCTCACCGCAGAGCTTGGACAGTCGTTTTCCAGTCAAAAAGGTGACACTCAACTGCTGGAATTGGTTCGGAAGAACGCGCACATCCTTTTCAATCTGGAAAATACGATCATTCTGTTGATGAACGGGAGTGGCCAGGCACTTGTAGGGGTTTCGGTCGGTGAGCAGCGACAACGCCTGACCGAATTCACCATCGCACTTTCGGGAGGCGGGGGGATTGCCGAGTCTGTGCTGAAAAGACGTCTGGCATTCCTGGAACGCGACCGCGGCCTGAAGAGCCTGCCAGAAGAGCAACTGCTTCGCATTTTTGACGCCGAGTGTCTGGTGTGTGTGCCCCTTGCAACCGGGACGCGGTGCCTGGGGGTGATCGTGGGTGGCGTCCCGACATGGCGACTTGCGGATTTGAAACGCCGCGAGAGATTGCTGCAGTCCTTTGGGGCACAGGCGGCGGCCGCCCTTGAAGCGGCGACCCGTGATCGGGGAGAAATTGACACCCGCATTGCCAGTTTGAAGGAGGAGCATCGCGAAAGCTCCCGCAGAGTGGTGCACGAGGTCAACAATCCGCTGGCGATTATCAAGAATTACCTGGGTGTACTTGACGGCAAATTGACCCGACAGGAGCCCGTGGCAGATGAGCTGTCAATTCTCAATGAAGAGATTGACCGGGTAGGCAACATCATGAATGAATTTGCCGGGGTCGCGCCGAAAATCCAGGCCGGCGTCACGGACATTAACCGCGTCGTGAGCGATCTGGTGCGCTTGTTTCGCGAGAGCAAGTTTTTGCCCCCCTCCGTGCAAATCATCGCGCGGATGCCAGAGCAGCCTTCGGAGATCAGTGGTTCGATTGATGTCCTGAAACAGATTTTGGTGAATTTGATCAAAAACTCCGTCGAGGCGCTGCCAAAAGGCGGGCATATCGAGATCAGCAACAACGGACGAGTCCATCGTGACGGACAGGCGTTTTTCGAGCTCTGCATCAAAGACAACGGGCCGGGCATTCCGGCCGATGTGCTGGCACACCTGTTTTCTCCGGTTCGCAGCTCCAAGGTGGGCGAGAATCGCGGAATTGGCCTGAGTATTGTGCACAGCCTGGTCAAAGGGCTCAACGGATTGATCAGCTGCCGCAGTTCCAGGACGGGAACCATCTTTGAAATCCTTCTGCCAGCCCGAAAGGCAGTGGCTCAGGGTGCAGCGCCAGGGCTACTCAAGGATGCGGCATGAGACCTGAAGCAGATGTCCTGGCTGGCAACGCCTTGGGGCAATTGGCTTTCAGTCGCCCACCGTACGGTTCGTCCTTGCCCTTTCTGGCGGAGTCTCCTGCCCGCGTACTTCTGGTTGACGACGAGCCGAGAATTCTCAGCAGCCTGGGCGAGTTGCTCAAGGGCCGGGGCTTCGTCCTGACGAGCGCTGCGAATGGCATTGAGGCTATCCAGCATCTCAACCAAGAGCCATTTGACTTGGTGATTCTGGACTTGCGTCTGCCGGACATGAGCGGGCACGACATCATGGACTTCATGAATACCCGGCAAACGGGTGCAAACATGATTGTGACGAGCGGCGACAGGGAAATCGAAGCTGCGATTGGTGCGCTCAAACGTGGCGCTTATGACTATCTGCGTAAGCCCTACAGCCCGGAAGAACTGCTCAAGACAATTGATAACGCCTTGAAGCAACGCCGGCTCCAGGCCGAAAACCAGCATATTGCGGGGCAGCTTGAAAGCTCCGAAAAGAAATACCGTTATTTGGTGGACAGCTCGCCTGACATCATTTACACGCTTGATCACCAAGGTCGATTTACATTTATCAATGACCGGGTGACCCAGTTGTTAAGTTTCAGTCGCGATGAACTGATGGGTGAGCATTACTCTGTGCTGGTTCACGAAGAAGACTTGAAGCGCGCAGATTATGTCTTCAATGAAGGACGAGGTGACTATCGCCGGTCACGTAACGTTGAGTTGCGACTTAAATCTCGCCATCCTGACGGTGAACCGCGCACCTTCATTCATGAGTTGATGAGGATCCCGGTCGACGCCGACCAGACAACCCCGCTGCGTGAGACAAGCCAGCGTGAACAGTTTGGCATTTATGGCGTTGCTCGTGACATAAGCGAGCGCAAGAGGGCTGACGAACTGATCGCCCATCAGGCCTATCACGACATATTGACGGACCTGCCCAACCGCGTGATGTTCAAGGACCGTCTAGGCATGGCCGTGCTGCAGGCAAAGCGGAACAACGTTGACCTTGCACTCATGTTCATTGACCTGGACCGTTTCAAGCTGGTTAACGACACCCTGGGTCACGGCATCGGCGATGAGTTGCTGCAACAGACAGCGGCGCGCCTGAAAGCGTGCCTGCGCCGTGGCGATACACTCGCGCGGCTTGGCGGCGATGAATTTACGGCCATCTTGCCTGAGTTGCACGACCGGCAGGATGCGGTGGTGATTGCAAGAAAATTCCTGGAGTGCCTGCATCTACCGTTCCAGCTCGCGGGGCAGTCTGTGCATATCTCGGCAAGCATCGGCATCGCCATTTACCCGACCGACGGTGAGTCGATTGACGAGCTGACCCGGAATTCCGATATTGCGATGTACCACATGAAGGCAGAGGGCAAGAACGGGTACTCCTTCTTCGACCGCTCCATGCTTGATGCGTCCTATCAAAAGATCGCGCTTGAACATAGTCTGCGAGTCGCCCTGGAACTTGGCCAACTGGAGATGTACTACCAGCCGCAAGTGGATGTGAAGACGCGAAGAATTGTTGGTGCTGAAGCCTTGATGCGCTGGAACCATCCGGAGCGAGGGTTCTTGGGGGCGGGAGAATTCCTGCCGTTTGCCGAGGAAAATGGGCTCATCATCCCCATCAGCGATTGGATGCTGGAGGCCATCTGTCTGGATCTGCGCGAATGGAATTCGCTCGGTGGCGAGGCTATCCGGCTTTCGCTGAATCTTTCGCCACAGTACCTGGATCGTGGAGACTTTTTTGAGAAGCTCAGGAGTGCATTGGCTCTTCACCACATCGAACCGAGTCAGATCGAAGTGGAGGTCACCGAGAATGTCTGCATTCATAACCCGCAGACTGCCATCGAACAGCTCGACAAGCTTTGCCAACTCGGCGTCAGTGTTGCCATCGACGATTTTGGAACAGGCTATTCTTCCTTGTCCTACTTGCACCGATTTCCAATTCACACCATCAAAATCGATCGCTCATTTGTAATGGACATCCAGGACGACGGTTCGCAATTTCCAGTTGTGCTTGCCATCATCTCCATCGCGAAAGGTCTGGGGCTGAACCTCGTCGCGGAGGGTATCGAGACTGCCGTTCAGGAACGCTACCTGGAAAACGCTGGGTGCAAGACGATGCAGGGCTATTTCTACCATGAACCCTTGTCGCAAAAAAGGCTGCTGGAGCTCTTGCTCAGTCAGTCGATTACACAATAGTCCGCGTTCCAACAAGTTGGCCCCCTCTGCCCAGTTGCCACCGAACGAAAACTGACCCGCCTGAGGGCACTGTGCCGATTCAGTATCGAGCTTCCTGCATTTGAAAGTGCTAAATGACGGCCTCGACCCGATTTTCATTTCCAGCTCGGTGGAAATTCCATGGGCCAAAAGTGGACCAAATTCTGGGCACAAAGCAAAACGCCAACTCGAAAGTTGGCGTTTGCTGTCAGCGGAGACCGCTTACTTGTTGGTTGCGCGAGTAGGATTTGAACCTACGACCTTTGGGTTATGAGCCCAACGAGCTACCAGGCTGCTCCATCGCGCGGTATCTTTATATTATAACCTATTATGACTTGGCTGTCTCGCCAGCCGGCACTTCTACCACTGCTGGACGATCGACCAATTCAACCAAAGCCATCGGTGCGTTGTCGCCCACGCGGAAGCCCATCTTCAGGATGCGTGTGTAACCACCGGGACGTGTCTTGAAACGTGGTCCCAGATCATTGAACAACTTGACCACGCTGTCGCGGTCACGCAGGCGGTCAAACGCCAGGCGACGATTGGCAACGGTGGCTTCTTTTGCCAGTGTGATCATCGGTTCGATGACGCGGCGCAGTTCCTTGGCTTTCGGGACCGTGGTTTTGATGACTTCGTGCTCGATGAGCGAGTTCATCATGTTGCGCAACATCGCCAAGCGATGCGAGCTGGTGCGATTGAGTTTACGTAGTCCGTGTCCGTGACGCATGGTGCTTTCCTTGAGTTATATAACAGGCAGCCGTATCAGGTACTGCCCGTGGCACAGAGCCCCTTTTGGGACTCTAAAAATCAACGCTTTTCGAGCGCAGCTGGAGGCCAACTTTCAAGCTTCATGCCCAAAGTCAGACCACGGGAAGCCAGCACTTCCTTGATTTCATTAAGCGATTTACGACCCAGATTCGGAGTCTTTAACAACTCGTTTTCCGTACGCTGAATCAAATCGCCGATGTAATAAATGTTCTCTGCCTTCAGGCAGTTGGCCGAGCGGACAGTCAGTTCGAGTTCGTCCACAGGACGCAACAGAATCGGATCGAACTGAGCGCTACCACGCGGTGCGGGTGCGTCAAATGCAGCCAGCTCGCTACCTTCCAACTGCGCAAACACGGCCAGTTGCTCAACGAGGATTTTAGCGGAAGCGCGAACCGCGTCTTCGGCCGAAATGGCACCGTTGGTTTCGATATCTACCACCAACTTGTCCAGATCAGTACGCTGCTCCACACGCGCACTCTCCACCGTGTAGCTGACACGCTTCACCGGTGAAAACGAGGCATCCAGCACAATACGACCAATGGACTTGGTTGGCTCATCCGCATGCCGGCGCATCGTGCCAGGAACATAACCACGGCCCTTCTCGACCTTGATCTGCATATCAAGCTTGCCGCCTTGCGACAAATTGGCGATCACGTGATCCGGAGTGATGATCTCGACATCGTGCGGAGTCTGAATATCACTGGCTGTGACAACACCTTCGCCATCTTTGCGCAGGCTCAGAGTCACTTCATCACGGTTATGGAGTTTGAAGACAACGCCTTTGAGATTCAACAAGATATTGACGACGTCTTCCTGCACGCCGTCGATGGACGAGTATTCGTGCAAGACGCCGGCAATCGTGACTTCAGTCGCGGCATAACCAGGCATTGAGGACAACAAAACTCGGCGAAGCGCGTTACCGAGCGTATGACCATAACCACGCTCAAAAGGCTCGAGCGCAACCTTGGCACGATTCGCAGCAAGCTGCTCGACATTGATGGCTTTAGGTTTCAGTAGACTATTTTGCATGCAGACTTCCTCTCAATACCCCCGGCTCGTTACACCGGTAAGGCTGGCGAAGCACCTCAGGCGCAGTGCCCCGCGCCTCAGGAACGATTTCGAATGAAAAAAACGTGTTGAAACGCTATTAACGCGAATACAACTCAACGATCAACGACTCGTTGACATCGGCGGCGAACTGGTCACGGTCAGGAACCGACTTGAAAGTGCCTTCGGCCTTTTCGAGACTCACCTCAACCCAAGCCGGCATGCCGACTTGCTGAGCCAATTGCAGCGCTTCCGCAATGCGAGTTTGCTTTTTCGACTTGTCCCGAACGGCGATCACATCACCGGTCTTGACCATATAGGAGGGGATATTGACGCTCTTCCCGTTCACTGTCATGGCTTTATGGGAGACCAACTGGCGCGCCTCGGCGCGTGTCGAGCCAAAGCCCATGCGGTACACCACATTGTCAAGACGCGACTCGAGAAGGGACAGCAGGTTCGCACCCGTGTTGCCTTTGCGGCGGTCGGCCTCTTCAAAATAACGACGGAACTGCTTCTCCAGAACGCCATACATGCGCTTAACCTTCTGCTTCTCGCGAAGCTGCAGGCCATAGTCCGAGGTACGGGCACCAGAAGTGCGTCCATGTTGACCCGGCTTGGAATCAAATTTTGCCTTGTCTCCAATAGAGCGACGGGCGCTCTTCAAAAACAGGTCAGTGCCTTCACGGCGGGATAATTTGGCCTTGGGGCCTAGATAGCGTGCCACTTGAACTTCCTTTATGTCATCTGCCGCACATCAAGCGCGGGAGCCACCGGCAGCGGGGCCAGTGGCGGTGGGCTTGTTAAAAAATTAGATGCGACGACGCTTCTGTGGACGGCAACCATTGTGTGGCACCGGGGTCACGTCAGCAATCATGTTGATCCGAATACCAAGGGCAGCAAGTGCGCGAACCGAAGATTCGCGGCCAGGGCCCGGACCTTTGATCTCTACGTCAAGATTCTTGATGCCCTGTTCAATGGCGGCACGACCAGCCACTTCGGAAGCCACCTGGGCAGCGAACGGCGTGGACTTGCGTGAACCCTTGAATCCTTGACCACCCGACGAGGCCCAAGACAAAGCATTGCCTTGACGATCGGTGATCGTGATGATGGTGTTATTAAACGACGCGTGAACGTGCGCTACGCCGTCAGCAACATTTTTGCGAACTTTTTTACGGACACGTTGGGCCGCATTACTGGAGGGAGCTTTTGCCATGGTGGTCTCTCAATCCCTGTTATTTCTTCAATGATGCAGCGGCCTTACGGGGGCCTTTGCGGGTACGGGCATTCGTGCGTGTACGCTGGCCACGCATCGGCAAGCCGCGACGATGACGGAAGCCACGATAACAACCAATGTCCATCAAACGCTTGATGTTCATTGTCGTTTCACGACGGAGGTCACCCTCGATGGTGAACTGAGCAATCTGGTCGCGAATTTTCTCGAGATCCGAGTCGGTCAAATCCTTGACCTTCTTGGAATAAGCGATGCCACAAGCCTCGCAAATTTTGCGTGCCCGGGTGCGACCGATCCCGAAGATGGCAGTCAAGCCAATTTCAGAATGCTGTTGCGGCGGAATATTGATGCCAGCGATACGTGCCATTTTCGTCCTCTAAAACTCTTGCAATTAACCCTGGCGCTGCTTGTGACGCGGATCGGTACAGATCACACGCACAACGCCCTTGCGCCGAATTACCTTGCAGTTACGGCAAATTTTCTTGACCGAAGCCGAAACCTTCATTTCATTCTCCTAAAACTGTTCGCAATGTCCCCGCATAACTTTGCGTGGACCACATACTATTACTACTATTTAGCCCTGAATACAATCCGCGCCCGACTCAAATCGTAAGGCGTCAATTCGACAGTGACTTTGTCCCCTGGAAGAATACGGATGTAGTGCATACGCATTTTTCCCGAAATATGCCCCAGTACCACGTGGCCATTTTCCAGCTTCACACGAAACGTCGCGTTCGGCAGGTTTTCAACCACTTCTCCCTGCATCTGAATAACATCGTCTTTTGACATATTTACCAATCGCCTTATGAAGACTTGAAATTAGCCTTCTTCAACAGCGATTCATATTGCTGCGACATCATGTAATTCTGAACCTGCGCCATGAAATCCATAGTCACGACGACAATGATCAAAAGTGAAGTGCCGCCGAAGTAGAACGGTACGTTGTACTTCAGGATAAGGAACTCCGGCAGCAAGCACACCAGCGTGATATAGATTGCACC
>NZ_JAUSLE010000012.1 GCF_030646845.1 Rhodoferax sp. | reverse complement strand
CAGGCCGTCGCCGTGCTCGCCACTGTAGGCGCCCTTGAACTTGCGCACCAGCTCGCTGGCTTCTTCCGCGATGGCGCGCATCTTGGCAGCGCCCCCATTCGGCCCACCCTGGCGCATGTCCAGGATCGGCCGCACATGCAGCGTGCCGACCGAGGCATGGGCATACCAGGTGCCCCTGCTGCCATGTTTGCGGAACACTTCAGTCAGCCCGTCGGTGTACTCGGCCAGATGCGCCAGCGGCACGGCACAGTCCTCGATAAAGCTCACCGGCTTGCCGTCGCCCTTGAGGCTCATCATGATGTTGAGGCCGGCCTTGCGCACTTCCCACAGGTTTTTCTGCGGTACGTCGTCGATCATCTCCACCACGCTGCCGGGCAGACCCAAATCGCCCATCAGCTCAACCAGCTGCTTGATCTTCGGCGCGATTTCAGCCTTGGACGCGCCGGAGAACTCCACCAGCAGTACCGCCGCAGGCTTGCCGCCATTGATGGCTGGCGACAGCGCAGTGCGGATGGTGGGCGCAAACGCCGGGTTCTGCAGCGAGAGCTCGATCATGGTGCGATCCACCAACTCGACGGCAGTGAGTGCGCCACCCGTCATATTGTGGCCGAGCTTGACGATGTGCTGCGCTGCGTCCATCGCCTGGTAGAAGGTGGGGAAATTAACCACGCCGAGCACCTTGGCGCGCGGCAGCTCGCCCAGGCGCAGGGTGAGCGAGCGCGTCAGCGCCAGCGTGCCTTCGCTGCCAACCAGCAGGTGCGCGAGATTGACCGAGCCGTCCGGGGTGTACGCTTTTTCATTCTGGTTGTGAAAGATGTCGAGGTTGTAGCCGGCCACGCGGCGCAGCACCTTGGGCCAGCGCGCCTCAATCTCGGTGCGGTGTTCCAACGCCAGTTCGCGCACGAAGTCGCCAATCTGTTTGACGCGGCCGGTGCTGGCGTCGTAACGGCCGAAATCGAGCAGGCCGCCGTCGGCCAGCCAGGCTTGCGCGCCCAGCACGTTGTGCACCATGTTGCCGTAGGCGATGGAGCGGCTGCCGCAGGAGTTGTTGCCCGCCATACCGCCCAGCGTGGCCTGCGCGCTGGTGGACACATCCACCGGGTACCACAAGCCGTGTCTTTTCAACGCGGCGTTGAGGTGGTCCAGCACCAGGCCGGGCTCGACCGTGGCCGTACGGTTGTCGACGTCGACCGCCAGAATGCTGCGCACGTGCTTGGAGTAGTCGATCACCAGCCCCGCGCCCACGGTCTGGCCGCACTGGCTGGTGCCGCCGCCGCGTGCCACGATCGGCACGCCCAGATCGCGGCAGATGGCCAGCGCCAGTTGCACATCGTCCGCACCGTGCGGCACGAACACGCCCACCGGCATGACCTGGTAGATCGAGGCATCGGTGGCGTAGCGGCCGCAGTCACTTGGTGAGAACAGCACTTCACCGCGGGTCTCGGAGGCGAGACGCGCCGCCAGCCGACCGGCCACCTCGTTGCTGACCCGGGACACGGACTCATAGGTGGGGGCGGCAGCCTGTTGCATAACTTTCAAGGGCAAGGGTGCATTCATGGGACGTGTCAGCTTGGTCTAGATGATGAATTGGAAGTCGCAGCGGCTGAACCGGCCGCACGCAGTTGCTCGATCACTACTTCGCGCTTGTGCCCCAGGTGGTCGACCAGCACAGCCCGCATGGCCACCGGGTCATGCGCGCTGAGCGCCTCGATCATTTGCTCGTGTTCCTGCATGGCGCGCTTCCATTTCTCGCCATCCTGATTGGAGCGAAAACGCAGGGCCTGCAGCCGGGCATTGACCTGGTTGTAGGTGGCGGTGAGCACCGGATTGCGGGCAGCGGCATTGATGGCGCGGTGGATCGCGGCATTGAGCCGGTAGTAGTTCGACAGGTCACGCCGGGTGTAGGCGGCCATCATCTCGTAGTGCATGGCCCGGATCTCGGCCAGTTCGCTCTCGGTGATGCGCTGCGCGGCCAGTTCGCCGGATTGCCCTTCCAGCCCGGCCATGACCTCGAAGGTGTTGAGGATGTCGGCCTCGGACAGCTCCACCGCAATCGCGCCGCGATTGGGCAGCAATTCCACCAGGCCTTCGGCCGCCAGCATCTTGATGGCCTCGCGCAACGGGGTGCGCGAGACCTTGAGCTCCTCGGACAGCTCGCGCTCGTTGAGCTTGGCCCCGGGCGCAATGTGACCCTCCACCAGCATCTGGCGCAGGCGCTGCGCCACCTGTTCGTGCAGTGCAGCACGCGGCATGGAAATGATTTCGGCTGTCATGGAGACGTTTTGTATTCAAAAATATTGATCTATTTTTGAATTCTAAGGCTTAGTACCGTTGACAAAACTATTTTGTATGCAAAAAATGAACTTCGTTTTGACAAATACATTCTTATGCTGACTACCAACTTTCACCCGACGGGACGACACTTCCTGCAAATTCCCGGTCCCTCTCCCGTGCCGGACCGCGTCCTGCGGGCCATGAGCCTGCCCACCATCGACCACCGCGGCCCGGAGTTCGCGGCGCTGGGCCTCAAGGTACTGGCCGACATCCAGCAAATCTTCAAGACCCGGCATCCGGTCATGATCTATCCGGCTTCTGGCACGGGCGCCTGGGAAGCGGCGCTGGTCAATACATTGAGCCCCGGCGACCAGGTTCTGATGTACGAGACCGGTCACTTTGCAGCGCTCTGGAACAAACTGGCGCTGCGCCTGGGACTCAAGACCGAAGTGCTGGGCCTGCCCGGTCTGGACGGCTGGCGCCGGGGCGTGCAGGCCAATTTGATCGAGGAACGCCTCAAGGCCGACACGCAGCACATGATCCGCGCGGTGTGCGTGGTGCACAACGAAACCTCCACGGGTGTGACGAGCAACATCGCCGCCGTGCGCAAGGCCATTGATGCGGCCAAACACCCGGCCCTGCTGCTGGTGGACACGATCTCCGGTCTGGCCTCGGCCGACTATCGGCATGACGACTGGGGAGTGGACGTGTCAATCAGCGGCTCGCAAAAGGGCCTGATGCTGCCGCCCGGCATCAGTTTCAATGCGCTCTCGCCCAAGGCCATCGAAGCCAGCAAGTCGGCCAGGCTGCCCAAGGCCTTCTGGGCCTGGGACGAGATCATCGAGATGAACAAAACAGGCTACTGGCCCTCGACCCCCAACACCAACCTGCTCTATGCCTTGAGCGAGGCCTGCGACATGCTGCTGGACCCCGCCCATGGGGGACTGGCGGCGGTGTTCGCGCGGCACCAGCGCTGGGCCGAGGGCGTGCGCTCTGCGGTCAAGGCCTGGGGCCTGGAGATCCAGTGCGCCGACCCGTCCGTCTATTCCCCCATCCTCACCGGCGTGATGACGCCCGAGGGCGTGGACGCCGATGCCGTGCGCAAGATCATCTATGAGCGCTTCGACTGCTCGCTGGGCACCGGCCTGGGCAAGATCAAAGGCCGCATGTTCCGCATCGGCCACCTCGGTGACTGTAATGACCTGACGCTGATGGCGGCCCTGAGCGGCTGCGAGATGGGCCTCAAGCTGGCGGGCGTCCGATTGGCCGGCTCGGGCGTGCTGGCCGCGATGGACCACTTTGCGAGTCATCCGGTTTCCCTGCCGCTGCAGAAAGCCGCCTGAACAACCACTCACCCGCCACACGCTGTCCGGTCGTGTGGTCTGTAGCAAGCCACGGACATTATTAAAAGGAGACATCATGACAACGTTCAAATTTTCCGCGCCCGCCATCGCGGCCAGACTCCGCCTGATCAGCAGCACCTCCCTGATCGCAGCGACGGCGGCGCTGGCCTTGCAGGGGGCCGCCCAGGCGCAGGTCGAGATCAAGCTCGGCCACGTCGGCGAACCGGGCTCCCTGTTTCAGCTCAGTGCCGATGAATACGCCAAGCGCGTGAACGCCAAACTGGCCGGCAAAGCCAAGGTGGTGGTGTACGGCTCCAGCCAGCTCGGCGGTGACAAGGAAATGATCCAGAAGCTCAAGCTCGGCACTATCGACATGGCCGTGCCGTCGACCGTGATGACCTCCGAAGTGGACCTGTTCGGCATTTTCGAGATGCCCTACATCGTCAAGGATCGGGCGCACATGATCCGCATCGAGAAGGACGTGTTCTGGCCCAGCATTGCGCCGGAGACCGAGAAAAAAGGGTTGAAAGTGCTGGCCGTGTGGGAAAACGGCTACCGCCACATCACCAACAACAAGAAACCGATCAAGGGACCGGATGACCTGAAGGGCATCAAGCTGCGCGTGCCTGAGGGCAAATGGCGCGTGAAGATGTTCCAGGACTACGGCGCCAACCCGAGCCCGATGAAATTCTCTGAGCTGTTCACCGCGCTGCAGACCGGTGTGATGGACGGACAGGAAAATCCGTTTACCCAAATCTACTCGGCCAAACTGCATGAAGTGCAGAAGTTTCTCTCCCTGTCCGGCCATGTGTACACGCCGGCGTACCTGACGGTTGGCTCGCGCCGCTACAACACCTTGCCGGCCGATGTGCGCAAGGTGCTGGAAGACACGGCCCGCGAAACGCAGGCCTTTGTCCATGCCACCGCCGCCAAGGACGATACCGATCTGCTGGCCAAATTGAAGCAGAGCGGCATTCAGGTCAACGAAGTCGACAAGGACGCCTTCATCGCCGCCAGCAAGGCGATCTATGAAGAATTCGGCAAGGATGTCGCGGGCGCCAAGCCCCTGATCGACAAGGCCGTCGCGCTCGGCAAATAAGGGCGTAGTTTTCATATGCAAACTACTTCGACACGAGGTCCCGGCAGCGCGATGCACCGCTTCCGGGACCGTTATGGCCTGCTGCTCGAATGGGTGGTGATGTTCCTGATGGTTGCGCTGGCGGTGGAGGTGACGCTGGGCATTGTGTTCCGGATGGTCGGGCATTCACTGGTCTGGTATGACGAGGTCGCCTCCGTGCTGCTGGCCTGGCTCACGTTTTATGGCTCGGCGCTCGCCTCAGTCAAACGAGCGCACATCGGCTGCCCCGAGGTGGTCGACCAGTTCCCGCCCGCGGTCAAGCGGGCGGTCAGCATCGTCGGCCAGATGGCGGTGATCCTGTTCTTCGCCTTGCTGGGCTGGGTCGGTCTGACGATCATGCCCGCGCTGGCTGGCGACGCACTGGTGAGCCTGCCCTGGATTCCGATGAACGTGGTGCAGTCCGTCATCCCGATCACCTCGGTGCTGATCCTGATTGCTGAGGTCATGTTTCTGATCGATCTGATCCGTCCCCAAGCCACCGAGAGTGCGCGTGCTGGCGCGGCCCTCTCCGACGGCCTGCACTGAACCCCCAAGGAAAAACATGACCATCATGCTGCTTTTGTTCGGCGCTGTGCTGGCGCTGGTGCTGCTCAACATCCCGATCGCCGTGTCACTGGGCATCGTGGCCGTGATCGCCATGCTGGCGAGCCATGGCCTCGATTCGCTGCCCAATGTGGCGCTGGTCGTCTACAACGGCGCAACCAATTTCCCGCTGCTGGCTATTCCCTTGTTCATTCTGGCCGGCGCCATCATGAACGCCTCGGGTATTTCCCAGCGGCTGGTCGCCTTTGCCTCCTCTCTGTTCGGCTGGGTACGCGGCGGCCTGTCGCATGTGTCCATCGGGGCGTCGCTGTTCTTTGCCGAGATTTCCGGCTCGGCCGTGGCCGATGTGGCGGCGCTCGGCTCCATCCTGATCCCGGGCATGAAGGACAAAGGCTACCCAGGGCCCTTCGCCGCGGCCGTGATGTCCTCGTCCGCCACGCTGGCAGTGATCATTCCGCCGTCGATCCCCATGATTTTGTACGCCGTGATGGCGGAAACCTCGGTGGTACAGATGTTTGTCGCCGGCGTGGTGCCGGGACTGATCGGGGCCGTCGGCCTGATGGGCATGGCCAGTTTTCTGGCGCGGCGTTACAACCTGCCGCGCGAGGATGCGTTTTCCATCAAGCGGGTGGCCAAAACCGGGCGTGAAGCACTCTGGGCCTTTGCCTTGCCCATCATCATCCTGGGCGGCATTTTTGGCGGCGTTGTCACCGCCACCGAAGGCGCGGCGCTGGCCGTCATTGCAGCCCTGTTCATCGGCCTGGTGGTTTACCGCGAACTCGATCTCAAGCACTTGCGGGCAGCCGTGATGGAAGGCGGCGTGCAGACCGCCGTGGTGATGCTGCTGGTGGCCACCAGCGCGCTGCTGGGCACCTACCTGACCGAAGTGCAGGCGCCGCAGGCGCTGGCCAAGGCCGTGTCGGATTTCACCTCCAACAAGTGGGTGGTGCTGGCGCTGCTCAATGTGCTGTTTCTGTTCCTCGGCATGTTCCTGCATTCGGCGGCGGCGATCATCCTGGTGATCCCGATCGTGATGCCGCTGGTCCGGTCGGTCGGCATTGATCCGGTGCATTTCGGCCTGATCGTGACGATCAACCTGGGCATCGGCCAGCAGACGCCGCCGGTGGCGAGTGTGCTGATGGTGGCCAGCTCGATTGCCAAGGCCTCGGTATGGGATGTGAGCAAGGTCAACATCTGGTTCATCGGGGTGCTGTTCGCGGTGCTGATGCTCGTGACTTACGTTCCGGCCACCGGCATGGGCCTGGTCGAACTGTTCTACAGGTAAGCATGGCGCTAAGACAAGAAAGGTTTGAACCATGATTGAAGGCGCCGTTCGTCTGAACATAGCAGCCGGCCTGGCCTCGGTGGTGTTTGACCGTCCGCAGGCCCGCAATGCCATGACCTGGGCCATGTATGAACAGCTGATCACTATCTGCTCTCAATTGCAGGCTGACAAGACCGTGCGGGTGGTGACCTTCCGCGGCGCGGGCGGCGAGGCTTTCGTCGCAGGGACCGACATTGAACAGTTCAGGGCTTTTCACAGCGGGGACGACGGCGTGGCCTACGAACGCCAGATTGACCACTGCATTGGCCTGCTTGAAGCGCTGCCGATGCCGACCGTCGCGGTGATCGAAGGCTGGGCCATCGGCGGCGGGCTGGCGATCGCCACGACCTGCGACTTCCGGATCGCCACACCCGCCTCGCGCTTTGGCATACCGATTGCCAGAACGCTGGGCAACTGCCTGTCGATCGCCAACATGGCGCGTCTGGTGGCGGTGTTTGGCGCCCCGCGCGTCAAGCGCATGCTGATGTTGGCTGACATCCTGAACGCCGATGAGGCCCTGGCCTGCGGCTTTCTGAGCCAGGTTTGTGAGCCGGCAGAGCTTGACACCGCCGCCGCCCGTTTGTGCGAACGCCTGACCGCGCTCGCGCCTGTCACGCAGGCGGTGGCCAAGGAAGGGCTGAGACGTCTGGTGGCGCAGGACTTGCCGCAGGGCGAAGACCTGATCCGGCGCGCCTACGGCAGCCACGACTTCCGCGAAGGGGTGGCGGCTTTCGTCGCCAAGAGAAGCCCGGTCTGGACCGGTGCTTGACCATCTCACAGGAAATTGAAATGAAGAGTTCTACCGGACACCCGGGCCCCTTGACCGGCATGCGTGTGATTGACCTGAGCCAGATCATGGCGGGCCCGACCTGCAGCATCATGCTGGCCGACATGGGCGCCGACGTCATCAAGGTCGAAAAGCTGCCAGGCGGCGACGACTCGCGCGCCTACCGTGAGCCGCGTGTCAACCAGGTGTCGGCGCCGTTCATGATCATGAACCGCAACAAGCGCGGCATCGCGCTCAACCTCAAGCTCGCGCAGGGACGCGCGATCCTCTTGCGCATGCTGGAAGAGGCCGACGTCCTGCTGGAGAACTTCCGCGGCGGCACACTGGAGAAACTCGGACTGGGTTACGAGGTCTTGTCGCAAGCCAACCCCGGCCTGATTTACTGCGCCATCTCCGGCTATGGACGCAGCGGCCCGTACGCCGACAAGGGTGGCTTTGACCTGATTGCCCAGGGTTTTGCGGGTCTGATGTCGGTGACCGGCGAGCCGGGCGGCCCACCCGTGAAGAGCGGCAACCCGGTCTCCGACATGAATGCCGGTGTGCTGGCGGCGCTGGGCATCACCGCGGCCTATGTGCACAAGCTGAAGACCGGGCAGGGCCAGATCGTGGACACGTCGCTGATGGATGCGGCCCTGCAACAGACCAGTTGGCATGCCGCGGTGTACTTTGCCACCGGCCAATCGCCGGGCCCCGCCGGATCGGCCCATTTGCTGACCGCGCCCTACCAGGCGTTCCAGACCAGCGACGGCTGGATCAATATCGGCGGTGCCAACCAGTCCAACTGGGAACGTATCGCCGATGTACTCGGCCATCCGGAATGGCGCGATGACCCGCGTTATGCCACCAACACCAACCGCATGGCCAACCTCGACAGCCTGACTGCGGCGATGAATGCCGTCCTGACCACCCGAAGCCGGGCTGACTGGACCGCCGCCTTTGACTCCGCCGGTGTACCCGCCGGCCCGGTACACAGCATTGGCGAGGCCCTGACTCATCCGCAAACCCTGGCCCGCGGGATGGTGGTCGATCTGGTGCATCCGCAGGCCGGCCCCACCAAGGCGATCGGCTGCCCGATTCATTTTTCGCGCACGCCCACGCAGATCACCCGCCCGGCACCGATGCTGGGCGAACACACGCGCGAGCTGCTCAGGCAATACCGTTACAGCGACACCGAAATTGATGCATTTGTGGTGCAGGGGGTAGTCGAGGAAGCAGCGCGTTTGCCCGCGTAAGCGCTCGTCAGCGTGCGCTGGCTGGCGCAATGGTTTGCATTGCGCCAAGGCCGCAGTCATTGCGAGCAAAGCGCGGCCATCCGTAACGCCCGCCAGATTGCGAACCATTTAGCCGCTCAGCCCTCGCCAAATATGCGCAGGTAGCTATAACATTCGTAGCACTTCCAGCATCTGCCGCGACCACTGAATTGAGCCTTCCTCGTAAAGAATGCCTTTTTCAGAATCATGTGGCGAATCCGCGCCTCACGTGAGAGCGGCAGTCCCGGCGGGAAGTCGCGTTGCTCGATCTCGCGGTAGGTCTGCAACTTAGCTTCATGCAAGGGGATGCGCCGTTGCAGTTCGGCCTCCAGTCCCAACGGTCCGATCGCCGCATCGGCGCGCAGGTCCATGGGGGCCGATGGCTCAGCCACCCAGCGCAGCAACTCCTGACGTCCCAGCGGTAGCACGCGATACGTGCGCTTTTATGACGGTGTGGAGATCATGGGCTCGGAGGGCTATCTGCTCAACGAATTTATTGCCGTACAGACCAACCAGCGTGACGACGAATAGGGCGGAAGCCATGAGAACCGCATCCGTTTCCCGGTCGAGATCGTGCGCCGCACGCGCGAGCGCGTGGGTAAAAACTTCATCATCATCTACCGCCTGTCCATGCTGGACCTGGTCGAAGGCGACTCCACGCTGGACGAAGTGGTGCAGCTGGCCCAAGCCATCGAGGCCGCCGGAGCGACCATCATCAATACCGGTGTGGGCTGACACGAGGCGCGCATTCCCACCATTGCCACCTGGAACGCGGCCATGTTGATGAGCCGGGACCTGCAGGAAGCGATGTCGGCCAACATGGCCAAGCGCCCGGCGGACTTCAAGGATTGACGTGCATGGTGGCTGCGGATTTTAAGATTCACATACAATGCATCTTTTAATTTCGTAAGGATTGCCATGAGTTCCTGCGCCACCGGCCACGTCACCCCTGAAGCCATTTACCCGTTTGATGCACGCGGCGTCGCCAAGCGCTTTCGTCATGCCGCCATTTTCGGCGCGCTCGATTCCTTGCAGCCTGGCGAGACCATGCGCTTCTGCAACGACCACGACCCCATTCCCCTGCTGCACCAACTCACCGCCCGCTACGGCAACGCCGTGTCCATTGAGTACATGCAACGCGAGCCCGGCGCCATCGTCATCGACTTCGCCCGCCTTTAGGTCAATCCATGCCCTACCCTGATTTCTTCGATCAGGTGCCGCGCATCACGCTGCGCGACCCGCTGGCCGAATTGCTCGGCTCAGCCACTGGCGGCCTGTTGAGCTATGGCTATGCGGACGCAGTGCGACTGGCCGGGCATTCCTGCCCCACCGTCGCGCAGGCCTACTGGCTGTGCGTGCGCGCCGTGAAGGCTTTGTATGGCGACGAGATGCCCGTGCGCGGGAACATTCAGGTCAGCCTGCGAGACCCGCTGGAAGCCGGCACCACCGGCGTCACAGCCAGTGTGCTGGGCTTGCTCACCGGGGCCGCCAGCGGTGGTGGCTTTGCGGGCCTGGGCGGCCAGTTTGTGCGCCGTGGTTTGCTGCAGTTCGATGCCGACATTGAGACCGAGCTGCGCTTCACCCGCACCGACACCGGGCAGGCGGTGCTGGCGCAAGGCCGCGCACACAGCGTCCCTGGCGACCCCCAGACCATGCGATTGATGCAGCTGTGCCTCTCGGGGCAGGCCACAGACGAGCAACGCACCGCGTTCGGCCAACTCTGGCAGGCGCGCGTAAGAAGCATCCTGCTCGATCACGCCTGGGACGATGCGGTGTTTAAAATCCGGCCGGCCTGAGCCCGTCTACAGCAGACCCCAACTGGGCGAGCGGGTCAGCGCCACGCCCACGATATAGGCCACACTCGACAACGCCGCTGCAAAGTACGGCAAACGCTGACTCTGTGGCGTGTTCTTGCCCAGCGCGCGCATGCCGAGCAGAATGTAGGCGAACAAGGCCAGCACCTTGGCCGTGAGCCAGCCATGCACAAACGGGTACTGCCCGATGCTCCAGGCCAGCCACAGCGCAGAAGTCAGCAGCACGGTGTCGACGATGTGCGGCGCCACGCGCAGCAACCGCCACTGCCGCCACGGCCGCGCCATCAGCTCCAGCGTGCCGCGCAAGACAAACAGGCTGACACTGATCACCACGCAAGTCACATGCAGGTGTTTCAACAAGACATATTCCAACAGTATTCTCCGTTTGGGCTGCGCCTCATCGTACACAAGCAGCGCTGCGATAACCCTGAATCGCCCCGGCACCGGAGTCCAAAGTCCACAAACCCGGCGCGGCCAAAAAACTCATGCCTTGATTCTACAATTAAAGATGCATACACTATGCATCTATTAGAAAACGGATTTCAGACCGGATCGCAATTTCACGAAGGCACGCCATGACACGCACCGACCAAGCCAAACCCCTGAGCCAGGTCCTGGACGGACCCTACCGGCACGGCTTCGTCACCGACATCGAAACAGACGCATTGCCACCCGGTCTTGACGAGCAGACCGTGCGCGAAATTTCGCGCCGCAAGCGCGAGCCCGACTTCCTGCTGCAATGGCGCCTGAAAGCCTATGCCCACTGGCTCACCCTGGCACCGCCGAACTGGACCAAACTGCGCATGAACCCGGTGGACTTCCAGGCCCTGTGCTACTACTCGGCGCCCAAGTCGCTCAAAGACGGACCCAAGAGCCTGGCCGAAGTCGACCCCAAACTACTGGAGACCTACGAAAAGCTCAACGTGCCCCTGCACGAGCGCGCGCGACTGGCGGGTGTGGCGGTCGATGCCGTGTTCGACTCGGTGTCAGTGGGCACCACGTTTCGTGAACAACTGGCCGAGGTCGGCGTCATCTTCTGCTCCTTCTCGCATGCCGTGGAACACCACCCCGAATTGATCGAACGCTATCTGGGCACGGTGGTGCCCATGGGTGACAACTTCTACGCTGCACTCAATTCCGCGGTGTTCTCGGACGGCTCGTTTGTCTATATCCCCAAGGGCGTGCGCTGCCCGATGGAGTTGTCGTCCTACTTTCGCATCAACGCGCGCAACACCGGACAGTTCGAGCGCACCTTGATCATTGCGGAAGAAGGCAGCCACGTGAGCTACCTCGAAGGTTGCACCGCGCCGCAGCGCGACGAAAATCAGTTGCATGCGGCGGTGGTCGAGCTGGTGGCACACGATGATGCCCACATCAAGTACTCCACCGTGCAAAACTGGTATCCGGGCGACGAGCACGGGCGCGGCGGCGTTTACAACTTCGTCACCAAGCGCGGCCTGTGTGCGGGCCGGCGCTCACACATTGCCTGGACGCAGGTGGAAACGGGCTCGGCCATCACCTGGAAATACCCCAGCGTGGTGCTGCGCGGTGATGACTCCAGCGGCGAGTTTCATTCGATCGCGGTCGCCAACAACTTTCAGCAGGCCGACACCGGTACCAAGATGATTCATCTGGGGCGCAACACCAAGAGCCGCATCGTCTCCAAGGGCATCAGCGCCGGGCACGCGCACAACAGCTACCGGGGCCTGGTGCATGTGGCACCGACTGCCGCCAACGCCGGAAACCACAGCCAGTGCGACTCCCTGCTGATTGGCCCGAACTGCGGCGCGCACACCTACCCTTATGTGGACGCGGCCCGCAGTGATGCCGTGGTGGAGCATGAAGCCACCACGACGCGCATCTCGGAGGAGCGACTGTTTTACTGCCAGCAACGCGGGCTGGAGCCGCAAGAGGCAGCGGCTTTGATTGTGGGTGGCTTCTGCCAGGCGGTGCTCGAAGAACTTCCCATGGAATTTGCGGTGGAGGCCAAGGCGCTGCTGGCCGTCTCGCTCGAAGGGGCAATCGGATGACATACCAATCAGAAGGAAACATCATGACCAACACATCACCTCTGCTCAGCGTGCGCGACCTGCGGGTTGAAGTGGGCGAACGCACTGTTCTGGACGGCATTACGCTGGACATCCAGCCGGGCTCGCTGGTGGTGCTGATGGGCGCCAACGGCAGCGGCAAAAGCACGCTGGGTTTGACGCTGGCCGGGCACCCGCGCTACCGCGTCACGAGCGGCAGCGCGCAGTTCAACGGGCAGGATTTGCTGGCCCTCAAACCGGAGCAACGCGCCCGCGCCGGCCTGTTTGTATCCCTGCAATCACCACCGGACATCCCTGGTGTGAAAAACGGATTGTTCATGCGCAGCGCGCTCAACGCCATTCGCGAATCGCATGGCGAAACGCCACTGGACGCTTTTGATTTCCTGAAAGATGCACGCGCCTTGGCCAGCGAGCTGGGGCTGGACGCCAAGCTGCTGAGCCGCCCCGTGAATGAGGGCTTTTCGGGCGGTGAACGCAAGCGCAACGAACTGCTGCAACTCGCCCTGCTCAAGCCGCGTCTGGCCCTGCTCGATGAGATCGACTCGGGGATGGACGTGGACGGCGTGCGCGCAGTGGTCAAGCTGGTGCAAGGCATGCGCGCACAGGGAACAGCGTTTGTGGTGGTGTCGCACTACCTGCAACTGATCGAGTCGCTGATGCCCGACGCCGTGTTGCGCCTGGACCAGGGCCGCATTGCCGAGACTGGCACCCTGGCGCTGGCGCAAGAAATTGCGCGTACCGGCTTTGCCCGCAAGCCCGAAACCACCGAGGTGTGAGATGAACAACACGCCCTGCCCCGACGCCACCGAAGCCCGCCAGCGCCTTGCCGGCCATGGCTGGATCAAAGCCAGAGCCGAGAACTTTCGTCATCTGCCACCGCCCGCACTGGCGGTCTGGCTGCCCGACGCATCCGCAGCGCGTTTGCCAACAGACGGCTGGACTGTGCAGGCATGGGAGTCGACCCGGCAAGACCAGTTTCAAGCGCACTACCTTGACCCGGCCGATCCTGAGCAGCGCACTGCCCTGTTCAAAGGCGTGCCCTGGCCCGATGAGTGCGATGCGGCGCACTTTGGCTGGGTCCACCGCGCCACCTGCCAGCGCGGGTTGCGCATGCGCATCGGCGAGCAGGGTGCAGACCGGCAGCCGTCGAAGCAAACCATCCAGCTGGTACTGCGCATCCAGGCGCCGACCCTCTTTGATGCGCCCCTGCTGGTGATCGACGTCGCCCCTGGTGTGCACTGCGTGCTGCTGGAGCAACATGACTTTGACACGACCCGCGCCGGTGGCATACAAAACCTGCAGATGCACATCAAGCTCGGCCGGGGGGCGCACCTGGAACATCTGCGCGCCGTCAACCCCGCGCCTGACGAGCGGCTGGCGCACCAGATACACGTCGAGCTGGCAGAGGATGCCCACTACGACCAGGTGTTGCTGGCCTCGGGCAGCGCCTACCATCTGCAGCGCACCCAAGTGGATCTGAACCAGCCGCGCAGCCAGGCCCGCATCGGCGCGGCCCTGCTGGTGGCCAAGGCCACACTGGATCACCAGGTGGCGCTGTCGCACACCGCTGCGCACAGCCACAGCGCCGTGGAGTCGCTGCTGCTGGCCAGCGGCCGGGCCCATGCGGTGCTCAATGCCCACACCCTCATCGCGCCCGGCGCCGACGAGGCCGCCGTGCGCCAGCACCTGAGCGCCATTCCTACCAGCGGCCAGCCCAGAGTGGTACTGCGCCCGCACATGGAAATCCACCATGACCAGGTACAGGCAGCCCACGGCGCTACCTTTGGCGCGCTGCCCGAGGAAGCACTGTTCTATGCCCGCCAGCGCGGCCTCGATGAAGCCGGCGCACTGGCCCTGATTCTGGAAGGCCTGCAAACGGCAGTGCTGGAGCGCACACTGGACAAGCCCGAGATCCTGCACACCATGAAACTTGATGAACTGCTGGCGCGCATGACCCGCCAGCATTTGCAGAAGGTGCAACCATGAACATGCGCCAGCCCCTGCTCGACATCGCTGGCACGGGCGCTTCGGCCGCCGCGCAGTTTCCAATTCTGGCGCAGCGCATCCATGGCCAGCCGCTCGCCTACTTGGACAACGCGGCCACCACGCACATGCCCCTGCCAGTGCTCAACGCGATACGCGAGTTTGAGACGCATGACCGCGCCAACATTCACCGGGGCGTGCACACTTTAAGCCAGCGCGCCACCGATGCGTTCGAGCGCGCGCGTGCGGACGTCAAACGCTTTGTCGGCGCCACTGAGGCCTATGAGCTGGTGTTCACCTCCGGCACAACGGATGCGCTCAACATGGTGGCGCACGGCTTGTCACAAGCGCTTGTCGGACCGGCCGTCATCGGCCCGGGGGACGACATCATCGTCAGCGGTCTGGAACACCATGCCAACCTGGTGCCCTGGCAACAGGCGGCACGCCGCACGGGCGCCACACTGCGCATCCTGCTGCCGGACGCGAACGGCCAGCTCGACGTGAACGCGCTTGCGCGCCTGCTCTCGCCGCGCACCCGGGTGTTTGCGCTGACGGCCTGCTCCAATGCCAGCGGCGAACGCCCACCCTATGAGGCGCTGCTGGACCTGGCGGCACAAGCGGGTGCGCTAACCGTGCTGGATGCAGCCCAAGCGGTCGGCCACAGTGCCTTGAATCTGCACACGCTGGCCTGCGACTTCATGGCCTTCTCGGCCCATAAGATGTACGGCCCCATGGGCATGGGTGCACTGGTGGGCAAGCGCAGCTCACTGGAGCGATTGACCCCTTTGCGTTTTGGTGGCGACATGGTGCAATCCGTCAGCTACACCGACGCGGTGTTTGCTGAACTGCCGGCCCGACTGGAAGGGGGCACCCCCAATGTCAGCGGCGCTGTGGGCATGGCCGCCGCCGCGACCTACATTGAGGCCATTGGACACGCTGCCATCGAGGCGCATCTCGCGGCCTTGCGCCAACACGCCGTGACCGGCCTGCGCCAGATCGAAGGCGTCACCGTGCTGTCACCCCATGCCAAGAGCAGCGCCATCGTCTCGTTCGTGGTCGATGGCGCCCACCCGCACGACATCGGCACGCTGCTGGACGCGCGCGGCATTGCGGTGCGTACCGGTCACCATTGCGCCCAGCCGCTGCTGGAACATCTGGGTTTGGGCCCCACCACGCGCGCCTCTTTCGCGGTGTACAACACACACGACGAGGTGGATCGCCTGCTGGCGGGCGTCAGCCACGCGATCGGGGTACTGCGATGAGTGCCGATCTTGACCTGTACCAGGACATCGTGCTGGAACACAAACGGGCACCGCGCAACTTCGGCGTCCTGGCAGCGCCAACCCATCGCGCCGAAGGCACCAACCCGCAATGCGGCGACCAGATCAGCGTGGCGCTGCAGATCGAACAGGACCGGATTGTCGATGTGCGCTTCAAAGGCCAGGGCTGCGCGATCTGCATGGCATCGACCTCGATGATGACCGAAGCGATCAAGGGCGCCGAGGTACAGGCGGCGCAACAACTGCAGCAGCACTTTCGCGCCGTCCTGACTGGCGCCGAAGCGCCGGAGGAAGCCTACCTGGGCAAGCTCATCAGCCTGGCCGGGGTAGCGCGCTTTCCCAGCCGCATCAAATGCGCCCTGCTCGGCTGGCACGCGCTGGGGCACGCGCTGCAAACACCGCTGACGACCAGCCCCACACAGGAGCACGCCACATCATGAGCCGCCAGCGCGAAACCGTTGTGATCCGCCGCCCCGTGCGCGCCGAGTCGATCCCGGACGGCACGGTGATCGAGCTGCCCGCCGGCACGCGGGCCCAGATCACCCAGGCACTGGGTTCGTCCTTTACCGTCTATGTGGAAGGCTACCTGCTGCGCATTGCGGGTGTCGATGCTGACGCGCTGGGCAAGGAGCCGCCCGCACCGCTGGTCATCCCCGACAATGTCAGCCCAGAGGATTTGAAAGGCCTGGTCTGGCAAACCCTGAAAACCTGCTACGACCCGGAGATACCCGTAGACATCGTCGCGCTGGGGTTGGTCTACGTGTGCGACGTCCTGCCTATGGATGAGGAGCGTTTCCGCGTCTCTCTCAAGATGACCGTGACGGCCCCCGGTTGCGGCATGGGCGAAGGCATTGCGCAGGAGGTGCAGGACAAACTCGAAGCCCTGCCGCACGTCGGTCAGGTTGACATAGAGATCGTGTTCGATCCACCGTGGGACCGCACCATGATGTCGGAAGAAGCCGAGCTGATGCTCGGCCTGTGAAACTTTAACCATCCCTTGACTATCAGGAACTCCATGAACCCCAACATACTGCTGCTTGAAGACGTTCACACCAGCGCCACGCCCATCTTGCAGGGCATCCCCGGTGCCAACATCGTGCGGCTCAAGCATGCGCCCTCCGTCAGCGAGTTGCACACCCTGCTGGCCGGCGTGCAGGTGCTGGGCCTGCGCTCACGCACCCCCCTCACGCGCGAGGTACTGGCGCAAGCCCCCAGGCTGCGCGCGGTCGGCGCCTATTGCACCGGCACCAACAACATTGACCTGGTCGCGGCGTCCGAGATGGGCATTGCGGTGTTCAACGGTCCGTTCTCCAACACACGTTCGGTGGCCGAGCTGGTCATTGGCCACGCCATCCACCTGCTGCGCCGCGTGCCGGAGCGCCATGCCGCGGCCCGCCGTGGCGTCTGGATGAAAGATGCCAAGGGCGCCAACGAAGTGCGCGGCAAGACGCTGGGCATCGTGGGCTACGGCAAGATCGGCACCCAGACCGGGCTGCTGGCCGAGGCCATTGGCATGCGGGTCATCTATTTCGACATTGAGGCGCGCCTGCCCCTGGGCAATGCCACTCCGGCAGGAACCCTGGAAGCCCTGCTGGGTGAAGCCGATGTGGTGACCCTGCATGTGCCGCAGACCGCACGCACCAAAAATCTCATCGATGCGCAGCGCCTGGCCCAGATGAAGGATGGCGCCGTGCTGATCAACCTGGCGCGCGGCCATGCCGTGGACATTGACTCCCTGGTCGAGGCGCTGGCCGGGCCGCGCCTGCGTGGTGCGGCGCTGGACGTGTTCCCGCGCGAACCGGCTTCAGCGACTGAGGTCTTCGAGTCGCCGCTGCGGGCTTTCGACAAAGTGATTCTCACGCCACACGTGGGAGGCTCCACCGTGGAGGCGCAGCGCAATCTGGGTGTTGAAGTGTCCGAAAAGCTGCGCGACTACCTGATGCTGGGCGCCATCCATGGGAGCGTCAACTTGCCCGAACTCTCTGTGGGTTCGCTGCGCGCGCCGACGCGGCTGGTGCATATCCATCGTGATCGCCCCGGGGTCATGGCGCATGTCAACAGTGCGCTCAGTTCGGCGGGCCTCAACGTGTCGCTGCTGCATCTGGAAACACAGGGAGGCTTTGGCGTGGCGGTCATCGACGTCAGCGCCGCGATGGATGCAAACACCCTCGCCTGCCTGGAAGCCATTGAGGGCACGTTGCGGGTGTTCTCAGCGCTGTCCTCCAACGGCTGAGAAACGGTTCTCAGCCGTCCTTGCCGTCCAGCCGCGTGCTCATCAGCCAGGGCGTGAACATCCAGAGATAGATCACAAACGCCGCGCTCCAGGCGGCAGCGGCGCCCACCAGGGCGTACCCATACGAGGACGGGGCCACCAGGGGCAGCAGCACGCGCAGCACGGCGGCACTCATCACCAGCGCGTAGGCCAGCACTTCCGCCTTCGAAGCCATCAAAGGCCTGCCGGTATGACCGCGTGCGGTGCGGGTGATCATGCCGATGATGAGGCCGCCCGTGGCGCCGGCCGCCAGCGCATGCACGCCGGAAGACACAGGAACCAGGCCGGTTTGCGCCAGTGCCAGCAACGCCAGCCCGACCGGAATCCAGGCATAGGACGCATGCAGAATCCACAAAATCGGACGCTTCAAGGTGACGGCCGGCTGCCAGCGCAGCAAACGCCTAACGTGCAGAGCACTGGCCAGCGCCAGCACCACCAGGCCGACAATACTTGCAGGCGCGAACACCCACAGCGCCAGGCCAAGTGCGGTGGCGCCCAGCGTGACGCGCTCGATCCAGACCACGGCAACCAGCCTCAAGCCCGGCGTCACGGCCATGGTGAACGCGGGAATGACGCGCCCGGCCATCACAGACTCAATCATCACGATCAGCGCCAGGCCGGCATACAGGGGCGTGATGGCAGGCACCTGCAGCACCCCCATCACCGCCAGATGAAAGGCCAGGTTGGCTGACGCCAGCAGCGCCAGAATCAGCGCCAGCGGCAGATTGCGGTGATTGCGCGAACGCAGCAGGATGTTGACAAGAACGGCGGCCACCAGTGGCAACAGCGCCATGTCCAGCACGGCGTACAGCGCGTAAGGACCCACC
The DNA here is from genome assembly GCF_030646845.1 of Rhodoferax sp. Taxonomy (GTDB): domain Bacteria; phylum Pseudomonadota; class Gammaproteobacteria; order Burkholderiales; family Burkholderiaceae_C; genus Rhodoferax. The sequence continues at coordinate 18,945 of NZ_JAUSLE010000012.1, read as the reverse complement.
ACCGAAGCCACGCGCGCCGCCAGCCACAACAGGGCCAGCGCACCCAGCGCAGGGCCGCGCGGCGTGGCCAGCCCGGTCCAGGCCTTGCCGGCCGTCATCAGAAAACCCACGATGATGGCTACCGCAAAGCCAAACAGCATCTCATGGGCATGCCACAGCAAGGGCGACGCGTTCGGTGCCAGCTGCACCGAACCGAGGAAGATGGCTGCCCACAAGGGAACCACCAGTGCGGCAAACAGCGCGCCGCCAATATAGAAGGGCCGGAACCCCAGTCGCAACAAGGGAATGCCTTTGGGCACCTGGGCGGCGGCTTTGACCTGCTCAAAAATGGGTAGCGAATCTGGTTTCATGGCGGCGGGACGACATAGGCGTCAGGATTTACGTTTAAATGCATTTTACATACATCTTAAATCTCGTGTGACATAAAATAACGGGAGACATACACCTCAAGGGGCACTGATGAGACTAACGGACTACACCGACTACACCCTGCGGGTCTTGATGTTCTGCGCCATGCATCCCGAGCGTTCGGTCACCATCGCCGAACTGGCCGAAAGCCACGCCGTCTCCAAGAACCACCTGATGAAGATCGTCAATGATCTGGCGCGCCAGGGTTTGCTCCAGACCACGCGCGGGCGCGGCGGCGGCCTGCGACTGCTGAAACCGGCATCCGACATCCGGATCGGCGATGTCGTGCGTCAGACCGAAACAGATTTCCGGCTGGTGGAGTGTTTTGACGCCAACCACAACTCTTGCACCCTCACCGCCCACTGCCAGTTGAAGCAGGTTTTCAGGACCGCGCTGCAAAGCTATTTTGCGGAACTGGACAAGGTGACGCTGGCCGACATCGCCCCTGCCGTGCCCGAAAGCCTGCGACTGGACAGCCGCAGAGTCCGCATCGTGCCGATGAGCGACATCACCCGATCGGTGTCGATTGAATTGCCGCCCAAAAAAAAGCCGCCTGCAAAACAGGCGGTTTCGGTCAAGGCGTTGCGTCGCACACCACGTGCGGGCGCATAGAGTCAGCTTCTTATTTATGAGTAAACAGGCTGCAGGCCACGTAGCATAAGCGCAAGCAGCTACACTTTTAATAGCATTCTACAGCTTGGCCGTCACCCACGCCAGCACACTGCCCAGTGCCGCGGGCAGATTCGCCGGTTCGGTGCCGCCCGCCATGGCCATGTCCGGCTTGCCCCCGCCTTTGCCACCGACTTGGGCGGCCACGAAGTTGACCAGTTCACCGGCCTTGACTTTGCCCACGCTGTTCGAGGTGACGCCGGCCGCGATCTGCACCTTGTCGCCCTCTACCGCCGCCAGCACGATCACGGCGGTCTTGAGCTTGTCCTTTAGCTTGTCCATCGTGTCGCGCAGGGTCTTGGTGTCGGCCCCTTCGAGCATGGCGACCAACACCTTGACACCATTCACTTCGACCGCCTGACTCACCAGTTCATCGCCCTGCGCGGACGCCAGTTTGCCCTTGAGCGCGGCGATTTCCTTCTCGAGTGCGCGGGCGTGATCCAGCACCTGAGCAATGCGCTCATTGATCTCCACCACCGGCGCCTTGAGGGTGTCGGCAGCTTTGGTCACCGTGTCTTCCAGATCCTGCAGATAGGTCAGCGCATTCTGGCCGGTGACGGCCTCGATACGGCGCACGCCGGAAGCGACACCGCTTTCCGCCACCACCTTGAACAGGCCGATGTCTCCGGTGCGGGCAACATGGGTGCCACCGCACAGTTCCCGGCTGGCGCCAATGTCGAGCACACGCACCGTCTCGCCGTATTTTTCGCCGAACAGCATCATGGCGCCGGTCGCCTGGGCCGACTCGATGTCCATCACGCGGGCCTGCGTCTCGGCGTTCGTCAGAATTTCGGCATTGACGCGGGCCTCAATCTCGCGAATCTGCAGGTCGGTCACCGGGGCGTTGTGGGCAAAGTCAAAGCGGGTGCGCTCGGCATTCACCAGGCTGCCCTTTTGCTGCACATGCTCACCCAGCACTTCGCGCAGGGTCTTGTGCATCAAATGGGTCACGCTGTGGTTGCGCTCGGTGGCGGCACGCCGCGCCGCGTCGACATGAGCCGTCACCGCATCGCCCACCTTGAGCGCTCCGGTCTTCAGCGTTCCATGGTGGCCAAACACATCGGCCTTGATTTTTTGCGTATCGCCGACTTCAAACATGGCGTTGTCGCAGAAGATGGCGCCCTCGTCGCCCACCTGCCCGCCGCTCTCGCTGTAGAACGGCGTGGCATCCAGCACCACAACCCCGTTCTGGCCGGCTTTTAGCTCGGTAGCCGGCGTTCCATCAACGTAGAGCGCTACAACTTTTGCAGCTTGCGTCAGACTGTCATAGCCGACGAAGTCATTGCTATCGCCCACATACTCCAGTGCGCGGTCCATCTTGAATTTGCCCGCAGCACGGCCCTGGGCCTTCTGCTTTTCCATGGCGGCGTGGAAGCCCGCCTCGTCCACACTGAGGCCACGTTCGCGGCAAACATCGGCCGACAGATCCAGTGGAAAACCAAAAGTGTCATGCAGCTTGAAGGCCACTTCACCAGGCAACACGTTGACGTCGCCTTCGAGCGCGGCGTCCAGAATCTGCATGCCGTTTTCCAGCGTCTCAAAGAAACGCTCTTCTTCGGCGTTCAGCACGGCAACGATGCGTTGCTCTTCCGACTTGAGCTTGGGGTAAGCCTCGCCCATCAGGGCCACCAGATCGGGCACCAGTTTGTGAAAAAACGGGGTTTTCTTGTCCAGCTTGTAGCCGTGGCGAATGGCACGGCGGATGATGCGGCGCTGCACATAACCACGTCCTTCATTGGAGGGGATCACACCGTCGCTCACCAGAAACGCCGTGGCGCGGATGTGGTCGGCAATCACGCGCAGACTCTTGTTGCCCAGATCGGCACAACCGGTCTCGCGCGCCGCAGCCTTGATCAGCGCGTCAAAAATATCGATTTCGTAGTTGCTGTGCACATGCTGCAAAATCGCCGCCAGCCGCTCCAGGCCCATGCCGGTGTCCACGCACGGTGCAGGCAGTTTGACCAGGCTGCCGTCGGGCTGCATGTCGAACTGCATGAAGACGTGGTTCCAGATTTCGATGAAGCGGTCGCCATCTTCGCCGGGGCTGCCCGGGGGGCCGCCAGGAATGTGGGCGCCGTGGTCGTAAAAAATCTCCGAACAGGGGCCGCAGGGGCCGGTGTCGGCCATCATCCAGAAATTGTCGGAAGCGTACTTCTTGCCCTTGTTGTCGCCGATACGGATCACGCGGTCTTCGGGCAGGCCAATCTCCTTCGTCCAGATGTCGTACGCCTCCTGATCGTCGATGTAGACCGTGACCAGCAGTTTCTCTGCGGGAAGTCCGTAGACCTGGGTCAGCAGCTCCCAGCCCCATTTGAGCGAGTCGCGCTTGAAGTAGTCACCAAAGCTCCAGTTGCCCAGCATCTCGAAGAAAGTGTGGTGGCGCGCCGTGTAGCCCACATTCTCCAGGTCATTGTGCTTGCCACCCGCCCGCAGGCAGGCCTGCACGGAGGCCGCGCGCACGTAAGATCGTTTGTCGGTGCCGAGGAACACATCCTTGAACTGCACCATGCCCGAGTTGGTAAACATCAGCGTCGGGTCGTTGCCAGGCACCAGCGGGCTGGAAGGGACCACGGTGTGGCCCTTGGACTCGAAGAAATCAAGGAATATCTTGCGGATATCGGCGACGGTGACGGTGGGGACGGCAGTGGTGGATGAGCTCATGCGCTCAATTATAGATTTCGCAAAGCTAGCGATTGCGATTGCGACTGCTGCGGGACTGTTCCTTTGCAAGCTCAATGAATTCGGTCACGACCGGGCGACTGCGGGAACCGCGCCGCCACACCAGGCCGACATCGATACTGGGCACAGCCTCGCGCAGAGTGCGTACTTCAATGTGATCGGCATCCAGCGTCCAGGGGCGATACAGGAAATCAGGCAAGACGGTGATGCCCGCGCCAATGCCGACCAGGGATCGAACCGCTTCCAGCGACGACGTGCGCATCATCACCTGCGGGTGCATGCCATGCCGCGACCACACCGCACTGAGCACGCTCTCCACGCGATCCGCCTCCAGGACAACGAGGGGATGCGCTGCACACTCCGCCAGAGTCAACTCCGGACGCTCGGCCAGCGGGTGACTGGAGGCCAGCCAGACCCGGTTGGGGGAACTGGTCAACTCCTCCACCACAAGCGCCTGTGGATCACCCAGCGCATTGGAGACCATGATCGCCAGATCAACCTCGCCGTTGATCAGCAGATGCTCCAGAAACTGGGGGGAATCCTCCACTACCGAAACATTGACCGAAGGGTGCGAACGTTGAAAGCGCGCGAAAAGATCAGCCAGGTAGTAGCCGGCAACCAGGCTGGTCACGCCGATGGTCAGGTTGCCGCTCAGGGTTTCAAGCCGGCCGCGCGACAACTGCCCTGCTTCTGCCACCGCAGCGATCACTTTGTGCGCACTCGCCTGAAATCGATGCCCTTCCTGCGTCAGCACCATTCCTCTGGAAGTACGCTCAAACAGACGCACCCCCAGCGACTCCTCCAGTTCCTGAACACTCTTGGTCACCGCTGACTGGGCGATATTGATCATGCGCGCGGCCGCCGCCACAGAGGCCGTTTCGGAGACGGCGAGGAAATAACGGAACTGCTTGAGCGTGATTTGGCGTTGCATGGCCGGAAAACGGTATTTGTTATCTGAAAATATAGGGGTTTACCCCAGATATCTGTTTTTTAGATAGATGGGGCTTCGAATATTGAACTTCACAGGGTCTACTGTCAAGGCTACATTCACGCTGCTTTAAGCATCTGGCGAAAGGCCCAGCCCAGCTGGAGAACGAACAACCTGAATGGAGTGCATCAATGAAATTCCTGAAATACGCAGCGGTCGCCATGGGTGTCATGGCGATGGGTAGCGCCAGCCTGGCTCAACAGGCCTTGCAGAAAATTGGCAAGGGCGAAGGCCAGGTGGATATCGTGGCCTGGGCGGGCTACATCGAGCGTGGGGCGACCGACAAGAACTTTGACTGGGTCACCGGCTTCGAAAAGGCCACCGGCTGCAAGGTCAATGTCAAGACAGCGGGCACCTCGGACGAGATGGTGGCGCTGATGAATGAAGGGGGCTTTGACCTGGTGACCGCGTCTGGCGACGCCAGCACCCGCCTGATTCGGGGCAAGAAAGTGCAGCCCATCAATGTGAGCCTGATTCCAAGCTACAAGAACGTCGACCCCCGGCTGCAAAAGGCCCCGTGGCACTATGAAGGCAATAACCACTATGGCGTGCCCTACCAGTGGGGCTGGAACGTCCTGATGTACAACACCAAGGTCTTCGGCGACAAGAAACCCACCAGCTGGAGCGTCGTTTTTGAAGAGCAGACCCTGCCTGACGGAAAGAGCAACAAGGGCCGCGTTCAGGCGTTTGACGGGCCCATTTACATCGCCGACGCAGCGCTCTATCTGATGAAGAAAAATCCGGCATTGGGCATCAAGGATCCCTACGAGCTCAATGAAGCGCAGTACAAGGCCGCGCTGGACCTTCTGCGCGGCCAGCGCAAGATTGTTGGCAAGTACTGGCACGATGCCTTTGTGCAGATCGACGACTTCACCAATGAGGGTGTGGTTGCTTCAGGCAGCTGGCAGTTCCAGGCCAACATCCTGGCATCCAAGAAAGCCCCGATCGCGACCGTCGTGCCGGTGGAAGGTGCCAGCGGCTGGGCTGACTCCACCATGATGCATGCGGAAGCCAAACACCCCAACTGCGCCTATATGTGGATGGAGCACTCGCTCAACCCCAAGCTGCAGGGTGATTTGTCGGCGTGGTTTGGCTCGGTTCCCGCAGTGCCAGCCGCCTGCAAGGGCAACAAACTGCTGGGCGACGATGGTTGCGACCGCCAGGGCTACAAGGATTTTGAGCGCATTTCCTTCTGGAAAACGCCCACCACCCAATGCAAGACACAAAACAACCAGTGCATTCCTTATCACAAGTGGGCCTCTGATTACATTGGCGTCCTGGGCGGCAGGTAGTCGACTTCAGGCTGATTCACCGGTGGTGAGTCAGCCTGTTTCAACCGCGCTTCAGCCGGGTTCGACGCGCGGTTCGTGATCTTGTGTTCAATTTACTGAGAGAGTCTGAGTGTGATGATTGCCGCTGTCAGTTTGCGCGAAGTGTCGTGCGTGTTTCGATCTACGGGCAAATCAGTTCACGCGGTTGACCGCGTCAATCTGGAGGTTCGACCCGGTGAGTTTTTCACGCTGCTGGGCCCGTCGGGATCGGGAAAGACCACCTGCCTTCGCATGATCGGCGGATTCACCTTGCCCACCAGCGGCAGCATCGCCATACACGGTGCCGATGTAAGTCAGCAACCGCCCTATGCACGCCCGGTCAACACCGTGTTCCAGGACTATGCGCTGTTTCCCCACATGTCGGTTCTTGAGAATGTGGCGTACAGCCTGATGGTGCGGGGCGTGGACCGCAGCACCCGTGAGCGCCGCGCCCAGGCGCTGCTGGAGACCGTGCAGTTGGCCGAGGTGGGGCAGCGCAAGCCCATGGAGCTGTCGGGCGGACAGCGCCAGCGCGTGGCCCTGGCCCGCGCCCTGATCAGCGAGCCCAAGGTTCTGCTGCTCGATGAGCCACTGGGCGCGCTGGATCTGAAGCTGCGCGAGCAGATGCAGAGCGAACTCAAGAGTCTGCAGCGCAAGTTGGGGATTACCTTCATCTTTGTCACGCACGACCAGCATGAAGCGCTGTCCATGAGCGACCGCATCGGCGTGTTCAACAAAGGCCGCCTGGAGCAGGTCGCCACGCCATCCGATCTGTACAACCGGCCGACCACCCGTTTCGTCGCCGAGTTCGTCGGCACGGCCAACGTCTTGCATGGCCAGGACGCCATGCTGTTCGGACGCAGCCCGGCCATCATGATTCGCCCCGAGCAGATCAAATTGGAGCTGGGATCCGAACCATCCAGCCCCTCAGCAGTTCGTACCCGGGGTCTGGTGCAGGAGGTGCAGTTTTTCGGCTCGTTCTGGCGGGTGAGTGTGCTGCGCCCGGACAGTGCCGAACCCCTGCTGGTGGACGTGCCAGTCCATGCCGCGGCCGACGCCCCATCTACCGGCGATACGGCCTATCTTTACTGGTGTGATGCCGCAGTGCAACCGATCGAAGACAAGGCCACTGCCGCCGGCACGGTTGCAGCATGACACCGGATCAGAATGCCCTGACCATGCCTTCGGGCCTGGTCAACCGTGTGTCCACCCTGCTGTACACGCGCCGCGGCTTGCTGCTGACCCTGCTCTTGCTGCCACCCCTGCTGTGGTTCGGCGTCATCTACCTGGGATCGTTGTTCAGCCTGCTGGCCAACAGTTTCTTTCGGCTGGATGATTTCACGGGCCAGGTGGTTCGCGAAGTGGGACTGGGCAATTTTGCCGAGATTTTCACACCCACCAATCTGGATGTCGCCTTGCGCAGCACCGTCATGGCCATCCTCGTCACGCTGGCCTGTTCCGTGATCGGATTCCCGATTGCCTATTACATGGCGCGCCACGCGCGTGGTTCCCAGAAAGCCCTGCTCTATGTGGCCGTGATGCTGCCACTGTGGTCAAGCTACCTGGTTCGTCTGTATGCCTGGAAGCTGCTGCTGGCCAAGGAAGGTGCCATCTCGTGGCTGCTGCACAGCATGAACCTGCACTGGATGCTGGACGGCCTTCTGAGCCTCCCCGTGGTGGGCGGGAGTTCCATGAGTTTCTCGCCGCTGGGCACCTTTGTCGTTTTTGTCTACATGTGGCTTCCCTTCATGATTTTGCCGATTCAGGCGGCCATTGAACGCATTCCAGGCTCCTACCTGGAGGCCTCAGCCGACCTTGGCGCGACCCCCGCCCAAACCTTCCGTCGGGTCATTCTTCCGCTGGCCATGCCGGGAATTGCCGCTGGCTCCATCTTTTCGTTTTCGCTGACGCTGGGCGACTACATCATTCCGCAGGTCATCGGCAACTCCACGCTGTACATCGGGCAGGTGGTCTACCGGCAACAGGGCGTGGCGGGCAACCTGCCGTTTGCGGCCGCATTCTCGCTGGTACCCATCGTCATCATTGGTGTCTACCTGTGGTTTGCCAAACGCAAGGGTGCCTTCGATGCGCTCTGAGATCAGCATGAAATCATCACGCCCCACGCGCGGCGCCACCCTGGGCCTGAAAATCGCCGTCTGGTTCGGCGTGCTGTTCCTGCACATACCGCTGGCGCTCATCGTCCTTTATGCATTCAGCAGCGAAGACAAAAGTTACGTCTTTCCGCCGCCGGGACTGACGACACAATGGTTCGCCGTGACACTGGATCGCACCGATGTCTGGGATGCCATGGCCCTGTCATTCAAGGTGGCCCTGTGGTCCACAGGCATTGCGATGGTGCTGGGAACGCTGGCGGCGGGAGCGCTGGCGCGCACCCAATTTTTCGGCCGCGAGGCCATCAATCTGCTGCTCATTTTGCCGATCGCCCTGCCCGGGGTCATCACGGGAATTTCCTTGAGATCCGCATTTCACACGATGGACATCCCCTTCAGTTTCTGGACCATCGTCATTGGCCATGCCACGTTCTGCGTTGTGGTGGTCTACAACAATGTGGTGGCACGGCTGCGTCGCATCAGTCCGTCCCTGCTGGAAGCCTCCATGGACCTTGGCGCCAATGCGTTTCAGACCTTTCGCTACGTACTCCTGCCGCAACTCGGGTCCGCCCTGCTGGCCGGGGGCCTGCTGGCGTTCGCGCTGAGCTTCGACGAGGTGATCGTCACCACCTTCACGGCAGGACAACAGACCACCCTGCCCATCTGGATGTTTCAGGAACTGATTCGCCCACGCCAGCGCCCCGTCACCAATGTGGTGGCCGTGATCATGATCTCACTGACCTTTATCCCCATCGTGGCAGCCTACTGGCTGACCCGCTCTGACGAGGACAGCCTCAACCGCTGATCCTGCTGCACAGAAATACTCTTCTTTGTTCAAACCCGCGACCAGGAATCAACACCATGGCACACCCTATCGACGTCAACATCCAGTTTCCGACCGAACTTCTGATTGACCAGCAACTGGTCAAGGGCGAGGGACCGGATGAACCCATTCTCAACCCGGCCACCGGCGAACTCCTGTGCGTGGTCCCGGAAGCCTCCCATGAGCAGGTGAACCGTGCGGTATCGGCCGCCAACCGGGCCTTTGGCGCATGGTCTCAGACGACACCGGGCGAGCGAGCCGGCCTGCTGCTCAAACTGGCGGATGCGATTGAGTCCAATGCCGAACAATTTGCCAGGCTCGAATCCCTCAATTGCGGCAAGCCTTTTGCACGCGCCCTGGGCGATGAGATTCCGGCCATTGCGGACTGCTTTCGCTACTTCGCAGGGGCGGCCCGCTGCATGACCGGCTCCATTGCCGGGGAGTATCTGAGTGGACACACCAGCATGATCCGCCGCGATCCGATCGGCGTCATCGCCTCCATTGCCCCCTGGAACTATCCCCTGATGATGGCCGCATGGAAGACGGCGCCGGCACTGGCGGCCGGCAACACCGTGGTGCTCAAGCCCAGCGAGCAGACGCCGCTGACAGCATTGCTGTTTGCCCGCCTTGCGGCCGACATTTTGCCCAAGGGCGTTCTCAACGTGGTGTGTGGCCGCGGCACCAGCGTGGGGCAACCGCTCGTCGAGCATCCACAGGTCCGCATGGTGTCCGTTACCGGTGACGTGGCCACCGGACGCAAGATCCTTCAAGCCGCCTCCGGCACGCTCAAGCGCACCCACCTCGAACTGGGAGGCAAAGCCCCCGTCATTGTGTTTGACGATGCCAACCTGGAGGAACTTGTCGCCGGCGTGCGTACCTTTGGCTACTACAACGCAGGGCAGGACTGCACGGCGGCTTGCCGCATCTATGCCGGTCCCAAGATCTACGAGAAGCTGGTGGCAGACCTGACATCGGCGGTGTCCAGCATCAAGATGGGCAGTCAGGATGAAGAAAACGTCGAACTCGGGCCCCTGATCTCGGACCGTCAGCGCAACCGTGTCGCGAGCTTTGTGGAACGCGCCCAGATGGCGGGACACATGGAAGTCACCACCGGCGGCAAACTGCGTCCGGGGCCGGGCTTCTTTTATGAGCCCACCGTGATAGCCGGTGCGCGCCAGGACGATGAAATCGTGCAACGCGAAGTGTTCGGGCCGGTCGTTTCGGTGACCCGGTTTACGGATGCCGACCAAGTCATCGGCTGGGCCAATGACTCCGAATACGGGCTGGCATCCAGCGTCTGGACCCAGGATGTGGGTCGCGCCATGCGGGTGGCCAAGCAGCTGCAATATGGATGCACCTGGATCAACACGCATTTCATGCTGGTCAATGAGATGCCCCACGGCGGACTGAAGTCATCCGGCTATGGGAAGGACATGTCGATGTACGCACTGGAAGACTATTCCGTCGCGCGGCACGTGATGATCAAGCTCTAAGCGCTGCGCTGACGCTCAAGAAAGGAAAAAACCGCAGGGTCATCGCAAAACGCCACGTTGAATCTGATCCAGGAGCTGGGCTGCAGGTCCGGACTGAACAGATGGCCGGGCCCAAGCAGAATATCCTGCTCGGCCGCCTTGTAGGCCAGCTCGGCAGCGTTGGGCATGTCAGGGTGCCTCGCCCACAGAAAAATACCGGCTTTAGGTTCCGAAAAAATCTCAAACCCGATCTTCAGCAAGCCGGAAGCGGCCGCCTCGTGGGCCTTCGCCAGGCGCTCGCGCAGGCCCTTGATGTACTTTCGCCAGCGGCCATCGATCAGGGCACCATGGGCCAGACGCTCGCTGAATTCGGAAGATGTCAGGCCCGAAATCATCTTCAGTTGGGCCAGATCCTCCAGCAAATCCGGATTCGCAGCCAGATACCCGACCCGGATGTTGGGCGAGATCGTCTTGGAAAAACTGCTGATGTAGATCACCCGGTTCAACTGGTCCAGGCTCGCCAGCGAGGGTCTTGGCTCGGGATCCAGGTCGGCGTAGATGTCGTTTTCCACCACCAGAAAATCATGCTTGTCGGCCAATTGCATGACGCGGTGCAGATGCGCCAGTTGGGCCACGGACCCGGTCGGGCTCTGCAGGCGTGGCTGGGTGAAGAAGACCTTGGGCTGGTGCTCGACAACCAGTCGCTCCAGCGCCACCAGGTCATACCCCGCCGGGGTACGTGGCACCCCGATCAGGCGCGCGCCCAAGAACCGCAGTGAGAAAAGCAGATTGGGGTAGCCGGGGTCATCCACCAGCACCGCATCGCCGGGCCGTACCAGCCGCCGAGCGACCAGGTCCATCGCCTGACTCGATCCATGCGTGAGCAGGACTTGCTCCGCCGTGACCGAAATTTCCTGTTCGGCGAGCAGATCGCGAACCAGCTGGCGCAGTGGTGGGTAGCCCTTGGGCTCACCGTAGCCCCCTAAATCCACGTCCTCAGCGGCCAGGCTGCGCAGGCTGCGGCGCACACCGTCCTGAAACAACCAGTCACCTGGCAACCAGCCGCAACCGGGCTTCATGCGCAGGGCACGGTTCTCAAAAATTCGGCGCAGGTACCACATCGAATCAAAGCTGAAGTTGGGCCCATGGCCCGGCAGCTCGGTCACGGACGTAGGCCGCTGTTTCACGAAGAAACCTGAGTGCGGTCGTGAGGCGAAAAAACCCTGAGCGACCAGCCGGTCATAAGCGTCCACCACGGTGAACACACTCACGTTGTGGGCATGCGCGAACTGCCGGATCGACGGCGCCTTCGAGCCGGGCCGAAGCGAACCCGCCTCAATCGCCGTGCGAAAGCCCGCCACGATTTGCAGCACCAGCGGCGTCGAACTTTGCGGATTGAGCGTGAACATGAAGGCGTATTAGGGTTTGTATGTACAGGCAAGTATGGCGACACAGTACATCATCAAAAAACACTCAACTGTATATGGTAGTTGTGCGGGATCGCTTCTACAGTCACCCCCACTTAATGAACGACCAACCTCGCAGGAGTGATATGCAGCACCAAACCGAACAGACCAACGCCGCCCTGATGGCACGCCGGCGGGCCGCCATTCCCCGTGGTGTGGGCCAGAGCCATGAAGTCTTCATTGCGCGCGGCGTCAATGCTGAAGTGTGGGATGTGGAGGGCAAGCGCTACATTGACTTTGCCGGTGGCATTGCCGTACTCAACACCGGCCACTGCCGTCCCGAGATCATGCAGGCGGTCAAGGAACAAATTGACCTGTACACCCATACATGTTTTCAGGTTCTTGCCTATGAGCCCTACGTGGAACTGGCTGAGCGCATCAACGCGCTGGCGCCGGGCAACTTTGCCAAAAAGACCATGTTCTTGACCACCGGCGCGGAAGCGGTTGAAAACGCGATCAAGATTGCCCGTTCCTATACAAAACGCAGCGCCGTCATTGCATTCACCAGTGGCTACCATGGCCGTACCCTGCTGACCTTGGGGCTGACCGGCAAGGTGGCACCCTACAAGACCGGCTTCGGCCCGTTCCCGGCAGAAATATTCCATGCCCAGTTTCCCAATGCAGCGCAGGGCATAAGCAGCGATGACGCGATCGCCTCGGTGGAGTCCATCCTGAAGAATGACGTCGAAGCCAGTCGGGTGGCCGCCATCATTGTGGAGCCGGTGCAGGGAGAAGGCGGCTTCAATGTGGCGCCCTTTGACTTCCTGCAGCGCCTGCGGGCCCTGTGCGACCAGCACGGCATTTTGATGATTGCCGACGAGATTCAAACCGGTGCCGGGCGCACCGGCACCTGGTTTGCCATGGAGCAAAGCGGCGTCGCCCCCGACATGATCCATGGCCAAATCGATGGCGGGCGGTTACCCGCTGTCAGGCGTGGTGGGCCGCGCTGAAGTCATGGACGCCCCCGCGGCAGGCGGCCTGGGCGGCACCTATGCGGGCAGCCCGATTGCCTGCGCCGCCGCGCTGGCAGTGCTCGATGTTTTTGCCAAAGAAAATCTGCTTGAGCGCAGCCGCAAGTTGGGCGCGCACCTGATGAACCGCCTGCAAGCCATGGCCGGCAAGTACGCGTGCATTGCCGACGTGCGCGGCATGGGTGCCATGGTGGCGATTGAACTGTGCAAGGATGGGGACGCTCAAATACCCAACGCCGAGATGGCCAAGGCGCTGGCGGCTGAGGCCACCCAACGCGGCCTGATCCTGCTGACCTGCGGCACCTATGGCAACGTGGTGCGCATCCTGGTGCCCCTGACCGCCAGCGATGCCATCGTGGATGAAGGTCTGGCCATCATGGAGGCCAGTCTGGCGGCGGTGCAATGAGCACGCCCGCTTGTTGCGGCCTATGATTGTTCGCTCAATTTCCTGATACTCGATCGACCCAATAAAGGCTGTTGAAAACGATGTCCATCAACGACGAACTCGTCAAGTTTTCGGGAGTGCAAAAAACCTACGATGGCAGCACCCTGGTGGTGCACGACCTGAATCTTGAGATTCAAAGTGGCGAGTTCTTGTCGCTGCTGGGTCCCTCGGGTTCGGGTAAGACCACCACGCTGATGATGCTGGCCGGCTTTGAGTCACCGACTTCAGGTGAGATTTTCCTCAAAGGCAAGTCCATCACCAAGACACCCCCGCACAAGCGCAACTTTGGTATGGTGTTCCAGAACTACGCACTGTTCCCGCACATGACCATTGCCGACAACGTGGCCTATCCGCTGACGGTGCGCAAATTTGGCAAGTCCGAGCGTGAAGCCAAAGTGCTGCGTGCTTTGGCGATGGTCCAGATGGACAAGTTCGGCTCGCGCTATCCGGGCCAACTCTCGGGTGGTCAGCAGCAGCGTGTAGCGCTAGCGCGCGCGCTGGTGTTTGACCCGCAACTGGTGCTGATGGACGAGCCCCTGGGTGCGCTGGACAAGCAGTTGCGCGAGCACATGCAGCTTGAGCTTAAGGAAATCCACCGCAAGCTCGGCTTGACCTTCGTCTACGTCACGCACGACCAGTCCGAGGCGCTCACCATGTCGGACCGGGTGGCTGTTTTCAACGATGGCGTCATTCAGCAAATTGACGGGGTCACGCAGCTATATGAAACGCCGGCCAACCGTTTTGTCGCGGGCTTTGTGGGCGACAACACGGTCTTCCAGGGCAAGGTGTCCGGTGCCGATGGCGCGCATTGCACGGTGCAACTGCCCTGCGGCAGCCGCTTGAGCGGCGTCAACGTGAACGCCGCCACGCCAGGGCAGACCGTGCAGGCCTGCATTCGCCCCGAGCGCATCTGCCCGCAATTGGGCAGCGACCAGCCTGCGGCCAATGGGCTGCGGGCGACCATCAATGATGTGATCTATCTGGGTGACCACCTGCGCCTGCGCTGCACGGTGGCCAATCAGGCGCACGCCACCGTCAAGATCGCGCTGTCCAGCCAGACCATGCCCCAGCCGGGCGATGCGATCTGGCTGCAACTGCCCCAAGAGCATTTGCGGGTCTATGTTTGAGCCGCATGCATTTTCAACCTGCTTTCAGAACCCTAAGGAGATCATTCATGAACCTCAAACCGCTTGTGGCCGCCTGTGCCGCTTTTGTTGCGCTGGCCAGCCTGGCTGAAACTCAGATCACGGTGGTCAATTTTGGTGGCGCCAATGGCGACGCCCAGAAGAAAGCCTACTTTGCGCCTTATGAAAAAGCCACCGGCAACAAGATTGTCGGCGTGGCCTACAACGGCGAGCAGGCCAAGATCAAGGCCATGGTCGAGGCCAAAAATGTGACCTGGGACGTGGTCGAGGTTGAAAGCCCCGACGTCGCCCGGGGTTGCGACGAAGGCCTGTTCGAGAAACTCGATTACAGCAAGATCGGCAACAAGGCCGACTTCACACCGGCTGCCATTCATGAGTGCGGCATAGGCACCTTTGTCTGGTCAACGGTCATGGCCTACAACGCCGACAAGCTCAAAACAGCCCCGACCACCTGGGCTGATTTCTGGGATGTGAAGAAATTCCCCGGCAAACGCGCCATGCGCAAGGGTGCGCGCTACAACATCGAATTTGCCCTGATGGCCGATGGCGTGGCGGTGGCCGACGTGTACAAGGTGCTCAAGACCAAAGAAGGTGCTGACCGCGCTTTCAAGAAGCTCACCGAGCTCAAACCCAACATCCAGTGGTGGGAAGCGGGCGCCCAGCCGCCCCAGTTTCTGGTCGCCGGTGACGTCGTCATGACCACCGCCTACAACGGCCGCATTGATGCCGCCCAGCGCGAAGGCAAAAACTTGCAGATCACCTGGACCGGCGGCATTTATGACCTCGACTACTGGGTCATGCCCAAAGGCGCACCCAACAAGGAAGCGGCCCTGAAGTTCATCGCCATGGCCAGCAGCCCCGACGCCCAGGCCGAGTACGCCAGGAACATCTCCTACGGCCCGACCAACACCAAGGCACTGGCCAAACTCGACGCCAAGGTATTGGGACAGCTGCCCACCGCGCCAGCGAACGCCAAAACGGCATTGCAGTTCAATGTGAGCTTCTGGGCTGATCAGGGTGAGGCGCTGGAGAAACGCTTTACCGCCTGGGCAGCGCAGTAAGTGCGAGTTGGAGAGATGGTCATGACCGCCACTGTGATTCCCGGCAACCTGGCGAGCCAACTGCGACGCTCGGAGCGGCGCAAAAAGGCCTTTGCCATCTCTCTGACGCTGCCACTGCTGGTTTTTCTGCTGGCGATCTTCATCGTGCCCATTGGCGCGCTGCTGGTGCGCGCGGTTGAAAACCCGGAGGTGGCCAGCACGCTGCGTCACACGGTGGCCGTGCTGGACCAATGGGATCGCACCAGCGCCCCGCCTGACGAGGCTTATGCCGCGCTGATCACCGATTTTTCGGCCATTGCCGAACAATCCGAGATTGGCGCTCTGGCGCGGCGGCTTAACAGCGACATCAGCGGTGCCCGGTCTTTGGTCATGAGCACCTACCGCGCGTTGCCTTTTGAGAAAAATTTGAGCCCGGCACAAACGCGCGAGCGCATGCTGGCGCTCGACCCGCGCTGGCAGGAACTGGGCTATTGGCAGGCCATTGCCAAGAATGGCTCGCGCTGGACGCCCGACTATCTGCTCACCACGGTCGATTTGAAGCGCGATGTGCAGGGCAATATCACCCGGGTGGATGCCGACTCGGCCGCATTCTTCAAAATCCTGCTGCGCACCTTTGAAATCAGTGCCGTGGTGACGCTGTTTTGCCTGCTGCTGGGTTATCCGCTGGCCTACTGGTTGTCGACCCTGTCGCCGCGCCAGGCCAATGTTCTGATGATTCTGGTGCTGGTGCCGTTCTGGACCTCGGTGCTGGTGCGCTCGGCGGCCTGGATTGTGCTGCTGCAGACCAACGGCCTGGTCAACCGCTCGCTGATGGAACTGGGCCTTGTCGGCGAGCCGCTGCCCCTTCTGTTCAACAGGCTGGGCGTCATTATTGCGATGGTGCACATCCTGCTGCCCTTCATGATATTGCCGCTGTACAGCGTGATGAAGTCGGTGCCCCCGACCTATCTGCGCGCAGCGGTCTCGCTGGGCAGCTCGCCGCTGGCGGCGTTCTTCCGGGTCTACATGCCGCAAACCTACCCCGGCATGGGTGCGGGCGGGTTGCTGGTCTTTATTTTGAGCATCGGCTACTACGTGACGCCTGCCCTGCTGGGCGGTGCGGATGACCAGATGCTGAGCTACTACATTGCCCAGTACACCAACGTCACGGTCAATTGGGGTATGGCCTGCGCCCTCGGCGCCGTGCTGCTGACGGCCACGCTGGTGCTGTATGCGCTGTACCGGCGCCTGGTCAAATCCGAACTTAGCCTGGGCTAGCCTCATGTCACTGCCTGCCCGTCCCGTGTTTCCGGCTTACGCCACCTTACTCGACAAGACCGGCTGGTACGCCCTGCGCGGCCTGGGGGTGCTGGTGTTGCTGTTCTTGTTGCTGCCGATTCTGGTCATCATCCCCTTGTCCTTCAGCGACAGCACGTTTTTGTCTTACCCCGTGCCAGGCTGGTCGCTGCGCTGGTACGACAACCTGTTTTCATCGGCTGAATGGGCGCGCGCCACCCGCAACAGCTTCATCGTCGCGCCGCTGGCGACCGTGCTGGCGACCGTGCTGGGCACCATGGCGGCGGTCGGCCTGGCACGGGTCAACTTCTTTGGCAAAGGCGTGCTGATGAGTTTGCTGATTGCGCCGATGGTGGTGCCGGTGGTGGTGGTGGCGGTCAGCACCTACCTGTTTTTCGCGCGTATCGGGCTCAATGACACTTATCTGGGCCTGGTGCTGGTGCACGCGGCTCTGGGGGCGCCGTTTGTGCTGACCACGGTGCTGGCCACCCTGCAGAACTTCAACAACAACCTGATCCGTGCATCCCTGAGCTTGGGGGCGGGCCCGCTCACCACATTTTTCCGCGTCACGCTGCCCATCATTGCGCCGGGTGTCATCTCGGGCGCCCTGTTTGCGTTTGCCACCTCGTTTGACGAGGTCGTGGTCACGCTCTTTATTGCCGGGCCGAGCCAGGTCACGTTGCCGCGCCAGATGTTCACCGGCATTCGTGAAAACATCAACCCCACCATTGCGGCGGTTGCGACCCTGCTGATCATCTTCACCACCACGCTGATGCTGGGGCTGGAGTGGCTGCGCGGGCGGCGGCGCTGAGGCGCTCCAATCACTTTGATTGCTATCGTTTTTATAGCTACTTACGCATATTCCATAAGGGCTAGAGCCTTATTTTCTATATATTTCTGATCATTTGAAATCAAAAGAGTCAACGATCGTTCCCATGACCTCCGCAACGCCTAAAAATCAGCCCCTGTCAGGCAACGCCATGCCGCGCTTTGGCGGCATAGCCAGCATGCTGCGCCTGCCACTGGCCAATTCGCCCGAGGGCCTGGACGCGGCTTTCATCGGCGTGCCGCTCGACATCGGCACCTCGCACCGCCCCGGCGCGCGTTTCGGCCCGCGCCAGATTCGCGCCGAGTCCGCCCTGATACGTCCCTACAACATGGCGACCGGCGCCGCCCCCTTCGACACCCTGCAAGTGGCCGATCTGGGCGATGTGCCGATCAACACCTACTCACTGCAAAAATCGCTACCAATCATCACCGGCTTTTACCAGCAGGTGTTGAACGCGGACTGCATCCCGCTGACGCTGGGTGGCGACCACACCATCGCCCTGCCGATCCTGCGTGCCATTGCGGCCAGGCATGGCCCGGTGGCGCTGGTGCACGTCGACGCCCATGCCGACGTCAACGACGACATGTTTGGCGAGCGCATAGCGCACGGCACGCCGTTTCGCCGCGCCGTCGAAGAAAACCTGCTGGCCTGCGACAAGGTGTTCCAGATCGGCTTGCGTGGCACCGGCTATGCGTCCGACGACTTTGACTGGCCCCGCGCCCAGGGCTTCACCATCGTGCAGGCCCATGAAGTCTGGTACCAGTCGCTGGCGCCCACCATGGCCCGGGTGCGCGAGCGGATCGGCAACACACCGTGCTACCTGAGCTTTGACATTGATGGCATCGACCCGGCATTCGCCGGCGGCACCGGCACCCCGGAAATCGGCGGCTTGACCGTCCCGCAGGCCCTTGAAATCATCCGGGGCTGCCACGGGCTGAACATCGTCGGCGGCGATCTGGTTGAGATCGCACCACCGTACGATCTGTCGGGCAACACTGCCCTGCTCGGGGCCAACCTGCTTTATGAGATGCTATGCGTGCTGCCCGGCGTCAAACGACGCTAGCCACAGAACGTATCATCAAGTCTTAACTCTCCCACTGACCGCCATGGACATGAAAACCTCCCCCCTCTCGCTTCTCAAAGATCCCACCCTGCTGAAAACCGATGCATTGATCAACGGTCAGTGGGTCAAGGGATCCAGCCGCTTTGACATTCTGGATCCGTCCAACGGCAACAAGCTGGCGGATGTGGCCAACCTGGGCCCGGCAGATGCCGAGGCGGCCATCGCCGCCG
>NZ_JAUSLE010000008.1 GCF_030646845.1 Rhodoferax sp. | reverse complement strand
CCAGTGGTCGACCGATCAGGGCCTGGGCGGCATCTTGTTCGAGAAAGTCGGCAAAGTCGGCCGGCAGCTTGAGTTCCTGCACCGTGGCTCGCTGCAGGGTTTCATGCGCCGCGTCGCGCGAGATTTGCAGCACGCCGCAGGGCGACCAGCGCACGCCGTCCAGATTGGCAAAGCGGCGCAGCGCATACAGATAACAGGCGCGGGACAGCCGCGCCGCCAGCGCATCGTCCTTTGCCATATGCGGCAGCAGTATGCCGGCCGGGTTGCCCGAGGCTTCCTGCGCAGGGGCCGCATGGCGTTCGAAGAGGTCGACATGCCAGCCGCGGCTGGCCAGCCGTTCGCGGATCGCGGTGCCGGCGAGTCCGGCGCCGATGACGATGGCGCGGCGCTCCTGGGGTGAGTGAGACACGCCAAGAGTCGGCGCTGGTGGTACGGCGATTTCAAGCCGACCGACCAGCATTTCGCGCTTTCCGCCAAAGCCGGGGCGGCGTTCCAACTGCCAGCCGGCCTGTTCCAGCGCACGGCGCACTTCGCCGGCGACACTCCAGGTGGCCAGCGTCGCCTGACCCGTGCAGAGGCGGGTGATCGTTTTGAGCAGGGCGGACGACCACAACTCCGGATTCTTTGCCGGGGCAAAACCGTCCAGAAAGATCGCATCGACGTTGGCTACGAGTTGCGGCAACAATGCCTGGGCGTCGCCAAACAGCAGCGTCAGGGTGAGCTTGCCGTCGTCGAAATGCAGCCGGTGAAAACCCGGCGTCAGCGGCGGCCACTGCCGCCGCAGTTGGCCGGCCAGGCCGGCCAGGTCGGGCTAGGGCGCCAGCAATCCGGCTAGATCATCGCGGCGGAAGGGATGCTTTTCGACCGAGACATAGTGCAGTCGGCCGCTCACCTGTGACTCGCGCCAGGCTTGCCATGTGGCGAGAAAATTCAAGCCGAGGCCGAATCCGGTTTCGCATATGACAAAGCGGTCGGCGCCATGCCAGCGTGCCGCCAGGTCATTGCCGGCAAGGAACACGTGGCGGGCCTGAGCAAGGCCGCCGTGGGCCGTGTGATAGACGTCATCGTAGATTCTTGAGAACGGCGTGCCGTCGCCGGCTTCCGCGCGCTCGGCGGGAACCAGCGGCGATGGCGTCACCCCGGCATTACTCCGGGCGCATCTGCGGGAACAGGATCACGTCGCGGATCGACGGCGAGTTGGTCAGCAGCATCACCAGACGATCGATGCCGATGCCGCAGCCACCGGTCGGCGGCAGGCCGTATTCCAGAGCGCGAATGTACGCGGCGTCGTAGTACATGGCTTCCTCGTCACCCGCTTCCTTGGCTTTGGCTTGCTGGAGAAAACGCGCCGCCTGATCTTCAGGATCATTGAGTTCGGAAAAGCCGTTGGCTATTTCGCGACCGACGATGAACAGTTCGAAACGCTCGGTGATTTCCGGGTTGCTGTCGCTGCTGCGTGCCAGCGGCGAGACTTCAGCCGGATAATCGATGATGTAGGTCGGATCCCACAACTCCGCCTCCGTGGTTTCCTCGAACAGCGCCAGTTGCAGGCTGCCCAGCCCGGCGCGCGCCATGTGCGGCGCCTTCATGTCCACCCTGAGATCCTTTAGCTTTTGCCGCAGCCAGTCGACATCGTTGAGTTGTTCGAAGGTGTAGCCGGGGTGGTAGTGATGAATGGCGCCGACGATGGTCAGCCGGGCGAAGGGCTTGGAAAGATCGAGCGCGCGTCCCTGATACTCGAACACCTCCGTGCCCAGCGCCTCGCGGGCCGAGTGGCGCAGCAGGCCTTCGGTGAAGTCCATCAGCCGCTGGTAATCGGTGTAGGCCTCGTAGAACTCCATCATGGTGAATTCCGGATTGTGGCGCGGACTGAGTCCCTCGTTGCGAAAGTTGCGGTTTACTTCGAACACCTTCTCGAAGCCGCCGACCACCAGGCGCTTCAGGTACAGCTCCGGCGCGATGCGCAGGAACAATTGCATGTCCAGTGCATTGTGGTGCGTGGTGAAAGGCTTGGCATTGGCACCGCCCGGAATGGGGTGCAGCATGGGCGTCTCCACCTCCAGGAAATTGTGCGCGACCATGAACTCGCGAATGCCGCTCACCGCCTTGCTGCGGGCCGTGAAGCGCTTGCGGGCCGTCTCATCGGTCATCAGGTCGACATAGCGTTGGCGGTACTTCACCTCCTGATCATTCATGCCGTGAAACTTGTCGGGCATGGGGCGCAGGCTTTTGGTCAGCAGGCGCACGCTGGTCGCGTGGATCGAGAGTTCGCCGGTCTTGGTCTTGAAGATCTTGCCTTCGGCCGCCACGATGTCGCCCAAGTCCCAATGCTTGAAGCTGGCGTACAGGTCTTCGCCGACATCCTCACCCTTGATGTAGATCTGGATGCGACCCGTGCTGTCCTGCAGGGTGGCAAAGCTGGCCTTGCCCATGACGCGCTTGAGCATCATGCGCCCGGCCACCTTGGCGATGGCGCCCTGCTCGAGCAGGCCCTCCGGGGTCTGGCCCGCGTGGGCCGCAAACAGGTCGACCGCACGGTCGGCGGGTTTGAAATCGTTGGGGAAGGCGACACCCTTGCCATCGGCCTGGCCCTGGCGGATGGCCTTGAGCTTTTCGCGCCGTTCGGCGATCAGCTGGTTTTCGTCCTGGGGGGCTGGAACTGGGGGGATGTTGTGGTCAGACATGTGGGGCGCAATAGGAAGGGCAGTGAACGGCCATTTTTGGCCGAAAGAAGAGATTTTAAGTTGACCGCGCCCTGTCGCTATGATCCGGTGAGATTTACTCCCGAAACCTATGCTGTACCAAATCATTTCCCTGTTGCTAGAGGTCGCCACCGGCGTGCTGGGCGGTGCCTGTCTGCTGCGGCTTTACATGCAGTACCAGCGCATTCCGATGTCGGCGCGCTCGGGCAATCCGCTGGGACGTTTTCTCTTTGCCTTGACCGACTGGCTGGTGCTGCCGTTGCGGCGCGTGGTGCCGGCGTTGGGACGCTGGGACCTGGCCAGCCTGGTGGCGGCCTATCTGCTGTTACTGGTTCAGTTTTTGCTGCTGTGGCTGCTGGCCGGAGCGGGGGGTGGCTTGTTTGCCGTTCCAATTCTGGCCGCTTTTGGCCTGGTGCGGCTGGCCATCTCCGGATTGACGGGGCTCGTGATTGTGTTCGCGGTCTTGTCCTGGGTGCAAACCCGTTCGGCGCTGTCCGATCTGATTGAGCGCTTGTGTGCGCCGCCCTTGACGCCAATCCGCCGCCTGCTGCCCCTGGTCGGCGGCATTGACCTGTCGCCGCTGGTGCTGCTGGTGCTGCTGCAGATCGCGTCAATTGCGCTCGGCCATCTGCAGGCGCTGGCTCTGCTGGCCACCTGACCGCCGGGCCGGTCGCGCCGGCCCGTTTTGCTCAGATGACCGCGTCGGCGGGCTGGCGCTGCAGCATGGCAAGCGTGCTGGCCACGGTTTTGCACAGTTCCCGGCGGTCGCAGATAAAGTCGATCGCACCCTTGGTCTGCAAAAACTCGGCGCGTTGAAAGCCTTCCGGCAGCGTGACCCGCACGGTCGACTCAATCACCCGGGGACCGGCAAACCCGATCAGCGCCTTGGGTTCGGCAATCACGACGTCGCCCAAAAACGCAAAGCCGGCGCTGACACCACCCATGGTCGGGTCCGTGAGCACGCTGATGTAGGGCAGGCCCTTTTTGGCCAGTCGGGTGAGCGAAGCATTGGTCTTGGCCATCTGCATCAGGCTCAGCAGGCCTTCCTGCATGCGCGCGCCGCCGGTGGAGGTAAAGCAGACAAAAGGCACTTTTTGCTCAATGGCGGTATGCACGCCGCGCACAAAGCGCTCGCCCACCACCGAGCCCATGCTGCCGCCCATGAACTCGAATTCAAAGCAGGCCGCCACCACGCCGATGCCGTGCACCGCGCCGCCCATCACCACCAGTGCGTCGGTCTCGCCGGTGTTTTCCAGTGCTTCTTTCAGGCGTTCCGTGTATTTGCGACTGTCCTTGAACTTGAGCGCATCCACCGGCAGCACTTCCTGCCCGACCTCGAACCGGCCCTCATTGTCCAGAAACACATTGAGCCGGGCTCGCGCACCGATGCGGTGGTGGTGGCTGCATGTCGGGCATACGTTCTGGTTTTGCTCCAGATCCGTTTTGTAGAGCACGGTTTCGCAACTGGGGCATTTGATCCACAGCCCTTCCGGCACGCCACGACGATCAGCGCGGTCCGTGTGTTGAATTTTGGGGGGGAGAAGTTTTTCGAGCCAACTCATGGAGGTACTCCGCAGTTCAGGGGGTCGATTATGAATCCAAAGCCGTCCGGATTTCGCGCAGGAAGCTCTGGGCGACCGGGGCGACCTGGTCTCGGGACTGTTCGTCAATCAGCTGGATGATTTTGCTGCCAATGACGACTGCATCGGCCACTTTGCCGATGGTGCGGGCGGTGGCGGCATCCCGGATGCCAAATCCGACGCCGACCGGCACATTCACATGCCGGCGGATGCGCGGCAGCATGGTCTCGACCGCCGCCGTGTCGAGTGTTCCAGCCCCCGTGACGCCTTTGAGCGAGACGTAATAGACATAACCGCTGGCCACGCGGGCCACCTGCTGCATCCGTTCGTCGGTGCTGGTGGGGGCCAGCAAAAAGATCAGGTCCAGCCCGTGGCTCTTGAGCTCGGCCGCGAAGCCCTCGCACTCTTCGGGCGGGTAGTCGACGATCAGGACGCCATCCACGCCGGCCTGTGCCGCATCAACGACAAAAGCGCTCTTGCCGTCTTGGCGGTCATGCTTCTGGTTGTAGCGTTCCACCGGGTTGGCGTAGCCCATCAGTACCACGGGGGTGGTCGCGTCGCGGGTGCGAAATGCACGCACCATGTCCAGCACCTGAACCATGCCGATGCCCAGCGCCAGCGCCTTGTCGCCGGCCTTTTGAATGACGGGGCCATCCGCGCTGGGGTCGGAAAAGGGCACGCCCAGCTCAATGACATCTGCGCCGCCGGCGACGAACGCGTGCATCAACTCGGGCGTGACGTCGGCAAAGGGAAAACCGGCCGTCACGTAAGGAATGAGCGCCTTTTTACCCTGTGTTTTCAGGTTGGCGAAAGTTGGGGCGATGCGACTCATTTGGCCATCCTCACGATTGGCTGTGCAGCGCCCAGGGTGGAGGTTTCTCCCCCTTTCACGGATTGGCCGGTGCAACTGGGGCGGCAAAAGAAGTCGGCGTGACTCAAGTCGGCCACGGTGCCAATGTCCTTGTCGCCCCGTCCCGACAGGTTGACCAGGATCGACTGATCGGGCCGCATGGTCTTGGCCAGCTTCATGGCATGGGCCACAGCATGGCTGGACTCCAGCGCGGGAATGATGCCCTCGGTCCGGCACAGATAGTGGAAGGCGGCGAGGGCCTCGGCGTCCGTGATGCCGACGTATTCGGCCCGGCCAATGTCTTTCAGAAACGCATGCTCGGGGCCGACGCCGGGGTAGTCCAGCCCGGCACTGATGCTGTGGGTTTCAGTGACCTGGCCATCGTCGTCCTGCAGCACATAGGTGCGGTTGCCGTGCAGCACGCCGGGGCTGCCCAATTGCAACGAGGCGGAGTGCTTGCCGCTGTCCAGGCCTTCACCGGCCGCTTCCACGCCGATCAGGCGGGTGCCCTCATGCTGGATATAGGGGTAAAAAATGCCCATGGCATTGCTGCCGCCGCCGACGCAGGCCACCACGGCATCCGGCTGATCGGTCTTGCAGCCGGCTTGCGCCAGCATCTCGGGCATTTGCACAAGACACTCGGTGCCTATCACGCTCTGGAAGTCGCGCACCATCATCGGGTAGGGGTGCGGGCCGGCCACCGTGCCGATGATGTAGAAGGTGTTGTCGACGTTGGCGACCCAGTCGCGCATCGCTTCGTTCAGCGCGTCCTTCAGGGTCTTGCTGCCCGACTCGACCGGCACCACGCTGGCGCCCAGCAGTTTCATGCGGTAGACGTTGGGGCTTTGGCGTTTGACGTCCTCGCTGCCCATGTAGACCACGCATTCGAGGCCGTAACGCGCGCAGATCGTGGCCGTCGCGACGCCGTGCTGCCCGGCGCCGGTTTCGGCAATCACGCGCGGCTTGCCCATGCGCCTGGCCAGCATGGCCTGGCCGATGGTGTTGTTGATCTTGTGCGCGCCGGTGTGGTTCAGGTCCTCGCGCTTGAGGTAAATCTGAGCGCCGCCCTGCTCGCGGCTCATGCGGTCGGCATGGTAGATGGGGGAGGGGCGGCCGACGAAATGCTTGAGCTCGTAATGGAATTCGGCGAGAAAGGCCGGATCGTGCTGGTACCTCGCGTAAGCGTCTTTCAGCTCGTTGATCGCATGGGTCAGCGTTTCGGAGACAAAACTGCCGCCGTAAATCCCGAAATGGCCCGTCGAGTCAGGTTGCTGGTAGGTGTACATGGTTCTTTGCAAGTAAGTCGTCGGCGGCACGAACGGCTGCGACGAACTGATGGATCTTTTCGGCGCTTTTGATTCCCTTGAGGGTGGTCCCTCCGCTGGAAATCTCGACGCCCGAACTGACATCGACGGCCAGCGTCTTACAACGCGGCCGCACTTGCAAAATGCCATCGGTCACATTTGCAGGTGTGAGTCCACCAGACAAAACGAGGTGAGCGTTGACGCTTGGAGGAAGAAGTGAC
>NZ_JAUSLE010000004.1 GCF_030646845.1 Rhodoferax sp. | reverse complement strand
ACCGACAACCTGTTGATGCTCACCCTGAGCCGGGGCGGCCCGATCATCTGGCTCAGCGAAGACGACGCCAAGCTGATCGGCGTGGAGGACAACGACTGGATCGAGGCCTACAACGTCAACGGTGCGATTTCGGCGCGCGCGGTGGTGAGCCAGCGCGTCAAGCCCGGCATGGTGATGATGTACCACGCGCAGGAAAAGATCGTCAACACGCCGGGTTCTGAAATCACCGGCCAGCGCGGCGGCATTCACAACTCGGTGACCCGGATTGTGCTGAAACCCACGCACATGATTGGCGGCTACGCGCAGTTGAGCTACGGCTTTAACTACTACGGAACCATTGGCACCAACCGCGACGAATTTGTCGTGGTGCGCAAGATGGACAAGGTCGACTGGTTAGATACGCCGCGCGATGACGACCGCGCCCAACTGGTGCAACAAATGGGAGAAGCAGCATGAAGATACGCGCGCAAATCGGCATGGTGCTCAATCTGGACAAGTGCATTGGCTGCCACACCTGCTCGGTCACCTGCAAGAACGTCTGGACCAGCCGCCCGGGCATGGAATACGCCTGGTTCAACAATGTGGAAACCAAGCCCGGCATCGGCTACCCCAAGGAGTGGGAAAACCAGGACAAGTGGAACGGCGGCTGGCGTCGCCTGGCCGACGGCTCCATCGAGCCGCGCCAGGGCGGCAAGTGGAAGCTCTTGATGCGCCTGTTCGCCAACCCGAACATGCCGGAAATTGACGACTACTACGAGCCCTTCACCTTCGACTATGACCATTTGCAGTCAGCGCCCGAGATGAAGGCCACGCCGACGGCGCGTCCGCGCAGCCTGATCACCGGCAAGCGCATGGAGAAAATTGAATGGGGCCCGAACTGGGAGGAAATTCTGGGCGGCGAGTTTTCCAAGCGCAGCAAGGACGCCAACCTGGCCAACTTTGACCAGGTCCAGAAGGACATGGTCGGCCAGTTTGAAAACACCTTCATGATGTATTTGCCGCGCCTGTGCGAGCACTGCCTGAACCCGACCTGCGTGGCGTCCTGCCCGTCGGGCTCGATCTACAAGCGCGAGGAAGACGGCATCGTGCTGATCGACCAGGACAAGTGCCGGGGCTGGCGCATGTGCGTGTCGGGCTGCCCATACAAAAAAATCTACTACAACTGGAAAAGCGGCAAGGCCGAAAAATGCACTTTCTGCTACCCGCGCATTGAAGCCGGCCAGCCCACGGTGTGCAGCGAAACCTGCGTCGGCCGCATCCGCTACCTCGGTGTGGTGCTCTATGACGCCGACCGCATCCAGGAAGCGGCCAGCGTTGAACATGATCGGGACCTGTACCAGGCGCAACTCGACATTTTCCTCGACCCCAACGATCCCAAGGTGATCGAACAGGCGCGCATCGACGGCATTCCGGACAAATGGATGGAAGCGGCCCGCAAGAGCCCGGTGTACAAGATGGCAGTGGACTGGAAAGTCGCCCTGCCCCTGCACCCCGAGTACCGCACGCTGCCCATGGTCTGGTATGTGCCACCGCTCTCCCCGATCAGCGCCGCGGCCAATGCCGGCCACATCGGTGTCAACGGTGAAATCCCGGACGTCAAGCAACTGCGTATCCCGGTCAAGTACCTGGCCAATCTGCTGACAGCTGGCGACACCCAACCCGTGGAGCGTGCGCTGGAACGCATGCTGGCAATGCGCGCCTACCAGCGCGAAAAACATGTGGATGGCCGCATCAACACCGCTGCCCTAGATCAGGTTCAAATGACCCAGGCGGATGTGGAAGAGATGTACCACGTGATGGCCATTGCCAACTACGAAGACCGGTTCGTGATTCCCAGCACGCACCGCGAATACGCCGAGAACACCTTTGACATGCGCGGCGGTTGTGGCTTCTCGTTTGGCAGCGGCTGCTCTGACGGGACCAGCGAAGCCAGCCTGTTTGGCGGCAGCAAACGCCGAACCATTCCTATCAAGGCGGGGGTCTAAATCATGGCACTAATGTCCAAACTCCCCAATGCATCCATCAGCCTGCGAGTGCTTGCGCGCTTGCTGTCCTACCCTGACGCGGAACTGCGGGGCCAGTTGCCCGACATGCGCCAGGCCCTGCACGCGGACAACACAGTACCTGCTGCTCGCCTGGCAGAACTGGACGCGCTCATGGCCACCCTGGAGAGCGGCGATGCGCTCGAGAATGAGGCCGAGTACGTTCAAATCTTCGACCGGGGCCGTGCAACGTCATTGCACCTGTTTGAGCATGTGCATGGCGACTCGCGCGAGCGCGGACCGGCCATGATCGATCTGGCTCAGACCTACGAAAAAGCAGGGCTTTTTCTGGGTCCGGACGAAATGCCGGACTACCTGCCCGTGGTGCTTGAATTTGTGTCAACCCAGCCACCCAAGGAAGCCCGTGCTTTCCTGGGCGAAATGGCGCACATTTTCAATGCCATCTTCAGCGCGTTGGCAAAGTCCGAAAGCCCGTATGCCAGTGTCATCGGCGCGCTGCTGGAAATCGCCGGCGAGACGGCCCATGCCGTCAAAGTCGTGCCGGACGAGCCACTCGACGTCGCCTGGGAAGAACCCGTTGTTTTTGATGGCTGCTCCACCAAGGGACAGGCCAAACCCGGTGAAGCCCAGCCCATTCACTTTGTAAAAAATGAAGCGATCCGCGCTGGCGCGAAGGCCGCTGCGCAACAAGGAGCATCACTATGAACGCACTCGACAATTTCCTGTTTGGACTGTATCCCTACATCTGCCTCACTGTCTTTCTGCTTGGCAGCCTGATCCGGTTTGACCGGGACCAGTACACGTGGAAGAGCGACTCATCGCAGTTGCTCAAGGCCGGTCAATTGCGGGTTGGCAGCAACCTGTTTCACATCGGCGTGCTGTTCCTGTTCTTTGGCCACTTCTTTGGCATGCTGACGCCGCATTTCTTGTATGAGGCCTTCATCAGTGCGGGCACCAAACAGGTCGTGGCGATGGTTTCCGGCGGTATCGCTGGCGTGCTGGGCCTTATCGGCGTGACCGTACTCTTGCATCGTCGTTTGTCCGAGCCGCGCATTCGCATCAACTCCAAGACCAGTGATATCGTGCTGCTGGTGCTGCTTTGGCTGCAACTGGCGCTCGGCTTGGCGACCATTCCCATGTCGGCGCAGCATCTGGACGGCAGCATGATGATGAGACTGGCCGAGTGGGCGCAGCGGATCGTGACCTTCCGTGCAGGCGCACCCGAGTTGCTGGCTGAAGCGGGCTGGATCTTCAAGATGCATATGTTCCTGGGGATGAGCATCTTCCTGATCTTCCCCTTCACCCGTCTCGTCCACGTCTGGAGCGGCTTCGCCGCCGTGACCTATCTGGTCCGCCCGCATCAGGTGGTTCGGGCTCGCCGCCTGAATGTGCCCGCCGGACACAATCAGCCGCGTCGTCCCGACGCTGGCGTTTAAGGAATTGGCCATGGAAATCAACACCCCCGTCCAATCAAGTATTGCCAGCATCAACGGTGTCGCACTGAATGCGGCCGCTGACGTTCTGAGCGCCGATGACCTGCGTCAGAGGGCCTACTCAGAATTGCTGCGGCAGGCCGCGAAGAACAGCGGCTTGCTCGCGGACAGTGATGTGCCGTCAACCGATGGCGTTCTGAGCGAAGAGGCGTCCAGTGCCATTGAAGCACTGCTGGAGCAAGCCCTGGTGATTCCCGAGCCCTCGGAAGAGGCGTGCCGACGCCACCATGCAGCGAATGTGGCCACCTACAGCACAGGTGAGCGCGTCAATGTGCGCCACATCCTGTTTGCAGTCACCCAGGGCGTGGATGTGGTGGCCCTGCGCAACCGTGCCGAAACCACCCTGCTGGATGTACGCTGCCATGATGGGAGCAACGTGGAAGACACTTTCACCAAGGCAGCCAGCACCCTGTCGAACTGCCCCAGCGGGGCCGAAGGCGGCAGCTTGGGATGGCTGACTGCGGCGGACTGCGCCCCTGAATTTGCCAAAGAACTCTTTGGGCACGCAGAGGTCGGCGTTCTGCCGAGGCTGGTGCACAGCCGTTTCGGCCTGCATGTGGTTGAAGTGCTGGAGCGGGTGCCAGGCGTTGAACAGCCGTTTGACGCAGTCCGCGGCGCCGTGGCCATGGCGCTGCGGCAAAAGACCTACGTGACGGCCTTGCGCCAGTATTTGAGCCTTTTGGCAGGCGAGGCGGACGTGGTGGGGGTGGATCTGGAGGCGGCTGACACACCTCTGGTTCAGTAGCGGATGAATCAAGAATGGGTTTCCCGTGCCTGATGAACTGCTAGACCGACTTCGGCGCTTCCACGACCACACGTTCCCGGGGGCCCAGGAACAATTTCAGAATCTGGTCAAGGATGGTCAACATCCGACCATCCTGTTTATTGGCTGCTCTGACTCACGCCTGGTCCCCTACCTCCTCACAGGCACCGGCCCAGGAGAACTGTTCATTGTGCGCAACGTGGGTGCGTTTGTTCCGCCCTATGACGGATCGGCCGGCTACCACGGCACTTCTGCGGCCATTGAGTTTGGGGTTTTGAACCTCAAGGTTTCCCGCATCGTGGTGTGTGGTCACAGCCATTGCGGCGGTATCCGTGCGCTCTATGAAGAAGTAGCTCCGCAGGCCAAAAACCTCGCGGCCTGGCTGGAACTGGGTCGGGAAGCGGCCCTGCCGGTGCAGGTGACACCGGAAGCCCTTCGCCGCACGGAGCAGCGAGCCGTCGTACTTCAGCTGGAGCGGCTGATGGGCTACCCGATGGTGCGCGAACAGGTCGAAGCAGGGAGACTTTTTCTGCACGGCTGGCACTATGTGATTGAAGATGGCGAAGTACACGTCTTTGACGTTAAAAGCGGTGAGTTTGTTCCGGCGTCCACGGCCTCTCACAGCGGTACGGGGCCTTACCAGGCGTTCGAAGATTCGATTGCCAGCCCGGTGTTCAACGAAATAGATGACAGCTACGCCAAGCAACCCCAATCAGACAAGGCGATATCCGCTATGCCTGACTGACTAAGGTCGCTGACTTGGAACAGGTCTCAAGAATGGACGTCGAACAATTCGATACGCCGCGGTATCTGTCAGTGTTGCCACTGTTCAGCGACCTGTCCCAACAGGAGCGCGAACGGCTGGCCCTGAGTTGCCAGCTTCGGCGACTCGCCCGGGGCGACATGGTGTTTCGGGTTGGGGAAGAATGCGACGCCTTTTACGTCGTCGTCGTCGGGCAGGTGAAACTGTACGTCGCTTCGCCGACCGGCCAGGAGAAGGTCATTGAACTGGTCGGCCCTGGTCAGAGCTTTGCAGAAGCCATGATGTTTCTCAGCATGCCCTGCATCCTGAACGCCCAGGCACTTGCCGAGACCTTGCTTCTGCGCGTTACCAAGCAAGCCGTATTCGGCGAGATCGAGCGCGACCCGCGCTTCTCGATGCACATGCTCGCCGGCATTTCACGCCGGCTACACGGCTTGGTGCGAGACGTCGAGGGCTATGCATTGCACAGTGGGATGCAAAGACTGATTGGCTATTTGCTGCGCGACCTCCAGGATGAAGACACCTTGAAAAGTGGCGTCATCACGGTGTCTCTGCCTGTCAGCAAGGCGACCATTGCCTCGCGGCTATCGCTGACCCCGGAGTACTTCTCTCGCGTGTTGCACGAGCTGGAAGCGGAAAATCTGATTGAAATTGACAAGCGCGAGATCCGTATTCTTGACGTGCAACGCCTCGCCAGCTATGGTTCGCACTGACAGTTCACACTGACTGACAGTTGCAGGCAAGGTGATGAAGTCCAACCCCATCACGCCAGCGTCAACAAGTGACACCTCGCGCGCCGCGAAGATAGACGTCATGGCATTGCCGTGGAGGCCGATCTGGCTCCTGGCAGCACCCCACCGTCTTGCTTTCTTCATGGCTTCGCTCATGCTGGTGGCAAGCTCGCTGTGGTGGGGATTCATATTGGCGGCTCGGTCTCTCAACATGGCCCTCTTCTGGGCAGTACCTGTTTCAGCGGCCCATGCGCTGCTCATGACCATGGGATTCATGCCCCTGTTTTTTGTGGGCTTTCTCTTTACCGCAGGGCCCAGGTGGTTGGGCTTGCCGGAGGTCAACGCGCGCAGTCTGTTGCCGGGCCTGACGCTGATGCTGGGTGGCTGGGTCGTCGTCCTGATCGGGTTTCATACCCATGTCACGGTGGCATGCGCCGGGATGTCACTGGTGGCTGCCGGTTGGACCGGCCTGGCCCTGAAGTTCCTGGCCATGCTGCGGCGAAGCCATGAGCCTGACCGTGTTCACGCCCGCGCCGTGACGCTCGCATCCGGCGTCGGCGTCATCGCGTTATGGATGACGGCGGTGTCGCTGGCTGTCGACTCGGAGTTGCTACTTCGTACAGCCACGCAGGTCGGCCTGTGGGGCTTCATAGCGCCAGTGTTTGCCATTGTTTCGCACCGCATGATTCCATTCTTCGGCGCCAGCGCCGTTCAGTTTCTCGATGCATGGCGCCCGATGTGGCTGCTATGGCTCATGGTGTGCATGTTCTGGATGAAAGCCGTACTGAGTGCTGCAGATTTGTGGTGGTGGCCTGTATCCATCACCCTGCGCTGGTGTCAGGTGGCCCTCGAACTCCCCTATGCCTTCTTGCTGCTCTGGCTGGCGCTGCGCTGGGGTCTGGTGCAGAGTCTGAAAATCCGGCTGATCGCCATGCTTCATGGTGGCTTCGCATGGCTCGCAATCTCCTTCGCGCTGCATGCCGTGTCTCATGCACTGATGGCGCTTACCAATGGAGAACTGTCTCTGGGACTGGCACCGCTTCATGCCATGACTATGGGCTACCTGGGCGCGACCATGTTCGCGATGACCACGCGCTTGAGCAGTGGGCACGGTGGCCGCCCCGTCGCGGCCGACAACCCGGCCTGGACCCTGTACTGGATACTGCAAATGGCTGTGCTGCTGCGTGTCGTTGCAGCCATTTGGCCCGCCGCCAGCACGCCGCTCACCCTGCTGTCAATTTCGGCCTGGACGGCTGCGACTGCAGGCTGGGCCATTCGCTATGGTCGATGGTTTGGGCGACCCCGTCTTGACGGCCGGCCCGGCTAGGCAATCTACCCTCTTGTCCGAAGTCAACGAAGTCGGGCCCATGGATGTCGCCACCGGCGGGGCTCGGGTCTCGCCGCGAACGCCGCGAAACGCGACGGTCGGTGAACAGGCGCCTCTAGCCAAGCATCACCGGCTGGCCCTGCCGGTCAAATGGAATAAAGGTTCCCAGGGTGCCTGCCTTGATGGCTTCCACCATGCGCTCCAGCGGCTTTTCAGCGGCCTGACTGGTCGGCGCGAGCCCGCCGCTGCCGGAAAGGGCTGCTGCAAACACGATGCTCCACTCTTTCCCGAACTGATGCGACTCCTGCACCAGATCGGCGAAAGTGTGCAGTTCCTCGGGTGTCTTGTCCACATACATGAGGGGCACCAGCGCGCCACCCTGGCCTGCCAGAAATTGCTCGCGCTGAGCCGGGGTGCTGTCCTCCGGCAAATCTGCGCCGGCAAATACAAACAGCAAGCGTTGCGGTTCGGACTGTTGTCGTGCAGCCTGCAATAAATCATCAAAACTGGAGATATTCATGGTTCAGTCCTTCTTAAAAAATACGATTTGAGCAGCCAAGCCAGGGAATCCGGCGAACTTCCCCTGAAACAACTTCTCCAACAAGCCCAATCCGCGGGCCTGCTATTGTGTTTCAAACCAAAAGGATGTTGCTTTTCGGGAATTCTTGTTGAGCGCTTGCACTACCTATAGTGTTCAACCATCACGTTGACCACTACCTATAGCGCCCCAAGAGCTAGAATGGTTCGAGCAAGCTTGTTTTAGATCAATGAAACTGGATAGGCCTGGCCCTAGTATTCCACAGCCTTTTTCAGGAAACACCCCATGTCGCAAAAAACCCCCGAACGAACAAAATCAGCCCTTACGCTGCCACCTCAGCAGATCAGCCAGGAGGTGCTTATTGAGAAGTACAGCAAAGGAACCGAGCAGAGCATATTCGACGTCAACCAGCGCGTGGCCCGCGCCTTGGCCCAGGTCGAGGCACCTGAGCACCAAAAGCAGTGGGAGACCAAATTCCTGCAGGCGCTGCAAAACGGATTTCTGCCAGCCGGGCGCATTCAATCTGCTGCCGGCACCGATCTGGCTGCCACGCTGATCAACTGCTTCGTGCAGCCCGTCGGTGATTCCATAGCCCACGTGGAAGATGGTCATCCCGGCATCTACACCGCCCTGACCGAGGCCGCCGAGACCATGCGCCGCGGCGGGGGTGTCGGCTATGACTTCTCGCGCATTCGACCGCGCGGCGCGTGGGTTGGCAGCACGCAAAGCAGTGCGTCAGGACCCGTCAGTTACATGCGGGTGTTTGACCGCTCCTGCGAGACGGTCGAATCCGCCGGCGCCCGACGTGGCGCGCAAATGGGCGTCTTGCGTTGCGACCACCCGGATATTGAAGAGTTCATCCACGCCAAAGACACTGGCGACCTGAAGAACTTCAACATCTCCGTGGGTGTCAGCGACGCTTTCATGCAGGCGGTGCAACAAGACGGTGAGTTCACGCTGGTTCATCGGGCCGAGCCAGGCGCCCCCCAAAAAGCGGCGGGCGCCTACCAGGAGCAGGACAGTGGCTTGTGGGTTTACCGCAAACTGCAGGCGCGCGAGTTGTGGGATCAGATCATGCGATCCACCTACGATCATGCGGAGCCTGGCGTCCTGTTTCTGGATCACATCAATCGGGACAACAACCTGTCCTATTGCGAAACCATCGCCAGCACCAATCCGTGTGCTGAACAACCGCTGCCCCCTTATGGCTGCTGCTGCCTGGGCTCGATCGACCTGACGCGCTTCATCGACCATCCCTTTGAAGAAAACGCCCATTTCGACAAGGCGGCATTTGCCGAAGTGGCGCGCGTTGCCACGCGCATGCTGGACAACGTGCTGGACGTGACGGTGTGGCCGCTGCCACAGCAACAGGAAGAAGCCCGCAGCAAGCGCCGCGTAGGCCTGGGTTTTACCGGACTGGGCGACGCCTTGGTGATGCTCAACTTGCGCTACGACACGCAGGAAGCGCGTGACATGGCCAGACAAATTTCCGAGTTGATGCGCGACACCGCCTACGATGCATCGGTTGAGCTGGCGCGCGAACGCGGCGCCTTCCCGCTGTTCAATGCCGATCTGTACCTCAGCGGCCAGACCTTTGCGTCGCGCTTGCCGCCCGCGCTGAAAGAGCGCATTCGTGCCAACGGCCTGCGCAATTCGCACCTGCTCTCCATCGCGCCGACCGGCACGATCAGCCTGGCATTTGCCGATAACGCCAGCAACGGAATCGAGCCGGCGTTCAGCTGGAGCTACACCCGCAAGAAACGCATGGTTGACGGCAGTTTCAAGGAATATGCCGTCGAAGACCACGCATGGCGTCTGTATCGCCACCTGCACGGCGAGGATGCGCCGCTCACTTCAGCCTTCGTGACTGCACTGGAGATGAGCGCACAGGCCCATGAAGCGATGGTGGCCGCCGTGGCGCCTTTCATCGACACCGCCATCTCCAAGACCGTCAACGTGCCGGCGGACTATCCCTATGCCGACTTCCGGCACCTGTACATGGAAGCCTGGCTGTCCGGCTTGAAGGGGCTGGCCACGTACCGGCCCAACTCGGTGCTGGGGTCGGTGCTGAGCGTCACACCCAGTTCTGCGCCGGCAACCGCCACACCCCTGCAGATCGATGGCGCCAATCAGCGCCTGTCACTGGAGCGCCTGCCCGCCCCCGTGCTGTCTTCCCTGCGCTGGCCAGGCCGACCCGAATTGCCAGGGGGCAATCCGGCCTGGACCTTCATGGTGCATCACCCATTTGGCGACTTCGCGCTGTTCGTGGGTGAACTGGCGCCCGAGGAAGGCGGCGCGCCGAAGCCGTTCGAGGTGTGGGTCAACGGTACGGAACAGCCGCGGGGTCTGGGCGCACTTGCCAAGACGCTGTCCATGGACTTGCGCGCCAACGACCCGGCGTGGCTGCAACTGAAACTGGACGCATTGGCCACGGTGGCAGAAGAACATTCATTTGAGATGCCGTTTCCGCCGCACGGCGAGAACCGCTTGTTCCCGGGCGTGGTGGCGGCGACGGCAGCCGTCATTCGCTGGCGCTGCGACCAGCTCAAGGCCTTGCCTGGCAAGGATGTCAAGGTGCCTACGCCTGTGATCGACGCCATGTTCAGCCGCGGCGAGCCGCAAACCGGTCCTTCAGGCACGCTGGCGTGGTCGGTGGACGTGGACAATCCCGCCACCGGCGAGTCTTTCACGGTCACCCTCAAAGAGGTCAACCTGCCGGGCCATGATGGCGCGACCGTCACCCGGCCCTGCGCCGTGGGCTTTTCAGGCAACTATCCCAGGGCACTTGACGGCCTGGCGCGGCTGTTGTCGCTCGACATGCGGGTGATCGATCCGGCCTGGATTGGCATGAAGTTGCGCAAGCTGCTCAACTATGCGGAACCGCTGGGCCACTTCATGGCCTTTGTGCCGGGTCTGCCACATGGAGAACGCCGCCAGCAAACCTGGCCCTCGACCGTCGCGTATATCGCCCGCCTGATCATTCACCGCTACGCCATGCTGGGCGTGCTGAACGAAGAAGGTTTTCCGCTGCGCGACATGGGTGTGCTCGACTCCCCGGAACATGAGGGAACAGCCACCACCATGGCCGGTAAAGTCTGCCCGGAGTGTGGAAATCCCACCGTCATTCACAAGGACGGCTGTGATTTCTGTACCGCGTGCGGCTACGTCGGGCAGTGCGGTTGACGGTCAACAAAGCCTGCGAGTTCAGTCGCGCACCACCAGAACGGGCAACCGGGTGTGCGATAGAACCGCTTGCGTGACGCTGCCAAGCACCAGCTTCTCCAGGCCGCTGCGTCCATGCGAGCCCATGACGATCAAATCGGCCTGCACTGACTCGGCCGCCTGGACCACGCCGCGCCAGGCGGTGTGAGCTTCAATGACAGAGGTTTCCACGGCAACCCCCGCGCCCTCGAATGCAGCCTTCGTCGCCTTGATCGCCGCATTGGCCTCGGAAGTGGCGGCATTCAGGTACTCGGCCTGGCCATAGGCGAAATCAGTCCCGACCCCGGTAAACGGGTAGGGATCAATGACAAAAATCGCTGTAACCCGACTGCCAAATGCTTTGGCCAGGCCGATGGCTTTCTCGACTGCCAGCTGTGAGGTCGGCGAGCCGTCCACCGGAACGAGGATGTGCTTGAACATGATGAAAACTCCTTGTGACTTGACAGTGGCTAGTGTCTGATTGACTGGTCCGCAAAACCTTGACGGAAATCAAGCTATTGACTATCTCCCTGAAAACCCGAAGCGCGCAAGGTCACCACCAGGGTGTCGCGATGGCCGCCCTGCGTGATTGACTCAAGCGGCTGGATCGGCGTCGACTCATGAATGACACGGGCATCATCCAGCAACAGCACAGACCATGGCTCGGTCAGCGTGAAGCGCTGGCCATTCGGCCCGGCCGCCTCAAACACACGGGTTTCCCCGCCTTTGACACCTTCCCGGTCCACCAGAAACACCGCCACCAGGTCCACCCCATCGCGATGGGCCCCCTCCGGCGTGGGCCGGCCAATACCGTCCGTGGTGTCAATGCGAAACTGGTGCGCCTCTACAAACCAGGGCTGCTCGCCTTTCAGGCCCGAGCACACCTGACCGAGCCACACCAACAATTTCTGCCACACCGGCTGGGCCAGCATTGCGGGCAATATCGGCTCGAACAATCTCTGCATTCCGCCATGCAGGGCGTTGTACTCCACCGGCTGCCAGTGCGCCCGATGCGGCGCCTGGGTCACCTGCCCGTTCTGCACCACGAAGCAGGCATGCCGACGCCGGCGGTAACGCCCACCATCCTTCATGAACGTGTCCGGTGGCAGGTTGGCCCAAAAAGGACGCAGCGCATGCAGTTCAGCCGCTGAGCATCCGCCCAACAGGCCCACGTCATGGGCATCCAGCACGACATAACCTTGCTGTCGCAGAACCGTACCCAGCTCGCGGGGCGCGGCCAAAGAAGGGGGAGAAAATGAGGTGGTCATGGTGCACAAGCTTACAACCTCCGGACTCGAAAGCAGAAGCCGGCGAACGCCATGCGCCCGACGCAGTGCGCTTCGAGGATTCCCATGGGCCGTTTCACAATTTCCTGACTTTGGTCAAACCTGGAAACACCGGATTTCCGTATGCTCGAACAAACTCTCCTGGAAATATCAGCATGTCCACACTGCAATGGTCTGATTCGCTCGCACTCGGTTTGTCTTTCATGGATGACACTCACCATGAATTTGTCGACTTGCTGGCCGAAGTGGTCAATGCCCCTGACGCCACGCTGCTTGGGGCGTGGCGAACATTGATTGAGCACACCGAAGACCATTTCGGCCGTGAAGACCAGTGGATGCAGAGCACCCGTTTTTCAGCCGGCAACTGCCATTCCACGCAACATGACGTAATTCTGCAGGTGATGCGCGAAGGCGACAAACGCGGGCAAGCCGGCGACCTTGCCGTCGTGCGGCAGATGGCTCACGAACTGGGCATCTGGTTTCCTCAACATGCGCAAAGCATGGACGCGGCACTCGCCCTGCATCTGCGCAGCGTGGGCTATGACCCGGCGACGGGCATCGTTCATTCGCCCCAGTCCTTGCCGCAGGAAGTGATTCATGGTTGCGGAGGTGCCACATGCTCCAGCCCGCAGAGCGACAAGGCACAGACAGCCGACGGCGTCCCAGTCTGACCTGTCAGGGCAGCCCTGAGAAAAAGGGTCGACTCAGCAAACCGCCCAATCGCCGAACCAGCCACTTGGGGCTGCCGCGCGACGCCATCATCGCCGCTTGGTTGATCGCACCCGGCACGCAAATGACATCGCCATTCATGCAGGCCTCAAAGCCCTGCCGCGCAACATCGCGCACATCACCGACAAGAAAACCGGGGATTTCACTGACCCTGGCATTGGCGTTCCTGGCCTCGCGCAGCATCGGCGTCGCCGTAATGCCGGGGCACAGTGCGGTGAGCGTGACACCCGTGCCCTTGAGCTCCTCGGACAGCGATTCCGTCAGCGAAAGCACATACGCCTTGCTGGCTGCATACGTGGCCAACGAGGGCACCGGCTGGAACGCCGCAATTGAGGCGACGTTGAGCACACGCCCGACCGCCCCGCTGGTCGCTCGCGCCACCATGCCCGGCACAAACGCCGACAGCATGGCGGTGAGACCGACGATGTTCACGCTGATCATTTGCTGGTGAACCTCCGGCTTGAGGCCGACAAAACTGCCCTGTGACAGCACCCCGGCGTTGTTTACCAGCACGTTCACCGTGCACCGTCTGCGTTTGAGTGTGGCCGCCAGCCGTGCCGCTGCGCCGGGCTCCGACAAATCTGCAACCTGCACCGTCGCAGCAATGCCGTGGCGCTGGACCAACTCATCCGCCAGCGTGCGCAACTTCTCCCCATTGCGGGCGACCAGCACCAGATGATGGCCTGCCTGCGCAAAGCAATGGGCCAGCGCTTCACCAATGCCGGATGAGGCCCCGGTGATCAGCGTCGTGAGGACGGGTTGGGTCGGTGTCGCAGGCATGACAAGGTCTCCTTCAAGGGCATGACGCCGCGGCCAGCATAAACCTCTTTGACGGTACGGCTGTCGCTTGCGCTACCCGCGTCTGAATCGCCTCGCGCTAGGATTCACCGGTTTCACATTCCGGAGTATTCCATGTCCACACTAGTCCCCCTGACCAACCACCAGATTCGCCTCGCCGCCCGCCCGGTCGGCCTGCCCACACGCGCCAACTGGCAAAGCACGAGCGAAGCGGTCGCGGAGCCTGCCGAAGGTGGCGTCCTGCTCAAAACCCTGGCGCTCTCGCTGGACCCCGCCATGCGCGGCTGGATGAATGAGGGCAAAAGCTACATCCCGCCCGTGGGCATTGGCGAAGTGATGCGGGCGGGTGGCGTCGGCCGGGTGATTGCTTCCAAAAACGCGAAATTTGCAGTTGGCGATTTTGTCAGTGCCAGCTTTGGCGTCCAGGAGTATCTGACGCTGGCAGAGGCTGACTTCAAACGCAGTGGTCTGGTGAAAATTGACCTGAACGTGGGCACGCTGACGCAGTGGCTCAACGTGCTGGGCATGCCCGGCATGACCGGCTACTTTGGCCTGATGGATGTGGGCCAGCCCAAGGCGGGCGAAACCGTCGTGGTCTCTGGCGCTGCCGGTGCCGTGGGGCAGACTGTCGGCCAGATGGCAAAGATCAAGGGCTGCCGCGTGGTCGGTATTGCCGGAGGCCAGGCCAAGTGCGACTGGGTCGTCAAGGAACTGGGCTTTGACGCCTGCATCGACTACAAGGCTGGTCCCAGTGCTGTCAAGGATGGTTTGAAGCAACACTGCCCCGCCGGCGTCGATATCTACTTCGACAACGTCGGCGGCGAGATCCTGGACACCGTGCTGACCCGCATCAACCGGGGCGCCCGCATCATCATCTGCGGCGCCATCAGCCAGTACAACAACACGACGGCTGTGCAAGGCCCCAAGAACTACCTGAGCCTGCTGGTCAATCGCGCCCGCATGGAAGGCATCGTCGTGTTTGACTACGCGGACCGCTACCCCCTGGCGGTGGCCGAGATGGCGGCCTATCTGAAGGACGGCCGCATGAAAAGCAAGGAAGACGTCGTGCAGGGACTGGACGCATTCCCCGAGGCCCTCAACAAACTCTTCACCGGCGAGAACTTCGGCAAACTGGTGCTGCAGGTGGCCGAGGCCTGAGCGCTTATATGCTATCAAATAAATAGCATATGAGGCATATAAAACGGGGGCTACAGCCTGATTTCTTATAAATCAGAAAAGAGCCGCGTCAGTCCAGCAGCGTGGCGTACACCAGATCGCGAAACAGCATGCGGTAGTACTCACGCTGGTTGGGGGCCTGCAGCATCAGACAGGCGAACATGTCTTCGGCAGGATCGACGAAGAAGGTCGTACCCGCCATGCCGCCCCAGAAGTACATGCCGACTGAACCCGGCACGGACGCAACACCCAGGTCTTTGCGCACCGCAAAGCCCAGGCCGAAGCCATGTCCGGGTGGCAGCAGATCGCGCGACGCCCCGCCGTTGACAGGAATATCACCCAGATGGTCTGCGGTCATGAACGCGACCGTTCTGGACCCCAGCAGGCGTACACCATCCAGTTCGCCCTTGTTCACCATGAACTGCAGAAACCGCGCGTAATCCCTCGCGGTCGAAGCCAGACCGCCACCGCCCGACTCCATCGCCCCGGCTTCGCGCACATCGATCACCCGCATCTGCAGCCCGCCCTCGGGGTCGCGGGCAAACGGTTCGGCAATGCGGCTGTGATGCTCTGGCGGCACGGAAAAACCCGTGTCGGTCATGTCCAGCGGCTTGAATATGTGTTCCTGCAAATACGCGCCGAGCGTCTGGCCGCTCACCATTTCCACCACGCGCCCCAGCACATCCGTGGCACGGCCGTACTCCCACATGGTGCCGGGTTCGAACATCAGCGGCAAGGCCGCCAGTTGATGCGAAAACTCGGCATTGCTGCGCTCGCGCGAACCGATTCGGCTCTGCGCATACTGCCGCTGCACCGGTCCGTTGCCCATGAATTCATAGGTCAGGCCGGCCGTGTGGCGCAACAAGTCCTGGATGGTCGCCCCCTGCTGCACAGCAGCCAGTTGCACGGCCCCATCCACCATGTGGGCGACTTTCTGGGTCGCGTACTCGGGCAGGTACTTGGCCACCGGGTCATTCAGCAGCAGTTTCCCCTGCTCCATGAGCATCATGACGGCGACCGACACGATCGGCTTGGTCATCGAGTAAATACGGAAGATGGCGTCCCGCGTCATCGCGGTACCCGTCGC
This sequence comes from Rhodoferax sp., assembly GCF_030646845.1. Taxonomy (GTDB): domain Bacteria; phylum Pseudomonadota; class Gammaproteobacteria; order Burkholderiales; family Burkholderiaceae_C; genus Rhodoferax. The sequence goes on along the minus strand of NZ_JAUSLE010000004.1, from coordinate 153,656 downwards.
CGGGTCCAGCGCGCCCAGGCTTTCAAACAGGGCCAGCTTCCCGTGCCGGGCAATCAGGACGACCGCACCGGGCAGGCGCTGGCGATCCACCTCGGACTGCAACACCGCCATCATCCTGGCCGTGCGCAGCGGGCACAGGCCCGCTTTCTCCGGCGAGACCATGGGTAACGCCAGGGCGGGGGAACCAGCGGTGGAACGCGCCCGGCTCATCAGGCTGCCCCCGCCGTGTCGTAGCGTTGCCGCGCCAGTGCCGCACCGGCCGCCAGCGCCTCCAGTTTCTTCACGGCGATCTCGCGGCTCATCGGCGCCAGCCCGCAATTGGTACACGCAAACAAGCGGTTCCTGGGCACGAACTGCAATGCCTTGCCAATCGTGTCCGCCACCTGCTCAGGCGTTTCGACCTCGTCGCTGGCGACGTCGATCACGCCCACCATCACGTCTTTGCCTTCGAGCAGCTTCATCAGATCCGGCGGCACATGCGAGTGATAGCACTCCAGACTCACCTGCTGGATGCTGCTTTTGGCCAGAGCCGGAAAAATGGCCTCGTACTGGCGCCACTCCTGCCCCAGGGTTTCTTTCCAGTCCAGGTTGGCCTTGATGCCGTAGCCATAGCAAATATGCACGGCGGTGGTACAGGTCAGGCCCCGGGCGGCACGCTCCAGTGCTTTCACACCCCAATCGGCGGCGTCCTGCATGTAGACGTTGAAAGCCGGTTCATCAAACTGGATGATGTCCACGCCGTCGGCCTGCAGGGCCAGCGCTTCCTGATTGAGCAACTCGGCAAAGGCCATCGCCATATCGACCTTGCTCCCATAAAAGCGGTCGGCCACGGTGTCCACGATGGTCAGTGGGCCGGGCAAGGTGAACTTCAGTTTCTTTTTGGTATGTGCGCGCGCCAGTTGTGCTTCGAACGCATGCACGCGGCCTTTGAGCTTCAGCGGCGCAATCACCTGCGGCACCTGGGCGTCGTAGCGCCCATTGCGGATGCCCATGGTGACCTTGTGCTCGAAGTCGATGCCCTCCACCTGCTCGAGAAAGCCATGAACAAAATGCTGGCGCGACTGTTCGCCATCGCCCACGATGTCCAGCCCGGCGTCTTCCTGCAGCTTGATCCATAACAGCGTTGCGTCCATCTTGGCTTGCTGCAACTCTGCGCCTTGCACCTTCCATTGAGGCCAGAGTTTTTCGGTCTCCGAAAGCCAGGCTGGTTTGGGCAGGCTGCCCGCGATAGAGGTTTGAAACACGTCGATCTCCAAAAAAAATAATGCTAATCCTGCGGCAGCCGCTCAAGGGCGGCGTCGTTGAAATATTCAGACAATTTGGCCCCGCAATGCAGACAGAAGTTGGCCTCCGGCAGCTGCCCTTCGGTGAGGCACTCCTGACAGGTGCGCGTCGTCGGTACGGTGGCGAGCCGTCTGGCCGTCATCTCCGCCGTCACGATGCCGGTCGGTACCGCCAGTGTGCCCCAGCCCAGAAGCATCATGGCCGATGAGATCAGGCGGCCCAGATCGGTCTTGGGGGTGATGTCGCCAAACCCGACTGTCGTCATCGTCGTGATCGCCCAATACACCGACGTTGGAATACTGGTGAATCCGTTGGCGGGCCCCTCCACCACATACATCAGGGTGCCCATGACCAGCACAATCATCAACACCGCCGAGAGAAACACAAGAATCTTGCGCCGGCTGGCCTTCAGCGCACGGCCCAGCGACTGGTACTCAGAGACGTAGGCCGTCAATTTGAAGATGCGAAACACGCGCAACAAACGCAGCACCCGCACATCAATCAAGGCGTGCACCTCGGGCACCAGCAGCGCCACATAGGTGGGCAGGAGTGCCAACAAATCAATCACGCCGTAAAAACTGAGGGCGTAACGCAAGGGATGGCGCACGCACAACAGCCTTGCCGCATACTCCAGCGTGAAGGCGATGGTGAAGATCCACTCCAGCCACGAGAAGACCGTGCGGTAGGCCGGCCCTACCCCCTGCACGCTGTCAGCGACGACCACCGCCACACTCGCCAAAATGACCGCAATCAACCACTGGTCAAACAGACGCCCGGCGCGTGTGTCGGCCTCAAAGATGATGGTGTACAGCCGCAGCCGCCACCCGGTCAACGGCTTGCCAAGACTCTCCTGCGCGGGAACTACCATTACTTTCCTTCCGCCTCCTGCAAGGAGCGCCACATCACTTTGCCCGCACCACTCTTGGGCAAGGCATCCACAAACTGCACGACACGCGGCACTTTGTAAACAGCCATATTGTCGCGGCACCAGGTGATGATGTCCTGCTCACTGACCGCGCCCTTGTGCGACGGGCGCAGGACAATCACGGCCTTGACCGATTCACCCCGATAGCTGTCCTTGGTGGAAATAATGCAGGCTTCCTGCACCGCCGGATGCCGGAACATGAGCGCCTCGACCTCGGCTGGCCAGACCTTGAAGCCGGACGCATTGATCATGCGCTTGAGACGGTCGGTCAGGAAGAAATAGCCATCTGCGTCCACATGGCCGAGGTCGCCGGAACGGAAAAAACGCTTGCCCTCGAAGTCAATAAAGGCCGCTTCGGTGGCGTCGGGTCGCTTCCAGTAGCCCTGAAAGACTTCCGGCCCATGAATGATGATTTCGCCCTGCTCGCCCATTGGCATCTCAAGCAGCGTGTCCGGATCAATCACCCGCGCGTCGGTGCTCATGAAGGGAATGCCCAGGCACTGCTGCTTGGGCGCATCCGGCGGATTGCTGTGGGACGGCGCGGCCGTCTCCGTCAGGCCGTAACCCTCCACGTACCGCAGACCAAACTGCTCATACAGCCGCTGCGCCACCGCCTGCGGCATGGCGGCGCCGCCGCCACCAATGTAGACCAGGCTGGAGAGATCGAACTGCTCGAAGTTGGGGCTACCCAGCAGGTCAATCACCATGGTGGGGATGTTGGTCCAGTGCGTCACCTGCCAGATTGATATGAGGCGCCCGGCCAGCTCGCGGTCCCAGCGCGGCATCATGATGAGGGTGGCGCCGCCCCGGATGCTGGTGTGCATCAGGCTCACCATGCCGGTGATGTGGAACATGGGCACCACGGTAAGAACCACGTTCTCGGCCGAACCATTGCCCCACAGGCTGCTGGCCACGGCGTTGTGCATGATGCTGGCATGGGTATGCATGCAGCCTTTGGGCAGCCCAGTGGTGCCGCTGGTGTAAGGCAGGATGGCCAGATCGGCCGGCCCCACGGACAGCTCCGGTGCCGCGGCAGTGACGCTCATCGCCTCATCCCAGCTGTGCACCTGGCCGTCCTGCAAAGTGGGGAGCGCGTGACGTGTCAGCAACCAGTCTGTCCAGGCGGCGGGGGGCACATTGTCACCGGACACCGTGGCGTCAAACGCATCGGTGAAATGCGTCACCAGCAGGTGCGACAGCCGCTGGGCGGGCGCCAATGCGTCGCTGGCGCGCGCCAGTTCAGATGCCAGATCGGCCGTCGTGATCGCCACTTTCGCGTCCGGATCGGTGATGTAGTGCTTGAGCTCTTCGGCGCGGTTCATCGGGTTCACCGGCACCACCACGGCGTTGGCCCGCAGGATCGCAAAGTGCGCAACCACCAGTTGCGGACAGTTCTGCATGTTGAGCACCACCCGGTCACCCTTTTTGACCCCCAGCCCTTGCAGGCAGGCTGCCAGCCGCTCTGCTTTTTGTAGCACCTCGGCGTAACTGAAGACCCGGCCAAAAAACACCAGCGCTGCCTTCTGCGGATAACGCCGGGCGCTGGTCTCCAGGTTGTCCCACAAGGAGGTCGCCGGCAGCGTGATGGCATGGGGCAGGCGCTTGGGCCAAAAACGATGGTGGGCCCGGATGACCCTGGAACCTTGGGAACTTGCAGACTGATTCATATTGCAGTGCTTTCTTGATCTGGCGTGAACAGTAACTGAAAATCGTGCGCGCTCAAAGGATACGGGAGGCCCCATGCACCGCAAGCATTCAGCTGTCGCCGTTGGGACGCGATTGGAATGGGCACGGTGCACCAATTCGGCGCCAATGCGTGCCGTTCTGAATCCCCTGAGCCGTCAAGCGCTGGCACGGTTTCTGCTGAGGACATTGAGAGTTCACGCATGGGCGCGGATCAGGTTATGAACTTTTTGCATGAAGTGCAAGAGTAAACCCCGATGACCACACCGGCCTGGTGGCGCTAAAGTTCGTGTTCCGGGTGACTCTGCAGGAAACTGTCCGAATCCATTTTTTATTACCGCTTTTACTGGAGCAATGCAAATGACCAACAATAAACTGAAGACCATGGCTGCCATCGTGGCCGCCATGGGCGCGATGATGGTGGCCCCCGCCCACGCGGGCAAGACACTGGACGGTATCAAGGCTCGCGGTCAGCTTATTTGTGGCGTGAACGCCGGCCTGGCCGGGTTTTCGGCGGCTGATTCTGCCGGAAAATGGTCAGGGCTCGACGTGGATGTCTGCCGCGCGCTGGCTGCAACCGTCTTGAACGACGCAGAAAAAGTCAAGTACGTTCCCCTCAACGCCCAGCAGCGCTTCACGGCCCTGCAATCTGGCGAGGTCGATGTATTGCCCCGTAACACGACCTTCACCCTGACCCGCGACGCCTCGCTGGGTCTGAACATCACCGTGCCCAACTACTATGACGGCCAGGGCTTCATGGTGCCGACGAAAACCAAGATCAAGAGCGCCAAGCAGCTCAAAGGTCAAACCGTGTGCGTGCAGTCCGGCACCACCACCGAAAAGAACCTGACCGACTACTCCAAAGCCAACAACCTCGGCATCAAGCCCGTCGTGTTTGAAAAACTGGAAGCCGCTGAGAACGCCTACTTCACAGGACGCTGCATTGCCTACACCACCGATGCTTCAGGTTTGTCGTCCACACGGAGCAAAGTTGCCAAAGACCCCAAAGAACACGTCATCCTGCCGGACCTGATCTCCAAGGAACCCCTCGGCCCGATGGTTCGCCGGGGTGACGACGAGTGGTTTGCCATCGTCAAGTGGGTCATGTACGGTCTGATCGAAGCCGAAGAGTACGGCATCACCCAGGCCAATGTGGACAAGATGAAGTCCGACACAAATCCTGTCGTGCAGCGACTGCTCGGCGGCGGCAATGAAGACACCGGCAAGCTGCTGGGTCTGGACAAGGACTGGCTGGCCCGCGCCGTCAAGGCGACCGGCAACTACGGTGAGAGTTTCGAACGCAACGTCGGACCGAACTCACCCCTCGGTCTGCCGCGTGGCCTGAACAACCAGTGGAACAAGGGCGGCCTGATGTACGCCTACCCGGTCCGTTGATGTCAGACTGATCCCGGGCTGACAAGCTAGCTGCTGCCAGTACACGCTGTTTGTGCTGGCAGCATTTTTTTTACTCTCCGTGCCAAGTTCCGCCTTTTCTTGAGAGCGCAAGACAATGACCCCCAAGTCCCCCCCGAAGAAGAAGAGCTGGTCCTGGCGCAGTCAGGCGTTCAGAGGCTTCATCTATCAGCTGGTCGCTATCGGTCTGATTGCTGCTGTCGTCTGGTTCATCGCGCACAACACGATGTACAACATGAAAATCCGCGGCATCCAGAGCGGATTTGACTTTCTCACCGGCCCTGCCGGATTTGATATCGGCGAAAGCCTGTTCCCCTTTGACTCCGCGCAGCCCTACTGGCAGGCCTTTCTGGTGGGCCTCTCCAACACGCTGCGCGTGGCGATCCTGGGCATCATTTTGACGACCATCCTGGGCACGCTGCTGGGCGTTGGCCGGTTCTCGCGCAACGCTCTGGTTCGCGGCGTGTGCTACGCCTATGTGGAGTTTTTCCGCAATGTTCCTGTGCTGCTGCAATTGCTCATGTGGTATCTGCTATTTACAGAGGCACTTCCAGCCGCCGCTGACGCGTGGACCGTTGGCCCCCTGTTCCTGAGCAAGGGGGGCTTGAGCTACCCGATTCCGGTGTGGGCGACAGGTCATTTGTGGGCCGTGTTCGGCCTGCTGGCTGGCATAGTGTTGGCGGTGATCTACCGCAGATGGGCCTACAGGCAATTTGAAGCCACAGGGAAACTCAAAAGCATGTTCTGGGTTCCTGTGGCCATTGTTCTGGCAGGCGCCGTATTGGGATGGCTGGCCGGGGGCGCACCGACTGAGTTGGACTCACCTTTCAAAGGCGAATTTTCCATTGAAAAAGGTGGCTCGCTGACACCAGAATTTCTCGCGGTCCTCCTCGGTTTGACCGTCTACACGGCCGCCTTTGTGGCCGAAGTGGTGCGCTCCGGCATTCAGTCGGTCGCGCGGGGCCAGGGCGAGGCCGCTGCTGCGCTCGGGCTGAACCCGGGCCAGTCGATGCGGCTGGTCATGCTGCCGCAGGCGCTGCGGGTGATCATTCCACCCATGACCAACCAGTTCCTGAACCTCACCAAGAACTCGTCTCTCGCCGTGGCCATTGGCTATCCGGATGTGGTGTCCATTGCCAACACGGCATTGAACCAGACCGGACGGGCCGTGGAATGCATTTCCATCGTCATGCTGGTCTACCTGAGCACCTCGCTGGCGACCTCCTTGCTGATGAACTGGTACAACACCCGCTCTGCGATTCAAGAACGCTGACCCCAGGCAACACCATGACCGCACAAACTTTTCAGCCCATTGAACCGCGCCCGGCTCCGACTCAAACCGGAGGCCCCGTTGCCTGGATTCGGACCAATCTTTTTGGCGACTGGGTGACCGCCCTGATGACCATCGTGATCGGCGGGGCCATTCTCTATCTGATACCCCAACTGCTCAGTTGGGCCATCTTTCGGGCCGCCTGGCGACCCGACTTCAACGCCTGCCGCGTGGAAGGCGTTGGGGCCTGCTGGGGCGTTGTTGCAGAAAAATACCGCATCATCCTGTTCGGCCGATACCCGTTTGAGGAGCAATGGCGCCCCCTGGTAGCGACCCTGCTGATGCTGGGCCTGCTGGCCGCGAGTTGCACCCGTGCCTTCTGGCGGCCCTGGCTGGCCATTCTCTGGGTCGTCGTTCTCACCCTGTTCTTTACCCTGATGTACGGCAACGTCATGGGTTTGAGCAAGGTCGAGACGGACCGCTGGGGCGGCTTGCCCCTCACCATCCTGTTGGCCTCCCTGTCGATGGCGATGGCTTTTCCCATTGCCCTGGTCGTGGCGCTGGGACGGCGCTCCAACTTGCCGGCGATCCGGACCTTCTGCACCATCTATGTCGAGTTGATCCGCGGCGTGCCCCTGATTTCCGTGCTGTTCATGGCCTCATTCATGTTCCCGCTGTTCATGCCGCAGGGTTTCACCATTGACGTGCTGATTCGCGTGCTGGTCGGTATCACACTGTTTGCAGCGGCGTACATGGCTGAAGTCATTCGCGGCGGGCTGCAGGCCATTCCCAAAGGACAAATTGAAGCGGCGGCCACGCTGGGCCTGTCTTACTGGCAAACCCAGCGCAAGATTGTTCTGCCGCAGGCGCTGGCCATGGTGGTGCCCAGCATCATGAACAGTTTCATTTCGACATTCAAGGACACATCACTGGTGACTATCGTGAGTCTGTACGAACTCACGGGCGCCCTGTCACTGGCCTTGAACTCGGATTCGGACTGGCGACCGTTCAAGATTGAAGGCTATCTTTTCATCGCCATGATCTATTTCATTTTTTGTTTTTCCATGTCCCGTTACAGCGTCTGGGTGGAAAAACAGGTCAACAAAGGCAAGCAGCGCTAGAAGGTCATTCACTCACTGCCCTGTTGGCCCATCAAAAATCAACTTCCTTCAGATCATCATGTCAGAACCCATCATCAAATTTGAAAAGCTCAACAAGTGGTACGGCAACAACTTTCACGTGTTGCGCGACATTGACCTGAGCGTGGCCCCCGGTGAGCGCATCGTCATTTGCGGCCCGTCAGGCTCCGGTAAATCAACGCTGATCCGTTGTATCAACCGGCTCGAAGAACACCAGGAGGGACATCTGTTTGTGGACGGCGTTGAAGTCACCGACGACGTCAAAGCGATCGACGACATCCGCAAGAAGGTGGGCATGGTGTTCCAGCAGTTCAACCTGTTCCCGCACCTGACCGTTCTCGAGAATCTGACGCTGTCGCCCATGTGGGTCGGCAAGATGCCGAAGAAGGACGCCGAAGAGAAGGCCATGATCCAGCTCAAGCGCGTCCGCATCGCAGAGCAGGCCAGCAAGTACCCGCTGCAACTCTCCGGCGGCCAGCAGCAGCGTGTGGCGATTGCCCGGGCGCTGTGCCTGACGCCAAAAATCATGCTGTTCGACGAGCCCACCTCGGCACTTGACCCCGAGATGATCAAGGAAGTGCTGGACGTGATGGTGGAGATGGCCAGCCAGGGCATCACCATGCTGTGCGTCACCCATGAAATGGGTTTTGCCAAGGCGGTAGCGGACCGGGTGATCTTCATGGACCAGGGCCAGATCGTCGAGCAGAACAACCCGCACGACTTTTTCAACAACCCGCAAAGCGAACGCAGCAAGGACTTCCTGTCGAAAATCCTGGGGCATTGAACCTTCGGGACAATTGAACCTGTCTGCAGCGGGCTTATCATTAGCTTATGCGTGTGCTGCTTCTCGCCCTCATGATTGCCTTGCTGCCCCTGCGCGGCTGGGTCGGCGATGCGATGGCGATGGAGATGGCTTCCGGGCACTCATCTGCTATGCAAAATATAGCTACTCCCGCATATTCCGCGGGGGCTGGGGCCAGTTATTCCATAAATTCAGGGCGATCCCACAGCGAATGCCATGATGCCGTTGCGGCCCCGGATGCCAGCCTGAACACCGCCGGGCTGGCAGACCATGGCGACTGCAGCGACTGCCGTGACTGCCAGATTTGCCACACAACTGCTGTGCCGTCCGCCATGGGCCGCAATGTTCACGTCACCCGGCCCCCTTTGCTGCAGCCGCGAGGCGGCATCCAGTTTGCCAGCGCTACGCCGGCGCCGCGCCTGAAACCACCGATTTCCTGAACCGGTACCCGTGGTTCGTCCGGAGACGACCGATGGCGGTTGCCAAAGCGCAAGCGCCGCCTCCGGCAAGCTCCCTTAAATGCTATCAAATTAGTAGCTACTAGCCCAATTCTGACGAGGGCTAATGGCACTTTTCATACAAATCAAGATCACCTGGAAGTTGATCAAATCCGAGGACCCCTCATGCAAAGACGCACCCTCCTCCACGCCGCTGCCGCGCTGCTCGGCACCGCCTTCCTCGCATCGCCACTGAGCGGACTAACTCAAACCAAGCCGCTGGTCGAAGTCTGGAAAACCCCGACCTGCGGCTGCTGCCACGACTGGGTCACCCACATGGAGTCCAATGGTTTTCAGGTCAAGACCTACGACATCAGTGACGCCGCCAAAGCTGCCCAGCGGCGCCAACTCGGGCTGGCCGACAAATTTGGTTCCTGCCACACCGCGCTCGTCGACGGCTACGTGCTCGAAGGCCACGTGCCCGCGCGTGAGGTCCGCCGACTTCTCAAGGAGCGCCCCAAAGCGCTGGGCCTGGCCGTGCCGGGCATGCCGATTGGCTCCCCCGGCATGGACGGCCCCGCCTACGCTGGCCGCAAAGACCCGTATGGCGTGTTGCTGGTGCAGCGCGGCGGTGGCTCATCCGTGTACCAATCCTACTGATTGAGACACCGTCCATGAGCAATACCACGCACTTCACCACCCGGCGCGCCTTTGTTGCCGCCACCGGCTTTGGCGGTGTCAGTCTGTACGGACTGTGGGCGGCCTATGGCGCGGCCCCCGGACCGCTGGCACTGCTCGGGCTTGACGCTGCGCACGACGGGACACACGCCCCAGAGGCCGTCCAACTCAACGAGCAGCCTGTCGCCAGTGGCGGTCATGGCGGTCACGGTGCGCCAGCCACAGGGCCGGACTCCAGGGAGTTCAGTCGGCTCACCGCTGAATTCAGTGAGCGCTACCGCATGCCCGATGGCAGCGTGTACCCGCGCCGGCTCGCCGCCGTGGCGGATCAGCACGACGATCCGCACGCCGGCCATGACATGCAAAACATCGCCCTGCCAGCCGACTCGCACGCCGCAAACGGCGACGCCGCCGTCACGACAGTCGGCCTTGCGCCCATCGACGTCCTGATGACAGCCGGCAAGTGGTATTACCTGCCCAATGTGTTGCGTCTGGACGCGGGCCAACCCTACCGTTTCAAAATGATGGCACTGGACATCACCCATGGCGCGTCCATTCAGTTCGGCAAGGGAGGGCGAATGATGCGCCTGCAGCCAGGCCAACTCTCGCAGACCGAGCTGACATTTCGAAAACCAGGGCGATACCTGATGCATTGCACGGTCTACTGCGGTCAGGCGCACGACATGATGCAGGCAACGATTGAGGTGGTATGAGCATGGCACACACACCCAACTACACGGAGCGCTTTGCAGGCCTGCCACCCGGTGACCGGCGCCTGCTCAACAGCATGGCGGCTGTCGCGCTGCTGGCGCTGGCCATCGGCATCGTCGCCGGCCTGGCGACCGCCCTGGTGCGCGGCGGACTGTTGAGCGCAATTCCCAACACCGGCTACCGGTTTCTGACGGTGCACGGCGTCAGCATCTTCTTCTACTGGTTATTCACCACGCAGGCCGCGCTGCTGCTGGGCTTTGCCAGCACCGAACGCGGCAACGGGTTGGCGTGGCCACGCCTGGCGTGGGTCGGCTTCGCGCTGATGCTCGCCGGCCTGGGCCTGAGCATGGCGGGTTCACTCACCGGTACGCCACTGCTTTACAACGGTGCGCCGGAAATAGCCATTGACAAGCCGGGCGACCTGCTGTTGTTCAACCTGGGTTACCTGTCGTTGGCGCTGGGGCTGATGGCCCTGCCCGCCTGCGCCATCGTGACCCTGCTGCGCCCGCGCTGGCGCGGTCAGCAGGAACGCTTGAGCGCGCTTGGGTTTGCCCTGTTTACCTGGGCCGGGTTTTTGATGGTGACCGGCTTTGCCGCCTTGTACACCTTCACGCCGGGCGTTTTGTGGGCGCTCGGCCTCGGGCCTTTCCCGACCAGTCATGGCACCCGTTGGCACATCGTCTTTCACAACATGCATTACCTGCCCCTGATGGCCACGGTGATTCTCTGGTACGTGCTGATGCAGGTGCTCACCGGCGTCAAGTCGGTGTTCGGCGAGCGATTCTCCAAAATCGTGTTCTCGATGTACCTGATCTTTGTGCCACCGACCTCGCTGTACCACATGTTTCTGGAGCCAAATTTACCCAAGGCGGTTCAAATCGGCGGATCGATCTTGTCGCTGTTCGTCAGCGTGCCTACCCTCACCGCTTTTCTCATCATCGTAGCGTCCCTTGAAGTTCACGCCCGCGCCCAGGGCGCTGGGGAAAAAGGCGCAGGACTGTTCGGCTGGCTCCGGCTGCTGCCCTGGCGTCACCCGGCGATGGCGGCAATGGGCGTAGCGGTACTGAGCATGGGACTGGGCCTGGTGTTTGCCTTTGTACTGATTCAGGCGCAACTCGCACCACTGTTGTCCGACACCTTCTTTGTGCCGGGCTACTTCCACTTCTTCACTCTGGGTACCGTGAGCATGACACTGCTGGCCGCCCTGTCGGTGATGTTGCCGGCCATCGGCGGGCGAGCGCTGTGGCGCCCGGAGCTGCTGCGCTGGATGCCCTGGCTGGCGTTTGCCGGTCTGCTGGTGTTTGGAGCGGCTGGCATCACGGCCGGCTACCTGGGCGTGCCGCGTCGGGTGATGAATGTGAGCTACCAGAATCAGGCGCCCGCGCTGTGGCAAGGGTTGATGGTCACGGTGGCCATTGGCGGCGCCCTCATGGCCGCCGCTTTAAGTGTGTTCGCCACCGGCATTGCCGTGTCCCTGTTTCCGGCGCGCCACAAGCTGGCTTCAACCGTTGCACCGCCAGGCGCCAGCCTGACCGTGTCCTGGGGCGGCACGCTGGTGCGACCCGGGCTCAAGGCCTGGGTCGGGCCGATTTCGATCGGGGTGATCGTGATCGCGATGTACGCCTTCTCGGCGATCGGCTTTGAGCTGATGCAGACGCTACCCGTCACCGTTACGGGCAACGGATCGGCGCACTAACGCTCAGGGAGCAAACACATGAATGAAGATTTCTGGCTGATCGTCCCCATCGCCATCGTCTGGGCCATTCTCGGCGTGGTTTATGCCCTGGTGCCCTGGGGTGACATGATTGGCTACGCCTGGGTGTGGGGTTTCGGCTCCATGCTGTTTCTCGGACTGTCCGGGCTGCTGCTTTGGCGCAAGCCATCCCCGGGAGCGCGTGGATAATGAAACGCTATGTCCACAGACCCGCATTCCCGGCCTCCTGAATCTGACCAAGCGCCTGGCGTTGCCCTGGCCGGCTCCGGGGGCTCCATCACCGATGTCGCCGGCATTGAGGTCGGCCACTTCACCGACGCACGCCGCCCCACCGGCTGCACGGTGATCATCACGCGCGACGGCGCCGTGGCCGGCGTGGACGTGCGCGGCGCCGCGCCCGGCACGCGCGAAACTGACCTGTTGCACCCTTCCAACCTGGTAGACCAGGTGCACGCCATCACACTGGCCGGCGGCAGCGCCTGGGGGCTCGATGCGGCCAGCGGCGTGATGCAGTGGCTGGAAGAGAACAACATCGGATTGAGAGTGGGTTTCGGTCTCGTTCCCATCGTGCCTGCCGCCGTACTGTTTGATCTGCCTGTGGGCGACGCCAGAATCCGGCCTGACGCCCAGGCCGGCTACCAGGCTTGCGTCGCCGCCAGCCACAACGCACCTGCAGAAGGCAATGTCGGCGCCGGTGCTGGGGCACTGGTCGGCAAAGTCTTTGGCCTGGAGCGCGCCATGCGCGGCGGTATCGGCACCGCCTCCGTCACAGTCGACGGCATCACGGTCGGCGCCATCATCGCCTGCAACGCCATGGGTGACGTCATCAACCCCGCTACCGGGCAGGTTCTTGCGGGTGCCAGAACGCAGGATGGTCTGTCACTGCTCAACGCCCGCGACGCCATCCTGGCCGGCCAGGCGCCAAAGCCGGTGCTGGCGGGCACCAACACCACGATCGGCGTGATTGCCACCGACGCTATTCTGACCAAGGCCCAGGCACACCGCTTGGCCCAGGTGGCACACGACGGACTGGCCCGTACGATCAACCCGGTGCACACCATGTCCGACGGAGACACCTTGTTCGCGTTGGGAACCGGCAAAGCGGGCAGGCCAGCCGGCATGCTGCTGCTGAGCACCCTGGCGGCCGAGGTCACCGCACGCGCGGTAGTGCGTGCGGTGCTGGCCGCGAGGGGCGCCAGCTCGGGCGGCATGAGCTGGCCCGCTGCGTATGACCTGTCCGCCCCTGCCGCTCCCTGACTCGCCACGACATCGCACACCATGCCCAAATCCATCCGCTACACACTGCTGTCATTGCGCGAGATGCTGACCTCGGCAGGCCCGTTTGTCCTGTTGACCATCGCGTTGCTGGCGCTGGCGTACTGGTGGCTTGACCCGACGCCGTCCAGACACGTGACGCTGGCCACCGGACCCGCCCAGAGTGCCTATGAAGAATTCGGAAAGCGCTATGCCAAGGCCATGGCCGCCTACGGCATTGAGGTGCAGCTTCTGCCCAGCGAAGGCTCGTCACAGAATCTTGAATGGCTGGCGACGGGCAAGGCGGACATCGGTTTTGTTCAGGGCGGCAGCAGTGCTGTGCCCACCAGTGGCCACGAAGGGCTTGTCTCGCTGGGAAGCCTGTTCGTCGAACCCGTGTGGCTGTTCTATCGCGCAGAAGCCGCGCAGAAAGTAACCAAGGATGCCACCCTGAATGCACTGACCCAGCTCAAAGGCCTGCGCATCAATGTGGGCACCGCGGGCAGCGGCGTGCCCAGCTTGATGGACAAATTATTCGAGATCAACCACGTTGACGACAGCGCCATGACGCTGTCCCGGCTGGAGCAGACACCGGCCACCGTGGCGTTTTTGAACGGCGAGCTGGATGCGCTGGTATTCGCCTCGGCGCCCGAATCGCTCATGGTCCAAATGCTGCTGCAGACGCCCGGTGTGAAACTGATGGATTTTGCGCAGAGCGAAGCCTACTCGCGCCGTTTCGCGTTTTTGACGCCGGTGACGCTGCCGCGCGGTGTCGTCGACCTGGCCAATGACATTCCGGCCCAGGACGTGCGGCTGGTGGCCCCTACCACGACGCTGTTGGCTCGGGACACTGTGCATCCGGCCGTGCTGCAACTCTTCTCCCAGGCGTCACTGGGCTTGCACGGCCTGGCCGGCTGGTTCAGCCGTGCCCGCGAATTCCCCAATGCGGCCAATACCGAATTTCCCCTGTCCAAAGAGGCTGAGCGCGCCATGCGCGACGGCGTGCCCATGCTGCAGCGCTACCTGCCTTTTTCCTATGCAAATCTGGTGGAGCGCATGTGGCTGGCACTGGGCATCATCATTGCAATTCTGCTGCCTCTGAGCCGTATCGTGCCGCCCCTGTACGAGTTCAGAATCCGTTCCCGGGTTTTTCGCTGGTACAGGCAGTTGCGTGAAATCGAAGACCGTGCCAATCAAAGCCCGGACTCGGCGCCGAGTCTGGTCGATGAACTGAACAAGCTGGAAACGCGCGTGGGCAAGATCACCGTGCCCTTGTCGTATGCGGACGAGCTATACGCCCTGCGCAACCATATTGAACTGGTCCGGCGAAGGTTGCTCAGAGCCTGACGTCGTCCATGCCGTCACGCATGAACGCGTCACCGTTACCGATTACTTCAGCGCCTTGAACCGCATGCGCTTGGGCTTAGCGCCCTCTTCGCCCAGGCGTTTCTTCTTGTCGGCTTCGTATTCCTGGTAATTGCCGTCAAAGAAGGTCCACTGGCTGTCGCCCTCGCACGCCAGAATGTGGGTGGCGATACGGTCCAGGAACCAGCGGTCATGGCTGATCACCATCACCGATCCGGCAAACTCCAGCAAGGCATCTTCCAGCGCACGCAGTGTTTCCACGTCCAGGTCGTTGGACGGCTCGTCCAGCATCAGAACATTGCCGCCGGCAATCAGGGTCTTGGCCAGATGCAAGCGCCCGCGCTCACCGCCGGACAGGGTACCGACGCGTTTTTGCTGGTCGGCGCCGTTGAAATTGAAACGTCCGCAATAAGCGCGGCTGGCCATCTGGAACTTGCCCACGTTCAGAATGTCGAGCCCGCCGGACACGTCTTCCCAGACGGTTTTTTCGTTCGACAGGTCATCCCGGTGCTGGTCCACAAACGCCATCTTGACGGTGGAGCCAATCTTGACCTCGCCGCTGTCAGGCTTTTCCTTGCCCGCAATCATGCGGAACAGCGTGGATTTGCCGGCGCCGTTGGGGCCGATGATGCCGACAATGGCGCCCGCTGGCACCTTGAAGCTCAGGTTGTCAATCAGCAAACGGTCGCCAAAAGACTTGCTGACATTGACAAATTCGATGACCTCATTGCCCAGGCGTTCGGCCACCGGGATGAAGATTTCATTGGTTTCATTGCGCTTCTGGTATTCAAAGTCCGACAACTCTTCAAAACGGGCCAGACGCGCCTTGCTCTTGGCCTGGCGTGCCTTGGGGTTCTGACGTGACCATTCAAGCTCTTTCTTGAGCGCTTTGGCGCGTGACTCTTCGCCTTTTTGTTCCTGCGACAGTCGTTCCTGCTTCTGCTCCAGCCAGGAACTGTAGTTGCCTTTGTAAGGCATGCCGTTGCCACGGTCCAGTTCCAGAATCCACTCGGCCGCATTGTCCAGAAAATAGCGATCGTGGGTGATGGCCACCACGGTCCCGGGGTAGCGCTGCAGGAACTGCTCCAGCCAGTCGACCGACTCGGCATCCAGGTGATTGGTGGGTTCGTCCAGCAGCAGCATGTCAGGCTTGGACAGCAGCAGGCGGCACAAGGCAACGCGGCGTTTCTCACCACCCGACAACAGACCCACCTTGGCGTCCCACGGCGGCAGGCGCAACGCATCGGCGGCGATCTCGAGCTGGTGCTCGGAGTCGGTGCCAGCGCTGCCAATGATGGCTTCCATCTTGGCCTGCTCCTCGGCGAGCTTGTCAAAATCGGCGTCTTCTTCGCCGTAGGCTGCGTAGATTTCTTCCAGGCGGGCTTTGGCCTTCAACACGTCGCCCATGCCCGCCTCCACACTTTCGCGCACCGTCTGCTCGGGGTCCAGCTGCGGCTCTTGTGGCAGATAGCCGATATTCAGGCCGGCCATGGGGATGGCTTCGCCCTCAAACTCCTTGTCGACACCGGCCATGATCTTGAGCAGCGTGGACTTGCCGGACCCGTTGGTGCCCAGCACGCCAATCTTGGCGCCCGGGAAAAAGCTGAGGGAAATGTCTTTGAGAATGAAACGCTTCGGCGGCACGATCTTGCCGAGGTGGTTCATGGAGAATACGTATTGAGCCATTGGTCTTGCGAGGTAGTTCTGGAGGTAAATACCGCATTATCCCCGCTTGGCCCGTTTTCACGCGGCCGCCCCCCGGATCAGCGCTATTGACTCACCTGGCCCAGATCATTCTGCAAAGCGCTCTGAGCCACCGCATCCAGCGCATTGTCAACCACATGACCGTCTGATACGAAGCGGATAGAGCCCCGCATGCGCAGGCGCTCCATGGTGCGGCGTGACATCGAATGAGCCAGACCGCCGCGTGAGACGAACATGAACAGGGTTCGGTGCGGACTGGCCCAGGTCAGTTGCGCACGCAACCAGACCCCATTCACGATCAATTCGACCCACACCCCGGTATTGAGGTCCCCCACGGACCAGGGACGCTGAACAGTCTCACCCGGTCGCTCGGCATCGTCTGGCAGATAACCGGACTCCTGGGCCTCATCATCCGCGACCCAGAACTCAGCGGCATCATCGAAGCCGGCGTCCTCCATCATCTCGACACTTTCTTGAGGCGACTGATCTGCGGGCCGGGCCACAGGCCTGACTGGATGGCCTTCGAAGGCCTTTTCATGCACCGAGATCAATGCGTCAAAAAAGGCCGGTATGCGATCCTCCGGGTACTGAATGAGCTGCAGGCCCTGACGCAGCGTGACCAGCAAGTTGGGCACCATCTGCACAAGCCGGGCCCGGTTGCGCTGGGTCAGACGGAGTTGCACACTCCAGAGCAGGTCGTCCACCAAGGCCAGATAACCGCCCGGATCAGCGCTGCCATCGGCACACCCCAACTGGGATTGCGCCACCACCTGCGCCCAGGGCCCGCGCAGAAAGCCGGCCACCAGTTCAGGAATGTCCTTGTTCTTCTGGCGTTCATGAAAGTCGTCGGCCCAGCGCTGCGCCAGCAGGTTTCTTTGCTCGGCATGCTGTAGCGCAAGAGCCGCTTCCTCCTGCTGCTGGCGCTGTACCGTTTCATCGCGACCCCAGCCGGCCTCCAGTTCGCGCAACAGCTGCGCAAACGCGGCTGAATCGCCATCTCCACTCGTCAAAACGCCAACAGCATCGGAAATAGACTTGAGAAACCGGAAGAAACCCTCGTCGTTCTCGGACGTGTACGCCAGGCTGCGGTGGGTGAGCCGGTCCAGAAACTGGCGTGCCGGGTGCTGCCGTTCGCTGAAAAAACGTGCGTCGGCCCGGGAGAGCGCCAGCAGCACTGGCTCCAGCGTCTTGATGAGGTCGCGCACCTTGGGCAGCAGCCGGTCGTCCTGCATGAGGTTGTCGACCATCATGCGAACCACTTCCTCACCCAGTTGCTTGCCCAGCTGCTTGCCCTGGGTTGGTTCCCGCACGATCTGCTGCGCGAACATATCCGGATTGACTCCGTCGTCCGACGGCAGACTGGCCCGCTGCGCCAGGCGTCGCATCATGGGCTCGACCAGCTTCATGTCCTCCAGCGCCACATAGGAGGCTGGCACGGTGTGCGTGAAATCCCGAAGACTTGAATTTCCCGAACCGCCGTCCAGCTCACCCGACAGCAGTTTTCGGAGTTTGTCCAACGTCAGCAATGTGCGCGCAACCGAGGTCTCGGCGCCCTTCCCCTTCGCCAGGCTGCCACCGCCAACAGGGGTTCCCACCGGAGTGGCTGCCTCAACGCCCTGCGACCGCAACCACACGCAGATTTCCCGGTAAAGCTGGTGAAGACTGACGCCGAGCAGTCCGGCGGCGGGCATGATCAGCGCGGATCGGCCCTGTTCATCGGGTACATGCTGGAGCAGGCAGGCCTGCAGTGCACGAACAAAAACCTCCGGTTTCAGGGGGTTCAGCTGCGGCTGTACCGTGATCCAGCCCAACAGATTGCTGATCAGTGCATTCAGCGCCGGAAGCACGTCGTCAACACATCGGGAGACTTCCTGCTGGACCATGGCAAATTCAATGCTGGCATCGATCTGTCGGCTGTCGAGCAACTGCAGATCCTCAAAACGGACCAGCGTTTGCTCGGCGAAATCCTGCGACCCACTGTTGTAGATGCCTAGCCGCAACTGCGCCGCGAATGTCTTTTTGACAGCGGACGCCTGGCTGCACAGCGAATCGATGGCGAGCTTGTTGGCGGGCGCACGATCACCAAAACTTCCCTTTTCCTTGCCCTTTTTCTGGGTGATCGAAGTGGCCAGGCCCTCGAGTACCTCACCCATCAGGGTATCTGCCTGCTGCAGCACCACCTCAAGGCAGTCATGCAGTGACGGGCGAACACCGGACCGGTCATCCGCCACACCGATGCGTCGAAGCAGAAATTTCTTCATCAAACACAGTCCCCCAGTTACTTATTCGGTCCGCCTGTGAGATTCTCCCAGTTGCAGGCGCCCGTGAACAGCCTCGTTAACAGACTGTTGCGAATAGGCTCATTGCGGCAGTTCAGGCCGGGTTTTGGGCCTGCTCAGGGCGAAATCCCCCGCTCGTGCGACAATGCAGTTTGTTGTGGAGCGTCAGTTGCCCACAATGCCAGCACCTTGCTGGGAACAATGCCTCTGCGCAACGTTCCACTTTTGTACCCCATCTGCCTTTGACTGACTCGGTGTTTCAAACACCAAGACGGGCCGATGCCATAGCGCCCAGGATAGGCGCCACACTATGAACTTTGAAGAACTAAATCTGGCTCCGGCCATCGTTAAAGCCGTGCTTGAGCAGGGTTACGAGACCCCCACAGCCATTCAGGCCCAGGCCATTCCGGCCGTCCTGGAGGGGCATGACCTGCTCGGCGGCGCACAAACCGGAACCGGAAAAACGGCCGCTTTTGTCCTACCCATGCTGCACAAACTGAGCGCAGGCGAAGCCCCGAAGAACAAATTTGGCGGCGTCGGCATTCGTGCCCTGGTCCTCACACCGACCCGCGAACTGGCGGCGCAGGTGGAAGAGTCGGTGCAGACCTACGGCAAATACCTGGAGCTGTCTTCGACCGTCGTTTTTGGCGGCGTCGGCATGAACCCGCAAATCAGCCGTGTCAAAAAAGGCGTGGACATTCTGGTGGCCACCCCTGGCCGCCTGCTGGACCTGCTGCAACAAGGTGTGCTCGACCTGGGTCAGGTCCAGATCCTCGTGCTTGACGAAGCAGACCGCATGCTGGACATGGGTTTCATCCATGACGTGAAGAAAGTTCTGGCCGTGGTGCCAAAAGACAAGCAGAGCCTGCTGTTCTCGGCCACCTTCAGTGATGAAATTCGCGACCTGGCTGCCACGCTGCTCAAGAACCCGCTGAGCATCCAGGTGACCCCGCGCAATACCACCGTGCAGCGCATCACGCAGGTGATCCACCCGGTGGGCCGCGGCAAAAAGAAGGCCCTGCTGGCTCACATCATCCAGGAACATAACTGGAGCCAGGTGCTGGTGTTCACCCGTACCAAATTCGGCGCCAACAACGTCGCCGAGTTCCTGACCAAAAACGGCATCCAGGCGATGGCGCTGCATGGCAACAAGAGCCAGGCAGCCCGCACCCAGGCACTGGCCGGCTTCAAGAGCGGCGACGTTCGCGCGCTGGTCGCCACCGACATTGCCGCCCGCGGCATTGATATCGACGATCTGCCGCACGTGGTGAACTATGAAATCCCCAATGTGTGCGAAGACTATGTGCACCGCATTGGCCGTACCGGCCGCGCCGGTGCGGACGGCACTGCATCCAACCTGGTGTGTCTGGACGAAGAAGGCTTCATGCAGGCCATTGAACGCTTCACCAAGCAGGATATTCCTGTGCAGGTCGTAGAAGGCTTCATGCCCGAGCCCGGCGAAAAGGCCGAGCCCATCGCCATGGGCCGCCAGACGGTCTGGGGTGGTGCCGGCAAACCGCCGAGCCGTGACGTCATGCAGGCTGCGGCCAAGGCGGCGCGCACTGAAATGCTGACCCGGGTCCGCGAAACCAAGGGCGCCCAGGGCGACCGTGGCGGCAATGCCGGCGGCGGACGTGGTGGCAACGGTGGTGGACGTGGTGGCAATGGCGGCCAGCGCAGCCACAGCCCGGCCGGCGATCAGGCGGCACGCGGCCCCGGCCAACGTCCCGCGCAGGGGCGCGGCGGTAACGGCGGTGGCTATAGTGGTGGCAACACGGGCGGCAATGGCGGTGGATATGGCGGCGGCGCACCAGCGCGGCCGGCTCAAGGCCAGCCCGATCCGATGCGCACCAGTGTGGACATGATGGCCGAACGCGGCGCCCGCCGCGGCGGCGGTGGCTTTGGCGGGGGCAACCGTACTGGTGGAGGTTCCTATGGTGGTGGCGGATCAGGCGGTCGCTCCGGCGGCGGGACGGGTGGCTTTGGTGGCGGGGGCAACGGGTCTCGTGGGCCGGGAAGTTCTCGCGGCTCTTTTAACCGATAAACGCTATACGGCGGTTCACTGTGTGGGCCGCCGGCCGTTGACGGTCAAGCACAGCAAACTGTTCAGTCATGTGGTGGATTTCGCCACCCTGGACACCTTGCCCGGCATCGATCACGTGGACGATGTCTACATCGCGCTGGGCACCACCATCAAGGTGGCAGGCAGTCAGCAGGCCTTTCGCGCTGTCGATTTTGACGCTGTTCTGGCTGTAGCCCGCGCAGCCAAAGCGGCAGGCGCTACTAAATTGGGAGCAATCAGCGCCATGGGCGCCAGCGCCGGCTCGGGAGTTTTCTACAACCGCGTCAAAGGCGAGATGGAGGATGCTCTCAGCCAGCTGGGCTACATGGCCCTGGTCTTTGCGCGGCCCTCCATGCTGGCGGGTGACCGCGAGGCGCTGGCTCAAGCGGCTCGTCCTGCGGAAAAGCTGGGCCTGTTCGCCATGACGCTGCTCAAACCCCTGATTCCGGCCAACTACCAGGCCATCACGGCCACACAAGTGGCCCGTGCGCTGGTCAGCGCCGTTCAAAGCGCAGACAAAGGAACACGCGTCTTGCTCTCGGGTGAAATGCAACAGGTCCACTAGACCGCCGACTGGCTAGCGGTCCGCGGACGATGGCACAGGACGCAATGCGGGCCGCAGCAGCCAGGCGGGCCGCGCCCCGGCGCCGACCGCAAGGCCGACTGCCCAGAACACCACCGACACCCCTACCACCGCCCCGGCCGTGCCAAACAGCATCGGCATCAGCACGCTGGACGCATTGATGGTCATCAACCGCAGACCCAACGCCTCGCCGTGCCGTGCCTCGGGCGTGATCTGGTGCAGCGTGCTCATGATCATGGGCTGGACCGACCCCAGCGCCAGCCCCAGCATCACCGAACAGGCACCCATGGCCAGCGGTGAGACCATGAACGGGTAGACCGCAAAGAGCACCGCCGTCATCACCATGGCCGAGGCGACAACAACCCACTCCCGCACGTGGGCAGCAAACACCGGCAACAGCACCCGGACAAAGGCCGCCGCGATGGCAAAGGCACCCAGAATCGTGCCGATCACGGAGGCGCTCAAGCCGCGCTCGTGGCCCAGAATGGGCACCACAAACGTGTGCACATCCCAGCACGAAGACAGGAGCCAGTTCACCAGCATCAGGCGGCGCATCATCGGCTCCCGCAACAAGTCCCATGCCTTCTTTGGCGCACTGCCCACAACCACCGGCACCGGTGGCAATTCCACCGTGCGGCGCACCCAAAACCAGGTCGCCAGCGGCAGCAGGGCCATCAGCAGAAAGGCGGCGCGAAAACCGCTGTAGTCAATCAGCAGCCCCGCTGCCAGCGGTCCGACGAAATTTGACACCGCCGGACCAATGGCGAGCCAGCTGAATACCTTTTTCAGCTCGGTCGCGTTCTGCGCGGCCCGCCCCACATGGCGCTGCAACGCAATGACGGCCACACCGGTTGCACCTCCCGTCATCAAGGCACTGAGGCACAGGACGGGAAAGACCGGAAATGCCACCGCCAGCCCCGCGCCCAGCGCTGCGGCCACAACACAAAAGCCGACCGGACGCTTGAGCCCGTGCCGGTCCACGTAGCGGCCTGCCGGCAGCGCCAGGAAGACCTGGGTCAGGGCAAACAGGGCGAGCAGGAACCCGACCGCAATGGCGCTGTAGCCCTCTCGTAAAGCCAGCAGGGGCGACGCCATGCGCATGCCGGCCATGCAGGCATGCAGGCAAATCTGTCCGGCAATCAGGCGCGCCAGTGCAAAACGGGGCGGCGCCGGATGGGCGGGCGCCAAGCTCACGCCCGGTCGACCTCCGCGTCGCTGTCAAAGTCCTTGTCCATCGGGATCAGGGTCTGCACCTGCGTCTCGGGCAGTGCTTCGACTTTCTTCAACGCACGGCCCATGGCGCGGCTGCGGGTCTCGGCACTGTCCAGCGTATTGAGCACCGTTTGCGTCTGCGACTTGACCTTGGCCAGCACGTCGCCGAACTTGCCAAACTCGGTCTTGACCGCACCCAGCACCTGCCACACCTCGCTGGAGCGTTTCTCCAGCGTGAGCGTGCGAAAACCCATCTGCAGCGAGCTGAGCATGGCCAGCAGTGTGGTCGGCCCGGCCAGCGTGATGCGGTGCTCGCGCTGCAGCGCCTCCATCAGGCCGGGGCGGCGCAGCACCTCGGCATAGAGGCCTTCCGTCGGCAGGAACAGAATGGCAAAGTCGGTGGTGTGTGGCGGCTCCACGTATTTTTCGGAGATCGACTTGGCTTCCAGGCGGATTCGAATCTCCAGCGCCTTGCCTGCCGCCTCCGCCCCCAGCACGTCGGCCCGGCCCTGCGCGTCCAGCAACCGCTCGTAGTCTTCATTGGGAAATTTGGCGTCAATCGGCAGCCACAGCGGCTCGCCGTGGTCGGATCTTCCGGGCAGCTTGATGGCAAAGTCCACCACATTTTTGCTGCCGGGACGCGTGGCCACCTGCGCCGCGTACTGATCCGCCACAAACACCTGCTCCAGCAGCGACGCCAGTTGCGCCTCGCCAAAAATGCCGCGCGTCTTCACGTTGGTCAGCAGATGCTTGAGGTCGCCCACGCCCTGAGCCAGCGTCTGCATCTCACCCAGGCCCTTGTGCACCTGCTCCAGCCGGTCGGCGACCTGCTTGAAGCTTTCGCCCAGGCGGGTTTGCAGGGTGGTCTGCAGTTTTTCGTCCACCGTGGCGCGCATCTCGTCGAGCTTGGCGGCGTTGGTGGTTTGCAGTTGCACGAGTTGTTTTTCCAGCGTCTCCCGTACTTCGTTCATGCGCCGCGCGTTGGATTCGCTCAGGCCCGAGAGCTGGTTGTTGAGCGTGTCAGACAGCGTTTTTTGCAACAACGCCAGCTGTTGGCCAAAGGCGTCGATCTGCGTGTTTTGCGTGCGCGTGGCCTCTGCCCCCTGCTGCACCAGTGCCAGTTGGAACGTGGCCAGGTTTTGCGTCAGTTCCTGGCGCCCATCGCGCGAGGACTCGCTGATCTCGCGGCGCAGTTCACGCTCCAGCCGCTCCGTGTGGTCGGACGCGCTTTTCACCGCCGCCAGCAGTTCCACTTTAGCCTGCTCTGCGGCACCGCCGTCAGAACGGCGCAGCGCCAGCCACAACAGCAACACCACGTTCACCACACCCAGGGCCACCACCCACCACAGCACCATATTGTTCAAGCCAGATTCCTCCATGCCTCTATTGTTGTGCAAAACGTGGTTTGCCTTACTTTTTAGCAAAATTGGCCTCTAGCCCTCGTGGGATATGCGCCATTAGCTATCCTTTTAATAGCAATTGAAGCCGATCAAGCCGCGGGGTAGCAACGGCGGCAAGGCAAGCCCTGGCAAGTGAACCAGCGCCGCAGACCGATAGAATGGATCAACGGACCGAAGAGTTTGCCAAGAAAGCAAACCGGGGTAAGACATGCCGATTTTGACGAAACTCAGCCTGCATCAGGGCTACGAAACTTTTGCCACGCACGATTCCTCCACCCATGAAAACCGCACTGCTCATCATTGACGTCCAACAGGGTCTGTGCGACGGCGAGCACGCCGCTTTTGAGTCACAGCAAGTGATCAATCGGATCAACCAGGTCGCCGCGAAGGCGCGTGTGGCAGGTGCCGTCGTCATCTTCATACAGCACGAGTCCACGTCCGGCTACCTTGAGTTTGAAACGGATGACTGGCAGCTGGCCCATGGCCTGCACCTTGAACCCCCTGACTTGCGCATTCGCAAGACCACCGTGGATTCTTTTCATCGTACCGAGTTGGAGGAAACCCTGAAACACCATGCGGTGACCGATCTGGTCGTCTGCGGCATGCATACCGAGTTCTGTGTCGACACGACCGTTCGCCGGGCGTTGGCGCTGGGGTACCCGGTTGTGCTGGTGGCAGACGCCCACACGTCGGAGGGCAACGCGCATTTGTCGGCGGCTCAGGTGATTCAGCACCACAACGCAACGCTCACCAACATCAGCAGCTTCGGCCACCGAGTCCGTGCGGTCTCGACCGAGGCGCTGCACTTTGGGGCTTGACCCCCTGCTGATCCGTCAAGCTGCATGGCCGCGCCGGCTGACTTCCCGCTTGAGGTTGATGACGACTGCTGCCGGAGCCCCATGGTTCCACGGATAATCCAGGGTTGGAAACGCAACCCAAACCCCTGATGCCCACACCGCCCGTCCCTCCTCCACTGCCGTCAAAGAGCATTTCCAAAGACGCGGGCGTAGCGCAGCCGGGGATCTGGGGCCCGCGGTCCGACATGGCGCGTCGCGCCGGCATCCTGATCGTGGTTCTGTTCGCCACCGGGTTGCTGGCCCTGTCCGACACGGTTCACCAACAGATCGCCTCCGGCATTGCATTGGTCGAGCCGGTGATTGCGCAGCACCCTGTTCTGGGCGCCCTGATTTTCATGGGGCTGGCGGCGCTGTCGGCCATGCTGGTGTTCTTCTCTGGCGTGCTGCTCGTGCCTATTGGCGTGCAGACCTGGGGCGAACTGGGCTGTTTCTTCCTGTTGTGGAGCGGCTGGTGTCTGGGCGGGCTGGTCACCTACGCGATTGGCCACCGCCTCAAGCGACCCGCCGTGCAGCGGATGTTGTCCGAAGGAATGATCCATCGCTACGAGAGCCGTATTCCCGAAGGGGGCTCGTTCCTCACCGTCCTGCTGGTTCAGCTGGCGGTACCTTCCGACGTGGGAGGGTACTTCTTTGGTCTGCTCGGCTACCCGCTGCGCGTTTATCTCGGTGCGCTGATGCTGGCCGAGCTGCCGTATGCGCTGGGCACGGTTTTCCTGGGCAATGCCTTCATGCAAAAGCAGTATGTGCTGCTGCTGTCGGCCGCCGGTATAGCGCTTGTCGCGCTAGGCCTGGCCTGGCTGCGGTGGCGGCACCAGCGGGCGTCCCGCTCGTAGCCACAAGCGCCCGCGGCGGATCCGCCTGCACGACCAGGTGGTGAACCCTCTCCTCCTTGCTATTTGTCAATCAGCCGGAGGCTTCTTGTCGTTGAATCGACGGATTGGTGAATGTCGATGAGCGATGAACGAACCTCCAGCAAAACAAAACGATCCGCCAACCCCGGAGGTGCAGGGGATTTCCCGTGCGCCGGGCCCCGAATCGCTGGCGCCGCGCTTGCTCGCAACGGTGCGCAGCCTGGCCGACGAGTTGCGGCCGCAGGCCCGGCTGGCGTCCACACTGGGACTGGACCACTCGCTGGAGCGTGACTACGGTCTGGACAGCCTGGCGCGTGTCGAACTGCTTGCCCGCATCGACCACGACCTCGGCGTGTCGCTCGGTGAAGCGGCGCTCACCGAGGCCGAGACGCCACGCGACCTGTTGCGCTTCGTGATGTCGACAAGAGAGCAAGGCGCAATGGCGGCGCCATCTGTCGTGGTGACTGCAACAAAGGCCGATACCTCCCAGCAAGCCGTCAGTGACGGTTATCCGCCGGACTCGGTCCAGACGCTGGTGGATGTTTTCGAATGGCACCTGCAACAACACCCAGAGCGCGTGCTGATCACCTTGTACGAGAACGGCAACCAGAGCGTCGATCTGCGCTACACCGATCTGCACCGCGATGCCGTCGCCCTGGCGGCGGGCTTGCGTGCGCTCGGGCTGGACAAAGGAGCCAAGGTGGCGATCATGCTGCCCACCGGGCGCGAGTTCTTTGCCGCGTTCTATGGCGCGCTGTATGCGGGTCTGGTTCCGGTGCCGCTGTACCCACCGGCGCGGCCGTCGCAGCTGGAGGACCACCTGAAGCGTATCGCCGCCATCCTGCGCAATGCACAGGCTCGGCTGCTGATCACGGTGGAACGCGCAAAGCCGCTCGCCCATCTGCTGCGGGCGCAGGCCGAAGCGCTGCACGGCGTCCACACCGTGGCCGATCTGTCGATGGCGGACGCGCCCCTGGTGCGCCCGGCGCTCACCGCATCGGACATCGCGTTCCTGCAGTACACATCGGGCAGCACCGGCGACCCCAAGGGCGTGATCCTGACGCACGCCAATCTGCTGGCCAACCTGCGCGCCATGTGGAGTGCATCGAAGGTCGGCAGCACCGACACCTTCGTCTCCTGGCTGCCGCTGTATCACGACATGGGGCTGATCGGTGCCTGTCTTGGCGCACTTTACCTGGGCTTTCACCTCGTATTGATGTCGCCACTGGCGTTTCTCGCCCGACCCGCGCGCTGGCTGGAGACCATTCACCGCCATCGCGGCACGGTGTCGGCGGCACCCAATTTTGCTTACGAGTTATGTCTGGCCAAGGTCACCGACGCCGAACTCGCCACGCTGGACCTGTCGTGCTGGCGGCTGGCGTTCAACGGGGCCGAACCGGTGAGTCCCGATACGCTGGAGCGCTTCGCGGCGCGGTTCGCGCCCTGCGGCTTTCAACGAACGGCACTCATGCCGGTATACGGCCTGGCCGAGAACACCGTCGGCCTGTCCTTTGGGCCGGTGGGCCGCGGCCCGCTGGTGGATCGCGTCGATCGGGCCACGCTCGCCCGCGATGGCGTGGCGCAACCGGCGCGACCCGACGACGCGCAAGCGCTGCGCATCGTCTCCTGCGGCTCGCCACTGCCCGGTCACGACCTGCGCGTGGTCGGCGCCGGCGGGCGCGAGTTGCCCGAGCGTGAGCAGGGGCACGTGCAGTTCCGCGGCCCGTCCAGCACGCAGGGCTATCTGAACAATCCGGCGGCCAATCAGGGCCTGTTCGACGGCGACTGGCTCAACACCGGCGACCTCGGCTACATGGCAGGTGGAGAACTGTTCCTCACCGGACGCGAGAAGGACATCATCATCCGCGGTGGTTTTAATATTCATCCGCAGGAACTAGAAACTGCGGTGGCCGGCATCGTCGGCGTGCGCAAAGGCGGCGTGGCGGTGTTCGCGGCCACCGATCGGCGCAGCGGCACGGAACGGCTCGTGGTGCTCGCCGAGACCCGTGTCCGTGAACCGGCGCAGCGTGCGCAAATGATCCGGGCCATCACCGCCCTGTCGGCCACGCTGCTGGGCGCGCCAGCCGACGACGTGGTGCTGGCGCCGCCACGCTCGGTACTGAAGACGTCCAGCGGCAAGACCCGCCGCGCTGCCTGCCGTGAACTGTACGAGCAGGGTCGGCTCGGCGTGACGCAGCGCCCGCCCTGGCAGCAATGGGCGGCGTTGACAGCCACTGCGGCTGCGGCGCGGGCACGCCGCGCACTGCACACCGCAGTGCGCGTGGCGTGGGGCCTGTGGGCCTGGTGCGTCTTCTGCACGCTGGGTGTGCTGGCGTGGTGCGCCGTGATGGTGTTGCCCGGCGTGGCGCGGCGCCGGCGTGCCGCGCGTGCGCTGACGCGCGTGGCCATCCGCCTGATGGGTTTGCCATTGCGGGTGGAGGGGCTGGAGCGGCTGCCTGCGCTGGGGCCGCGCATTGTCGTCGCCAACCACGCCAGCTATGCCGATGCGATCCTGTTGGGTGCGGTGCTTCCACCCGAGTTTTCCTTTGCCGCCAAAAGCGAGCTGGCTGACGTGATGCTGATCGGCGCGGCGCTGCGCAGGCTGGGTATCGCCTTCGTCGAGCGTTTCGACGCAGCGCAGGGCGTCGAGGACACCCGGGCGCTGCAAGCGCGTGTGCGTGCCGGCGAATCCATCGTGTTCTTCCCTGAAGGCCGGCTGCGGCGTGCCGGTGGCCTGCAGCCCTTCAAGCTCGGGGCCTTCGTCATCGCCGCCGAAACCACAACGCCAGTGGTGCCGGTGACGCTGAACGGCACCCGCTCGCTGTTGCGCGACGGCGCCTGGTTGCCGCGGCGCTACGCTATTGAGGTGACGATGGGTGAGACGATCCCTGCAGTGGGTCCAGGCTGGGACCAAGCGCTGGCACTGCGCGATATGGCGCGCAAAGCGCTGGCCGCCCATCTGGCAGAGGCCACGCATGACGATTGAAGGACACCACGAGCCGCCCAATAGCAGTCCAAGGCGGTGCTCGCGTTTCAATTGCTGTGAAGACTGGCGGCCGTGCAGAAACTGGACGGCGCCCCGCCGGAAAAGTCGCTCTGGATCATCTTCTCGCACGCAACGCCAATGTTGACGAACGATTGCATGCCGTCGGGTGAAGGCTCACCGGATGTGGAACAACTCCTGATGGAAGTCGTCGGGGGGCAGCCCCCTGGCGATGAAGTCCTTGCGCAAAGCCTGGCCAAAGCCCGCCGGGCCGCAGAACCAAACGTCGGCGGATTGCCATTCCGGAATGGCCTGACATATGCGCTCTGTGCTTAGCAGGCCATCCCTGGCGTCCACCAGCACATGCAGCCGCACATTCGCGGCCAGCGCGTCGCGCTCCAGCTTGGCTATGGCTGCGTCATCGAGCACCGCAGTGGTGTGGAACAGGTCGATGGTCGTGCCGTCTGGCTGATTCGCCAGCACCTTCATGCGGGCAATGAAGGGCGTGATGCCGATGCCGCCGCCCACCCAGATTTGACGCGGCTTGCTGCTGCGGAAATTAAAGCGCCCATAGGGGCCCTCGACCTTGACGACATCTCCGGTTTTGAGGGCGGCAGACAGTGTGTGGGTGTAATCTCCCAGCCCCTTGATGATGAACGCGATGCGCCCATCCCCCTTCCAGGCCGAAGAGATGGTGTACGGGTGCGCGCCCTCTTTCTCATCGAAGGTCACGAAGGCGAATTGCCCGGCCTCATGACCGGCCCAGCGGCCCTTGAACTGGATCGTGACCTCGATCACCTGAAGATCCTTGTGGTGCGCGATGGCCTCGATCTCACCCACCGCCTGACGGCTTTGCCCCACCCGTCTGAACAAGACGACAAAAGCTGCAACGCTGCCCCCGATCATCAAAACCGCCATTACCGGGCCAACGACTTCACCCCAGAAGCTGAACTTCATCAACACCACGGCATGGAACACGAGGAACAGGTACACGATCGCCAGCAGGCGGTGGGTCTTGAAGAAGTGGCGGTAGGGAAACCGCTTCACCAGCGCCAGGATGATGAGCACCACAGCAGCGTAGAAGGCCCATTCGCCAATGGCTTCCGCCAAGCCACGCTGGCTTTGGAAGTATTTGAAAATCGCCACGGTTTCCTCGGGCGGTCGTATGCGCACGGGGCGCTCGATCAGGCCGGAACCGACCAGCCATTTCGGCACCTGCGCCCACGCCCAGTGAATGACGGAGATCACCAGACCGGTGATGCCCAGCCATTTGTGCAGCCGGTACATCTTGTCCAGGCCGCCCAGATACGGCTCGAACAGCACCGGTCTGACGGCCAGCATAATGGCCACGCTCATGACCCCGATACCCAGGATTCCGCTGTAGTTGATGAGCGAAGCACGTAAGGCAAAGAAGCTGTACGCCGTCGACAACACGGTGTCGGCCATGAGCCAGAGTCCGGTGAGGGCGATGAACAGAGCCACATACGCCAGCTTGATCTTCTTCATGGGGTCACTTCTTTTGAAAGCCTGTCATTCGGACAATGTAACCCTGGCGTGTGAACGGTTCGTGTCTACTGCGTCGACCCCACGCAAAGCGCGGCCAGATCAAGGCTCTGAAAATTAAATCGGCACCTTGGCGTTGAGCGGTGTCAGCGGCTTGTTATTGAGCAAAAACCCGATGAGGTTGTCCGCCGCCAGATTGGCCATGGCCAGCCGCGTGGGCAGGGTGGCGCTGGCGATGTGCGGCGTCAGCACCACGTTGGGCACTGTCAACAAGTCCGGGTGCACCTTGGGCTCGCCTTCAAACACATCGAGTCCAGCTGCCGCAATGGTCTTGTTGCGCAGCGCATGCGCCAGGGCCGCGTCATCCACAATGCCGCCGCGCGCGATATTGACCAGGGTCGCGGTAGGTTTCATCAGCGCCAGCTCAGGCGCGCCAATGGCATGGTGCGAGGCCGCCGAGTACGGCAGCACCAGCACCAGGTGATCGGCCGTCTTGAGCAGTTCTTCCTTGCTGACGTAGTTCGCCCGGCACTCGGCCTCGGTCGCCGCGTCCAGCCGTGAGCGGTTGTGGTAAATCACCTCCATGCCAAAGCCGTAAGCGCCGCGCCGGGCAATGCCCTGCCCGATGCGGCCCATGCCCAGGATGCCGAGCGTGGCGCCGTGGATGTCGGAACCGGCGAACATGTCGTAGCTCCACTTGGTCCAAAGGCCTGCCCGCAGGAAGTGTTCAGCTTCCGCCATGCGCCGGGCCGTGGCCATGAGCAACGCAAAGCCGAAGTCGGCCGTGGTCTCGGTCAGCACATCGGGCGCGTTGGTGCCCAGCACCCCGGCCGCCGTCATGGCGTCGAGATCAAAATTGTTGTAACCCACGGCCATGTTGGCGCAGATTTTCAGGTCGGGGCAGGCCGCCAGCAGCTCGGCGTCAATGCGCTCGCCGCCGGTGGTGAAGACGCCTTGTTTGCCTTGCAGCTTCGCTGTCAGCTGCGCTTTGGTCCAGAGCTCATCGGTCTGGTTGGATTCGACATCGAAGTGCTGCGCCAACTTGGCGATCACTTCGGGGAAGACGGCACGGGCGACAAGAATTTTGGGTTTGTTCATGGGGTGGTTTCTAGCGGAAGAAGTGGCAGTTCATGACGACAAATATCAAGTCGCCGGCTGGGGAATGTCAAACACCTGACGCAGGTAGGCCAGGTATTTCTCGTCGTCGCACATGTCCTTGGACGGCGTATCGCTGAGCTTCGCCACCGGCTGGCCATTGCAGCGCACCATCTTGATGACGATTTGCAGCGGCTCGTAGCCGAGGTCGTTGGTCAGATTGGTGCCAATACCAAAGGCCAGCTGGCAGCGCCCCTTGAACTGCTGGTAGAGCTCGATGGTGCGCGGTATGGTCAGGGCATCGCTGAAGATCAGGGTTTTGGTACGCGGGTCGACCCGGTTGCGGATGTAGTGGTCGATCATGCGCTCACCCCACTGGAAGGGGTCACCACTGTCGTGGCGGGCACCGTCAAACAGCTTGCAGAAGTACAGGTCAAAGTCGCGCAGGAAGGCGCTCATGCCGTAGACATCGCTCAGCGCAATGCCGAGGTCGCCGCGGTACTCCTTGGCCCAGGACTCGAAGGCATAGATCTGGCTGTCGCGCAGACGCGGGCCCAGCGCCTGGCACGCTTGCAGGTACTCATGCGCCATGGTGCCCAGCGGTGTCAGGCCCAGCTTCATGGCGAACAGCACATTGCTGGTGCCCGCGAATTGCCCTGCCGTGCCCGGAACATTGCCGGGGCTCTGGCCCGTGCCCAGGCGGGCCGACAGAACGCGCAAGACCTCTTCATGCCAGGCCACGGAAAAACGCCGGCGCGTACCGTAGTCGGCAATTTTCAGATCGCTCAAACCCTCCGAACGCAGTTGCCCGATCTTGACGTCCAGTCGTTGACGCCCCGCCATCAGGTCCGGCAGTTTTTGCGTATTGCGGAAGTAGACCTCGTTGACGATGGCGAGCACCGGGATTTCAAACAGGATGGTGTGCAGCCACGGGCCCTGGATCGCAATGTCAATCTCGCCCGAGGGCAGCGCCGTGACGGTGATGTATTTTTCGTTGAGCTTGAACAGCCCCAGAAAATCCACGAAGTCGCTCTTGATGAAGCGCAGCGAGCGCAGGTAGGCCAGTTCGGCGTCCTGGAAATGCAGGCCGCACAGCGAACGGATTTCCTCCCGGATTTCATTGGCATGCGCGGCCAGGTTGCGCGCCGCCTGACCGGTGGCGGGGTCGATGCCCGGGTTGCGGCACTTGAATTTGTACTCGGCCTGCGCGCCCGGGAACTGGTGCAACACCACTTGCATCATGGTGAACTTGTACAGGTCGGTGTCAAGGAGACTGGTGATGATCATGGTCAGACTTTAAGGGCTAAGCTGCCCCGCCACCAGCGTAATTACCCGGTCTGCGCGGTCAGCCAGCAGATTGTTTTGCTCGGCCACCAGCATCGGCATGCCCTGGGCCCGCAGCAGCAGCAGCGCGTCCACAATGGATTCGACTAGCACTGGCGAAATGCCTTCGCACGGTTCGTCCAGCAGGAGCAGCCGCGGTGAGGTCATGAGCGTGCGGGCGATGGCCAGCATTTGCTGCTCGCCGCCGCTCATCTGGCTGCTCAGGCGGCGCAGCATGGTCTTCAGCGCCGGGAACAGGGCCAGCACCCGCGCTTCGTTGGCATCCACATCGCCCCGGGCGGCCACCCGCAGGTTCTCGTGCACGGTCAGCCCGGTGAACAGGCGGCGGTCTTCGGCCACGTAGCCCAGGCCCGCCTGTGCCCGGCGGTGCGATTCCCAGGTGGAGATGCTATTATTTTCATAGCTAATGACGCCCGATACACGGGGGCTAAGACCCATAATGGCTTGAAGAAGCGTGGATTTACCGGCGCCGTTGAGTCCCTGCAGCACCACCAGTTCGCCAACGCCCACATTCAGTGACACGTCAAACAGCGCCTGCGCCGCGCCGTACCAGACACTGAGGTCTTGCACCGCCAGGATGGGCGTCGGCGCAGTCAATGACTTTGTCGCAACCATCAAGGGTGGCCTCCATCGGCACGGTCTGACAAGGCCATATGACCCGCCCGGCCCAGATAACGCGTGCGCACCGTCTCGTTTTGCGCGATCTCGTGCGGCGAACCCTGCGCGGCGAGCTGGCCGTCAATCAGCACCAGCACCCTGTCGGCAACGCCGAAGACCGCGTCCATATTGTGTTCGGTGTAGAGCACGGCCATCCCTGCCGCAGTGGAGTCCGCCGCCGGCGCGTCATGGGCCAGCGACTTCACCAGCGCCATCAGGGCCGCGCGCTCCGGTCCGGCCAGCCCGGCAGCGGGTTCGTCAAGCAGCAGCAACTGGGCGCCGGATTTCGGGTAAGCGACATCGGCGCCCACCACGCCCGCCAGCGCCATCGCCAGCTCCAGTCGCTTCTTGGCGCCATAGGACAGTCCGAGCACGTCGGCCTGGGCCAGGTCCTGCAGACCCACGCGGGCCAGCAGGGCATGAGCTGCCTCAAGCGGCATGGCGTCAAGGATGTTCCAGGCCGCCAGCCCCCGTGGCGCCTGCAGCAGCAGCTGCACATTTTGTAGCACGGTGAGTGCTTCAAAAGTCTGCGCCACCTGAAAAGTGCGGGCCACGCCACGCGCCAGCCGTTGCGCCGGACTCAGGCGGTCGATGCGCTCCCCCGCCCACAGCACTTCACCGCTCGTCAAGCGGTGCTGCCCGGCAATGCAGGCAAAGGTGGTGGACTTGCCCGCGCCATTGGGACCGATCAGGGCCACGCACTCGCCGGCACCCACCTCAAAACTGACGCCGCGCACGGCCTGCACGCCATCAAAGTGCTTGAGCAGATTGCGCACTTGCAGCGTCATGCCCGCCTCCACCGCGTGATCAAGCCCAGCAGACCGGACGGCGACACGACCATGATGACCATCACAAACAGGCCCAGGGCACCACGCCAGTAGTCAAAGCCGCGCCCCAGCTCGGCGCCGGCCCAGACCAGCACGGCGCTGCCCGCTGCCACACCCCACAGCTGGTGCACGCCGCCCAGCAGCACCACGAGCAGGGCATCCAGCGAGGTGACAACATTGGCAACGGATGGAAACACCGCGCCCTTGTGCGCCGCAAACAGGCCGCCTGCCAGCGCAGCCAGCACGGCGCTTTCGACAAAGATGCGGTATTTGATCCAGCCCACCGGCAAACCACTGGCTTGCGCGCGCACCGGTGCATCGCGCACCGCCTGCAATGCGGCACCCAGGCTGGAACGGCTCAAACGGCCCAAGGCCCAGACACTGAGCAAGGCCAGGCCCACCAGCAAGAAATAAAACACCGTGCGTGTGTCGTCCACCACCAGGTTCAGGCCGATGACGCCGTTGTCACCGCCGGTCAGGCTCACCCATTGCGTGGCCGTGGCCCACACGACTTGCGCCAGCGCCAGCGACAGCATGGCCAGATAGACACCGCTGCTGCGCACCACCACGGCGCCAAACACCGCCGCCACGGCCAGGGCGGCGGCGCAACCGGTGGCCAGGGCCAGCGGCAGCGACACGCCCCAGTTGCCGTGCGCCAGCGCCGCGCCATAGGCCCCGAGCGCGAAGAACGCCGCGTGGCCAAAGCTGACCAGCCCGCCCAGCGCCATCATGGCTTGCAGGCTGATGCCAAAAATCAACAGGATCAGGCCATCCGCCGCCAGCGATTGCCAGTAGCCACCCGCCCACCAGACGGCACTCAAGGCGATGCCAATCGCTATGAAAGTCATCGCTGACCACGCCCGTTTCACGGGGGCCCGGCTGAACTTCTGCGCGATCTCCTTGGGGCCCGCATCCAGCGCCTTGCCGAACAGACCCATGGGCCGCACCACCAGCACCACCGCCATGGTCAAAAACACCAGCACCAGCGTCGCCTGCGGGAAGAAACTGATCCCCAGGGCATGCACCAGCCCGATCAGCAGCGCGGCAAAAAAAGCCCCGGCAATGCTGCCCAGCCCGCCGGTGACCACCACCACAAAGGTTTCCACCACCACGTTCACATCCATCTGCAGGGTCGCCGGTTCGCGCGGCAACTGCAGGGCACCGCCCAGGCCGGCCAGCATGCAGCCCACCACCACGGCGCCCAGCATCAGCGGCTTCGGGTTCACCCCCAGGGCCGCCAGCATGGCGCGGTCCTGCGTGGCCGCGCGCAGCCGCTGGCCAAACCGCGTGCGGTGCAGCCACAGATACAGCCCCAGCCAGACGAGCGGCCCCAGCGCGATGGTGAGCAGCTGGTATTGCGGAAAGTACTCGCCCCACAACTCCACCGATCCCTTGAGCCCGGGAAAGCGCGGCGCAAACACCTCCTCGGGCCCAAAGCCCCAGCGCATGGCGTCAGACAGGGTCAGGCTCAGGCCGAAGGTGGCCACCAGCTGGTACAACTCGGGGGCGCCGTACAGCCGTCTTAACAAGACAAATTCGGCCACAGCCCCCGCAATACCTGCGCCGATAGCTCCCAAAAGCATAGCAAATGCGTACAGCAGTGCACTGTCACCCCAGGCCGGGTACCAGCGGGTCACCCAGTGCGCGGTGAACAGCGCCCCCAGCATGAAGAAGCTGCCATGGGCAAAGTTCACGATGCGGGTGACGCCAAAAATCAGCGTCAGGCCCGCGGCCATCAGGAACAGGGTCGTGGCGTAGCTCAGGCCGTTGAGGCACTGGATGGCGATGAAAGTCATCTACGACCTGGTGCCACGCATGCTGAAGAGGTGAATGGGGTCCAACGGGTGGCCCCGCTCACTCCAGCCAGTGCGTGAACTCTTCCACCCGCACCCGGGGCGTGTGAAAGGTATTCACCACGTCGCTCTCATCGGCATAGCCCAGCGCCATGCCGCAGACCAGCATCTCGTCGGCACCGGCCCCGATATGCGGCAGGATGATTTTGGCGAAGCCGTTCCACGCCGCCTGCGGGCAGGTGTGCAGACCGTGACCCCGCGCGGCCACCATGATGTTCTGCAGAAACATGCCGTAGTCCACCAGCGAGCCGCGGCCCATGACGCGGTCCAGCGTGAACATCAGGCCGACCGGCGCATCAAAAAACTTGTAGTTGCGCTGGTGCTGCAGATGCATCTTGTCCTTGTCGCCCTTGCCAATGCCCAGCAGGCCATACAGCCCCCAGCCGTTCTCGCGCCGGCGGTCAATGTAGGGGCTGACCCATTTCTCCGGGTAGTAGTCGTACTCTTCGCGGTAGTCGGCGGCCAGCGCCGGATTGGCACGAATGGCATCGTGGGCGGCGCACACCTTCTCGCACAGGGAGTCGCGGCTGGCACCCTGCAGCACGTACACATTCCAGGGCTGGGTGTTGGTGCCCGAGGGTGCCCGGCTGGCCACCTGCAGCAGATCGGTCAGGGTCTGGCGCGCAACCGCTTGCGGGGTAAAGACGCGGACCGACATGCGCGAGGTGATCGCGGCATCCACGATGGTTTGGGTCATACAAGGGTCTCCAGAACAGTTTTGAGGTTCAAAGGCAAGGGCACGGGGCGGCGGGTCTGCTTGTCCACATACACATGGATGAAGTGCCCCTTGGCGGCGGTGAGGGGCTCGCCCTGCGCAAACAGGCCGACTTCGTAGCGAACGCTGCTGGTGCCCAGTCGGGCCACGCGAATGCCTGCCTCCACCGTCTGCGGAAAGGCCAGCGAGGAGAAGTAGTTGCACTGGGTCTCGATCACCAGACCGATGGTCTCGCCCTGATGGATGTCGAGCACGCCCTGCTCGATCAGGTAGGCATTCACTGCGGTGTCGAACCAGCTGTAATAGACCACGTTGTTCACGTGGCCGTAGGCGTCGTTGTCCATCCAGCGCGTGGTGATGGTGCGAAACACCTTGTAGGCACTGCGCGGCGCGGCCTGCGGTTTGTCAGATTTGATTTCAGTCATGGGGCCTGATTTTGCCAGTGCGACAGCCCCCCGCTTTTGTCACGCCGCCATCAAACCGGCAAGGCCTGCCAGCGTTGCCAGTATTCGAGCGCGATGCGATAGGTGTTGAGCTGAATCTGGACGGTGTCCTCGATCTTCACGCCGTAGCCACCGGCCATGACGAAGGCCAGCGGAATGCGCCGGGCAAAGCACCAGTCAAAGACCCGCCGGTCACGCGCCTCCAGCGCATCGATGCTGAGTTTGAGCCGGCCCAGCCGGTCGCCCTCGAACGGGTCCGCACCGGCCAGAAAGATCACCAGTCCGGGATCAAAGCGGCCCGCCAGTTCATCGAGGGCGCGATCCAGGGCCGCAGCGTAGTCGGCGTCGCCACAGCCATCGGGCAGCGCCACATCCAGATCACTGCTCTCCTTGCGAAACGGAAAGTTCTTGTCGCCGTGCAGCGACAGGGTGAACACGCTGTCGTCATCCCGGAAGATGCTGGCAGTGCCATTGCCCTGGTGCACATCGAGATCAATCACCGCCACCCGCAAGGGCGGGCGGCGGACCGCGCCTGACTGCCCTGAGACTGGGGCCCTGCCCGGCCGGCTCCACTCGGCCTGCGCCAGCCGCGCGGCCACGGCCACGTCATTGAATACACAAAAGCCGCCGCCCTTGTCGGCATAGGCACGGTGTGTGCCCCCGGCCAGGTTGGCGGCAATACCCTCGGTCAACGCACGGCGCACGGCGGCGACGGTGGCCCCGACCGAGCGACGCGCGCGCTCCGCCATGGCAGGACTCCAGGGGAAGCCAATCTCCCGCATGGCGGCGGCGGCAATGCTGCCTTCCATGATCGAGGCGACGTAGGCCGGGCTGTGCACCAAAGCCAATTCGCCATCACTGGCACCAGGCGCCTCCAGCAGCGTCGCCGCTGGCAAGGCCTGCGTCACCTGATCGCGCAGCATGGCGTATTTCGCCATGGGGAAGCGATGCCCCGGCGGCAGGGGCAGGACGAAGTGATCCGAGTAAAAAGCCTTCATGCCACTATTGTGTCGGGACCGTGAAAACCCGGCTTTCTAGAACTTCCAGCCTAATATGTTGCAATGCAGCAAAAACCGCTTGCATGGATGCGGGATAACCCTATAATTCGCCTCATGCTGCACTGCAACATAAATCAAGCCTAGGCTGGGTTTCGGCGCAGATACCTTTTTTACCTCACTCTATTGGAGATATTTATATGTTGACCGTCGAACAAGTCATGGCCTCGCAAAAAGCAAGCATCGAAACCCTGTTGGGTTTGACTTCCAAAGCCTTTGAAGGCGTTGAGAAGATTGTTGAACTCAACCTGACCGCATCCAAAGCTGCTTTGGCCGAGTCCGCCGAGCACGCCAAGGCGATGCTGAGCGTGAAAGACGCACAGGAACTGATGGCCCTGCAATCCGGCCTGCTCCAGCCTCTGGCTGAAAAGACCGCTGCCTACAGCCGTCACCTGTATGACATCACCACTGGCTCTACTGCTGAGCTCAGCAAGGCTTTCGAAGGCCAGGCTGCTGAAGCACAGAAGAAATTCATGGGCCTGGTGGACAACGCCGCCAAGAACGCACCCGCTGGTTCCGAGACCGCTGTTGCAGTGATGAAAAGCGCCGTGGCTGCTGCCAACAACGCGCTTGAGTCCGTGCAAAAAGCTGTCAAGCAAGCGACTGACGCTGCCGAAGCCAACTTCACCGCAGTCGCTGCCAGCGCTGTGGACGCAACGAAGCCAGTGTCCAAAAAGCGTTAATTGTGATGTTGGGGTGAAGTAACAAAGAGAAATAAAGTATCTTTCTGGAGCTTGGACTCTATAAAATTAGGGGAAACCCTGAGATACTTCACCCAAGTTAGATTTTTTAGAAACACTTAGTTTCTACAGGTTGTCTCCTCGGGTCCTTTCGAAACCTTCAGGTTCAGGGATCCCTTAATAGGGCTGGTCGCAAGACCAGCCCTTTTTTTTGGCCGCTTCACAAGATTGCCCCGAAAATCCCGAACATGCTGCCGGCACCCGATACCAAACGCCCAAGCTGCGCCATCTGCATGCGTCCGCTCAGCGCCTGCATCTGCCAGTGGATTAAGCCGATTTCCCATGTGGTTGAGGTGGTGGTTTTGCAGCACCCGCTGGAAGTGGCCAACGCCAAAGGCAGCGCGCGACTGTTGTGCCTGAGTCTGCCGCACAGCCGACTGGTAACCGGCGAAGAGTTCGACAGGCAGGAACTGCAGGCCCTGCTGACGGCGCCACTGCAGCCGCAGACTGAGGCCGGCAGCCCGAAACAGGCGATCCTGCTGTACCCGGACACGCTGGACGACCCTGCCTCGCGCCTGCCGACGCCGCCCGCCCTGCCCCGCACCTTGTTGCGTGATCCCTCGCAATTGCGCCTGATCGTGCTCGATGGCACCTGGCGCAAGAGCCGCAAGATGCTGTACCTCAACCCGCTGCTGCAACAACTGCCGCGCCTGTCGCTGCGCGACACACCGCCATCCCACTACCTGATCCGCAAAGCCCACCGCCCCGACCAGCTCTCCACGCTGGAATCAACTTGCGCTGCGCTGATGCAACTGGAGGGCAGTGTGGAGCGGTTTCAGCCCCTGTTGACTGCGTTTGACGGCTTCGTGGCGCAGCAGATGGCGCACCATCAGGCGTCGCGCGCCAGCCGCAGGCCGGAGAACTGCCAGCGCGCATCGGGCGGGAAGAAATTGCGGTAGGTCGCGCGCACATGGCTTGCCGGCGTAGCGCAGGAGCCGCCGCGCAGCACGTACTGGCCGCACATGAACTTGCCGTTGTACTCGCCGACGGCGCCCATGGCGGGCTGGAAACCGGGGTAAGGCCCGTAGTCGCTGCGGGTCCATTCCCACACGTCACCAAAAGCCTGCGCCAGGATGCCGTCGGCCACAGCCTCCCGGGGTGCGAGCGGATGCAGGGCGCCGCTCTCCAGAAAATTCCCGGTGCGCGGCACGCCGCCGGCGGCAATCTCCCACTCGGCTTCGGTCGGCAGCCGGGCCTTGGCCCAGCGTGCAAAGGCGTCTGCCTCAAAAAAACTCACGTGACAGACCGGCGCATTGGGGGTCCACCGGCACCTCGCCGTGCAGCGTGAAGGCGTGCCACTGACCATCGCGCTGCGTCCAATAGGCGGGCGCCTGCCATCCGCGATCGGTCACGGCGTCCCAGCCGGCGGACAGCCACAATTCCGGTCGGCGATAGCCGCCATCGCCAATGAACTCGATGAAGTCACCGTGGGTCACCGGGTGTGACGCAATCTGGAAGGCATCAAGCCAGACCCGATGGCGCGGCATCTCGTTGTCGAAACAGAAGCCGCGTCCATCGTGCCCGATCTCCCGCAGCCCTTCTGCAAAGGGTATCCAGCGCCCCTCGCGCGCGAGCACCTGCGTCAGGGGCCATTGCTTCTGGTAGGCGGGCTTTTGCGGATGGCGCGAGAGCAGATGCTTCACGTCCGTGAGGATGAGTTCCTGATGTTGCTGCTCGTGGTTGAGACCCAGTTCGATCAGGTCAGTGACGGCCGCCGGCAATGGGGTCGACGGCGCCCTGTCAAGCAAGGCGAGCATGGCTTCGTCGACATGCTGACGATAGGCAAGCACCTCTTCCAGCCCGGGGCGCGACAGCAGGCCACGTTCGGGACGCGGGTGCTTGTCGCCGATCGCGTTGTAGTACGAATTGAAGAGCACGCGGTAGGCGGGATCGAATGCACGATAGGCAGGACAGTGCGGCTCGAGCACAAATGTCTCGAAGAACCACGTCGTGTGCGCCAGATGCCACTTCACCGGGCTGGCGTCCGGCATCGACTGGATCGTGCAGTCTTCCGCCGACAGGGGCGCGGCGAGCGCCCGTGTGGCCTCGCGGATAGCGAGGTACTTTTCAGCCTGCCCTGGGGTCGCTTCGGCACGCTGACTTGCCATGGTTGAACTGAGCCCTGGATCCACGGTCACCTCCACCAATTCAGGTTTGCAGGCAACCGAGTTTAATCAACGATTGCACCAGCGAGTCTCACACGAACGGGCCCGCAAAGCCACCGAATAATTGCGGCCGCATAAAGATGGCCGGACGCGCTCAGCCTAGCTATTGCTCGCTGCGGCTATCGGGTCCGCCAGCAGCGCCAGCGATTCATCGATCAGGGCATGCAGCGCCAGCATCCGCGGCATGCCCAGCAGGCGGTTGAGGCGGGTCTGCGCCATCTTCCAGTGGCGCTGGGCGTCCTGGCGCTTCTCGCGGCCTGCATAGGTGATGGCGATCAGACGACTGCGCCCATCCACGCCCTCCGCCAGCTGGACCCAGCCCGCGGCGACCAGGGGCTTGAGATTGCGCGTCAGCGTGGAGGCGTCCATCTTCATGGCCTGCGCCAGATCGCCGGGGCGGATCGGACCCAGCTTGAGCACGTGGGACAAGAGCGAATACTGGGTTGTTTTAAGCCCGGCCTGCGCCAGCTCGGCGTCGTAATGCTGTGTGATGCGCCGCGTCAACTGGCGCAGCTTCAAATTGGTACAGCCCTGCAATTTCGTCGCGGCGACCATCGGCGGGGAAAGCGTGTTTGCATTCATGGTTATTATTGTAGCTACAATTGTTGCATATGCAATTTAATGACTGACTGGAGCTGCCATGACCAAACCGAACCACCTGGAAGCCTGGCTCGCCCAGGAACAGACCATCCGCGCCCTGCTGGACGCTGGCGCGGGGCCGGGTGTTGCCCGCCCCGACCAGATCGCCGGCAAAACCGGGCTGGAGTTGATGCAGGCGATGCTGCGCGGCGAAGTACCTTACCCGCCGATTGCGCAAACGCTGGACTTCCTGATTGTGGAAGCCGGCCATGGCCACGCCGTGTTTCAAGGCACGCCCGGTGCCGCCCACCTGAACCCGATGGGCACGGTGCATGGCGGCTGGTTTGCCACCCTGCTCGATTCGGCCCTGGGTTGCGCCGTCCACACCCGCATGGCGCCGGGCCAGGGCTACACCACGGCCGAACTGAGTGTGAACATCGTGCGCGCCCTGACGCCGAAAGTGACACGGGTGCGGGCCGAAGGAAAAGTCATCCACTGCGGACGGCAACTCGCCACGGCGGAGGCCCGCCTCGTCGGCCCGGACGGCACGCTCTACGCCCATGCCACCACCACCTGCCTGGTGTTTGAACTTGCGCCACAATTGACGACATGAGATTTCTTCACACCATGCTGCGCGTTGGCAACCTTCAACGCTCGATTGATTTCTACACCCAGGTACTGGGCATGCAGTTGCTGCGCACCTCGGAAAACCCCGAGTACAAATACACGCTGGCCTTTGTCGGCTACGGCAGCAACCCGGAGCACGCCGAGATCGAACTCACCTACAACTGGGGGGTGGATTCGTATGAAGCCGGCACCGCTTTCGGCCACATTGCGCTGGGTGTGCCCGACGCCTATGCGGCCTGCGAAAAAATCAGGGCCGCCGGCGGCAACGTCACGCGCGAAGCCGGCCCCGTCAAGGGCGGCACCACCGTGATTGCCTTTGTGACCGACCCCGATGGCTACAAGATCGAGTTGATCCAGCGCGCTGAACACGGCTCTGGCGCCGGCCTGCGCTGACACTAGCTATCATCTAGATAGCTACTGAAGCATAAAGGACGGGGGCTACAGCCAATTTCCTCTTGAAATCTTGAGTGTCGCACGCCAGTTGGGTGATGCGCGCCCAGTCGCCCTGTGCCAGGGCGTCCGCCGGCACCAGCCAGGAGCCGCCCACGCACACCACGTTGGGCAGCGCCAGAAAATCCGGCGCATTGTGCAGGGTCACGCCGCCGGTGGGGCAAAACAGCACATCAAAAAATGGCCCGCTCCAGGCCTTGAGCATGGCCGGGCCACCGGCTTGCATGGCCGGGAAGAACTTCAGTTCGGTAAAGCCATCTTCCTGCGCCATCATGATTTCGCTGCCCGTCGCGACGCCAGGCAACAGCGCCAGCCCGACATCGCGGCAGGCCTGACCGACCGCCGGGGTGTAGCCGGGGCTGACCGCAAAGCGGGCCCCCGCCATCGATGCCGCCTGCGCATCCGCCTTGGTGCGCACCGTGCCAGCACCCACCACCGCCTCCGGCACTTCTCTGGCAATCGCCTCGATGCAGGCCAGTGCCTGCGGCGTGCGCAGCGTCACCTCCAGCATGCGGATACCGCCGGCCACCAGCGCGCGTGCCATCGGCACGGCATGCGCCACGTCGTTCAATACGATGACCGGGATGACCGGCGCGTCCTGCATCACCTGCAGGGCGGTCAGTTTCGGGCTTGAATGCATGCAGTTCTCCAGACCATTAGTGGGGGCCGGCTCATAGCCAGCTGCAGGCGCCTGCTTCGGCAGCCAATGCGTTGTGGCGCATGCTGGCAAACAGCTCACGTCCCATGCCAAGACCATTGGCGACACGCAGCGCCTCGGGCATCGTGGCCAGCGCGCGTGCGGCCCATTCGTCGGCGTCCACCAATGCATCCAGCGTGCCGGCCGTGGCGTCCAGGCGAATGCGATCGCCGTTACGCACCTTGGCCAACGGGCCACCCGCCGCGGCCTCCGGCGACACATGGATGGCGGCCGGCACCTTGCCCGAGGCGCCACTCATGCGGCCATCGGTGACCAGCGCCACCCTGAAACCCTTGCCCTGCAGCACGGCCAGCGGCGGCGTCAGCTTGTGCAACTCGGGCATGCCATTGGCTTGCGGCCCCTGCCAGCGCACCACGCAAATGATGTCCTGATTCAGCTCGTCGGCATTGAATGCCTGGTGCAGCGCCTCCTGCGAATCAAACACCCGGCAGGGCGCTTCAATCACATGCCGGTCGTCCGGCACCG
Organism: Rhodoferax sp.; assembly: GCF_030646845.1. Taxonomy (GTDB): domain Bacteria; phylum Pseudomonadota; class Gammaproteobacteria; order Burkholderiales; family Burkholderiaceae_C; genus Rhodoferax. The sequence continues at coordinate 109,814 of NZ_JAUSLE010000004.1, read as the reverse complement.
CCGAGACCTTGATCACGCTGCGCCCCAGATTGCCCGTCAACAGCATGAGCCCTCCATGCGGGCTGAAAGGCGCACTGGCCGGTCGCACCACGGTGTCGTCCTTGCTGGCACCGGCATCCACCCAGTGCAGCGCGCCACCGGGGGTGTCGGGACTGGCGGCGGGGATGCCGGTGTATTCACGCAGACCGCCGGCGCGCACCGTCAGCACATCGGCGTGCATCAAGCCGGCATCCAGCAACTCACGAATGACAAAGCCGGGCCCACCTGCCGCCTGAAACTGGTTGACGTCGGCGCTGCCATTGGGATAGACGCGCGTCAGCAGGGGCACCACTTCGGACAGGGCCGAAAAGTCATTCCAGTCGATGACCAGTCCTGCCGCACGCGCCACCGCCACCCAATGGATCAGGTGATTGGTGGAGCCGCCGGTGGCCATCAGGGCCACCATCGCGTTGACGATGCTGCGCTCATCCACCACCTGACCAATCGGAGGACATTTGGCCCCTGTCCCGGCGGCGCTCGATCCCCTGCCCTGGAGCACCGTGCGCACCGCTTCGCGCGTCAGCTCCTCCCGCATCGCGGCGCCGGGGTTGATGAAGGCCGTGCCCGGCACATGCAGGCCCATGGCTTCGAGCAGCATCTGGTTGCTGTTGGCGGTGCCGTAAAAGGTGCAGGTGCCCGGGCCGTGGTAGGCCCGGGACTCGGCTTCCAGCAATTCCGCCCGCCCCACCAGGCCTTGCGCGGCCTTCTCGCGCACCCTGGCTTTTTCGTTGTTCGACAGGCCCGAGGTCATGGGGCCGGCCGGCACAAACACGGTCGGCAAGTGACCAAAATGCAGCGCGCCGATCAGGAGGCCGGGCACGATCTTGTCGCAGACCCCGAGCATCAGCGCGCCATCAAACACGTCATGGCTCAAGGAAACCGCGGTGGCCATGGCAATCACGTCGCGCGAGAACAGGCTGAGCTCCATGCCAGCGGTACCCTGGGTGACACCGTCGCACATGGCGGGCACACCACCGGCCACCTGCGCCGTGGCGCCCAGCCGGCGCGCTTCCACCTTGATCAGTTCCGGGTAATGCTGCAAGGGCGCGTGGGCCGACAGCATGTCGTTGTAAGCGGTGACGATGCCAAGATTGGGCGCGCGCTCGGTCACCACCCGAAATTTGTCACTGATGGGCAACGCGGCAAAGGCGTGCGCCACATTGGCACAGCCCATCCGCTCTGCGCCTGGTTTGCGATTGGCGGCCAGCGCCAGGCGTTCGAGATAGGCGCTGCGCGTTGGTTGGCTGCGCTCGCGGATGCGCGCCGTGACAGCCTCGACAGTGGAATGGAGTTTCATGGCATGTTGGTAACAAAATTACAAGTGCCATGGTACTCCTGAACCCCTGCGAATAGGTGCACTTGCCGTTACCAGTTGGTTACCAAAACAGCTGCACTGGACAGGTCGGGACAAAGCTTCAGGCTGTGAGACGTCGCCTTGCGCGATCCGCCCGATTGCCCTACATTCGCAGCTCACATTCCAACCAGAGGGGGGACTCCAATGATTCGACTTGTTGCACCTGTTGCTGCGGCTTTCTTCGTGACTGCCTGCGCCACCTCGCCCTCCGGCCCTTCTGCTTCGGCCCAGTTGATGGCCACCAAAGGCAACGCCGTGAACGGTCACATTCAGTTCGCCCAGAAGGGTGACAGGGTATTGGTCACCGGTGAAGTCCGGGGGCTCAAGCCCCATGCGGAACACGGCTTTCATGTGCACGAAAAAGGCGATTGCGCCAGCGGCGACGGCATGAGTGCCGGGGGGCATTTCAACCCCGACGGCAAGGCGCATGGGGCACACGGACACGGCGAACACCATGCCGGCGACGTGCCCAGTCTGAAAGCCGACGCCACCGGCACTGCCCGCTTCAGCTTCGAGTCCAGCACCCTGTCAGTGGGGAGCGGCAAGGGAGACGTAGTGGGCCGCGGCCTGATCGTGCACCGCGATCCGGACGACTACAAGACCCAGCCCACCGGCAACTCGGGTCCGCGCCTCGCCTGCGGCGTTATCACCAGGAACTGAGCACAGACCTGATCCTCAGGCCTTCACACACCTTGCAGCAGCCGGGCGGCGGCCTGCAGATCCTCGACGGTGTCGATGTCGGTCACGCAGCCGACATCATTCACTATCAATTCAATAGCAGCATGTGCACTAACGACGGGGGCTGCGCCCTGATTTCCCTTCAATCCCAGAAGTTCCGGGCCACAACGGGCAGAGAAGCCGACCGGGTGCCCGCGCTGGCCGCGGTAGACCGGCACCACTACATCGCGATCACTCAATGCCGCCGCCACGGCACACAGGGTATCGCTTTGGATCAGGGGCAAATCACCGGGAAGAATCAACCAACCAGAAGCCTGTGGCGTAGCCCGCACCGCGGCCGCAATCGAGTCGCCCATGCCGGGGTGGCCGGCGTCTTCAAGATGCCACGGCAGACCACTGGCCCGCACGGCATCCAGCGTGTGTTGCAGCACGGACTTGTCTCCCAGCCGCGCCTGCAGCTTGTGGGTGGTGCCGCCTGAGGCGGCATAGCGCTCACCGCGCCCGGAGGCCAGAACAATGACGGTAGGCAAGTTCACGTGAGTACAGAGCCCGCCGTGCCATGAATGTGAAATTGGACGCTCATCGTGTTGCCTTCCGGGTAGTTTTGGTGTTTGACGAGATGCAAAAGCCCCGTCTATTCTCGCCCCGGACCTGCCTATACTGCTCACATGACCTCCATAGCCGACCTCCGCAAGAGCTACGAACGCGCTGAACTCAGTGAAGACGCCTCGCACGCCAATCCCCTCCTCCAGTTTGAACAGTGGCTGAAGGAAGCCATTGCCTCCGAGGTGCCCGAACCCAACGCCATGACCGTGGCCACCGTGGCCAGCAACCTGCGCCCCAGCACCCGCGTGGTGCTGATCAAGGGCTATGACGAACGCGGCATCACCTGGTTCACCAACTACGAGAGCCGCAAGGGACAGGAACTGGCCGGCAACCCCTATGCCGCCCTGCAGTTCCACTGGGTGGAACTGGAACGGGTGGTGCGCATCGAAGGCGTAGTGGAGAAAGTCAGCGCGCAGGAAAGCGACGACTACTTTCGCAGCCGCCCGCTCGATTCACGCATTGGCGCCTGGGCCTCGCCGCAAAGCCAGGTCATTTCGGGCCGTGGCGTGCTGGTGGCCAACGCCGCCAGATACGGGGCGCAGTTTTTGCTGCGGCCCCCGCGTCCGCCGCACTGGGGTGGCTACCGCCTCAAACCCGACCACTGGCAATTCTGGCAAGGCCGCAAGAGCCGTCTGCATGACCGGCTGCGCTACACCCTGCGCGACAGCACCGGCACCCCGTCAGCAGGCGAACCGGTCTGGATCAGGGAGCGGCTGGCCCCTTGAGCTTCATGGCAGCAGGCTGACCAGCGCCATCACCAGCGAAATGGTGAGCAGCCCCAGCGCGGTGGACACCGCCACGCTGGCCGTGACCAGGTCTTCAGCCACTTCGTAACGCTGCGAGAACATGAACACGTTGGCGCCAATCGGCAGCGAGGCGGTGACGATCATCACGGTGAGCGGCAAGCCGCTCAAACCCAGGGCGATACAGAGAACGGCCACGACGGCCGGAAAGACCAGGTTTTTGGCCAGCGTCAGGCCCAATGCGCCCTTGAGTTGCTCCCCCACCCGCACGTTGGTCAGCGTGACCCCCACCAGCACCAGCGCCAGCGGGCCAAACGCATTGCCCAGCAGTTGCAGCGGGCGGTCCACCACCGCCGGCAGCACCAGGCCGGTCTGCGCAAAAAGCAGCCCGACGATGATGGGCAGCGGCACCGGGTGAATGATGCCGTTGCGCACCGCGCCCAGCACCGTCAGCATCATGTGCCGCCCGCCCCCCGTGCCAGCCGCCGCTTCTTCGCGCGCCACCGCCAGCTCCAGCACCACGGTTGCCAGGGTCAGCAGCACGAGCGCGTGCACAGAAATCAGCGTGAACAGCGTCACCAGCCCGGCGTCACCGTAGGCCAGCCCCACCAGCGGCGTCCCAATCGCCAGGGTGTTGCTGAAGGTGGCCGCCAGCGCCAGCACCGCGGCCCGGCGCGTGCCGCCCTGCCAGAGCAGCATGGCGCCAAACAGCAGAAAAGCGCCCACAAAATACATGGCTACCGGCTTGAAGTTGAGCTGCTCCACATGCACCGTGCTCATGGTGCGAAACAGCAGTGCCGGCGTGAGCACCATGAACACCAGGTTTGACAAGTCTTTTGTGGCCTCAGCCCTTATCCAGCCTGCGCGACCAGCTATAAAACCAATAGCAATCAGCAAGACAACGGGGATCAGGGCAGACAGGACCGGATGGCTCACGGGAGATCGCCTTTGGCATCCGTTGCGCTGGCGGCCCCGCCTGAGCGGGTCGGCACGACTGCGACCGGCTTCTGTACCGGGAGCGCTGCCTTGGACCCGTACTCGTGCGAGTAGACCCAGGTGAACTCGGCACCCAGCAGAAAAATCTGCGCCGAGAAATAGACCCATACCAGCAGCACCACCAGCGAACCGGCGGCGCCGAAGCTCGATGCCACGCCGGTCGTGCCCAGATAGAGACCGATCAGGAATTTTCCGATTTCAAACAGGAGCGCGGTGACCGCCGCGCCGACCCACACGTCCCGCCACGCGATGCTGGCCCGTGGCATCAGCTTGTAGATCATGGCAAAGAGCACCATCGTGATCGCGAAAGAAATGCTGAAATTGATCGCTTGAAGCACACCCTCCCAGCCCTGGAAGACACCATCGCTCCACCGGCCAAATGCTGCGATCACGGCGCTGACCACCAGGGACACCAGCAGCAGGAACGCCAGTCCCAGCACCAGTCCGAACGACAGCAGGCGCGTGCGCAACAAAGTCCACAGGCCGTTCTGCTTCGCCGGGGCGGGAACCCGCCAGATGCGGTCAAGGTCGCTCTGCAATTCCGCGAACACGGTCGTGGCGCCGATGAGCAGCGTCACCAGGCTGATCGCCGTTGCCACGATGCTCTGGGCCGGTTCATTGGCGCTTTTCAGCAGCCCCTGCACGGCGATGGCGCCTTCCTGTCCAATGAGGTCCTGTATTTGCGCGACGATTTCGCCACGGGCCGCGTCCTGGCCAAAAACCAGACCCGCCACCGCGATGACGATGATGAGCAGCGGGGCCATCGAGAACAGTGTGTAGTAGGCGAGCGCAGCACCCATGCTCGGGGCGTAATCGTCCACCCACATTTCGACGGACTTGGCTGTCAGGTCCCAGATCTGCTTGAGGTTCATGCCAGTCTCCGGGTATGGTAATGGGCCAGTATAAGTAAAGGATTGGGCGGCTGGCACCCACTGAGGGAGCGGGGCAATCCCGCCGGGGATGGGGCTATTCGCGCAGAAAAAATCGTTCCAGCGCTTCCACCGGCGCTGGGTGACCAAAATAGAAACCCTGAAAGTTGTGGCAGCCTTCGCGTTCCAGAAAATCGCGCTGCGCCCGGGTCTCCACGCCTTCGGCAATCACCGTCATGCCCATCCGCTGCCCCAGTGCCACGATGACACTGGCAATCACCGCGTCCCGGGGGTTGCTCAGGGCCTCATGCAGGAAAGACTGGTCGATCTTGAGCTGGTCCAGCGGCAGGCGCTTGAGATAGCTCAGCGACGAATACCCAGTGCCAAAGTCATCCAGCGCGAAACCCACACCATGCGCCTTCAGGGCCATCATCTTGGCAATGATGTCGTCCACATCCTTCACCAGCAGGCTTTCCGTCAGCTCCAGCTTGAGCCGTGAGGCCGGCGCGCCGGCGCGGTCAATCGTGGCCAGCACCTCGCGCACGAAGTCCGCGCGATGGAACTGGATGGCGCTGACGTTGACGGCCAGCGTCAGATGCGCGGTGTGCGGCTGACCGGCCCAAGCCTTGAGTTGATGACAGGCCGTCTCCAGCACCCATTGACCCAAAGGCAATATCAGCCGGGTGTCTTCGGCCAAGGGGATGAAGTCCGCTGGCGACACCATGCCGCGCCGGGGATGCTGCCAGCGCACCAGCGCCTCCACGCCGGTCAGGCGGCCCTGCTCGTCCACCTGCGGCTGGTAATGGAGCAGGAACTCGCGCTCCTGCAGGCCATGGCGCAGGTCTGCCTCCAGCGCCGCGCGGGCAGTCATGGCGGCCTGCATTTCCGGATCAAAAAAGCGCAGGGTATTGCGCCCGGCGTCCTTGGCCTGGTACAGGGCCAGGTCGGCGCGCTTGAGCAGTTCGTCCACCGAATGGTGGCTCTCGCTGAACAGCGCCACACCCAGGCTGGCGCTGCTGTGGTGCGTCAGCTGGCTGAACTGGTACGGCTGGCGCAGGGCCACCAGTATCTTCTCGCCCACCGCCTCGGCCCGGGTGGCCGCCTCGGTGAGGCCCTCGCTCAAATCCTGCAGCATGACCACGAATTCGTCGCCCCCCAGCCGGGCCACCGTGTCGCCTTCGCGCACGCATTCATTCAGGCGCCGCGCCACCTGCTGCAGCAGGAGATCGCCCTGGTCATGCCCCAGCGTGTCGTTGAGATTCTTGAAATGATCCAGGTCGATGAATAGCAGCGCCCCGGTGTGGTGACTGCGCGCGCAACTTGCCAGCGCCTGTCTCAGCCGGTCCGTCAGCAAGCGCCGGTTGGGCAGTCCGGTGAGCGGGTCATAAAACGCCAGTTGCTCGATTTCGGCATCCGCGGCCTTGCGCCTGGTGATGTCCGTGAACGTGCCCACGTGATGGGTGATCTGGCCCTGACCACCCCGGACCGCAGTGACAGTGAGCCATTCCGGGTAGACCTCGCCGCTCTTGCGCCGGTTCCATATCTCGCCCTGCCAGGCGCCCGTCTGCTGGATGCCTGCCCACATGGCCTCGTAGAAAGCTTCGTCCTGCCGGCCTGAGCGCAGCAGGCTCATCCTTTGCCCCAGCGCCTCGGCGGCACTGTAACCGGTGATCGCCGTGAACGCCTGGTTGACGCGCAGAATCAGGCCATCAGCATCCGTGATCGCCATCCCCTCATGGGATTCAAACGCCACGGCGGCAATGCGCAAGTCATCCTCGGCCAGCTTCCGATCGGTGATGTCGCGTATGTGGGCACAAAAAAAATGAACACCGTTCTGCAACAGGGCGGCAATCGTCAGCTCGATGGGAAACTCAGAGCCATCGACCCGCATGCCCCGTACTTCCACCCGCTGACCGACGATGGTGGGCGTGGCCGTCCTGATATAGCGCGCCATGCCCTGGCGGTGGGCCTCGCGGTGCGCCGGCGGCACGATGAGCTCGGCCACCTCGCGTCCCAGGGTCTGCGCCTGCGAGTAGCCGAACATGCGCTCGGCCTGCCGGCTCCAGCCCGTCACCCGGCCGGCCTCATCCATGTTGATGACGGCATCCAGCGCCGCTTCAAGATTCAGTTGGGCGCGCTCAAGCCTGTCCCGCAGCACTGCGATGGTGGCAAGTGATTCCTCGCTGGCGGCCGGGGTATTGGAAAGGTCCAGTGTCATGAAGCCGTATTTTCACAGACATGGCCACTCTGCGCGTGCGCGCTGCCATTCGCCTGCGTCTTTGACAGCCTTCTTCGTCGTCCCGGTGGTGTTTGTGTGCGGCTAGAATTCCGGACACACTTAAAGGGCACCGTTGGACGTCCTAGCCCTTGCTGGCCGCATGATCTATCCGTTTGTTTTCAGTTCATTGGCGACGGTCATCATCGGCTTCGCCTTGCTGCTGCATTGGCGCAAGTTCCCGGACGCCAAGTTCACACGCGACCTGGGCCTGGGCTACCTGATTCATGCCGCTGTCCCGCTCTTCTATTTTGCCTACACACAAGCCAGCGACGTCGGTCAGGCCCTGGCGCTGGCGGGCACGTTTGCCTGTGGTGTCGCGTATTGGACTTTTCTGATATTGGGCGTCGCCCGCCTGGCCAACCGCCAGTTCTCGGGGCCGATGGTCGCCGTGCTTGTGCCCGTGTTGTCGCTGGTGCTGGGTTACCCCCTGTACCAGCACGACTGGCCACTGGCCAGCGCAATGTCCGGCCTCATTACATTTGGCGTCGGACTGGTGGCCTGGTCCTGGCTGTGGCCGAGTCCGCGATCGGAGCGTTGGGTGGGCCCGCTGCTTTGTTTCATGGGCGTGATCCATTTCACACCGGTTGCGTTCGGGGTCGACGCGGTTGCCGCCCAGGTCACTGCCAACACCCTGCTTCGACTCGTGCTGGGGCTGGTGTTGTTGCATACCGGCTTGCAGCTCTCCATCGTGGACGCCAGACGTCTGCGCCTGCAGAGCGAGCGCCTGACCGAGAACTCCCACCAGGGCGTTGCGGTGGCTTATGCGGCGCAGGTCGTGTACTGCAACCCGGCGTTCCTCAGGATTTATGGTGTGACCAGTCTGCAGGAGGCGTCGGCCGAATGGATCAGTTCCTGCATTCCTGCCGATGAACTGGCATCGATCATGAAGATGCGGCACCAGGTTCTGGACGGCACCCTCGCGGAGGCCCGCTGGGAAGGCTTGCGCCGGCGCAAGGACGGCACGCCTTTGCACCTGCACTTTGTCATCTGGCGCACCGAATGGAACGGCCAGCCCGCGTTGCAGACAGTGATTACCGACGACACCGAGCATCACGACAGGATGGCCACCCTGCTGCACCAGGCGACGCACGATGAGCTCACTGGTTTGCCCAACCGCGCAGCGCTGCTGCAGCGGCTGCGCGAGCGCTGCCACGCGCCAGCGCCCGGCGCCGATTTCGGTCTGGTGGTGCTGGACATCGACCGTTTCAAGCTGTTCAATGACGCCCACGGCCATTCCGTGAGTGACGAAGTGGTCAAAGCCATGGCCGGCATGCTGCAACGTGGCCTGGCCGAGGTGGCCGAGGTGTCGCGCCTGGGTGCCGACGGTTTCGCGCTGCTCACCAGGGCCGGTGTGGCGCCGTCGGAGACGCACGAATTGGCGCAACGCGTGCGCCAGATGCTGGCGTGGCCGCTGGTGCTGACGGCGCAGGAGTTCTTCATCGATGTTTCCATGGGGATCGCCTTGTTCCCGCAAACGGGTACCGACGCCGAATCCCTGCTGCGCGCCGCCAATGCCGCCATGCGTGAAGCCAAGAAAACGCCCGGCACCTCGGTGCTCGTGGCCGACCCGCGTTTTGAGCGTGGTTCGGGCGAAATGCTGGAGCAGGAACAGGCGCTGCGCGCCGGCATCATCAACCGCGAATTCAGTCTGGCCTACCAGCCCAAGGTGGATGCGGCCAGCGGCGCACTGCTCGGTTTTGAAGCGCTCGCGCGATGGCAGCGCGCAGGCATTGGCCACGTCAGCCCAAGCCAGTTCATTGCGGTGGCCGAGCGCACCGGACTGATCGGCTCGCTGGGCATGCTGTTGCTGTCACAGGCGTGCGAGCAGGTGGCGCGCTGGCGCGAACAGGCGACCCGCCTGGTGCCGGTTGCGGTCAACGTGTCACCCCTGCAAATGCTGGACCCCCGGTTTCCACAACTGGTCAGCAGCACACTCCAGCGTCACGGCATCCCCGCGGACTTGATCACGCTGGAGGTGACCGAGAGCGCCGCGACAGCCAACATGGAACAGACGCGCGCGCAACTCATCCAGTTGCGCGATCTGGGTGTGACGGCGGCGCTGGACGACTTCGGCACCGGCTTCTCGTCGCTGGACATGTTGCGCAGCCTGCCGCTGAATGTCGTGAAGATCGATCGAAGCCTGATCGACCCGATGCCGGCCCCCGATGCCATCGCGGTGGTCCAGGCCATCTGCCAGCTTGCTGCCGTGCTGAAGCTCCGGGTGGTGGCGGAAGGCGTCGAGACCGAGGCGCAGGCCGCCGCGGCGCAGCAAGCGGGCTGCCACGAAATTCAGGGCGACTTCTATGGTGAGGCCCTGAATCCGGACGTGGCCCTGCAGTGGCTGCATGCGGGTGAGCAGCCGCGCCTTGTCATGGCGCGGTCTGATCTTCCGGCGCGGGTGGTCTAGAAACTCGCCTGCAGGCCCACCTTCAGACTGCGTCCTGGCAGCGGCGCCTTGCCCGCTGCCGTCTGAGTCAGGATGGAGGTGGCGGAATAGGCCAGGGTGTCGCTCAGGTTATCAATCCTGGCAAACCACAGCAGATTGGCGGCGCCGGCCTTCACGCGGTAGCCCAACCAAGCGTTCCACAAGGTGTAGGCGCCCGTGCCGAGCTGGCCGACGGGCCCTTCCGTCTGGGCGGCCACATGGCTGGCGCCCAGGCGCGCATTCCAGGGGCCCTGTGCCCACAACAGCGTGGCACCCACGCGCGCCGGGGCGATGCGCGGCAGCGGCTGACCGGTGCCGGTGTTCACGGCGTGAACCAGGTCGCCGCGCAGCTCCAGATCCACCGTTTGCGCGCCGTCCAGCAGTCGCGCACTGCCGCTGGCCTCCAGCCCGGTGAAGCGGGCCTGCACCTGGGTATAGGCGTATTCAGGCAAGGCATCGCGGATGGCGCCAGTCGCTTCCTGCGCGATGTAATTGTTGAACTGATTGACAAACGCACTGACGCCAAACCGATGGGCGCCATGCTTCCAGTTCACGCCCAGGTCCAGGTTGGTGGATTGCTCCGGCACCAGGCTGGCGTTGCCGACCTCATAGCTGTGGGTGGCGAGGTGCGGTCCATCGGCAAACAGCTCGTAGTCCTTGGGCGCGCGCTGGGTGTAGGCCAGATTGGAGCTGAGCTGCCAGCCCGGCGCCATGTTCCACAAGGCGCCCAGTGCGTAGCTGGCCGGGGCAAAGCTGCGGCTGCCCGGCGCAAAGCGGGCCATGAGCGGGTTGCCGAAAGATTCGACCGTCACCGACTCGATGCGCGCGCCAGCGCTCAAGCGGCCCCAGCCGGTACCCAACTCCTCATAGGCAAACAGGGCGGTCTGACGGGTTTGGCTGTAGGGCGCAAAGGCTTCTTCGCCATCGGCAGAAAAACGGGAGGTGTCGGCCTGCAACCCCACAACACCGTCGAGTGGGCCCAGCCTGGCGTGGCGTGCTTCCAGCCGCAGGTCGTTGCCGCTGTTTTTGAACACGGTGCCGGCGGTGGCGCCTTCGTATTCGGTGTGTTCGTAGACGCTACGCCCGAGCTGACCCTTGACGCTTTGGAACAAGCCGCCCAGGCCGCGCAGTTCGCCCTCCAGCGCATAGCGGTCCGACTTCATGCCGATGGTCACTTCGTCCTCTGCCACCGTGCCGTAGTCGCTCAGAAATCTGCTGACCGATGCACCCACATAGCCCTGGCTGAAAAACACCGAGCCGCCCACGGCCCCGCCCCGGGTGTCGCTGGCCGAGTTGCAAATCTTGTTGGCCAGACTTGGTGCGCCGGGCTTGCTGCAAGCCAGGGCCAGCGGCACCGACACGTCGCCGGTCGTGCGATTGAAAACATCGGCATGCAGGGCATAACGATCATTGCCGCCTTCCAGCAAAAAGCCGCCGCCCTGCTCGGCGTTGCCGCTGGCCAGCCCGAAGTCCACCTTGCCTGTCACGCCCCCCTTCGCGTCAAACAGGGCTTCACGGGGAATGCGGTTGTCGATCACATTGACCACGCCGCCAACGGCGCTGCCACCGTACTGCAGGGCGCCGGGGCCGCGCAGCACTTCAATGCGTTCGATGCTCAGGGGGTCTGCGGTGACAGCATGGTCGTAACTCAGGCTGGAGGCATCCGCCGTGGCGCCGCCATTGTTCAAGATGCGGATGCGGTCCCCGTCCAGGCCGCGAATGATGGGGCGGCTGGCATTGGGGCCGAAGTAGGTGCTGCTGATGCCGGGCGTGCCGTCAAGCGTTTCGCCCAGCGTGGTCTTGGTTCGAAATAGCAGCTCGGCCCCCGAGTACTGGGCGGCAGGGGCGATTAAATCAGTAGCACCCAGCGGGTTGCCGGTAATGGTGACGGGGGCCAGTGTGACCTCTGGCGGCGTCTGGGCGAACACGGTCGCGCCAGAGAGGGAGCCCAGCGATACGAGGGCGAGCGAGAATTTTTTCATGAGAGAGGTCCGTTGAATCGAAAAGACACGACTGCCCGCCAGCAATCGGGCCGGCGAGCAGTGACTTGCACAGGGGGGATTCAGCGAGCCGAAGGAGGGCCGCGCGCCTGGAACAGCGCATGCCAGCGGGCCACAGCCAGGCCCGGGAGAACAGAAAAGGCAAAAGGCTGCAGAACCAGAGGCAGCGCCAGCACCGGCACGCCCGGCATGGCGTCAAAGTGGCTGGACTGGTCGTACAAACGGCATTCAGGATCACCGTCGTGGCTGATGTGAGCACTGAACAGCCGGGCCAGGAAGTCGTCCGCGTCGTGATCGATTTCAGCCATGACCGCGGCCGCATTCGGCACCGGCGCCACCTGCGCGGCAGTCCCGGCGGCAACGGACGGCCGGTGCGCGATGCCATGCAGCAGACCCAGGGTCTGGTTGATTAGCAGAACGAGCGCGAGCACGCCCATCGGGAGCAGAGCCCAATGCCGTTGCAGGAATCTTCGCGTCGTCAAAACAGGAACGCCGCTACTTCACGCTGACCGCATCGGTGATGCGGTAGTACAGGCCGTAGGAATCGTCGCTCAAGACAGTGAACTTGCCTTCCACCGTGACCGGCTCCAGCGAATATTTGACCGGCGTTCTGGTTTTCACTTCCACCATGCTCTCCGGCCCGCCCGGCACGCAGAAGGAACAGCTCAGCGGCACGGAACTGAGCAGGAAATGCTTCTGCTTTTCGCCCGGCTCCAGCGGCATCATGAAGCCCTGAATGCGCTGGGTTTTATCGTTCAGCGCCTGCACCGTTGCGGGAAACACGGGCAGCAGGCGGTTGTTGACAGCCTTGGTCTTGACCTCCGTCAGCAGCGACCAGGGCAGCACATCGGCACGCGCCGGCAAGGGGGCAAACGGGCTGTTGGGGCTGTGCACACCCGCGCCGGTGCCGGCCGGGATGCCGCCCGCAACCGGCGGACTCAGCTGCGCCTGGGCACTCAAGCCCAGAGTCAGCAGCAACACCGCGAAGAATTTAATGCTCATGTTTCATTCCACAAAACTTGCCAATGGCCAGACCCTTGCAGGCGATCTGAAGTTCCTTGTTGCACACGTCTTCTTTCTTGCCGGATTCCAGGCACTTGGCCGCCGCCTCGTGCGCTGCGGCCATGGCGCGGTGGCGGGCAACATCGGCCTTGGTTTCCTTGTCGCCGTGCGTTTCGGCTGCTATGCAAACAGTAGCTGTCAGCGCAATGGATACGAGGGCTACAAGCACTTTTTCCATAAATTCACCTTGAGTTCAGAAGTTGACCGGCATCGACCCGGTAGGCACTGAGCGCGGGCAGCAAAGCCGCCAGACCGGCCACCGCCACCGCCGCGGCAGGAATCCACGCCTCGGCCGGCACCCACAGCCAGCCGGTCACCGGCAGGGATTTTTCAGCCTGCAGCATCCAGCCTACCAGACCTGTCAAGAGGTGGCCGCCCAGCAGCCCCAAAGCCGAGGCCAGCAGCGCCAGCCACAGCGCCTCGCACAGCAGCAGGCCCGCCACCTTGGCCGGGCTGGCGCCCAGCATGCGCAGCATGGCCAGATCGGCCCGGCGTTCGCGCACCGCGTTCCACAATGCGATGAACACGCTCAAACCGGCGGTCAGCAGGAGCACGGCGCCAAAGCCGCGCAGCACCTCGGTGCCGACGCCCACCATGCGCAGCAGTCGCGTCACTTCCACGGCCGGGGCGGCCGCCTGCATGCCGGTGCTGGAGTTGACATAGCGCGGCAAGGTCACCGCCGCCAGCGGGCTGCTGTACTGGATCAGCGCCAGCGTGATTTCACGTTCAGCCTCCAGCACCTTGCGGTCTTCCTCGCTGAGATCATCGCCAGCACTGGCTTTTTCGTGCACTTGCCACACCGATTCAGCAGCGGTCAGGATCAGCCGGTCCAGCACGCACTGGCAGGGCTTGAGCACGCCGCTGACCTGATAGGGGTTGTCGCCATGCGCATGGCCGCCGCCGCCCAGACCATGCGAGCCAATGAAGGTGTCGCCCGCCTTCATGCCGGTGGCCAGCGCCACCCCGGCCCCCAGCACCGTTTGCATGGACTGACGCCAGGGGGTGCCCTGCGCCAGCGTGGCGCCGTAATGGCTGAGGTAGTCGGGCGAGGTACCGACAATGCGAAAGCCGCGAAAGCTGTCGCCCAGGCTCAAGGGGATCAGCCTGGCCACGCGCGGGTCTTTTTGCAGCGCCTGCACCTCGGCCAGCGGGATATTGCCCGGCGGCACATCGATGTGGAACACGCCGGCCAGAATCAGCTGCATGGGGCTGCCCTTGGCCCCCACCACCAGGTCAATGCCGGCCAGATCGCGCTCAAAGGCACGGTCAATCTGTTCGGAAGTCAGCATCACCAGGGTGATCGACGCCAGCCCCAGCGACAGCAGCAGCAGGTTGAGTGCTGCCGCCAGCGGGCGTGACCACAGGTAGCGAAACGAGAGTGCTATCGTTTTCATAGCTATAAAGGCATATTCGACGAGGGCTGGAGCCTTATTTTATCATCAAACAGCACGACCGCCGCCTGGGGCAGTGCCTCCACCACCCGCGCATCGTGGGTGGCGATCACCAGCGTGGCGTTGGCGCGTGCGGCACTGCGCTTCAACAGGTCCAGCGCATCGCGGGCGGCCTCGTCGTCCAGACTGGCGGTAGGCTCGTCCACCAGGATGACCTGCGGGTTCAGCAGCACGGCGCGTGCCAGCGCCACGCGTTGCGCCTGGCCTCCCGAGAGCTGTGCCGGCCGGCGCCTGGCCAGATGAGCCACGCCCAGGGCGTCCAGCGCACGGCGAATGGCCGCCGCATCTTTGGCCAGACCGGCCGCAAAGTAGGCCAGCGCCAGATTGCCCTCGACCGTGAGGGCCTCACTCAAATGCAGCTTTTGCGGCAGGAAGCCAATCGCCCGTGCCCGCCAGGCGTCACGCGCGATGGGCTTGAGCGCACCGAGGGCCTGCCCCGCCACCGTCAGGGTGCCATGGGTCGCACCCAGCAACCCAGCGGCCAACGCCAGCCAGGTCGATTTGCCCGACCCGGAACGCCCACGCAACAGCAACACACCGCCCTGCGGCACGTCCAGGTCAGGGAAAGCCAGCGCGGGTCCGTTCAGGTACTGGTATTGCAGTCCGTGCGATGAAATCAAGGCTTCACCAGGCGGGCAAAGGTCTTGCGGAACTTGGCCACCTTGGGCGCGGCCACGGCAACGCAGTAGCCCTGGCCCGGGTTCTTCTCAAAGAAGTCCTGGTGGTAATCCTCGGCCGGCCAGTAGTTGGCCAGCGGCAGCACTTCAGTAACGATCGGGCGGCTGTAGACGCCGCTGTCGGCCATTTCCTGAATGAGGTCTTTGGCCACCGCCTCCTGCTCGGGCGTGGAGAAATAGATGCCGCTGCGGTACTGCGTGCCGCTGTCATTGCCCTGCCGGTTCAGCGTGGTGGGGTCGTGAATGACAAAGAATATTTCCAGAATCTCGCGCGCGCTGATCTGAGCCGGATCGAACACGAGTTTGACCACCTCGTTGTGGCCGGTGCTGCCGGTGCAGACCTGCTCGTAGCTGGGGCGAACGGCGTGCCCATTGCTGTAGCCCGACTCCACGTCCATCACGCCCCTGACGTTCACATAAACGGCTTCGGTGCACCAGAAGCAGCCACCGCCCAGGGTGATGGTTTGCAGCGAATCTGACATGGAAAACCTCCTCTCGAATCTGTTGATCGCGTCGAACCCGCGCATCTTACGCGTCGACGGATGCGACGCCCACCCATCGGGGCGCCTCACCAATTGACAGCCCATCCGGCAAAAGCTACATTAATAACCAGTTAGTCATTAATTTCATGCCCCTTTCCAAGCTGATCTGCAATACCAAGCCGACCGTGCCTGCCAAGCACGAGCGGCGCAAGGACGCGCGCCCGGGCGAACTGCTGGCCGCTGCGCTGGACCTGTTCGTGGAAAAAGGCTTTGCCGCTACCAAATCCGAGGAAGTGGCCCGCCGCGCCGGTGTTTCCAAAGGCACGCTGTTTCTGTATTTTGCAAGCAAGGAAGAGCTGTTCAAGGCGGTGGTGCGGGAAAACATCTCGGGACGCTTCCTGGAGTGGAACGCCGAATTCGAGGCCTTTGAGGGCAGCACGGCCGACATGTTGCGCTACGCGCTGGCGATGTGGTGGGCGCGCCTGGGCAGTTCCAAAGCGTCGGGCATCACGAAGCTGATGCTGAGCGAGGCCGACAACTTTCCGGAACTGGCGGTGTTCTACCAGCATGAAGTCATCCAGCCAGCCCGTGATCTGATCCGGCGCATCCTGCAGCGCGGTGTTGACCGCGGTGAGTTCGCGCCCGTGGACATGAAATATGGCGTCTATACGGTCCTGGCCCCCTTGCTTTTTCTGCAGCTGTTGATGCACTCCAAAATCGCCTGCCTTGACAATGCGGACGCGTCCCCGCTGGTGCCCGAGGAGTTCCTCGCGGTTCAGGTGCAAACCATTCTCGACGGCCTGCGCGTGCGACCGGCCTCCCCTCCCACTGACGAAGGACTTGAATCCCTATGAAACGATGGTTGAAATGGGCAATCGTCGCCCTTGTCGTCGCTTTGATCGCCATTGGCGTGTTGCGCGCCCTGGCAGCCCGCAAGGCACAACAGCAGGCGGTGGCCACCCAGGCGGCCCAGCGCACCCAGACCGTGGTGGAGTTGGGCGCGACCGATGTGGTGCAGGTCAAGACCCGCGAGCTGGCGCAGGGACTGCCGATCTCGGGCGCCCTCAAGGCGGTCAACACGGCCATCGTGAAGGCGCGGGTCGCCGGTGAATTGCAGGGCCTGACGGTGCGCGAAGGCGATTCGGTCAAGGCGGGTCAGATCCTCGCCCGGGTCGATTCCACCGAATACCAGGCCCGCGTGCAGCAGGCGCAGCAACAGGCTGAATCGGCCAGGGCCCAGGTGGACATTGCCCGGCGCAACTTCGACAACAACCGCTCGCTGGTGGACCAGGGCTTTATTTCCAAAACCGCGCTGGACTCTTCCGCTGCCAGCCTCGCCTCAGCCGAGGCCACCTACCGCGCCGCGCAGGCCGGCGCCACAGTGGCCGGCAAGTCGCTGACGGATACCGTGCTGCGCGCGCCCATCGCCGGCCTGGTTTCGCAACGACTGGCGCAACCCGGGGAACGGGTGGCGATCGACGCACGCATCGTGGAAATTGTCGACCTGAGCAAACTCGAGCTGGAAGTCAGTCTGAGCGCCAGCGATTCGCTGGACGTGCGGCTCGGCCAGAGCGCGCTGCTCCAGATCGAGGGCGCGGCCAGGCCGGTGACCGCCAGGGTGGTTCGGATCAACCCCAGCGCCGCGGCCGGCAGTCGCGCCATACTGGTCTATCTGGCGGTGGACGCACCCGCCGGCCTGCGCCAGGGCCTGTTTGCCCAGGGCACGCTGGGCACCGAGCGCCTGCAGGCCCTGTCGGTCCCGCTGAATGCCGTGCGCACCGACAAACCCGAGCCCTATGTGCAACTGGTCAGCAACAACCAGGTGGTTCATCAGACCATCGAGATCGGTGCGCGCGGCGAAGTCGACGGACAAACCATGGTCGCCATCAAAGGCGTTCCCGAGAACACCACCGTCGTCGCTGGTGCGGTAGGCACACTGCGTGCGGGCACTGCCGTGAAATTCGCAAACCCTGCGAACCCGGCACCCGGCGGTAAATAGACCATGTGGTTCACCCGCGTCAGCCTTCACAACCCCGTCTTCGCCACCATGGTCATGCTGGCCATCGTGGTGCTGGGTCTGTTTTCCTACCAGCGCCTGCAGGTGGACCAGTTTCCCAATGTTGACTTTCCTGTGGTCGTCGTCACTGCCGACTACCCTGGCGCTTCGCCCGAAATTGTCGAGAGTGAAGTCACGAAAAAGATCGAGGAAGGCGTCAACTCGATCGCCGGCATCAACGCCCTGACCTCGCGCAGCTATGAAGGCCAGTCGGTTGTCATCATCGAATTCCAGCTGCACATCAACGGGCGCAAGGCCGCCGACGATGTGCGCGAGAAAGTCGCCCTGATCCGCCCCAACCTGCGCACCGAGGTCAAGGAGCCGCGGGTCCTGCGCTTCGATCCGGCCAGTCGCGCCGTGTGGTCGCTGGCGGTATTGCCTGTACCCAGTGCCCCCACGCCCGCCGCTTCCGGCGCCGCACCCAGGCAACTGACCGCCGTCGAATTGACCAGCTGGGCTGACCAGACACTGAAAAAACGCCTGGAAAACGTGCGCGGCGTGGGTTCGGTAACCGTGGTGGGCGGCACCAAGCGCGAAATCAATATCTACCTCAACCCCCAGGCGCTGGAAGCCTTTGGCGTCACGCCCGACCAGGTGGTATCAGCGGTGCGCAATGAAAACCAGGACCTGCCGGTCGGCTCGATCCGTTCTCGCGAGCAGGAGCGGGTGGTACAGATCGAAGCCCGCATGAAGCGGCCGGAAGACTTTGGCAAGATCATCGTGACACGCAAGAACGGTGCCCCCGTGCGCGTGGATCAGATCGCCAGGGTCGTTGACGGCGCCCAGGAAATTGACTCGATGGCGTTGTACAACGGTGAGCGCACGCTCTTGCTCAGCGTCCAGAAGTCACAGGACGAAAACACCATTGCCGTCATTGACGGCCTGCTGAAAATGGTCGCAGAGATGAAGACCCAACTGCCGCCCGGCGTGCGGCTGGAGCCGGTCACCGACGGCTCCCGGCAAATCCGGGTCGCGGTGGAAAACGTGCGCCGCACCCTGTTCGAGGGGGCCGCGCTCACCATCCTGATCGTGTTTTTGTTCCTCAATTCATGGCGCTCCACGGTCATCACCGGCCTGACGCTGCCGATTGCACTGATTGGCACCTTCCTGTTCATGAACCTGTTCGGCTTCACCATCAACATGATCACGCTGATGGCCCTGAGCCTGTGTGTGGGCCTGCTGATTGATGACGCGATTGTGGTGCGCGAAAACATCGTCCGCCACGTCCAGATGGGCAAGAAGCCGTTTCAGGCATCACTGGACGGCACCGAAGAAATTGGCCTGGCGGTACTGGCCACCACCTTGTCCATCGTGGCCGTGTTCATGCCGATCGGCTTCATGGGCGGCATCATCGGCAAGTTTTTCCATGAGTTCGGCATCACCATCGTGGCGGCCGTACTGATCTCGATGTTTGTCAGCTTCACGCTGGATCCGATGTTGTCCTCCATCTGGCATGACCCCAGCATCGACGAGCACGGTCACCACGGCCGCAACGCTGACGGCAGCAAACGCCAGCCTGTCACGCTGTACGACAAGACCATTGGCCGGGTTACCGGCTGGTTCGACCATGCCACCGAGTTGCTGATCGATGCCTACCAGGGCATCCTGCGCTGGGCGCTCGTGCACAAGCTGAAAACCGTGTTCATGGCGATCGTCATCTTCGTCATCAGCCTCTTCATGGTGCCGCTGCTGGGCACCGAATTCGTCCCCAAGGCTGACTTCTCCGAGACCTCGCTCAATTTCTACACGCCCATGGGCTCCTCGCTGGAGGCCACCGAAGCCAAGGCGAAACAGGTCGAGGGCATCTTGCGCGAGTTTCCCGAGGTCCGCTACACGCTGGCGACCATCAACACCGGTAATGCGGTGGGCAAGAGCTACGTCGGAGTCTATGTGCGACTGGTGGACCGCAAGGATCGCACACGCAATGTGGACGAGCTGTCGGCCGTGCTGCGCGAGCGCCTGAAACAGGTGCCCGGCATCACCGTCACCCATGCCGGCCTGCTCGATGCGGTCGGTGGGCAAAAACAGGTGGAGTTTTCCCTGCAGGGACCGGATCTGGCTGAACTCGAACGCATCAGCCGGCTGGTCATGGAAAAAATCAGTCCGATTCCCGGCCTGGTGGACCTGGACTCCAGCGTCAAGCCCAACAAACCCACGCTGAATGTTGAGGTCAAGCTCGACACCGCGTCCGACCTGGGCTTGGGCATCGGGCAGATTGGCAGCGCCCTGCGTACCCTGGTGGCCGGTCAGACGGTGGGCAACTGGCGTGCGCCGGATGACCAGACCTACGACGTCAATGTGCGCCTGGCCCCTGAGGCGCGCAACAACCCCGCCGACCTGGAGCGCCTGCCGTTCGCGATGGGCAGCAACGCAGACGGCAGCCCCCGCATCGTGCGACTGAACCAGGTGGCCACGGTGAAGGACTCGACCGGCCCCAACCAGATCAACCGGCGCGACCTGACGCGCGAAGTGGCGATCAATGCCAACGTCTACAATCGCTCGGCTGGTGAAGTCTCCAACGACATCAAGGCCGCGCTGGAGAGCATCAGCTTTCCGCCCGGCTACCGCTACCAGTTTGGCGGCTCCACCAAGAACATGGCGGAATCCTTTGGCTACGCGATTTCGGCGCTGGTACTGGCCGTCGTTTTCATCTACATGATTCTGGCCAGCCAGTTCAAGAGCTTTTTCCAGCCCCTGGCACTGATGACGGCGCTGCCGCTAACCCTGATCGGCGTGGTGCTGGCGCTGCTGATGTTCCGCTCGACCCTGTCGATGTTCTCGGTCATCGGGGTGGTGATGCTGATGGGCCTGGTGACCAAGAACGCCATTTTGCTGGTGGACTTTGCCATCCGTGCCCGCGAACCCGGTATCGACGCAGACGGCCGCCCCATCGCTGGCATGGAGCGCAATGCCGCGCTGCTGATGGCGGCCAAGGTGCGGCTGCGCCCGATCCTGATGACCACGCTGGCCATGATTTTTGGCATGCTGCCGCTGGCGCTGGCGCTCACCGAAGGCTCGGAGCAGCGCGCCCCCATGGGCCAGGCCGTGATCGGCGGCGTGATCACATCTTCCCTGCTGACTCTGGTGGTGGTGCCGGTGGTGTACTGCTACATGGATGATCTGGCGCAATGGTTGCGCCGCCGCTGGGGCCCTGGCGACAGCGCTGCCGGGTAAAATTTTGCAGAATCGGTTAACATACCCCCTGGAGTACCTAAATGAACTTGGAACAAGCCCGCTTTAACATGATCGAGCAGCAGATTCGTCCTTGGGACGTGCTGGATGCCGACGTGCTGCACCTGCTGTCGGTGGTCAAACGTGAAGACTTTGTCCCCCTGGCGCACAAGGCACTGGCGTTTGTCGACATGGAAATCCCCCTGGGCCACGGCCAGTTCATGCTGGCACCGCGCGTCGAAGCCCGGATGCTGCAGGACGCCGCCGTTCAGAAGCATGAAAAAGTGCTGGAGATCGGCGCCGGCTCCGGCTACATGGCCGCCTTGCTGGCGCACCGGGCCCAGCGCGTGATTTCGCTGGAGATCAATCCGGAACTGGCAAAAATGGCCCGCGCCAACCTGCAGAAGGCCGGCATTCACAACGCCGAAGTGCGGCAGTTCGACGGCGCCAAAGGCGCCCCCGCGGAAGGTCCATTTGACGTGATCATTCTGAGTGGCTCGGTGGCCGAGGTACCGCAGGCCCTGCTGGCCAACCTCAAGGTGGGCGGTCGGCTGATAGGCATCGTGGGCGAGGAGCCCGTGATGCGCGCCACCATCGTCACCCGCACCGGCGACGCCAGCTTCAAGACCAGCACGCCATGGGACACCGTCGCCCCACGCCTGCTGAATTTCCCCGAACCCTCACATTTCCGATTCTGACCCCATGATTGCTCAAGTACGCCCCTCCGAATTGTCCGTATGGCTGGAAACAGTGCGCGCCCATGGCGCACCGGTTGTGCTGGATGTGCGCGAACCCTCCGAGTTGCGGGTGGCGAGCATCAAGGCCGACGGATTTGAGCTGTTGACCATCCCCATGGGGGTGATTCCGCCTCGTCTGAACGAACTCGACCCCGGGCAACCCATTGCCTGCCTGTGCCATCACGGCGCCCGCAGCATGCAGGTGGCTTCGTTTTTGAGAGGCAGGGGTTTTGCCCATGTCGCCAATATTGCCGGCGGCATCAACGCCTGGTCTGCCGAGCTTGACCCGACCGTTCCGCGATATTGAATCCGAGTGATCAATTCGCCCCCCACAGCTGTCACAACCTGTCATTGCAAATGACTTCAAGGCCCACCATGAAAAAATTCCGTCTTCTACCCCTTTTCGTGGCCGTCAGCGCTGCGCTGGCCCTGCCTGTGGGCGCGCAAAGCCTGGTGGATCTGTACGAGTCGGCACGGGTCTTTGATGCGTCCTATCAGTCCGCCAAATCCCAGTATGACGCCACCATGGCCAGGGCAGACCAGGCCAAGGCGGCCGTTCTGCCCACGGCCGGCCTGGCGCTCGGTGTGTCGCGGACCAACCAGGAAGTGATTCCAGACACAGGCGCCAGCAGCGACCGTACCTATGACACCCAAAGCGCCTCCGTCAGTGCATCGCAGCCGCTGTACCGTCCAGGCAACCTGGCCAGCTACAGGCAGGGTCTCAAGCAGGCGGATATCGCCCAGGCCCAGCTGGCCGCCGCTGATCAGGACCTGATCGTGCGCGTCAGCCAGGCGTACTTTGACGTGCTGGCCGCGCAGGACAGCCTGACGTTCATCAAAGCCCAGAACGTGGCAGTGGGCGAACAGCTGGCGTCGGCCAAGCGTAATTTTGAAGTCGGCACCTCCACCATCACCGATACCCGTGAAGCACAGGCCCGGTTTGACCTGGTGACGGCGCAGGAAATCGCCGCCGCCAACGACCTTCGCATCAAGAAAATTGCCCTCGATCAGCTGGTGGGCAAGAGCGATACCCAGCCCCAATCCCTGGCTCTGCCCCTGGTTCTGCCGGCGCTTGTGCCCAATGACGTCAACACCTGGGTTCAGCAGTCGGAGTCTTCCCCTAGCATCAAGCAGTCACAGATCGCGCTGGAAGTCGCGCAACTTGAAACCAAAAAGGCAGAAGCGGGCCATAAGCCCACGCTGGATCTGACGGCCAGCTACGGCATGAATCGCTACCCGGACGGCAACCCAAGCAGCAGCCTGCCCAGCAGCTACCGCGCCAATGCCGGTTCGGTCGGCCTGGCGTTCAACCTGCCGCTGTTCGCCGGGTTCTCGACCCAGAACCGCATCAGGGAAACCCTGGCGCTGGAAGAAAAAGCCCGCAATGATCTCGAAAGCGCCAAACGCGCCGTAGCGCAAGGCACGCGCACAGCCTACTACTGTGTGGCGTCAGGCCAGGGCCAGGTCAAGGCCCTGGAAGCCGCCGAGGCCTCCAGCCAGAGCGCGCTGGACGCCAACAAGCTGGGCTACCAGGTGGGCGTGCGCATCAACATCGACGTGCTCAACTCACAAAGCCAGTTGTTCCAGACCAAACGCGATCTGGCCAAGGCCCGCTATGACGTCCTGATGTGCGGCCTGAAACTGCGCCAGGCCAGCGGCACGCTCGAAGCCAACGACTTACAAAGCGTCAACGCCCTGCTGGTCAAGTAAGGCCACCACGGCCGAGGCCGTTTTTTCCAGCGCCCCGCGATGGTCGCCTGAAAAGCCGGTGGCGGCTCGGGCCATGGTGGCTCGCGCCGGCGGATCATTCGCCAGCGCCCGGGCCGCAGCCACCGCCTGCGCCAGCGATGGCACCCGCAAGGCCGCCCCTGCCGCTTCTGCCAGTTCGGCCGCGTCGGCAAAATTGAAGGTATGCGGCCCCATCACCACCGGGCAGGCACAGGCGGCCGCTTCAATCAGGTTTTGGCCGCCCAGCGGCTCAAAGCTGCCACCCAGCAGGGCCACATCGGCCAGACCGTAGTACAGCGCCATTTCGCCCAGCGAGTCACCCAGCCAGATCGCGCTGGCGTCAGGCCCCTCGCTGCCAGGTGGCCCGTCGCCCCAGGCGCTGCGCCGCGAGACGACAAAGTCGTGCTGGCCGATCAGGGCCGCCACCTCGTCAAAGCGCTGCGGATGGCGCGGAACGATCAGCCACTGAATACTATTTGCTATTGAATTAACAGCACCCTGCGCATTACTGACGGGGGCCAGGGGCCGAAATGACCTCAATACTTGAAGCAGGGCCGCTTCCTCACCCTCGCGCGAGCTGGCAAACATGACGACCGGTCGGCCTGCCCTGCCTCGCCACGCCCGTCCTGCGGCCAACTGGTCCGCGTTGGGCGCGGCATCAAACTTGAGGTTGCCAAACACGCCCTGCACCGTGGCGCCGAGTTGGGTCAGGCGCTGGGCATCGGCCTGGGTTTGGGCCCACACCGCCGTCAGCGCGCCAAAGGCCGGGCGGGACAACCAGGCCAGGCGCTGCGCCTGTCGCTGTGATTTTTCGCTCATGCGCGCGTTGGCCAGCACCAGCGGCACGCCGCTCTGCGCGCAAGCCGCCACCAGATTGGGCCAGATCTCGGTCTCCATCAGGATGCCGATGCGGGGCCTGAAGTGCGCCAGAAACCGCCGCACGGCGCCGGGTGTGTCCCAGGGCTGCCAGGTCTGAATGTCGCCCGGCTGCAGCAGGGCGGCCCCTTGCGCCAGCCCGGTGGCGGTGCCGTGCGTCAACAATAGCCGCATACCGGGCAGCCGTTGACGCAACCCGGCAATCAGCAGGGCCGCCGTGCGCGTTTCCCCCAGCGACACGGCATGCACCCAGACCAGGCCGTCACTGGCGCTGCACGGGGCGCTGTCGTAGTACCCAAAGCGTTCTTCCACCGCCTGCAGGTAAAGCGGCTCGGCGACGCCGCGCCGCGCCAGCTTGCGGCGCACCAGCGGCTGCATCAGCCACACCAGCAGGCTGTACAAGGCCCGTGTCATGGGGTGACGATGGCGGCGGACACGCCAAGCCAGGCCAGCCAGACTGCGTCCACATCGGGCGCCGGGTGGCCGTAGACACTGACCTGGCGGGACGTGTCTTGCGGCCCGGTGCGCCAGGCGGTGTCGAAGTTGTAGAGCTGGACATGCGGCAAATCCAGCGCCACCGCCATGTGGCTCAAGCCGCTGTCCACACCGATCACACCCGCACAGGCGGCCAGCGCATCGGTCAGGGCGTCCAGCCCCAGCCGGGGCCAGACCGTGGCACGGGCGAGGCCGCTGGCGATGTTCTGTGCCATGGTCTGCTCCTCATCACTGCCGTGCGGCAGGGCCACGGTGTAACCGTTGTCGTTGAGTCGCTCACCCAATGCGCGCCACGCGACCAGCGGCCACTGCTTGTCGGCACGCGAGGTGCCATGCACCAGGGCCACGACGCGGGGACCGGACGCCTCAGGCGCTATGCTTTTGATAGCTATATGCGCTTTATCTGCGTGGGCTAGAAGCCCAAAAGACTGAATAACTGGCATGGCATAGCCGAAGGCGCGGGCGCACAGCTCACGCGACCGTGTCACGGCATGAATATGAGGCGGCAGCGACACCGCTACATCGGCCACCCAACGCGCGGGCGCTTCAAAGCCGGAGCCTTCGGTCTGGTTGGCCAGGCCATAGCGCTTGCCCTGCGGCGCCAGCCGCGCCAGCCAGGACACCAGCGCGGATTTGCTCAGGCCCTGCAGATCAATCACGGCGTCGTAATGCTCACGCTGCAACTCGGCCTTGAAGGCGCGCCAGGCCAGCCGTGTCGGCGTCGACAAAGGCGACTTGCGCCAGCGCCGCAGTTCGCATTCAATGACGCGATTAACACCCGCGCAGCGCCGCACCAGCGGGGCAAAGCCACGCTCCACCACCCAGTCAATCTGCGCCTGCGGATACGCCCGGCGGAGGTCCTGAACGGCCGGCATGGCGTGCACCACATCGCCAAGCGAAGACAGCTTGACGATCAAAATCTTCAAACTGTGGCCCCCACGCTAGCCACTGCGTGTGCTGCGCTGCCCCCCAAGGGGGCCTTCGCGTCTTGGGATGGCCCGGCGGCGCTCAATGCGCCGCCTCATCCACTACGGCACCGGGTTTCACGGTGCGCAGCAGGGCCAGCATCTCGGCTTCAATGCGGTGCAGCGCCTCGGGCGTGTGCCCTTCAAAGCGCATCACCAGCACGGGCGTGGTGTTGGAGGCGCGAATCAGGCCAAAACCATCGGGCCAGTCCACGCGCAGACCATCGATGGTATTGACGATGGCCGGTGCCGGGAAGCGTGCTGTCGCGACCAGTTTGTCCACCAGCGCGTGGGGCTCGCCCTCGGCGCATTTCACATTCAACTCAGGCGTCGAGAAACTGCTCGGAAGGTCATTGAGCACGGCACTGCCATCGGGTGAGCGACTCAGGATTTCGAGCAGGCGACAGCCCGCGTACGTGCCATCGTCAAAGCCAAACCAGCGCTCCTTGAAGAACATGTGGCCACTCATCTCGCCGCCCAGCGGCGAGTTGACTTCCTTCATCTTGGCCTTGATCAGCGAGTGCCCGGTCTTGTACATGAGTGGCTGGCCACCCGCTGCCTCAATGGCCGGCGCCAGGCGCTGCGAGCACTTCACGTCAAACAGGATGGTGCCGCCCGGCACGCGCGACAGCACGTCGCGTGCGAACAGCATCATCTGCCGGTCGGGGTAGATGTTGTTGCCCTCGCGGGTGATGATGCCCAGGCGGTCGCCATCGCCATCGAAGGCCAGCCCCAGTTCGGCATCGCCCGCGCGCAGCGCCGCAATCAGGTCGCGCAGATTCTCGGGCTTGCTCGGGTCGGGATGGTGGTTCGGGAAATTGCCATCGACTTCGCTGTACAGCTCGGTCACCTCGCAGCCAATCGCCCGCAAAATGGCCGGGGCCGACGCGCCTGCAATGCCATTGCCCGAATCGACCACGATCTTCATGGGGCGTGCCAGTTTGATGTCGCCCACAATGCGATCCCGGTAGGCCTCGAACACATCAACCGTCCGGACCTGCCCGCCGGCTTGCAGCGACCAGTTCTCCGCTTCCATCATGCGGCGCAAGGCCTGAATCTCTTCGCCGTAGATGGCCCGTCCGGCCATCACCATCTTGAAGCCGTTGTAGTCGCGAGGGTTGTGGCTGCCGGTGACCTGAATGCCGCTGCTGCACAGGGTGCTGGCGGCAAAGTACAACATGGGTGTCGTCACCATGCCGACATCGATCACCTCCACGCCGGCTGCCACCAGGCCGCGCACCAGCGCCGCACTCAGGCTGGCGCCACTCAGCCGCCCGTCGCGCCCTACGGCCACACAGGCTTCACCCTCACTGCGTGCCACCGTGCCAAAGGCGCGACCCAGGGCCTCGGCCACTGCCTCGTCGATGGTGGCCGGCACGATGCCGCGTATGTCGTAAGCCTTGAAAATGGAAGCGGATAGTTGCATGATTTTTGTCCCTGAAAGAAATTTTTACCCTGGATTTGTGCATCGGATTGTAGGCCGCCAACGGCCCCAGGGACATGTCCGAAAACGGCTTGTTTGCCTTCGCTGCACGCGTATCATTCCCCGCATGACTCCCCATGAAATCCAGCCAGACGACGACGCCTGCTACCTCGCCCTCAAGGCGCGGGACGCGCGTTTTGACGGCTGCTTTTTCACGGCGGTCACCTCTACCGGCATCTACTGCCGCCCGGTGTGTCGCGTGCGAACCCCGAAGCGCGAGAACTGCCGCTTTTTTGTCCATGCGGCGCAGGCAGAGAGTGCCGGTTTTCGACCCTGCCTGCGCTGCCGCCCGGAACTGGCACCGCGCACACCCGCTGCCAGCACCGGCCTTGACGCCAGGGCCTGGTCCATCCAGGATGCCTCCAGCATTCTGGCCGGTCAGGCGGCCCACCTGCTGGACACGCCCGACGCCTGGGGCGAGGCCACGCCCACCGTACGACAACTGGCCCAGCGCCTGGGCGTGAGCGACCGCCACCTGCGGCGCATTTTTGAAGCGCAGTTTGGCGTGTCACCGCTGCAGTACCTGCAGACGCGGCGCCTGTTGAGCGCCAAACAGCTGTTGACCGACACCACGCTGGCGGTCATCCAGGTGGCGCATTTGAGCGGCTTCGCCAGCGTGCGGCGCTTCAACGCCGCGTTTACCCAGCACTACGCCCTCAACCCGACCCAGCTGCGCCGCGAAGGCGGGAGCCGGGCCAAGGGTGCAAGTGACCCGGGCATCCACGTCAGACTGGCGTATCGCCCGCCCTATGACGTGGACGCCATGCTGCAGTTCTTCGCCACCCGGCAGATCGCCGGCATGGAAGAAGTCAACCTGGTGCCCGGCGACCAGAGCCTGCGCAAGACCGTGGCCGTGCAATACGCCGGCAAGCGCCACACCGGCTGGCTGGTGGCCCGCTTCGATGCGGCTGCCAGCCGGGTTGACCTGCGCGTGAGCGATTCGCTGCGCGACGTGCTGCCCTGGGTCATGTCGCGCATGCGAGCCCTGCTCGATCTGGACGCCGATCCCCGGGCCATCAACAGCCTGCTGCATGCCCACTTCCCGCTGGGAGACGGCTTGCGTGTGCCCGGCACCCTGGACGGCTTTGAGCTGGCCGTGCGCGCCATCCTCGGCCAGCAGATCACCGTGGCGGCGGCGCGCACCGTGGCGACACGACTGGTGACACGCTTTGGCGAACCGCTGGACACCCCGTTCCCCGGGCTGAACCGGCTTTTCCCGGCACCCGCAACGCTGGCCGCCGCCAGTGGCGATGCACTGGGGCAACTGGGCATCGTCAAGCAACGCCAAGCCGCCATCCAGGCCCTCGCCAGCGCGGTCGCGCAGCAGCAGCTGCCACTGCACGCCGGCGCTGACGTGGCGGACACGATCGCCGCCCTGAAGGCACTGCCGGGCGTTGGCGACTGGACGGCCCAGTACATTGCCATGCGCGCCCTGCGCTGGCCCGACGCCTTTCCGGCAGGAGACGTCGCGCTGCACAAGGCGCTGGGCGTGCAGGACAGCAAGAGCCCGGCCCGCGAAGCCCAAGCGGCGTCCCACGCCTGGCAACCGTGGCGCAGCTACGCGGTAATCCGCGCCTGGGCTTCTCTGCCCGTTGTGTCGAGGAATCGGCAGACCACCGCAGCTGCTATTAAATAGATAGCTACTTACGCATATTCCACGAGGGCTACAAGGCAATTTGATATGAAATTCTCAGCATCCACCGTTCAGACGAGCTTTGACAGCCCGCTTGGGCGCATCATCCTGGCCGCTTCGGGCAACGCATTGGTAGGCGTGTGGTTTGACGGTCAAAGCCACCAGCCCGACACATCCATCTGGCCTCAGGCCTCAGAGCACCCCGTGCTGCAACAGGCGCAGCGCCAGTTGAGCGACTACTTTGCCGGCCGCCGCACGTCCTTTGACCTGGCCCTGGACTTCGCGCAAGGCACTGCCTTTCAGCAGGACGTCTGGCGCGCCCTGCTGGAAATCCCGCGTGGCTCCACCCGCAGCTATGGCGCATTGAGCGCCCGCATCGGCAATCCCGCTGCGGTGCGTGCCGCGGCCGCGGCCGTGGGGCGCAACCCCCTGAGTATCATCGTGCCCTGCCACCGCGTGCTCGGGGCAGATGGCAGCCTGACCGGCTACGCCGGCGGACTTGAGCGCAAGGCGGCCTTGCTGCAACTTGAAGGTGCACTTTGAACTCACCCCACTCCAAACAACCCTGGCTCATTGAGTTTGTGCTGCTCGCCGCGCTCTGGGGCTCGTCCTTCCTGTTCATGCGCCTGGGCACAGTCGAATTTGGCGCCATCCCTACCGCTGGCGTGCGCGTGGCGATCGCCTCCCTGTTTCTGTTGCCCTTGCTGCTGTGGCGCGGTCTGGGGCCGCAACTGGCCCGGCACTGGAAGAAAACCATTTTCATCGGACTGCTCAACTCCGGCATTCCCTTCGCCTGCTTTTCCTTCGCGCTGCTGTCAATCAGCACCGGCTTGTCTTCCATCCTCAACGCCACCGTTCCCCTGTTCGGCGCCATGGTCGCCTGGGTCTGGCTCAAGGACCGGCCACACGGCCTGCGCATTCTGGGCCTGGTGATCGGCTTTGTCGGTGTCGCCCTGCTGGCATGGGACAAAGCCAGCTTCAAACCCGATGCCTCCGGCCCGGCCACCGGCTGGGCGGTGCTGGCCTGCCTGCTGGCGTGTCTGTGTTACGCCATCGCGGCCAGCTTCACCAAACGCCACCTGGGTGGATTGCCGTCGCTCGTCACCGCCACTGGCAGCCAGCTGGGCGCCACACTGGGGCTGGCGCTGCCCACCCTGTGGCTATGGCCGCAACGCATGCCGGGCACCACCGCCTGGCTTGCCCTGCTGGCGGTCGGCGTACTGTGCACCGGCGTCGCCTACATCCTGTACTTCCGCCTGATTGAAAACGTCGGCCCGGCGCGCGCCCTGACGGTGACCTTTGTCGTGCCGGTGTTCGCGGTGATCTACGGCACGATCTTCCTGAATGAAGCGGTCTCAATGTGGATGGCGTTTTGTGGCGCCATCATTGTCTGCGGCACGGCACTCTCGGCCGGCTTGCTCAAGCTGCGACGCCCGGCCCTCAGCCCCTGAGTTGCCGCCGTCAGGAGCAATTCTTCACGGGCTCATGCTCCAGTTGATCGACAGAAGATACCAAAGGATCAGCGCCGGGATGACCACCGGCATCGACAGGCCCACGAACATCAGGGTCGTCATCAGGAACGTCCCCATGTCGCTGATCCAGAGCCTGAACAACTCCAGCAGGTCGACGTTCCAGAAACTTTGTTTTTTCATCCCCGAACGATACCCCCGCACGGCGGGCTTTGCAAACAGCCCCGTCGCCGGGCTTGGCCACACGATGCCGGGCACCGCTCAGGACCGGCCTGCGTACATATAGTCGCGTGTCAGCGGCTGCTGCCGCAGCTCGTTGTTTTCGGCCTTGCTGCACAGAATCTGGTAAAGATTCATCCAGCCATTGGCAAAACCATGGGCACAACCGGCGAGATAGATCTGCCAGATGCGGTAGCGGCGCTCGCCCGCAATAGCCATGGCTTCATCCCGGCGGGCTTCAAGGTTGTTTGACCACGCCTCGCAGGTGCGGGCATAGTGCCGCCGCAAGGACTCGACATCCACCACCTCCAGCCCGGCACCGGCCATCTCCTTCAGGGCCAGAGAAACATGCGGCAACTCCCCGTCGGGGAACACATAGCGGTCGATGAACTCACCGGCACCCATGCCAATCCACCGGCTCTCCACATCGCTGGTTGTGATGCCATGGTTGAGAACCAGTCCCTCATCTTTGAGCAGGCCATGCACCGCCCTGAAATAGGTGGGCAGGTTCTTCAGGCCAACATGCTCAAACATGCCGACGCTGGCAATCTTGTCGTACGCCTGCGGTTCATTCAGGTCACGGTAGTCACACAGCAGCACGCGGCAACGGTCGGCCAGGCCAGCACGCTGGATCTTTTCCTGTGCCAGATCAAACTGGTTCTTTGACAGAGTGATACCGGTGGCAATGGCGCCATATTTCTGCGCCGCACGGATGATCAACGCCCCCCAGCCACAGCCGATATCGAGGAATTTCTCGCCCGGCTTGAGCATCAGCTTGTTCAGGATATGGTCGAGCTTCTGGCTCTGGGCCGCGTCGAGGGTGTCTGTTTCGTTTTGAAAATAGGCACACGAATAAACCATGTCGCGGTCAAGAAACAGCGAGTAGAACTCATTGGCAACGTCGTAGTGGTATTCGATCGCCTTGCGATCGCGATCCCGACTGTGATTTCTCGCCCACTGAACCGCCGACGGCAGCCTCGCCGTCACATTGCGCGCCAGTCCCTCCGCGACCTTGAACACGTTTTTCGGCGAGCCATCAACCCGGATATGACCCTCGACAAAGGCCTCTCCCAACTTGTTGAGGTTCGGTGCGATGAAGTAACGAAGCGCCGACGAACTCGGGATGGTTACCGTCACACTCGGGTCGCTGGAAAAGTCAAACTGGCGACCATTCCACAGCTCGATGCGCAATGGCACGGTGGCCTTCGCACGGATCTGGTCCATCGTTTTCAAAAAACGTTTTTCAAAGAACATGTGGCAACCTCCATGACCTCTGACGATGCCTTGATGGCCAGCCAGTGGCGTTGACAATCATCAAGCCGGCGAGCGCCCGGCTTCTTGCGATTTGTCAAGCGTTCGCCCGGGTGTCGAACTTACGCTTTGTCCACCCGTGAGACCTGCCGGATGGAAAAGGAAAATCAATGCAACGCCGTGATCCCAGAGAATGGATGCTGGCCGAAGCCGTCGAACTGCTTCAGACGGCAGACCGGCTTCAGCGCCAGTTTTTCCTGATTGGCCAGGTCGCCGAATCACCCTGCTGGGAGCCTCCGGTCGACATGTACGAAAACGGGCGCGTGCTGGGCCTGCTCATCGCGCTACCAGGTGTCGCGCCGGAACAGTTCGAGGTCACCCTCGAACAGCAGACCATCATGGTTCGTGGCGAGCGGGCGCTGGGTGCAAGCTTTGGCCCGGGCGCCATTCTGCGGCTGGAGATTCCGTACGGGCGCTTCGAGCGCCGCATCGACCTGCCCGAAGGCGACTATCGGCTGGTCGAGATGCAACTGGAGAACGGCTGCCTGAGACTCCATCTTGAGCAACTCACATGAACCAAGTCATCAAGCTGCTGGAAAACAAGGACCTCGACCCGGAAGCGGGCAAGCCCGCCGCGGGGGTACAAGGGAAAGGACCCGACGACACTGGCAACGTTCCGGACGACGCCATGATCATCGTGCCCGTGCGAAACATGGTGCTCTTCCCCGGCATGATTGTGCCCATTGCCATTGGCCGCGAGAGTTCCATTGCGGCGGCCCAATACGCCGTCAAGGCGGGGCGTCCCGTTGGCATCCTGATGCAGCGAGACCCGGACGTGGAGACACCCGAAGCGGATGATTTGCCGCTTGTGGGCACGATCGCCTCCATCCTGCGTTACGTCACGACGCCCGACGGCACCCACCATCTCATTTGCCAGGGCCAGCAGCGCTTTCGCGTGACCGGCTACCTTGCGGGTTTTGCGTTCACAGTGGCCACCATCGAGCGCATCGTTGAAAGCGTGGTCGAGGGTGACAAGGAAATCGAGGCGCGCTTCCTGCAACTCAAGGAGCGGGCCCTGGAAGTCCTGCAACTGCTGCCGCAAGTACCCCAGGAAATGGTTCATGCAGTCCAGGGCGTCGATGCGCCGGGCATGCTGGCCGACCTGGTGGCCGGGTACGTGGATATCAAGGCGTCCGAGAAACAGGAACTGCTGGAAGAAGTGGATCTGCGCAGCCGAATGGACCGGGTGCTTGACATGCTGGTGCATCGCATCGAGGTGCTGGAGCTCTCGCGCGACATCGACAAGCGCACCAAAGAAAGCATGGGACAGCGCGAGCGTGAGTATCTGTTGCGCGAGAAACTCAAGTCGATTCAAAAGGAACTCGGGGAGGACGCGGCAGGCAATGTCGCTGAAATCAACGAGCTGGGCAAACTGATCGCCGACGCCAACATGCCTGAAGAAGTCGCCAAGCAGGCCGGCAAGGAGCTCAAGCGGCTTGAACGCATGTCCGACGGCTCAGCCGAATATTCGATGGTCCGTACCTACCTCGACTGGCTGGTCGAGTTGCCATGGAAGGACCCCGAGCCCGATGCCATTGATGTGGCCCAGGCCCGCCACGTTCTGGACGCCGACCACTTCGGGCTCGAACAAGTGAAAAAGCGCATTCTTGAGTTTCTGGCGGTGCGCAAGCTCAAGCCCGGCGGCCACGGCCCCATTCTTTGCCTGGTGGGTCCGCCTGGCGTCGGCAAGACATCGCTCGGCCAGTCGATCGCCAGGGCCCTGGGCCGGAAATTCGTTCGCGTGTCGCTGGGCGGCGTGCACGACGAGGCAGAAATACGCGGCCACCGGCGCACCTACATTGGCGCGCTGCCCGGCAACATCATCCAGGCGCTGAAAAAAGCCGGCACACGCGGCTGCGTGATGATGCTCGATGAAATCGACAAACTGGGAACCGGTATCCATGGCGACCCCTCCGCCGCCATGCTGGAGGTGCTGGACCCGGAGCAAAACAACACTTTCCGCGACAACTATCTGTCGGTT
This sequence comes from Rhodoferax sp., assembly GCF_030646845.1. GTDB lineage: Bacteria > Pseudomonadota > Gammaproteobacteria > Burkholderiales > Burkholderiaceae_C > Rhodoferax. Next base: position 76,030 of record NZ_JAUSLE010000004.1, on the reverse strand, counting down.
CCGTACGATCTGTCCCAGGTCCTGTTTATCGCCACCGCCAACGTCCTCGACACCATTCCCGGCCCGTTGCGCGACCGCATGGAGGTATTGCATCTTGCCGGCTATACGCAGGAAGAGAAGCGCGAGATTGCACGCAGGTATCTGGTGGCGCGCCAGCTGGACGACAGTGGGCTTCAGCCCGAGCAACTGGAAATCACCGATGGCGCGATTGCCGCCATCATTCGCGATTACACCCGCGAGGCTGGCGTGCGCAATCTGGAACGTCAGATTGGCGCCGTGTGCCGCCGGGCAGCGGTGCGCATTGCCGAGGGTGAGGTCCAGGCGGTGCGTGTCGATGCACCGGACCTGGCGGAAGTACTCGGTCCAGCCAAATTCGAAAATGAAGTTGCATTGCGTGCGGGCATGCCGGGCGTCGCCACCGGGCTGGCCTGGACGCCGGTGGGAGGTGACATCCTGTTCATCGAAGCCAGCCGCACCGCTGGCAGCGGCCGCCTGATCCTGACCGGCCAACTGGGGGACGTGATGAAGGAGTCGGCGCAGGCAGCCCTGACCCTGGTGAAATCAAGGGCGGCAACGATCAGGCTGGATCCTGCCGTCTTCGAAAAAACGGACGTTCACATTCATGTGCCTGCCGGAGCGATTCCAAAAGACGGACCCAGCGCCGGCGTCGCCATGTTCATTGCGCTGGCCTCCCTGTTCATGGACCGGCCCGTGCGCAACGACGTCGCCATGACCGGAGAAATCAGCCTGCGCGGGCTGGTGTTGCCGGTTGGCGGCATCAAGGAAAAAGTGTTGGCAGCACTGGCCGCGGGGATCAAACGGGTGATGTTGCCGGCGCGCAACCGCAAAGACCTGGAAGAAGTCCCGCAGCAGGCCCGGCAACAACTTGAGTTCGTTTTTCTGGAAGACGTCGAGGAGGCGGTGCGCATCGCCGTTGAGGCAGACCGCACTGACCCGGCGCAATAACCCGGCGCCAAATCCTTGCGGATGTCGCATCCACGATCCGGACACACAATTTATTCCGGTGCACGGCGTCCACTTGCGAAAAGTCAACTATCAACAGGGTCAGCCCCGCTATATTTGCGGCAAGTCACACGTCAGGAGTTGAGCCATGAAAGACTCTGAGTCAAAGACCGAGATGGCGAAGACCATCGGCGAGGTCAGTGCAGCGTTGTTCGAATTGCGCGATGCGTTTGTCGAGCTATCGCTGGCTTTGAAAGACTGGCAATTTGAGCATGACAGTGAACGGAAAAAACAAAGCGAGGAAACGCTTCGGCATCTGCTGGAGCAAGTGATGTCGGCCCGCCATCCGTCCTCTTGAAACCGGGAATATGCCTCTGCGCTACTAGCGCAGGGTGCGAACCAATCTGGCGTGAAACACCAGAGAAAATCGCCTAATGGTGATGTTTCTTTGAAGTCGGTTGCGTCGGTTTCACCTTAATCTCCAGACCACGCATGCCGGGAACCCGCCTGGCCGTTCTTTCAACCTGGAATCTCGTTTGATGTGTGTCAACCTGGCCGCTCAGGGTCACCACTCCGTTGTCAACCATGACTTCAATTTCGGAGGCATTGACAGCGGGAATCGCGTCAAGCCGCTCCATCAAGTCTGCTTTTAACTCTGCATCTGTCTTCATGAGCTCTCTCCTCCAATGGGAACGCAACGCCATCCGGCCAAGGTGCCGTTGTGGCGCTTGAATGACTGTAGACAAAGCCGGCATAGTTATTTTTGAGAATTCTCAAAGCTGAAACCGCTTTTCATTGAGCAGTTGACGTTTCGCAACGTGGTCCGCCGAGCCAGGTGCGAGATTCCAGTTGTGTTCAGTGTCAACAGATGACATGCCCATGCGCAAGAGTGAAAGGACTGATCATGAAACATTTTTTAACAACGACTGGCTTCATTTTTGTTTTGGCGGCGACCTGCGTCTCATGCGACAAGATCAAGCCACCCCAGCCTGAACTACAGAAGCCCCCCGCTGCGTCCGGCCAGGTTGATCAGCAACAGGGGGAGCGCAAGGCATTCTCCGACACTGCGCAAAAAGAGCTGGATGAGCTGCGCGGTGCCATTGCCGAATTCAAGGCAAAGGCCGAGGCTGCCAATGCTGAGACCAAAGCAAAGCTTGGCGAGGAAGTCGGAAAACTTGAAGCCGACCTGCGTGACACGCAACAGCGTCTCACCGAGCTGAAGTCGGCGACGGTTGACTCATGGAATCAGATGAAAGAGTCGTTCGGTAATTCTCTGGGCAAGCTGAAGAACGGCATCGAAAATTTCCGCAAGAGCGCCACTTGAGCGACCATGAAACCGAAGCAGCTCATCTTCCACGATGCCGCCCGCGACAAGATCCGCCGGGGCGTGGATGCGCTGGCTGAGGCGGTCAAGGTCACCCTGGGTCCACGCGGACGGACTGTCATTCTGGAGCGCGACTTCGGACCGCCGCAGATCGTGAATTCTGGCGTTCTGGTGGCCAAATCGATAGAGCTGGAAGACCGGTTTGAAAACATGGGCGCGCAGTTGCTGCGCGAGGTCGCCGCCCGCACCAGCGAGATGGCGGGCGACGGCACCACCACCGCCACCGTGCTGGCCCACGGCATGATTCAGGAAGGTTTGCGGTATCTGGCCGGCGGCATGAATCCGATGGATCTCAAGCGCGGCATTGAGTTGGCCATCGAGACCGTGGTCGCTGAAATCAGGAAGATGGCCAAACCCTGCACCACCTCGCAGGAGATTGCGCACGTGGCGGCGATTTCGGCCAACAACGACCGATCCATTGGCGACCTGCTGGCCAGTGCCATTGACAAGGTGGGGCGTGAGGGCGCGATCTCGATCGAAGACGGCTCCGGGCTGGTCAGTGTGCTCGAAGTGGTGGAGGGCATGCAGTTTGACCGGGGCTTTTTGTCGCCGTACTTCATCAACAATGCCGAGCGGCAAAGCGCCGTGCTGGAAGATGTGGCGATCCTCTTGTGTGAAGGCCGGCTGTCGTCACTGAAGGACCTCCTGCCGCTGCTCGAAGAGATTGTGAAGGCCGGCCGGCCCTTGCTGGTGATCGCGGAGGAGGTAGACAACGATTCGCTGGCCGCGCTGGTGATCAACACGATTCGCGGCACCATCAGAACCTGTGCCGTCAAGGCGCCGGGCTTCGGCGACCGGCGCAAGGCGATGGTGCAGGACATTGCTGTCCTGACCGGGGGCAGCGTCGTCAGCGATGAGGTGGGGTTGACCCTGGCCAAGGTCAAGCTGTCGGATCTGGGGCGCGCCACACGCGCGGAAATCACCAAGGAAAACACGACGCTGATTGGTGGCGCCGGCCAGCCCAAGGCGATTCACGAGAGGATTGCCACCATCCGCAAGGAGCGCGAACTCGCCACCAGCGATTTCGACCGCGAAAAGCTCGACGAGCGGGCCGCCAAACTGGCCGGCGGTGTCGCCCTGATCAAGGTGGGTGCCGCCACTGAGACCGAGTTGAAGGAGCGCAAGCTGCGGGTTGAAGATGCCCTGCATGCGACCCGGGCTGCCGTGGAGGAAGGCATCGTTCCCGGTGGCGGCGTGGCGTTGCTGCGGGCGCGACGTGCACTGGAAAATTTGACCGGCAGTACGCTTGATGAAACATCAGGCATTCGCCTTGTTTCGCGCGCACTCGAAGAACCGCTACGTCGTATCGTCAGCAACGCGGGGGATGAGCCTTCGGTGATTCTCAACCGGGTCGACGAATCGCCGGATCAAGCCTTCGGCTACAACGCGGCAACCCGGACTTACGGTGACCTGCTGCAAATGGGTGTGATCGATCCGGCCAAGGTCACACGGCTGGCGCTGCAAAATGCCGCGTCCATCGCCAGCCTGATTCTGACCACCGACTGCATGATTGCCACAGCCCGCAGGCAATCTCCTGATGAGGGTGCGTTGAGTCCAGAGGGCAACGCACCCATTTTTTAGCGAACACGCAACAAAAGGAAAATTATGGACAAGACTTGGATTCTGATAGCGAACGCCGAGCGGGCACGTTGCTTCGAGCGTCATGCCACGGATCACTCGCTCACCGAACTAGCCGATTTCGTGCATCCTCACACCAGCCTGACTGGCGAGGCCGGCGGGGGCGACTTGACGGGCGCTGCCGGAAAGGGGCATGGTCGCACCGGGCACGCTGGCACGCAATTTGAGCCCCGCACAGAGGCCCACGCCAAAGAGCGTGGCAGCTTCGCCCGACAACTGGCGGACTACCTCAACGAGGGAGTGGCCGCGCAACGATGCAATGCACTCGTGCTGATTGCCACCAGTCCGATGCTGGGCGAACTCCGACCCTGTTTGAGCAGCGCCGCGGAAAAGTTGGTGCGCGGCAGCATCGCCAGCGACCTGACTCTCTATCGGGGTCCCGAGTTGAAGGAGCGCGTCGATCGCGCTCTTCAGCTGCCTGATTGAACGGTGTACGTCCGGTTTCCTTGATATCCGTTTGAACAACAGGAGCACGACATGCTGAAGATTCTGATTGCGGTGGATGGATCCGAACACGCGAACCGGGCGATGGAGGCCGTGGCGAAAATGGCCCGATCTTCATTGGATCTGGAGGCCATCCTGCTCTGCGTCAGTCCTGAGCCGATCTTCTATGGCGACTACACCGCTGCCACCATCCAGAAAATCGAAGAGGATCAAAAAAATCAGCAAAACACCATACTGACCAAGGCAACAGAGCACGCCAGAGCGCTGGAGTTCAAGCTCGGTGAGCCGGCTCGGGCCTACGGCGTTGTTGCCAACGAAATCGTGCGTATCGCGAAAGAGCTGCAAGTCGACCAGATTGCCATGGGCACACGCGGCATGGGCGCCGTTGGCAACATGCTCCTAGGCTCGGTTGCCCAACGCGTGATCCATCAAGCGCCGGTTCCGGTGCTACTTGTCAAATAAGCCCGCAACGCCTGCTGGTGCGTCTGCGGGTTGCCTGCGCTCGACCCAGCGGTGCCCGACCACAGAGTCGCCACCCCTGCTGCCCTCACGGTAGACGGCACACCCTTTGAGTCCAAGTTCCCAGGCGCGTCGCAAGACAACCCCAAGTTCCTGGGCGTTCGCGCTCTGCCGCAGCCGCACCGTCTTGGAGATCGCATTGTCCACACAGGACTGCACGGTCGCCATCATGCGCAACTGATCTTCAGCGCTGACCTCCACTGCCTCAACAAAATACGCCGGCAACGGGGCCTGGGGCCCATTCAGTTCTTTATACGCGCGCCACGCGGCATCTTCCACGTCAAAAGTCACAGGCTGGCCATCGGCGCCACGCACCCGGCGCACGGCCTTGAAGGCAAAGATCGGCTCGATCCCGCTGGAGACGTTGTTGGCAAGCAGGCTGATGGCGCCTGTGGGCGCCACCGCCAGCAGATGGCTGTTGCGAATGCCATGCGCCGCGATCGCGTCCTGAATATCGCGCGGCAGATCCAGCACGAAGGGACTGGCGCCATATTTGATTTTGTCAAACGCGGGGAAGACGCCCTTCTCCCTGGCGATCTCAATGGAAGTGCGGTAGGCCGTGTCACGTATCACGGACATGATCTCGTGCGTCAGGTCAATGCTCGCCTGGGAGCCGTAACGCAAGCCCAGCATGGCAAACATGTCGGCCAATCCGGTGATTCCCAGCCCGATTTTCCGGCTGGCGCCTGCGGCTTTTTCCTGGACCTTGAGCGGAAACATGGAGATATCGTGAACGTTGTCCAGAAAGCGGGTGGCGATGCCGGCAACGGCCTTCAACCCGCCAAAATCCACGCTGGGATGCTGCGCAAAGGGGTGCTGTACAAACCGCGTCAGGTTGATCGAGCCCAGATCGCAGGCGCCATATGGTGCCAGCGGAATTTCGCCGCAGGGGTTGGTGGCTGACAGGTTTTCACAGTACCAGAGGTTGTTGACCCGGTTGATCCGGTCGATGAACAGAACACCGGGCTCCGCACTGGCATGGGCGACGTCAAGCAGTCTGCTCCACAAGGCGCGGGCCGGTACGCGCCGGTGCACCAGGCAAAGCTGCGGTGTCGTGCCGCCGGACCATATACGCTCACACACCTCGCCGCCGACGGGAATCGCGTGTTCTCCGAGGGGGAAGATCAGGGGCCACGGGCCGTCTTCGTCCACGGCACGCATGAAATCGTCAGAGATCAGAACCGACAGGTTGAAATGCGGCAAGGCGTCGCTGGCGATCTTCGCCTCAATAAATTCTTCAATGTCGGGATGATCGCAGCGCAAGGTTGCCATCATGGCGCCGCGGCGCAGGTTGCTCGACTCCAGCACCGTGTTCGATTCTTCCCAGACCCGCATGAAAGAAACTGGTCCCGACGCAACACCACCACTGGCTATCGCCAACGAGCCCGCCGGCCGCAAGGTGGAAAAGTCAACCCCCACCCCACCGCCGGCCTGCAGGGTCACCATGGCCTCACGCAGGGCATTGAAAATGCCTTGTACCGAGTCCTCCACCAAACCCATCACGAAGCAATTGAACAGCGTGGCACGGCGCGACGTTCCTGCCCCGGCCAGTATCCGCCCGCCTGGCAAAAAACGGAAGTCGTTCAGAATTGCCCGGAAGCGCTCGCGCCATTCGTCGTGGTGATTCGCCTCCGCGCCTGAGACCGCAAGCGCCACCCGATCCCAGGTGGCTTCGATCGAGGGCTCCTGCATGTGGCCGCCTTCGCACCAGCGGTATCTGGTGCGCCAGACATGGTCTGAAATCTTCCCGGTGAAGCGAGTTGTCTGCATGGCGCGCCTTCCAAATCCATCATTGGTTTCAGCGTAGCCATCGTCGGCCGGCGAGCTTTGACAAATCGCAAATCCGGGGTGATCGTCAGGGCACCAGCACTGCCGCGCCATCGATGGCGCCAGCCCGTAGCGCCGCGATGGCCTCATTGGCCTGAGCCAGAGCAAATAGCTGCACATGGGTCGTGACCGGGTAGCGGCCGATGAGCGAAAAGAACGCATCGCCATCTTCCCGCGTCAGGTTGGCTACCGACCGGACACTGCGTTCGCCCCACAGCAGCGCGTATTGAAATGAAGGTATATCGCTCATGTGGATGCCGGCACACACCACAACACCGCCCTTGCGCGTGGCACTCAGTGCCGCGGGCACCAGTGAACCCACCGGTGCAAAAATCAGCGCCGCGTCGAGCTCAACGTCGGGCCGGTCATCGGAAGTGCCTGCCCAGCAAGCACCCAACTGAAGCGCAAAACGCTGGCTTTGCTGGTCGCCGGGTCGCACGAACGCATAGACCTGCTGACCCAGAGCGACAGCAATCTGGCAGATGATGTGGGCCGCCGCGCCAAAGCCGTAGAGCCCCAGGCGCATGGCGCCCGATACACCGGACATGCAGTAGGCGCGGTAGCCAATCAGGCCGGCGCAAAGCAGCGGCGCCGCGTGCACATCGTCGTACCGCTCGGGCAGTGCAAAACAAAAACGGTCGTCGGCCGCAACGTACTGTGCAAAACCACCGTTGCGGTCGTAGCCCGTGAATACGGGCGTGTCGCACAGGTTCTCCCGATCACTGGCGCAGTAGTCGCAATGACCACATGTGCCACCCAGCCAGGGAATGCCCACCCGGTCGCCCACCTGAAATCGGGTTGCCAGCGGTCCTGCCGTCACCACGCGGCCAACCACCTCATGCCCTGGCACGATGCCCGGATGCCTGGGTGGCAAATCGCCGTCCAAAATGTGCAAATCGGTACGGCAGACACCGCAGGCCAGTACCTGGATGACCACCTCGTGCGCCTGCGGCTGCGGCATCGGCAAATCGGCCATGGCCAGCGGCTGCCCGGGCGCGGACAAGGTCATGGCCAGCATGGCGCCGTGCCCCTTTCGAGCTTGGCCATGAAGCGGATCATGGCGTTTCAGCAGGCGACGTGGCTACCTGCGGCGTACGAGTTGAATCGATTCGCGTCAGGTCCATAGCCAGGGCACGTATGGCCGCCTCATCCAGTGTTTCCTTGTCCAGCAGGGCACGCGCGCCGCGCTCCAGCACGTCGCGATTCGCACCCAGAATGGCGGTTGCGGCATCAAAGCCGCCCATGACGATGCCCCGGATCGCATCGTCTATGCGTTGCTGCGTGTGTTCCGAGACCGGACTACCCTGAGGCAGCACCCCTGCCGGGACATCGAGCATCTGCTGGCGCTTGGGCTCAAAGGCGACATAACCAAGGTCCTCGTCCATGCCATAGCGGGTCACCATGTCGCGGGCAATGTCAGTGGCTTTGGCCAGGTCGTCCGCCGCACCCGTTGACAGCACTTGAAACACCAGCTTCTCGGCCGCCCGCCCGCCCAGCAAGACGGAGATTTTCTGCTCAAGTTCGGGACGCGTCATCAGGTAGCGGTCCTCGGTGGGGCGCTGGATGGTGTAGCCAAGTGCGCCAATGCCGCGCGGGATGATCGATACCTTGTGCACCGGGTCCGTGCCCGGCTGGGCCAGCGCCACCAGGGCGTGGCCCATCTCGTGAAACGCCACCGCCTCGCGTTCCTTGGGATTGAGCACCCGGTTCCTGCGCTCCAGGCCGGCGACGATGCGTTCCACGGCGGCCGTGAAGTCCGGCAACGTGACCTGATCCGCCTTGCGCCGGGTAGCCACCAGCGTGGCCTCGTTCACGAGGTTGGCCAGGTCGGCGCCGCTGAAGCCGGGAGTCAGGGCTGCCACGTCCTCCAGCCGCACACCCGAGTCGAGCTTCACCTTGCGCACATGCACCTTCAGGATGTCAATGCGGCCCTTCCGGTCCGGACGGTCCACCAGCACCTGACGGTCAAAGCGGCCCGCGCGCAGCAGCGCGGGATCCAGGATCTCGGGCCGGTTGGTCGCCGACAGGATGATCAGCCCGACCGACGAATCAAAACCATCCATCTCCGACAGCAGCTGGTTCAGCGTCTGCTCCTTCTCGTCGTGGCCGCCCAGGCCAGGAAAGGCACCCCGTGCGCGCCCCAGTGCGTCCAGTTCGTCAATGAAGATGATGGCCGGCGCCATGGCGCGCGCCTGCTCAAACAGATCGCGCACCCGCGCGGCACCCACGCCGACGAACATCTCGACGAACTCGCTGCCCGAGATCGAAAAGAAAGGCACGCCGGCTTCGCCCGCCACGGCCCGGGCCAACAAGGTCTTGCCCGTGCCGGGCGGCCCCACCAGCAGCACGCCTTTGGGAATATGGGCGCCCAGACGCCCGTATTCCTGCGGATGCTTGAGGAAATCGACGACCTCTTCGAGCTCATGTCTGGCCTCGTCGACGCCAGCCACGTCAGCAAAGGTGACGCCGGTATCGGTCTGGACGTAAATCTTGGCGCGGCTTTTGCCAATCGACAGGAATCCGCCCATACCCTGCTTGTCGGCAAAGCGGCGGAACAGGAAGAACCACAGCCCAAAAAACACGAGCGCCGGCACGATCCACGACATCAGGTCTCGCACTAGCGTGTTCTCCACGACCCGGGTATACGGCACGTCGTATTTCTCCAGACGTGCCACCAAGTCTGGCTCCACGCGCGCCGCCACCAAGGTGGTCTTCTTCCCTTCAGCCGACTTCAGTCGGCCGATGATCGTGCGGTCGGAAACCGTGATGTCGGCAATGCGGCCGGCGGCCAGGGCCTTTTCGAATTCACTGTAGGGCACCGCCTGCGCCTGACTGGCGTTTTGCCAGACGTCCTGCAGCAGCAACAAAAGCACTAGCGCCATAAGCCAGTAGCCAAGGTTCCAGGTCTGTTTCTTGTCCAAGCCATCTCCTCCGGCAGGCTATTGCAGGCCCACTTCAAGGCGGTTGCGTCCACCGTGTTTGGCCCGGTACAGCGCGCCATCGGCCACGCCCAGCAAGGCCGCAAAGGAAGTCTCGTTCGACAGACAGGCCGCCCCGATGCTGACCGTGTAGGGGATGCGCTCTCCGTCAAACTCAACCGGGCTGACCCGCACACTGTCGATAATCCGTTGCGCCAGCGCACACCCCCCTTCAAGCGCCGTGTTGGGCAGCAAGACCGCGAATTCTTCTCCGCCGATGCGGCCAATCAGATCCGATTCCCGCAAGACAGCGGACACAGTGCGCACAAAGCCCTGCAGAACAACATCGCCCGCCGCATGCCCATGGCGGTCGTTGATCAGCTTGAAATGATCCAGGTCCAGCATCAATACCATCAATGGCAATTCATAGCGAATTGAGCGGGTGATCTCATGCTCGGCCAGATTGAGGAAATTGCGTCGACTCAGGGCGCCAGTCAATGTGTCGATGTTGGCAAGCGTCAGACTGGCCAGTTCGGCCGTCTTGATGCCGGTGACATCTTCATGGCTGATAACGATACGTTCCGCGGCATCGTGAACGGCTGTTACTTTCAAGATGAACCAACGCTTGTCCGATGGCGCGAAGAAGGGCTGCGGAAGCTGGAAATGAGCAAGCTCGCCAGCGATGACTGAAGCAATGCCGGCCGAGGCAGCCAGCACCGTTTCCTGGTCTTTGCCAGTGATGCAATCAAGTGCCTCCAGGTAGTTGCCGCCAACAAAACAGGGCGCATCGGCCAAGCCGTTGTCAATAGCATATTGACGCCATGCGGCATTGGTCTGCAGCACAAGGCCCCGCCGATCCAGCACGGCGATTTGCGCCGCCAGGGAATCAAATACAGCCTGCTGGAACCGGCTGGCGACCCGCAAAGCCTCTTCGATCTGCTTTCTGTGCGTGATGTCGACATTCGTGCCGATCATCCGCAATGGCTTCCCGTCTTCGCCACGGCTGACGACGGTGCCGCGGGAAAGAACCCATTTCCAGCTTCCGTCCTTGCATTGTCCCCGGTGTTCATTGACAAAAACGGCCGAGTTGGCGCTCAAATGCGCCTGCAAATCCGCGATCACACGTGGTTTGTCGTCCGGATGTATGTGGGTAGTCATATCCTCGATGTGGCGTCCGTATTCGGCGTCCGCGAAGCCGAAGAGTTGCCCGAAGCGTTTTGAATAAACTACTTCGCCGGTCTGCACATTCCAGTCCCAGACGCCGTCACCAACGGCATCAAGTGCGAGCTTCCAGCGCTCCTCGCTCGCCCGCAACTGTGCTTCCATTTCCCGGCGGTCCGTGACGTCCATCAGAATGACCTGCCACCCCACGTCGTCCCCCAGCGGCGCGATCTTGATCTGCACATGCGTGACGAGACGCCCTTGCTTCTTGAGCGCCAACTCACAGCCCTGCACATCGCCGGATTTCGCGCACCGCTCCAGCATGGCGGCAAACACAGGGCGCTCCTCGTCAGAGATGTACGAGCCCAATCGGCTGCCCAAGAGCCGGGCACGCTCTCCACCCAGCAAACTGGCACCCGCCAGGTTCAGCTTGGTAATGGCACCGTTCAGGTCAAGCGAGAGAATACCCACGGGCGCAAAGTCATACAGCTCGCTGCTTTGATTGAGCGCCATCTCAAGCTGCGCCCGGGCGGCGTTGAGATGCTCGTTTTGCAGCTCCAGCTCTATCTGATGGACTTCCAGCTCTTCAAACAGCTTTTGAGCCTGCACCAGGGTCAACGCTGTGGCGTCACTGCTCATGCGACCCAACAGCCGCTTTCCGGCGGCGTCACGTAGCTCACCTATCGTCGATGGATTTCTACGATAGGCCATCAACGACGCCCTCGCGCTTTAAATTCTCCAGCAACGCTGCGAGCCGGGCCTGGGCGGCGCGCAACTCTTGCTCCAGCTTCTTGTTCGCGGTGATGTCCGAAAAAGTGATGACCAAGCCGTCGATCCGGTTTTCCTGGGTGCGATACGGCATGGTGCGCACCTTGAACCAGTGCCCCTCCGCCGTTGAGACATCCCGCTCCCGAAACACCAGGGTGCGCAGCACGTCGTGCGCGTCCTGCAGCATCTCTGGATAGTTCAAGTCGGTCACGATGTCGGTAATCGGGCGGCCTATATCACCGGGAATCAGCTTGATGATGCGGGTGGTCTGGGCCGTAAAGCGCCGCACATTGAGTGCCGCATCCAGAAACAGGGTGGCGATTTCAGTGCTGTCGAGCAGGTTCTTCATGTCATTGCCGGTGCGGGACAACTCGGTCACTTTCGCCTGCAGTTCATGGTTGACCGTCTGCAGTTCTTCATTGATGGACTGCATCTCTTCCTTGGAGGTCGTCAGTTCCTCGTTGGTGGACTGCAGCTCCTCATTGGTGGACTGCAACTCTTCATTCGTCGATTTCAGCTCTTCCTGGGAGGTCTGCATTTCCTCCCGGGTGGACTTGGCCTCCTCCCGGGACTGCTGCAGTGCATGCATCAGTTCCTGCATGCGCGCACTGTTGTTCCCTGCATCGGCAGCCGCTTTTGCCGACTTCCTGCGGCTGGGTCCAGCCACATCCTTGAACACAATCAGCGCCATCCCGCGCAGACCCGGGGGGTCCTCCAGGGGCTGGACGACCACATCGACATACTGGCTGACGCCATCGCCGCTGACTTTCACGTTCTTGAGATCGACCGCGGTCTTTCCCCGCACCGCGCGGTGAAAGGCCTCGCTCAGCGCCTGGTTGAGCCCCTCACGGGCCATCGCAAACAGATTCAGGCTGGGCTTGCCGATGGCAGGTTCCAGGTATTTGCCGGTTTTGCCACTGAAATAGAGCATGTCGCCCTGGTCTGTCACCAGGACAGCCGCTGGCGAGTACCGCAACAAAACCTGTCTGTCGACCAGCATCTGAAGATTCGGCGCCGGGATCACGCCCCCATGCTCCGGCGCGTCGGCCCCAGCCCACGATCTGGGAAAAGTCTGGACAAATGCTGCGGGGAAGCCCATCGGCAACACGCGAGCAGGGGCATCAAGTCGCCGGTAAATCCGGGACTTCCCTGCGAGCGGCGCAAACAGGCCGGCCGCGGCACCAACGGACTCCGCGCTCCCCAGCACCAGGAAGCCCCCGGGATTGAGGCTGTAATGGAAAAGCTGAATGAGCTTGGCCTGCAACTCCGATTCCAGATAAATCAGCAGATTGCGGCAGCTCAGCAGATCAAGCTTGGTGAAGGGCGGGTCGACAATCAGGTTTTGCTCGGCAAAGATCACAATCTCGCGAATCTCATTGCAGACCCGGTAGCCGGAGACATCTTCCACAAAAAAGCGGTTCAGGCGTGCTTGCGGCATATCGGATGCAATGCTGCGGGGATAGACGCCTGCCCGGCACGTCGCGATGGCATCCTTGTCCAGGTCAGAGGCAAAAATCTGCAGCGAAAACCGATGCGCCGGCTTGGTTTCTTCGATCACCTCCTTGAAAATCATGGCCAGCGAATAGGCCTCCTCGCCGGTGGAGCAGCCTGGCGACCAAGCCCGCAGCACCGCGCCATCCGGGTGGCTCGCCAGCAGCGCCGGTATGACTTCGGCTTTGAGCTGCTCCCAAACGGCCGCATCCCGAAAAAAGCTGGTAACGCCAATCAGCAGTTCGTTGAACAGCAACTCCGATTCCGCCAGGTTCTCGCGCAAGTAACGCAGATAGTCACTGATTCGCGCCAGCTGGTGCAAGCCCATACGCCGCTCGATGCGCCTGGAGATGGTGCTTTTCTTGTACAGCGAAAAGTCATGCCCGGTCTGGGAGCGCAGCAGGAGAATCACCTTGTCCAGAAAGCCGATGTCTTTTTGATCAACCTCGGCCTCGGTCTCGGCTTGGGCACCAAGCTGGACGCGCCCCACATAGGCCAAGATCTTGCCGGGCAGTTTGTCAGCCGGAGCGACAACGTCGGCGACACCGGCATCGATTGCGCTGCGCGGCATGCTGTCGAACTGGGCTTCAGCCGGCGTCTGTACAAAGCACGCCCCGGCGGCGTGCCTGATGGCGCGCAAGCCCAGTGTCCCATCCGAGCCCATGCCTGACAATATGACGCCAATACTGTTCTGTTGCCGGTCATCGGCCAGTGACTTGAAAAAGAAATCGATCGGCAGGCGCAGCCCGCGGGGCTCCGGCGGCTCCAGCAAATGCAACACGCCGTTCAGCACGGACAGGTCACGGCCTGGTGGAATCACATAGACATGGTCAGGCTCGACCTGCGCCTGGTCTGTGGCTTCAACAATGGGCATGGAGGTGTGACGTTGCAGCAGTTCGACCAGCATGCCCTCCCGATGGGGGTCAAGATGTTGCACGATCACAAAAGCCATGCCACTGTGAAGTGGCACGTTGGACAGAAATTGCTCCAACGCCACCAGACCGCCCGCCGAAGCGCCAATGCCGACAATGGGAAAGAGCCCGCTCGCGGGGAGCGCGTCATTGTTTTTCAATCAACCTCCGCCTGGTCTCTTTGAGGACAGCCTGTCTGGGCTGACTGTAACTGTTCAGAGTGACAGTGTAAATGCAGGCAAAAGCCACAAAAAGACTGGCGTATATCAGGGTTCAATGGCACTTTGGCTCATCAACTCTTCTGCGTGAGCAATCTCCTCCGGCGTCGGTCGGTCCACCAGGACCGGTATGGGGGCCAGGGTCAGCGTCTTGAGCGCTACGCTGCCAAGAAAGACCCTCGACATGCCGCCACGTCCGTGGGACCCAATGAAGATCATGCCACAGTTCTCGCGTTTTGCCGCGTCCACAATGGCCTGTGCCGGCGCCGAGTTGAATTCGATTCGTGTGCTCACAGGCACGCCCTGCGCGCTGGCGGCCTTCACCACAAGGTCAAGATAGCGATCCACGATGGCCCGGCACTGCGTCTCGTAGTCTGCCTCGGATGGATACTCAAACGGGATGCCGCCCACATAGACCGGGTATTGGTAAACAGGTATGGCATGAAAGGCCACCACCCGCACTTCCAGACGCTTCGCGAATGCCACCGCCTTGAGTGCGGCCGCAATGGACAGGGCCGAACCGTCGGTGGGAACCAGCATGCTTTCGAATTTGGGGCTGCTCCCGTGAAGCGACACGACGTTAACGGCAGCCATGACGACTAATTCTCGAATTTACGCAGCGCTTCCAGCGACAGAATCTTGATTTCACGCCGTTCGACCGCGATGATTCCCAAATGGTCCAGCGCAGAGAAGGCGCGGCTGACGGTTTCCAGCGTGACGTTAAGGTGGTTGCCGATGTCGCGTCGGGTCATCGGCAAGGTGAACCGGTTGGGAGAGTAGCCCATGGCCGTAAAACGTTCCGACTGGATGCGCAGGAAACGGGCCACCCGCGCCTCGGACTTGGCCGAGTGCGACAGCGCATAGTTGGTTTGCTCCTGAACGATCTCGCGGCTGATGGCCCAGTAGGCCATGCGCTCGATGTCATTGCAACCCCGGCCCGGTGAAAACAACTCCGCTGCGGGTATCTTGATCAGGTCGCAATCCGTCAAGGCAACGACTTCGCTCAAGTATTTGTTTTTGCAGATGCCGTCAAAACCCAGCAGGTCACCCTTCATCGGAAAGGCGAGCACATGCTCGGCGCCATCGACATGCGTCATCGACGTCTTGAGTGCGCCGAGTCGAACCACATAAAGCCCCTCAAAGGGTTGTCCCATGCTCAAGGCCGACTGGCCTGCCTTGAGGCGACGACGCCGGAACAGGCTGGTGTCGTTCATTTCGTGCACATGGCCGTCGAACCGCAATAAGCTCAAAATCTCCTGAAAATTTGACCAGCGCTCATCGCTCTCCAGCTTAAGCGCAGGTTGATTCGCCGAGGGCAGCCAGCGGGCTGAACTCGATATTGGTTGAACGTTCATCATGTTGTTGCTCTCTTGCCGGATGCCGCGCCCGGTGGGCGCTCAAACAAACCCCGGAGACAACTTTAGGTCGGGCACCGTGTCCAGTCTGTAGGGAGATATTGACGGGTCACGCAGGCAGCGATGGACAGTCAGCTCGACGTATCCGACGAACGCCGGCCCCTGACACCCTGGTCGTCGGAGTCAATCAGCTTGTACCGTACGGCCAGTCGCACCAGGCCCGCGACATCGCTCACACCCAGTTTGGCCATCAGGCGGCTGCGATAAGTCGCAACGGTCTTGGGCGACAAATGGAGCTCCAGACCAATTTTGGCACTGGACTGGCCCTCCACCACCATGGTGATGATTTGACGCTCTCGCGGCGACAGCGCGCTCAAGGGATCGTGCTCATCCTGCTGGGTAAAGACCTGCAGCGCCAGATCGGCCACCTCAGGACCAAGATGTTTTTTCCCCTGAACCGCCGCCTCAATGGCGGCCATGAGATCGCTCCCCGCAGAACCCTTGAGCACATAGGCGCTGGCCCCCATGCGCAGCGCTTCAGCCACCTGGCGCGGCTGGGCCGACATGGTCAGCACGACGCAGCGGGTCGGCAGGTGGCGGCGCTGCAACTCCGCCAGCAACTCGAACCCCGAACGCCCGCCAAGATTGAGGTCCAGCAGCAGCACCTCGGGGCGCAGGCGCAGCAGGTCGGCCAGCGCTTCGGTGGGGTCCGCCGACTCCCCCACGACCGTATGCCCTCTTGCCTCCAGCAGGGCCCGCAGGCCCTCGCGCATCAATTGGTGGTCGTCGACCAGGTACAGGCGGCTCATGATGCTCGCTGCCAGCTGAAAATCACACGCGTGCCCCGGGCTTCACCGGGCTCGATCGTGACGGTGGCGGCAATCGCCTGGGCTCGCTCGTGCATGCCGACAATGCCAAGGTGACCCGGCCGCGAGGTACCGCCTGCTGCGATCCCCACGCCGTTGTCAGCAACCTCCAGCCGCAATGACGCAGGAGTGCCCGTCAGTCGCACGGAAACGATAGACGATCCCGAGTGCCGCAACGCGTTTTCGATCGCTTCGCGCCCGACCATGAACGCGGCATATTCAACCTCGGTCGGCCAGCGCATCAGGGCCACGTCTGGCGCCACGTCAATGGAAAAATCGACTTGGGGCTGCGTCAGGGAGCGGTTTCGAAGCTCGTTGTCGAGCGCTTCCGCAAGACCCTGCTCATCCAGCAAGGGGGGCCGCAAGTCGATCAGCACCTGCCTGACCTGCCGGATGGCCTGACCGATGAGCATGCCCATTTGCGCCTGGAGCCGGTCGACGCCGGTGGTGGCTTTTTCTGCCTGCAATGTCATGATCGTTTCATGGGCCATGCGAATGGCAGCCATGGTCTGCCCCAGCTGATCGTGCAGCGACTGCGCCAGGCGCTTGACGAGCGCCTTCTCCTGCGTCATGAGCCTTTGTGTCAGATCGGAAAGCTGCGCCTGAGACTGCCGGATTTCGGCATCAGCTCGCGCGCGTTCGGTGACATCCCGAAAATTCGCAATCAACACCTGCTGCTGGTTGACCGTCACCTGGGAGATGGTGCTTTCCAGGTCAAGCTCCTGACCGTCTGCGCGCAGCCCCTTCACCAGACCCAATCCCATCATGCGGCTGCTTCCCCTTGATTCGGCGTATTGGCGCAGGCTCTGTCTGTGCCCTTCCCGACACCGCTCGGGCAGCAGCGCATCAATGGACTCGCCCTGCATGCTGGCCTGCGTGCGTCGAAAAATGCGCTCGGCGCCCGGGTTGAACATCTTGATCTTTCCTTCCACATCCACGCTGATGATGGCGTCATTTGTCGCGTTGACCACGGCGGAGAGGGTCTCCCGCTCCTCCAGCAGACGCTGCTCGGGCACACGGCGCTCGGTGACATCGCGGAAGTAAACCGCCAAGCCTTGCTCCGAAGGATAGACGCGCACTTTCCAGAATGCCCCCAGGGGGGCATATTCGGCTTCGAAGGACGATGCGGTGCCCTCGACCATTGCACGTTCGTACTCCCTCTGGAAAATGGTTCCAACTGCTTCCGGAAACTTCTCCCACACATTGAATCCCACCAACTCATCGCGATGGAAATGCAGAAGCTCTTCGGCACGGGAGTTCACGTAGGTGAAGCGCCCGGCACGGTCCAGTGAAAAAAAGCCATCGGGCATGTTCTCCAGCATAGTTGTCAGGCTGCGTTCCAGCTCTCGTTGTGCCTGTTCCGCGCGGCGCTGCGCCGTCAGGTCCCGAACCACCGCCATGCGCGCGCGAATGCCGTCGAGCTCAAGGTCTTCTGTGACCACCTCGACTTCAGACATACCGCCGTCGCGATGCCTGTGCTGCCACAGTCTGGGCATGCGCTGGGCCTCCGGCGGGAGCTCGAGGTGCTCACGCAGTTGCGCCGCATCGTCTTCGTGGTGAAGGTCCAGCAGGGTCAGTCCGACAAACTCCTGCTTGCTATAACCGTACTTGGCAACGGCTGCCTCGTTGACCGCCAGCATGCGCAGGGTCTTGACGTCATACACCCACATCGGCAGGGGATTGCGTTCAAACAGCAGCCGATAAGCCACCTGAAGCTTGTGAGAAACATCTTCAGCGGGCGCATCCACGCCAGGGGTTTCCGTGGAGGTTGACACTTTGGATGATGGTTCTGACGTAATCAATGCGGTGGCCAGGCAATGCGAAAAATCTTACAGGAGATAGGGTACAGCGTAAATAGCGCTGTAGGCAATGATGGATGCCAAGTGGGTCCGCGCTTGAGTTGAGAGTTGTCAATGCGACAGCGTCATCTGTAAATTTCTGCGAGTGGCCGCACTGGCCAGACAGGTGAGAGACGGGTATTGATCTGATACGCTCAGCTGGATGTCTGTTCACCCTTCTCCCACTGCCATTCCTGCCATGCAGCCCGGCCTGACCGTTTTGATTCTGTCACTGCTGCTGGGCCTGCAACCGGTCACCACCGATTTATACCTGCCGGCGCTGCCGGCCCTCACTGAGGGCTTTGGCGCACCCATGGCGCAGGCCCAGTTGACGCTGACGGCCCTGCTGCTGGCCTTTGGCCTGTCGCAACTCATCTGGGGTCCGTTGTCGGACCGGTTTGGCCGGCGCCCGGTGCTGCTGACCGGGATGACGGCCTACGTGCTGGCATCGGTGGCCAGCACGCTGGCACCCACCATGGACATGCTCATTGTGTGGCGCACCGTGCAGGGAGCCGCCATGGGCGCGGGGGTGATGTGCGCCCGCGCCATCGTGCGCGACCTGTACACGCCGGTCCAGGGCGCCCGCATCATGTCCAAGGGGCTGACCGGTCTGGGCGTGATTGCCTGCTTCAGTGCGCCACTGGGAGGCC
The DNA here is from genome assembly GCF_030646845.1 of Rhodoferax sp. Taxonomy (GTDB): domain Bacteria; phylum Pseudomonadota; class Gammaproteobacteria; order Burkholderiales; family Burkholderiaceae_C; genus Rhodoferax. The sequence continues at coordinate 57,079 of NZ_JAUSLE010000004.1, read as the reverse complement.
TGCTGTCGGATCTGTACGGCTGGCGTGCAGCCCTGCTCACGCTGGCGGTTTTTGGGGCCGTTTGCCTGGCCATGGTCGCGCTGCGCTTTGAGGAAACCCTGCCACAGAAGAACATGAAGGCACTCCAGCCCGTCACTCTGGTCCGCACCTGGTTCACCATCCTGAGCAACCCCACATTTCTGGCGTTTTCCGCTCTGTCCGGCGCGTCATATGGTGGCCTGTTCACGTTTCTGGCGTCGTCATCCTTTGTTTTCATCAAGGTGCTGGGCCTGAGCAAGACGCAGTATGGGCTGCTGATGTTTTCGACGTCTTTCGCCTACATCCTGGGCACCTTCCTTTGCCGGCGTCTGCTGCCGCGTTTTGGCGTGCGCCGCTCGGTGGCCATCGCGGGCGGCCTCACCCTCACGGGCGGCACCCTCATGGGCGTGCTGGCACTGGCCGGTCTGCACACGAGCTGGGCCATCATGCTGCCCCTGTACCTTTTCATGCTCGGCCACGGCGTCCACCAGCCCTGCGGCCAGAGCGGTGCCGTGGGGCCATTCCCGCAAGCCGCCGGCGCGGCGTCAGCACTCAATGGATTCCTGATGATGATTGCGGCCTTCGCCATGGGCGGCTGGCTGGGCACGCACATGGACGGCACCGTGTTTCCGCTGGCCCTGGGCGTCTGGTTCTGGAGCGCGCTGATCGCCCTCGCGGCATGGACCGTGGTGCAAAAGCATGGAAAAACCGGTGAGCAGTGACATGCAAAAACATGAGGCGATGGGCGACGCCGGGCCACCCCAAGGTGCGAAGGTCCCCCCGGGGGGCAGCGCGGCACACAAGGTGGCGGGCGTGGGGGCCTATCTGGCGCTGGCTGGCCCGACAGCCTCGGGCAAGACGGCGGCCGCCCTGGCGATTGCCCAGGAACATGACATCGAGATCATCAGCGTCGACTCGGCGCTGGTCTACCGCGGCATGGACATCGGCACCGCGAAACCATCAGCGGCCGAGCTGGCGGCCGTGCCGCACCACCTGATCAACATCCGCGACCCATTGCAGGCCTACAGCGCAGCCGAGTTTGTGGCCGACGCCCAGGCGCTGATCGCCGACATCTCGGCGCGCGGCAAACTGCCGCTGCTGGTGGGCGGCACCATGCTGTACTTCAAGGCGCTGCTGGTCGGGCTCGATGACATGCCCAAGGCGGACCCGGCCATCCGCGCGGAACTGGAAGAAGAAGCCCGCCACAAAGGCTGGCCCGCCATGCACGCTGCGCTGGCGCTGGTCGACCCGGTGACGGCCGCGCGCCTGAACCCCGCTGATTCGCAACGCGTTCAGAGGGCGCTGGAAGTATTCCGGATTTCCGGGCAAGCGCTGTCATCCTTTCATACTGCAAAAATGATAGCTAGTGGCGCACATTTCACGCGGGCTGCAGGCCAAAATGGCTCAAACTCCTCGGAGAATGAGTCACTGCTGATCTCGCTGGAACCGCTGGACCGGGGCTGGCTGCACCAGCGCATTGCCCAGCGCTTTGACGCCATGCTGGCAAGTGGCTTTCTGGAGGAGGTCAAGGCCCTGCGCGCGCGTGGCGACCTGCACGCCGATCTGCCCTCCATGCGCTGCGTCGGCTACCGGCAGGCCTGGGAGGCGCTGGAGGGCAGCAGTCCCATGAGCGAATTGCGCGACAAGGGCATCTTCGCTACGCGCCAGCTGGCCAAGCGCCAGATCACCTGGCTGCGGTCCATGCCGCATCGCCACGTGGTGGCCTGCGACCAGCCTGCCGCCTTGCAGCAGGTGCTCATCAAGGCCCGGGATTTTTCCCGAGCTTTTGCAAAGGGCCGCGCATGAGTCTGGTGATCACAAATTTGAGCAAGCACTACGGCGAAGTGGCCGTGTTCAGCAGGGTATCGCTGACTGTGGCATCCGGCGAGTTCGTCGCCATTGTGGGTGAATCCGGCGTGGGCAAGTCCACCCTGCTCAACTGCATGGCGGGACTCGACAGCTGGGACGCGGGTTCGGTGCTGCTGGACGGCGTTGACCTGGGCCGTCTGAGCGACGACCAGAAGGCCCGCCTGCGTCGGGAGAAAACCGGCTTTGTGTTCCAGGCCTTTCACGTGCTGCCGCACCTGGATGTGGCGCAGAACGTGGCACTGCCGCTGCTGCTGCTGGGCCAGCATGACGACGCCCGCGTGCAGGCCATGCTCGACGCCGTGGGCCTGACCGGCCTGGGCCCACGCCTGCCGCAGCAACTCAGCGGCGGGCAACTGCAGCGCGTGGCCATCGCGCGGGCGCTGATCCACCGCCCCACCCTGCTGCTGGCCGATGAACCTACTGGCAACCTCGACCCCACCACCGCCGCCACGGTGATGGATGCGCTGATTGCCCAGACCCGGGAACACCATGCTTCGCTGGTGCTGGTCACCCATTCGCAGGCGGCTGCCGCGCGCGCTGACCGCGTGCTCAAGCTTGCGGCAGACGGGCTTGTCCGCATCGACTGAGTCACCCTCCCTCGGCGTTGATGTTTCGCAATGCCCCCTGCCACAGGAATGGATACAAACCAGTAGCGTTTTTATCCTTACCGGGAGGTTGCTATGAAACTAATTCGTCTGGCCGCAGTGCTGGCCATTTCGGTCTCGACTCTTGCGCTTTTTGATGGCACTGCGCTGGCGCAAAGCGCGCCCGGTGCAGAGCCCACGCCTGGCATGGGCATGGGACCGGGCATGCGCGCCGGCCGCGGACCGGCCGCGCAGTGGGGGACGGATTTCACGCCGGGGTGGACCCTGATGACACGGGCAGAGCGCAACGAACATCGTGCACGCATGCGGTCCATGACGACCTACGAGGAATGCAAAGCCTATCTGGACCAGCACCACGAACAGATGGCAGCGCGCGCCAAAGAGAAGGGCGGCAAGGCTTTGGCCCAACCGCGGCGGGATGCATGCGCCGGCCTCAAGCCCTGACGGTCGTAGACACAGTGCAGAAGCACTGGGAACACTTCGACCATGGCGCCGACATCGGTGTGCGTGGTATTGGTGCGACCAAGGCCGAGGCATTTGAACAGGCGGCCCTCGCGCTGACGGCTGTCATCACCGACCCCCAGTGCGTGGCCGAGCGCGAGGCGGTGCGCATCACTTGCGAGGCACCAGACGACGAACTGCTGCTGGCGGCCTGGCTCAATGCGCTCGTGTATGAAATGGCGGTGCGGCACATGCTGTTCTCCCGCTTTCATGTCGAACTCAAAGGAACGCAGCTGATTGCACAGGTGATGGGTGAGCCAACGCTGGTGCGGCGCCACCAGCCGGCGGTGGAGGTCAAGGGCGCCACCTATACCGCCTTGCGCGTGGCACCATTCAATGGTGGCTGGCTGGCGCAAACCGTGGTCGATGTCTGAGCCATGGATCTGAATCTGCTCAAACAACACGGCCCCTGCGCCTGGGAGATCCCAGCTCAGGGGAATATGCGTGTGCCGTGCATGGTCTTCGCCAGCCGGGAACTGGTACAGGCCATGGACCACAAGGTGTACGAGCAGGCGGTCAACGTGGCCACGCTTCCCGGCATCGTCGGCGCATCCTGTGTAATGCCCGACGCCCACTGGGGCTACGGCTTTCCGATTGGCGGCGTAGCCGCCTTTGACGCCGATGCCGGTGGTGTGGTCTCGGCCGGTGGCGTGGGCTTTGATGTGTCGTGTGGCGTACGCTGCCTGCACACCGGGCTGCGCCGCGAACACATCACGGCCGTGCAGCACAAGCTGGCCGACGCGCTGTTCCAGCAGATTCCGGCGGGCGTGGGTAGCACCGGGTCGATCCGGCTCAACAGCACGCAGATGGACGCCATGCTCAGCGGCGGCGCGAAATGGGCGGTGCAGCGGGGCTGGGGCACCAGCGCCGATCTGGAACGCATTGAGGAACAGGGCCAGATGCTGCACGCCAAACCGAAATACGTCTCCGACCAGGCCAAAAAGCGCCAGCGCGAGGAGATGGGCACGCTGGGCAGTGGCAACCACTATCTGGAAGTACAGGAGGTGACGGCGGTGTTTGATGACACCATCGCCAGCGCTTATGACCTGCACCTGGGTGATGTCGTGCTGATGATTCACTGCGGCTCGCGCGGGCTGGGACACCAGATAGGTACCGAGTTCCTGCGCCGGATGGTGGAGGCCGCGCCCAGCCACGGCCTCGTGTTGCCGGACCGCGAGCTGGCCTGCGCGCCGATCCACTCGGACCTGGGCCAGGAATACCTGGGCGCGATGCGGGCCGCCATCAACTGCGCCCTGGCCAATCGCCAGATCCTGACCCAGTTGGTGCGCGACGTGTTTGCCAAGCTGCTGCCCGCGGCTCAACTGCCGGTGCTGTACGACGTGTCGCACAACACCTGCAAGCTGGAAACGCACAAAGTCGATGGAAGATTGCGCGAACTCTATGTGCACCGCAAGGGTGCCACGCGGGCCTGGGGCCCCGGCCACCCTGAACTACCGCAAGCCTTGCGCAGCAGCGGCCAGCCGGTGCTGATCGGCGGCTCCATGGGCACCGGCTCATATGTGCTGGCCGGCACACAGGCTTCGGAGTCACTGGCTTTTTCGTCGGCATGCCACGGCGCCGGGCGCGCCATGAGCCGCCACCAGGCCCTCAAAACCTGGAATGGGCGCACCGTCGTCGATGAGCTGGCACAACGCGGCATCCTGGTGCGCAGCCCCTCCATGCGCGGCGTGGCCGAGGAGGCGCCCGACGCCTACAAGGATGTGAACGCGGTCGTCGATGCCGCCGACGCGGCAGGCCTGGCGCGCAAGGTGGCGCGACTGGAGCCGCTGGTGTGCATCAAGGGCTAACACCGCGCGCCATGGACACACTCACGCTCTGGCTGGCTGGCGACGTCATGACCGGGCGTGGCGTCGACCAGATCCAGGCGCACCCGGGCGCGCCGGTGCTGTATGAGAGCTGGGTACGCGACGCACGCGACTACGTGCGGCTGGCCGAGCGCGTGAACGGACGGGTGCCCGCGCCGGTGGCGCCGGACTATATCTGGGGCGATGCACTGGCCGAGATTGAGAGGCGCCAGCCCGAGTTGCGTCTGGTCAATCTGGAGACCGCAATCACCACCTCAGATGAACACTGGCCCAACAAGGGCATTCACTACCGCATGCATCCCGCCAATATCGACTGCCTGACCGCCGCGCGCATTGACTGCTGCGCGCTGGCCAACAACCATGTGCTGGATTGGGGGCGGACAGGACTTGACGAGACCCTGCAAACGCTGCAGCGGGCAGGTATCCATAGTGTGGGAGCGGGCCGCCATACTGAGGCGGCCTGCGCGCCTGCGGCCTTGCCAATTGCTGGCGGCGCACGACTGCTGGTGTTTTCCTGGGCCAGTCCGGACAGCGGCGTACCTTCAGCCTGGGCCGCCACGCCGGAGCGCGCCGGCGTCGCCCTGCTGCCGGATTTGACCGAGACCAGCGCACAGCAAATAGCCACAGCCGTCGCCGGACACCGCCAGCCTGGCGATCTCGTCATGGTGTCCCTGCACTGGGGCGGCAATTGGGGCGCCGAGGTGCCGCAGCTGCAGCGCCGCTTTGCGCAGCGCCTGATTGATCTGGGCGCGGCTGATCTCGTCCATGGCCATTCGTCCCACCATCCGCGGCCGGTCGAGGTGTATCGCGGGCGGCTCATTCTCTATGGCTGTGGCGATCTCATCAACGACTATGAAGGCATCGCGTCCCAGGAGACCTTTGACCCCAGCGCCGTCTGCCTGTACTTCGCGCAACTTTCGCGTGAGACCGGCGCGCTGACACGGCTTGAGATCGTGCCCATGCAATTGCGCCGCCTGCGTCTGACGCACGCCAAACCCGCCGCACGACGCAGCCTGCAATCGCTCTTCGATACCGAAGGCAGGCACTTCAACACAGGCATACAAACGCAGGAGGATGGCAGCTGGCGACTGCACTGGTAATACGACCAGCCATTGAGGCCGGCTTACTTTCGCATCTGGCGCTCGCGCTTGCCTTCGCCGTCAATGGCTCCCACCAACAGACTCAGCTCCTGCGCCAGAATGTCCAGCACATCGTCCAGCGTCACCACGCCGATCAACTCGCCCTGCCCTCCAATGACGGGAACGCGCCGCACGCCCTTGCGGCGCATGGCGCGCATCAAATCAATCAGGGAATCATCCTCGCGCGCGGTGATCAGGTCGGTGCTCATCACGTCTTCGACGCAAAAGCTGTTGAGATCAAGGCCCGGGGCCACCACAGCGGTCACGATGTCGCGGTCGGTGAGCACGCCCACGACGATTCGCATGCCGCCGGTCTCCTCCACAACCACAAGGCAGCCGACATGGTTCTCACGCATGAGCCGCGCCGCCCCGCTCAGGGTCGTTTTCCTGAAGGCGATGGTCACGTTGCGGGTGCATGTTTCACCTGTCGTCAAACGTTCACCCATTGTTTTCTCCCTGTTGTGCTGTGTGTAACCTGCCGAGATTCGCTCAACCCATTCCGTGCTTGCCCAGACTCACGCGCTTGGCCTGCAAGCCTTCGTCACCGGCCTCGGGGATGAACTGCACGGCGCTGCCTTCCTGCACGTGCTCAAACGGCGTGCCGGCTACGTTGTCGCGGCTGAAGTAGTACTCCTCACCTCCCGGCGTACGGATGAAACCAAAGCCACCCGCCTCGTCCAGCCGGACGACCTCGCCATGCAGGGGCACAGCATGCTGCTTTTCCTGCCCCCTGCGCTTGCGCACGACTTCCTCGACCTGGCGCTTCATGCTGTCGAAAGCATCGCGCAGGGCCACATACACATCTTCGTCCTGGACCCGATTCACCACGAGTTCGTGGCCGGGCATGGTGAGGTCGATGCGCACACTGTAGGGACGCCCCTGGTGCTTGTGCTTTTGCTCAAGATCGATAGCGACACGGCAGGCCATCAGGTCGGAGGCAAATGATTCAAGCTTGTGCGCGTGCTCACGCGCGCTTGTCTCAAGCGCATCCGATGGCTCCATGCCATGAAATTGAATGTGAACCGGAAGCTTCATGTTCTACCCTTTGGCCTTTGCTGGCATAGTGTTTCATTTTGCAAGGAGCCACCGCAAGCGCCTTGAGATTTGTCAACGCCAGCCCAGCAAGCCGGGGCGTCAACCCCGGCTTGGCGAGCCCAGTCAGTGCTCCCTACTCAATGGTCAAACGCTGGACGCCTCCGGTGGTCTGCTTCTTGGGCAGCGTCAGGGTGAGCACACCGTTGTCGTACTTGGCTTTGGCCTGTGCCTGGTCAATGTCCACCGGCAGCTGAAAACTGCGCGACACTGCGCCAAAGTAGCGTTCGCTGCGCAACACTTTTTCATCCTTCTCCGTGCTGTCTTGCTGTTTCACTTCGGCGCGCAGGGTCACCACGTTGCCATCCAGCGACACATCAATGTCTTCCTTGCTCACACCGGGAACTTCAGCATGCACGGTGTACAACTTGTCGGTTTCCTTGACATCCACCTTGATCTGGGTCGGGCTCGGCAAAGGGTCGCCGTGCAGAGGTTTGACGTAGAAGCCGGGCGCGACGTCGCGGAAAAAATCGTCGAACAGGTTGCCACGGGTAATCAATGAGCTCATTAGTTCTCTCCTTTGCATAAATGACCAAGATACCGTCCCATGACCCCGATGGCCATGAGCGACACCGCTGAGTATGAGGACTGCCGCGCAGTTCTCAAGAGCCACCTGCAAAGCGGTTGACGAAAATCAACTACCGCAGCTCGCGGCCCACGCTGTCGATGGTGGCATCGCGCACATCCTTGCTCGACGATCAGCTTCTTACCCCACCTTGATGTAGATCTACAGGCAAGGGCAAAAACCCCATTACCCAGATGGGCTACCCAACATCACCCTTTGCGGTGATAGACGCGCCGCAACGCCTCCTCAAGAATCAGCACGTGCAGCGGGCATGGTGCTCGCCGCGAAGGATTGGTTCTGCTTTCCCCCACAATAACCGGCTGCAATCAGTAATCAGTCAACCAATGGAGACAAGATATGGAATTCAACAAGGAATTTGACGCATCTGGCCTGGCCTGCCCGCTGCCCATCGTAAAAACCAAGAAGGCGCTGGCGGACATGACCTCCGGACAGGTGCTGCGGGTGATCTCCACCGATCCAGGATCGGTATGCGACATGGCTGCTTTTGCCGAGCAGACGGGCAATGCGCTGCTGGAACAAGGCAGCGAAAACAGCAAATACGTCTTCTATCTCAAGAAGGCCTGAGCCCAAGGGCGCACCTCAACATACCCCGGAGCACACACGCATGGCAACCAAAAAAATGGCGCTCATCGCCACCAAAGGCACGCTGGACATGGCATACCCGCCGTTCATCCTTGCGTCTACCGCGGCAGCGCTGGGCTGGGATGTCCAGATCTTCTTTACCTTCTACGGCCTGCAGTTGCTCCGCAAGAACCTGGACAGCATCAAGATCAGCCCATTGGCCAATCCCGCCATGCCCATGCCCGTTCCCATGCCTGTGATGGTGCAGATGCTGCCGGGTATGGAATCCATGGCCACGATGATGATGAAGAACAAGATGAAGTCCAAGGGCGTCGCATCGCTGCAGGAACTTCGTGACATCTGCCTTGAGGCCGACGTCAAGTTTGTCGCCTGTCAGATGACTGTGGACCTGTTCGAGTTTGAGACCAGCGAGTTCATCAAGGATGTGGAATACGGCGGCGCCGCCACCTTCATGAAGTTTGCCGGCGAATCCGACGTCTGCCTGTTCATTTAAGAACTTCGTCCTGCCGGTGTACCCGGTGCCACTGCCCCTGGTTGCGCGGCCATCCCCCACGGGGGAGAGGCAGCGCGACATCGCGGAACAACCGAGATGGAGAAGCGCTGTGAGAAAACTGATCCTATGGTGTGCCCTGCTGTGCTCGGCGCAGGTTTGCCTGGCACTTGCGCCCTATGTGCAGGGGGAAAAGCTGCCCGGTGCGGACCTGCCCACCCAGTTGGCACAGCTTGAGAAGAAGCTGCAGGCTGAAGGATTCACGGTCATTGGACGACACACACCAACGGGGCTGCCCGGGCACGCCAGCCTGGTGGTCACCGACCCGGCGATGCTGGAGGCCATTCGCACCATCGGGGGCTCCGCCGTCATTGCATCCGGAATTCGCGTAGGGGTGAAAACTGACGGCGCCGTCTCGTACATGAACCCGGACTACTGGTATCGCGCCTATCTGCGTGGTCAGTTCAAGACTGCGCAACCAGCCGCCAAATCTGTCCAGCTGCGACTGGCGAAGGCCTTGGGCGAAGGTCCTGGTTTTGGTGGCGACGTGCCAGAGGCCGATCTGCCACAGTACCGCTACATGTTGGGCATGGAACGATTCGATTCTGCCAATAGCGAACTCAGCACACACGCCAGCTTTGACGACGCGCTCAAGGCGGTGCAGGCCAATCTGTCCAGCGGGGTGGGTGCAACCAGCCGCGTTTATGAAGTGGTCAACCGGCAGAGCCAGACAGCGGTGTTCGGCGTGGCGATGAACGACCCGGGCGACGGCGAAGGCTGGTGGGTGAACAAGGTGGGAGCCGACCACATGGCCGGCCTGCCCTATGAACTGTTCATCGTGGGCTCCAAGGTCTACGCACCCTATGCCCGCTACCGCATCGCACTGGCCTGGCCTGCTTTGGGCATGGGACAATTCATGGGCATCATCAGCGCCCCTGAAACCATACGGACCACTCTGACCCGTGTCGCTGGCGGCACGGTGCCAGGCAACTAAAAAAAATGATCTGGAGTATCAAATGAGCGAAGCAATCAGTCCAGCCACCCTGGTCGTTTGGGGTGGCTTTGTGCTGGCCTTCATCTTTGGCGCGGTCGCCAACAAGACCAACTTCTGCACCATGGGCGCCGTTTCGGACGTGGTCAACATGGGCCATTGGGGGCGTATGCGCATGTGGTTGCTCACCATTGCGGTAGCCATGATAGGTGCCAACCTGCTGTATTACTTCGGTCTGATTGACCTGTCCAAATCCGTCTACCAGCGCCCCCAGTTGCCCTGGTTGTCCATGCTGGTCGGCGGTTTCCTGTTCGGCATCGGCATGACCATCGCGGCGGGGTGCACCAACAAGAATCTGGTTCGCCTGGGCGGTGGCAGCTTGCGTTCGCTGGTGGTGCTGGTGTTTCTGGCGATCTCGGCCTACATGACGCTCAAGGGCCTGTTTGGTCAGTGGCGGTCCAGCTATCTGGACCCGGTAGCCATCGATTTGTCCGCCTTCGGGCTGGCTACCCAGGGCCTGCCGCAAATCCTGACCAAACTGAGCGGTCTGCCAGAAAAAACCGCCCTGCTCGCCACGCTGGTCGTGATCGGGTTGGGTCTGCTGGTGTTCGTCTTCAAGGACAAACGCTTTCGCGGCAATCTGTCCCATGTCATCGGGTCCATTGTGCTCGGCTTGCTGATCGTCGCGGCCTGGTACCTCACCGGCAACATCGGCCATGGCGAAAACCCGGAGACGCTGGAAACCGTGTATTTCGCCACCAACACCCGCACGCTGGAGTCCCTGAGTTTTGTGGCGCCGACAGCTTTCAGCCTGGAGTTGCTGATGCTGTGGACGGACAAATCGATGCGTGTGACATTCGGCATCGCCACGGTGATCGGTGTTGTTCTCGGCTCCATGGCCTATGCCCTCAGCACGCGGCAGTTTCGCTGGGAAGGCTTCGCTTCGATGGAAGATCTGCGCACCCAGTTGATTGGTGCGGTGCTGATGGGTTTTGGTGGCGTTACCGCTATCGGGTGCACCATTGGCCAGGGACTCTCCGGCGTTTCAACGCTGGCAGTGGGGTCCTTCATCGCGCTGACCGGTATCGTTGGTGGCGCGGTGGCCACCATGAAGTGGCAGCAACGCTGAAAGAGCGCCCCGGCATTGGCGACGCCATGTCGGCGCCAGCGGCAAGCTAGGAGTCGGGAGGTGGCGCGCGGCGCCGCGTCTGCCACGCCACGATGCTGGAGACAATCTGCTCCCAGGGCAAGTCCAGCAGGCTCGCATCGTTCAGCTGCGCCCTTTTCACCATGGCATGGACGTCTGTGGTTGGTGCTGCCACAGCGGCCTGCAAACCACGCAGGCCACCGCACTGCAGCTGCATCGCCTTGGCGTGAACCAGGGGAACGCCCGGGCGCGGCAGACGCAACGCGAACGTAGCCCGCTCACGGAACAGGCTTTCCAGCGTCGTGCAATTGATACGCGCCACTTCCAGTGAACAGGCCACGACCTCGCGCTCGGCCAGCGCGTGCCGTCTGGCCAGCTCGCACTGCGCACAGTCCGCCAGAATGGCTCTCTCAAACACGCAGGGCGAGGGGTTGATGGTCCGGCGTGACGCGTGATACGCAGGCTCATCCATGGCGTAAGTCTCAGTCGTCGCCCCTGGGTCCGGGTGTGCGAACCTGGCATAGCAGGTCTTCGGCCTGCAGTTCATTGTCTGCAAACATGATTTTTATCTTCCCCGGCGCATCGGCAGCCTGTTGGGCGCGCAGGCCCTTGGCATGGGCTGACGCATCCGGAAAGGTTTCAAATTCGGACAATTTCTCCAGCTGTGCGAAGGGTTTGACCCGGTAGATGTAGTAGGGCACGGTGGCTTCTCTCGGAAGGTTGAAAACAGAAGTTCAGATGTAGTGCTTGGAAGCCCGCCGGCGCCCTGGCAGCGCCTTCTGGATGATGACGCCGCGCACGGCAGCCAGACTGTCCAGCGCCGCATCCGCAAAGGCCGGGTTCAGCGGGTGCAACAGCCAGCCGCTGCCCGCACGCAGCAATTGGCGGAAGGTCCATTCTTCGTTGTGCCAGGCCAGCACATAGGAGCCATCCTGGGCCAGCCCGTCGGGTTCGATGATGATGATCTCGCCCTCCAGGAACTCGGGTGCCATGCTGTGACCCAGCACCATCAAGGCAAAGGACTCGCCGCCCCCGCAGTCCGGCACAGCAAGATCGGCAGCTGATGGTGCTGCATCGGCGTAGGTGGCGCCATGCGATGTTGGTGGATTCGTCGGCAGGAGCATATGAACCTCGGTGGGCGGCGCTGGCTTACAGCACCTGGGTGAAGATTTGCGCAGCCGCCACGCCCACCGCCCGCAACTCATCGTGCAGCGTGGTGACGAAGTCGGGCGGCCCGGACAGGTAGAAATCACAGTCAATATCAAACAGGTCTGCCCGCATGGCCTGGGCGATCTGCCGGGCGCCGACTATGACATCGGCATGCGACACCAGCTCGTATTCAAACTGGTCCAGCGCCTGTGACCAGGCGCGGCACTGGTTACCCAGAAAATGCCCGTCGCTCCGTGTGGCCAGCCAGAACAGCGAGAGCGAAGGCGACGCATCCAGTGACAGCGCATGCTCGATCAGGCTCTTGATGGGTGCAAAGCCAGCGTCGCAGGCAGCGAATACAAGGGGGCGATGTCCGTCGGCCAGAACGAACTCGCCGGTTGGCCCCAGGACTGTCACGGCGGCGCCAGGTTTGATATCACCCGCAAACAAATGTCGCGCCATACCGTCGGACTCATCCCGCGAGACAAAAAAGAGCAGATTGCGGTCATCACAGGGGCAACTGGCCACCGGGTACGTGGCATGCGCATCGCCTTGCCCTGGCGTCGTCCACCCCAGCGAGACGGACTGGCCAGCCAGAAAGCGCAGTCGATGCGTGCGCGGCGTCTGCAAATGCAGCAGCCGGGTATCGGGCGCCAGCTCGGTGACCGCACGCACCTGGGTCACGATGTGTTGCTCCGGAATGTCCTGCGGGCCGCTGGCTTCCAGCATCTCCAGCGTGAGCTCACTGCTGGCGGCGGTGTGGCAACACATCAGCGTGTAGCCCTGGGCTTTCTCCGCTTCCGACAGGGGGTAGTCATAGTGCTGGGTCTTCACGACTTCGCCGGAAATCACGCGCACTTTGCACATGCCGCAACTGCCATTGCCACAGCCGTAATTGAGTTTGAGCCCGGCGTGCAGCCCTGACTGCAGCAGGTTAGCGTGCCCCTCCACCGAAAACTCGTGGCCGCTGGGGCGCACCGTGACCTGTGCTGTCATCACTTTGAGCATATCGTCCATCACCTCCAGCAAATCAACCGATTCGGTCGCCAGCGCCTGCGCCAGGCCTTGGGTTAGCTGTTGTTCCAGCGCCAGCCAGGTGGCGTCGCCAGGACGCTCCGCGGCCAGTTCCCGAATGCGCTGCTGCAGTTCGATCACCAGGCTGTGGTAGCGCTGCAGGTGTTTGCGCACGTCGGCCAGTTCCTGGCTTTGCGCAAACAGACGTTGCGCCAGCACTTCCTGACTCGGCAACATGCGCTCGCGCACGCGCCTGCCAAATGCTTCGTCCCGGATTTGCGCCACGCGCTCCAACAAACCAGACTCCTCCATCTTCGCGCCGGGATAGAGGCGCAGCAGGGCATCGGTAGATACCAGTCCGTCACTCAAGACCAGTGCACCGGCGCGCACCTGTTGCTGCAAGACGCCGCGCGCCACGCCCACCAACTGGGCCGCACGCCATACGCTGACCTGATGTGACATGATGCTCCTTTGCTATTAATATGATAGCTATATACGCCCTATTTCTGAGGGCCAGGGGCTGATTTTTCAAATAAACTGGCTGCAACAGCGCCAGCGTTGACCGCCGTGGGTGGACGTATGCGATCCAGATAGCGCGCACGGTACAACAACCGGGGTTGCGGCAGGTCATCCACAAAACCAGCGCGGTCATGCAGCACGTTGTTGCACACCAGCCCCATGCCGGGTTCCAGGCGCACACGAAACAGATACGGTCCGCCAGACTCCAGCAACTGCGCCAGGAACGCGACCGCCGCGCGCGTTGGCGCATCGTCCTTCCACTGCACACTGCGTGTACGTGCCGTGTAGCGCATGTGCAGCGCACCGCCGAATTCATCTACTGAGAACACAGGCCCGGTCTGCTCGGCGCGCGCGACACCGTCTTCATCAAGCCGTTCAGGAATGGTCATGGCGTCCGGCGCCATGAGCGCGCGCACCCAGTCAGGGTTGGCTTCACGCACGGCGATGTAGGCCATCTCATGGTCCATCAGGGCGTTCTCGCCGCCGGCAGCAGCCGCACGCACACAATGCAGAATCATCGCCCGGATATGTCTGGACTGGGGGTGATAGTAGCCATCGGTATGCCACTTGATGGAGCGGTTGGTGTAGGGAATGAACGCGGCGCGCTCGCCGACCCCGTTCGACGCCGCGACCGCAATCTGCGAAATACCGTCCTCGTCGGCAAGCCAGTTGCCGTCCAGCCGGTGCAGCCCCAACTGTTGCGCCAGCTGGCGCGGAATGCCTTTGTCCTCGCCACACACGGGGCTGCGGTAGATGGCCATATTGGCCGTGGCACAGCGCTGCAGCAAGGCCTGCTTCTCCGCAGCACTCAGGGCGCGTGGATCGGCCACATCCACCACCAGATCTTGTGCGCGCAGCGGATGGCTGGCGCGCTTGGCGTCACGCCAGCGCTGGTAGGCGGCATGCGCATCAAGGTCGAACGGCGTGCTCATTCTGACTCTGTGTTCAGTCGCCCGATGTGGCGGTACGGGCGGCGCGCGGCGCGCGCGGCTCGGTTGACAGCACATCCTGCATGGCGCGTTGCAGCATTTCCACTGCCTCGGGCACTTCGGTGGCCATGATCTGATCGACCACCCAACGCTGGTCTTTTTGCGGCATGAGCGCCTCGATGCGATGCCCCAGATAGCGGACAAAGGCAAAGTCCGGCCCGTCAGGGCCATAGGCGAACTCGGCGTAATGGTCGGCCAGTTCGTTGAACAGGTCTATGAATTCGTCGTAGTGACTGGGCTGGCCCGCAGGGCGTATGCCCAGCAGGGTGTCCTCGTTGTCCTGCAGTACCTCGGCTACCCGTTTGACCAAGGCCGTGATGAACTCGGCGCGCCCTTCAGCACCCATGCGCTCATGGGCCATGCGGTCCAGCACCTGCGTCAGGAACACCAGCACTTCGCGCGTGAAGGCAAAGTATTGCGCGCCCACCTCAATGTCGAAGTGGGCCGAGCGCATCTGCTTGAGCATGTTTTGCGCCACGCGCCAGGCGATGAAGGCCATCGCACTGGCAGTTTGCTGCGGGGTCTTGGCGGCGCCGTTACGGAACCACTGGCTCTTGATTCTGATATTGGCCATATCAAACCAGCGAACGGGGGGGAATCCGGCCGCCGCGCCGGGCCGCCCCAAGCAAGGCCAGCCCCCTTGGGGGGCAGCGCAATACACGCAGTGACAAGCGTGGGGGCATCAATATCCGCCCTTGCCCAGGGGCTGCGGCAAGGCAGCCACCTTGGGTCCCTGCTTGGCGGGCCCGATCGGAAACAGATCGTAGAGATACTTGCTGTCCACTTCAGGGCGTATTTCGGCCATGCCCTTGAGCATGGCGCGAAAATTCGGTGTGTGGCCATGCTCGCGGTACTCGTCACGCAGGTAGTTGATGACTTCCCAGTGAGCGTCGGTCAACTCGATCTGTTCCGCCGCTGCGATAGCGCGCACCGCATCATCTTCAAAAACAGGCTCCAGCAGGTAGCCCTGGTCATCGGCCTCAAGCTCCACGCCATTGACGTTGTACATCATCGTTTTTTCTCCATTTCCATTGACAAAGAAATCTATGACCCTACGGCTGCCGCCGACCTGTGCGGCACAAATATTCCGCAACCCAGCAGTCGGTGCAAACCCAGGCCATGTTGCTGAAGACGCAGCGATTGCTCAGGCGGCAGCGAGTGCAGCATCAGGCTGAACGTATCCAGCGCGTGGCCTGAAACCATCATCCGCTGGCGCTTGCCACACACCCGCTCGCCGCCGATGGACCATTCAGCCAGTTCCCGCTCCACCGCTGCCATGAACGTCAGTTCATCCGCGCTCTCGGCTGCCACCCGGTATGCATACAGGGTGGTGTGAGCCAGCAGTTCGCGCAGGTGCGGCCGGCTCAGGCGCAGAAGATGCCCCCCCACACTCAGCTCAAGCTTTGCCAGCGCCAGCAGTTCGTCCGCGCGCCCCGCGCCCACCCGCAGCAACAGAGACGTGCGCCGGGACAAGAGGGCTTGATCGTCATTGCCTTGCACCACCTTGACGGGATGTATGCCTGCCACCGGATCTGCATCCAGCCAGGGCAACTTCTCAGACAGGGCCTGCTGCAACGCCTGTGCATAGTCACGCGGCAAGGTCTGGCCTTCGATGGGAAACACCACGTCCACCGCTGCATCAGCCAATACGGGCGACATCGTCATGTCGGTTCCTGGGCCTCGGGCGCCGTCTGGGGCTGCGTCTCCACCCAGCGCAGCAAGGCCTCGCCCCAAAGCCGCGCCGTGTGGGGATCAATCTCAAACACCGTGAAACGGCTTTTCTCACGGATGCGCGTGCGCAGCAGGCTCATGCCTCCCGCGTCATAGTCCAGCTGCTGCAATTCGATGACCTGCCCGCCCAGAGGGCTGGTCAGCTTTTCAAGCGGTGTAATGGTCGTCATATTGCGTATTATTTGTCCTGTACTGGCCGTTCAGGTGCCGCTGCGCCGTGAACGCTGACGCCGACCGGCGGAATAAGCCCCAGTACCGCTATTTGGCGCAATGCCGGGCCACCCCGTCTATAACCGGGACGGGTGGGCTCATATAGCCCTAATGGGTAGCACAGAATAATCAACGAGGGTGATAGCGTCAGCCACACCGGGACACGTACTATCCATCCCAGAGTTGACTGTGAACCGGCCCGAAGAGGCAGACGTCAACAAGGCCAATTTGACCGACCGGCGCACCCCGTTCGACCCCTTGACAGGAGACACACCATGAGCAAGAAACAACACGACACCCCCATGCTCGACCAGCTAGAGGCTGGTCCATGGCCCAGCTTTGTCACCGGTCTGAAGCGTCTGGCCAAAGACAGCGACTACATGACCGACCTGATGGGTCAACTGGAGCACTCCTACAAAACCCGCAAAGGCTACTGGAAAGGTGGCACGGTGGGGGTTTTTGGTTACGGCGGCGGCGTGATTCCGCGCTTCTCCGAAGTGGCCGAGATGTTCCCCGCCTCCAAGGAGTTCCACACCCTGCGGGTGCAACCGCCGGCAGGCATGCACTACAACACCGATGTGCTGCGCAAGATGTGCGATATCTGGGAGCGTCACGGTTCAGGCCTGATCGCCTTTCACGGCCAGTCGGGCGACATCATGTTTCAGGGTGCCAGCACAGCCAACGTGCAGGGTGCCTTCGATGAGTTGAACGAGTTGGGCTTTGACCTCGGCGGCGCCGGCCCGGCGGTACGGACCTCCATGTCCTGTGTCGGTGCGGCGCGTTGCGAACAATCGTGCTTTGACGAAGCACGGGCACACCGTCAGGTGGTCAACACCTTCCTGGACGACATGCACCGCCCGGCGCTTCCGTACAAGTTCAAGTTCAAGTTCTCGGGTTGCCCGAATGACTGCATGAATTCGATCCAGCGTGCGGACATGGCGGTCATTGGCACCTGGCGTGACAACATGCGCACTGATGAACCCCTGGCGCGCAAATGGTTTGCCAAGCATGGCATGACCGAACTGGTGAATGATGTGGTCAGCCGTTGCCCGACCAAGGCCATCATGCTCAAGGAGACCAAGGACGTCTCCAAGGGCCCCAAGATTTCAAGCGTTGCCCTGAACGATACCCAGTCGCTCGAGATCGACAACGCCAACTGCGTGCGCTGCATGCACTGCATCAATGTCATGACCGGTGCCCTGGCCTCGGGCACGGACAAGGGTGTCACGGTGTTGATGGGGGGCAAGCGTACTCTCAAGATCGGCGACCTGATGGGCACTGTGGTGACACCCTTCATGCCCATGAAGACCGATGAGGATTACCAGGCCCTGGTGGAACTGGCTCAGAAGTCGATCGACTTCTTCGCTGAAAACGCGCTGGAGCATGAGCGCACCGGCGAGATGATTGAGCGCATCGGCTTGATCAATTTCCTGGAAGGCATTGGGCTGGAGATTGACCCGAACATGGTTTCCACGCCGCGCACCAACCCGTATGTCCGCACTGACGGCTGGGACGACGAAGTAGCCAAGATCAATGCCCGCAAGGCGGCGGCCTGAAACTCTGACGAACACAGGAAGACCAACATGGCAACCATGCGCACCCCCATCGAAAGCGGCGTACCGGATAACAAGCAGTACCTGCATCCGCTGATGCTCAAAAACTACGGAAACTGGAAGTACCACGACCGGCCACGCCCGGGCGTGCTGCACCATGTCTCGCACACTGGCGACGAAATCTGGACGGTGCGCGCCGGCACGCAGCGTCAGATGGACCTGTTCACCATTCGCAAGCTGTGCGACATTGCCGACACTTACGCCGACGGGCACGTGCGCTTCACGATTCGCTCCAACATCGAGTACATGGTGTCTGACCCGGGTCGGGTGGCTCCGTTGGTCGAAGCGCTGACCACCAACGGGTTCCCGGTGGGCGGCACCGGCAATTCAGTATCGGCGATTGCGCATACCCAGGGCTGGCTCCATTGCGATATTCCGGGCACCGACGCCTCGGGCGCGGTCAAAGCGTTGATGGACGATCTGCACGCCGAGTTCATCAAGGAAGAGATGCCGAATCGGGTTCACCTGTCGACCTCGTGCTGCGAGATCAACTGTGGTGGCCAGGCCGACATTGCCATCGTCATTCAGCACACCAAGCCGCCCAAAATCAACCATGATCTGGTGGCCAATATGTGCGAACGACCGACTGTGGTGGCGCGTTGCCCGGTCGCGGCCATCCGGCCCGCCATGGTCAACGGCAAGCCGTCGCTGGAAATCGATGAATCCAAATGCATGTGCTGTGGTGCCTGCTACCCACCCTGCCCCCCGATGCAGATCAACGATCCCGAGCACAGCAAGCTGGCGATCTGGGTCGGCGGCAAGAACTCCAATGCCCGTGGCAAGCCTACTTTCATGAAGATGGTGGCATCGGGTCTGCCCAACAACCCGCCGCGCTGGCCTGAAGTTTCGGCCATGGTCAAGAAGATTTTGTACACCTACAAGGAAGATGCGCGTTCGTGGGAGCGGGTGTCCGACTGGATCGAACGTATCGGCTGGCCACAATTCTTTGAGAAGTGCGATCTGCCCTTCACCAAGTACCTGATTGATGACTGGCGCGGTTCGCGTTCCAGCCTCAATGCCTCGACGCATATCCGTTTTTAATTGACACCGGAACGAACGCACCATGAAATTTGGTTTACTTGTGAGCGAAGGGCCCTACACGCACCAGGCGTCCGACACTGCCTACCAGTTCGTCGTAGCGGCCTTGGCCAAAGGCCATGAGATTCAGCGCGTGTTTTTCTACCACGACGGTGTCAATAACGCGACCCGCCTCACCGAGCCGCCACAGGACGACCGCCATGTCGTGAACCGCTGGTCGGCCCTGGCCGCAGAGCACAAGGTGGATCTGGTGGTGTGTGTGGCGGCCGCCTTGCGCCGTGGCATCAAGGAAGAAGTGCTGGCGCCGGGCTTTCGCATCTCCGGTTTGGGGCAATTGGTGGACAGCGGCATCAAGGCCGATCGCCTGGTCACGTTTGGCGATTAATCGACTACAGGGAAGACACCCGATATGAGTGAACAGCAAGCAACCCCGGCGACCGGCCCCAAAGTGAAGAAATTCATGTTTGTGAACCGCAAGGCGCCCTACGGCACCATCTATGCGCTGGAAAGCCTGGAGGTGGTATTGATCACCGCCACTTTTGACCAGGATGTGAGTCTGGTGTTCATGGACGACGGCGTCTATGAACTGGTCAAGGGACAGCAAACCAAGGGCATCGGCATCAAGAACTTCTCGCCCAGCTACCGGGCGCTGGACGGCTACGACGTGGAAAAACTCTATGTCGATCAGGACTCACTGGCGCAGCGCGGCCTCACCGAGAAAGACCTGCTGGTTCCGGTCGAGGTGCTCAACGGGCAGCAAATGGGTCAGCTCATGCAGCAACAGGACGTGATCCTGAGCTTTTGAAGGAAGAACGAAACCCATGTTGCACATCATCAATAAATCCCCCTTCCAGACCAGCACGCTGGACACCTGCTTGCGAATGGCCCAGCCGGGCAATGCGCTGCTGCTCATCGAAGATGGCGTATATGCCGCCACGGCAGGAAGCGCCGCAGAAGCCCGCATGCGCCAGGCCTGCACCACCCTCAAGGTCTATGCCCTGCAACCCGACATGGATGCCCGCGGCGTGACCGGCAAACTGATCGAGGGCGTCACGCTGGTGGACTATGCCGGCTTTGTCGACCTGACCGTGGAATACAGCACCTCTCACTCGTGGTTGTGAGCTGAACACGATTCACTACCCATTTTTTACCTGGAGAAATACATGAGCTTTGAAATTGACGGAAAGAACTACGAAACTGATGAGGAGGGCTACCTTCTGAACTTGGCTGACTGGACGACGGACGCCGCGGTGCACCTGGCCGAAGAAGAGAAAGTGGCGCTGACCGACAACCACTGGGAAGTCATCAATTTCCTGCGTGAGTACTACAACGAGTACCAGATTGCGCCCGCTGTGCGCGTGCTGACGAAGGCGATTGGCAAGCAATTCGGTGAGGAAAAGGGCAATAGCAAATACTTGTACGACCTGTTTCCCTATGGGCCAGCCAAGCAGGCCTGCAAGATCGCCGGCCTGCCCAAGCCTACCGGCTGTATCTGACCGCAGACACTGCATTCCAGTTGCGCCTGCTACGCCGATAAACCGCCGGTACTGCCCATGTCACTCCTGACGATTTTCTACGCCGTGTTGTTCTACGTCGCCACAGGGGTGTTCGTTGTCGGGCTGGCGCGCAAGATCCGCAGCTATGCCAAGACCCCTGCGCCGCTGAAGATTCCCACCACACCGGCACCGATGACCACCGCCGGAGTGGGCTGGCGCATGACCCGCGAGGTCGTTTTCTTTGAAAGCCTGTTCAAGTCCAGCAAATGGACCTGGATCTTCGGCTGGACGTTTCACGCAGCGCTGTTGCTGGTGGTATTGCGTCATCTGCGGTATTTTCAGGAGCCGGTCTGGTTGCCCGTCGCCTTGATCCAGCCCTTTGGCACCTATGCGGGTTTTGCCATGGTGGCGGGCCTGGCCGGTTTGTGGGCTCGGCGCTGGCTGGTTGATCGCGTGCGCTACATCTCCACGCCATCGGACCATCTGATGCTCGCTCTGCTGCTGGCCATCGGCCTGACCGGGCTGGGTATGCGCTTTGTGGCACATACCGACATCATCGCCGTCAAGGCATTCATGCTGGGACTGATGCGGTTTGACTGGCAACCCTTGCCGAGCGACCCGGTGCTGCTGGTGCATCTGGCATTGGTAGCACTGCTCATGATCATCTTTCCCATCAGCAAGCTATTGCATGCGCCGGGCCTGTTTTTCAGCCCCACCCGCAATCAGGCGGACAACGCCCGCGAAGTCCGGCACGTCTCGGCATGGGCCGCGGCGCTGGACAAACGACCCTGAGCACCCACATTCATCATGGCCACCGCCGCATTTGAAACCCCGAAGCTCAAGAGCTACCCGGTCATCCCGCTGGTACAGGCAGGGGCCGTATCGCACCTCAAGCCCTTTGTGGCGAGCGGACCGATTCAGAAAGCGCTTGGATTCCCGGAAGAACTGGTAGAGGACTGGCAGGCCAAGGCCATTGCCAAGATGGGCGAGTTGCTGGGCAAGTACCGCTCGCTCCAGGTCTATATGGACGCCTGTGTGCATTGCGGAGCCTGCTCGGACAAATGCCACTATTTCCTGGGCACGGCCGATCCGAAAAACATGCCGGTGGCGCGTCAGGACCTGATGCGCAAGGTTTACCGGCGCTACTTCACGTTTGCAGGCAAGCACTTCCCCAAGCTGGTGGGCGCAGTGGACCTCACGCGCGAAGTGCTCGACGAGTGGTACAGCTATTTCAACCAGTGCTCGGAGTGCCGTCGCTGCTCGGTGTTTTGCCCTTACGGCATCGACACCGCCGAGGTCACCATGGCCGCCCGCGAGATCATGGACTCCATCGGCATGGGGCAAAAATACTCGAATGAGATCATCGGCAAGGTGCACCGGATCGGCAACAACCTGGGCATCCCGGGCCCGGCCCTTGAAAACACACTGGAAGGCCTGGAAGAAGACACCAAAGACGAGACCGGACTGGATATCAAATTTCCACTTGACGTGAAGGGCGCCGAAGTATTGCTGATCACCCCGTCGGCCGACTTTTTCTCCGAACCCCATGTCGAGAGCCTGATCGGTTACGCCAAAGTGTTTCACGCTGCCGGTATCAGCTGGACCTTGAGTTCGCACGCCTCGGAGGCCGGCAATTTCGGCATGTTCATCGGCAACTACGAGCAGATGCGCAATATCTCGCTGCGGGTGCGTGAGGCTGCCCTTGAACTCGGTGTCAAGCGCATCGTGGTCGGCGAGTGCGGTCATGCCTGGCGCGTGGCCTACAGCTTCTGGAACACGCTGATTGGTCCGTTCGACTATCTGGATCAACGCTACCCCGTGCCGCAGCACATCTGCGAGGTCACCGATGACCTGATTCAACGCGGCGCGCTCAGCTTCAATAAAGACGCCAACGACGACCGCATCATCACCTTTCATGATTCCTGCAATGTGGCGCGTGCCTCGCGCATGGGCAACATGCCTGGCGGACAGTTCATCATCCCACGGCGAATCATCACATCCGTGGCCAACCATTTTCATGACATGGCGCCGAAAACCATCCATGAAAGCACTTTCTGCTGCGGTGGCGGTGGTGGCCTGCTGACGGACGATTTGATGGAATTGCGCGTCAAGGGTGCCCTGCCCCGCATGGAAGCCTTGAAAGATGTGGTGGACGACCACGGCGTGAATTTCATGGCGACGATCTGCGCCATCTGCAAAGCGCAATTCACCAAGGTATTGCCCTACTACGGCTTCAACATGAGCATGGTGGGCGGTGTCCACCAGTTGGTCAGCAAGGCGATCCGCCTGGGCGACAAGTAGCGCCGCCCCCGGCTGCAAATACATACATCAGGAGACTTCAACATGTCCACGCCCACCGAATCCGTTACAGCCAAGCCACTCAACTTCCGTCGCTACAAGGACGGCGACAGCAAGGTCGGGTCCTGGCAAAAAGAGATTTTTGATGCGGGCCACTCGCACAAGTGTCCCACCTACATTCAGAGCACCCCCCCGTGCCAGGGCAGTTGCCCGGCGGGCGAGGACATCCGCGGCTACCTCAACATCGTGCGTGGCATCGAGAAGCCGCCCACAGGCATGGTGTGGCAGGAATACGCGTTTCGCCGGCTGACCGAGGCCAACCCCTTCCCCTCCGTCATGGGACGCGTGTGCCCGGCCCCATGCGAGTCTGGCTGCAACCGCAACGAAGTGGAGGACTTTGTCGGCATCAACTCGGTCGAGCATTTTCTGGGTGATTACGCGATTGAAAAAGGACTCGCCTACCCCAAGCCGGCTACCCAGACCGGTAAGAAAGTTGCGGTGATCGGGGGTGGCCCGGCTGGTTTGTCAACGGCCTACCAATTGGCACTCAAGGGCCACGAGGTGACCCTGTTTGATGAGCGCGCGGAGCTGGGCGGCATGATGCGCTATGGCATTCCAGGGTTTCGCACGCCACGTGATGTGCTGGACGCAGAGATCCAGCGCATCATCGACCTGGGCGTGAAGACCCGCATGAACTGCCGCATCGGCACCGACATCAGCATGGCGCAAATTCGTGCTGAGTTCGATGCCGTGTTCCTGGGTCTGGGTGCGCAGGCCGGCCGCGCGCTGCCGGTCGAAGGCGCTGATGCCCCCAACTGCGTCACGGCTACATCCTTCCTCAAGGCCTTCAATGACGGTCGCTTGCGCCATGTCGGCAAGCGCGTGGTGGTGGTCGGGGGTGGCGACACCTCGATCGACGTGGCCACGGTGGCCCGGCGGTTGGGTCACATCGAAAAGATCCATGAGTCCGATCGACCCGAACACGCCATCGCCGGCCATGTGGCACACGATGTGGCGGAGGCGTCGGCACGTCAGGGTGCAGAAGTCACGCTCACCTCCATCTTTGCCGTGGACAAGATGCAGGCCACCAAGCACGAGGTGGAGCAGGCCATGTCCGAAGGCATCACTATCCGGGGTGGCATGACGCCGGTAGCGGTCGTGCGCGGGCCGGATGGTCGCGCCACCGCGCTGCGCGTGATGCGCTGCGAGGCAAAAGTAGTGGGCGGTCGGCTGGAGATCAAGAACATTGAAGGAACGGAGGAAGACATTCCCGCTGACCTGATCGTGTCGGCCATCGGCCAGGCGGTGGATTTCACCGGACTGGACGAATTCAACAACGGCAAAGGCGCCATCAACAGCGACAAGAACTACCAGGTGCAGGGGCAGCCCGGGTTCTTTGTAGGCGGTGACGTCGTGCGCCCCCATCTGCTGACCACCGCGATCGGACACGGCGCCATAGCGGCCGATGGCATCGACCGCTTTTTGCAGAGCGAACCACTGGAGAAGCGCCCCAAGATCGACGTGCATGCCTTCGATCTGAAGCGCAAGATGCTGGAAAAAGGCTACGCCTTCAGTGAAGTGCATGAACCCATACGCGGCACAGACAAGAACACGGCGGCGATTCACAATTTTGATAACCGCTCGGACCGCTATGTGATCTCCCACAAGGAATTGTTCCTGGGGCACTTTCCCTATGTGGCGCGCAATCGTCGCGGCATGGTCACGCTTACCGCCGAGCAGGCCCTGAACAATTTCGAAGAGCGTCTGCGCCCCCTGCTGGAGGCCCAGGCGGTGGCTGAGGCCAAACGCTGCATGAGTTGCGGGCAATGTTTTGAATGCGACAACTGCGTCGTTTATTGCCCGCAGGTGGCGGTCTTCAAGGTGCCGAAAGCCAAGTCCACTATCGGACGCTATGTGGATACCGACTACAGCAAATGCATTGGTTGCCATATCTGTGCCGACGTCTGTCCGACCGGCTATATCCAGATGGGGCTGGGAGACTAGCGTTATGTCACGGCTTGCTGTTTTTTTTGTCAGGGCAGTTCGCCAGGTGATCGGCGCGGCCTTGCTGCTGACCGCAAGCCACGCCGCTCTAGCCGATGGCACGAGCGCGACAGTCGCAGCTGGGCGGGTGCCGCAGCCGGTCATCGAAGCGGCACGCGGCGACAAATGTGTGGAAGACCCCGCTTTCATGCGGCGCAATCACATGGAATTGCTCAAACACCAGCGCGACGACACGGTTCGTGGCGGGATTCGCGCTGCGAAGTACAGCCTGAAGGCCTGCATTGAGTGCCATGCCAGCAAGACCAGCGGCAGCGTGACAGTGGCAAGCACCAACTTCTGTCAGAGTTGCCATAGCTACGCCGCAGTAAAAATTGACTGTTTTGAGTGCCACGCCAACAAGCCACCCCAGACATCATTCCATCCGCTGGTTTCCCACGGCGAGCCAGGTGGCCAGCCACTCAGTCTGCAATTGCGACGGGTGGTAGCGCAGCAACAAATCAAGCCATGAAGCAAGACAAGACGACCCCATCGAGCGACACGACTGATACGACTGACACGAAGACCAGCCGCCGCGGTTTTCTGGGTGTGGCCGCAGCCGGCTTGGCAGGTATCATGATTGCGCCCGGCGTCCGGCTGATCGAGATCGCCCAAGCCGCCCCCGTGGGCGTTGGGTCCAGCCCCGGGGCCAGCAGCAAAGTCCGGTGGGGCATGCTGATTGACAGCGGCAAGTGCGCCAGCGGCTGCACCGACTGCGTCACTGCCTGCAACACGGAAAACGGTCTTTCCGGGGGCACACGAACCACCGATTCACAGTGGATTCGAAAGATCGAAATCAAGGAAATTCGTACCGGCAAAACGCAGTCCCTGCCCATGATGTGCCAGCATTGCGCCGAGCCACCTTGCGTCGACGTGTGCCCAACCGGTGCATCCTTCAAGCGTGCTGACGGCATCGTGCTGGTGGACAAGCACATTTGCATAGGTTGCCGTTACTGCGTCATGGCCTGCCCTTACAAGGCACGCTCCTTCGTGCATGAACCGCTGCAGGACCAGAAAGTCGATGTTCCCCGTGGCAAGGGTACCGTTGAAGGCTGCACCCTGTGTGTCCACAAGGTAGACCGCGGCGAGCAACCGGCCTGCGTGAGCGCCTGTTCCAAAGCGGGGCACGAAGCCATTGTGTTTGGCGATCTGAACGACCCCAACAGCGAGATATCCAAACGGGTTGCCCGTTACCCAACGCGCCAGATCCGTGAGGACCTCAATCTCGACACTGGCGTGCGCTACCTCGGAATCTGAACCATGAAAATCACTCTGCGTGAACTGCAAGGTAACAGTCCCGGCTACTACCTGCTGCTGGGTGCTCTCGGGCTGGTCACGCTCTTTGGCCTGGGGGCTGTCTGGATCATGGAGCACCAGGGCCACATCGTGACCGGCATGAACAACCAGATCGTCTGGGGTCTGCCCCATGTCTTTGCCGTGTTTCTGGTGGTGGCGGCATCGGGGGCATTGAACGTCGCCTCCATGGCCTCGGTGTTCGGTAAAACAGAGTTCAAACCGCTTGCGCCCCTGTCCGGCTTGCTGGCCATTGCGCTTTTGCTGGGTGGCTTGACGGTGTTGATGCTCGATCTGGGGCGTCCCGACCGTTTGATCATCGCCATGACGCACTTCAATTTCAAGTCCATCTTTGCCTTGAACATCTTCCTCTATTCAGGTTTTATGGGTTTTGTCATCGCGTACCTGTGGACCATGATGGAGCGGCGTATGAACCGCTACACCCCCGTGGCGGGTCTGTTCGCCTTCGTCTGGCGCATGGCGCTGACCACCGGAACCGGCTCGATTTTTGGCTTTTTGGTGGCCAGGCAGGCCTACGATTCGGCGTTGCTGGCGCCCTTGTTCATCGCGTTGTCGCTCAGCTATGGTCTGGCCGTGTTCGTGCTGGTGCTGATGCTGGCGTGCCATGGCAGTGGCCGGCCCCTGGGCGACGCACTGGTGGCACGGTTTGCGCGACTGCAAATCATCTTCATTGCAGCTGGCCTTTATTTCGTTCTGGTCTATCACCTGACCAATCTGTATTTCACCAAGCACCACGATTTCGAGCGATTCCTCCTGCTCGAAGGTGGTTTGTACACGACCTTGTTCTGGCTGGGCCAGGTGCTGCTGGGGAGTGTGTTGCCGCTGGTGATGCTGCTGCACCCCCGCATCGGCCAAATGCGTTTGCGCGTCGCTGCAAGCACCGCACTGGTGGTGGGCGGTGGATTTGCGCAGATGTATGTCACCATCATCGGCGGGCAAGCCTTCCCGCTGGTGCTGTTTCCAGGTCGGCAGGTAAGCAGCAGTTTCTATGATGGCGTGCTGAACAGCTATTCGCCCAGCCTGCCGGAGTGGCTGCTGGGCTTTGCGGGTGTGGCCATCGCGGGCCTGATCGTCATGTTGGCGCTGAAGTTTCTGGGTTTTCTTCCCGAGCGGCTGGACGAGGCCGCGCTACAGACCAGCGACGCCACGCAGGCGGTCGCCAGCGCCTGAACCCGATCCAGCATGTCACGCTTTCTGGTTTCGGCTGCGCACAAATCCTCCGGCAAGACCACGATCACGGTCGGCCTTTGCGCTGCCCTGGCGGCTCAAGGCCTTGCCGTTCAGCCTTTCAAGAAAGGACCGGACTACATCGACCCCATGTGGTTGGGCCAGGCCAGCGGACGCGCCTGCTTCAACCTCGACCCGTTTCTGATGACGCCCGAGCAGATCACCGCCTGCTTCACGCAACACGCTGCGCAGGCTGACATCAGCATCGTCGAAGGCAACAAAGGTTTGTACGACGGGCTGGCGCTGGACGGCAGCAACAGCAACGCCGCGCTGGCACATTTACTGGACTTGCCTGTGGTGCTGGTGCTGGATGCGCGCGGTATGACGCGCGGCATCGCGCCGCTGATTCTGGGGTACCAGGCGTTCGATCCGCGCATCCGCATTGCCGGCGTCATCCTTAACCAGTTGGGCGGAGCCCGCCACGAATCCAAGCTCCGCGCTGTGATCGAGCACTACACCGATGTGCCCGTGTTGGGCGCGATTGCGCACGACCCGCGGCTCGCCGTGGTAGAGCGCCATCTTGGGCTGATGCCCAACCATGAGCTGGATGACGCGGCGCAGCGCGTGCATGCCATGGGTGAACTGATTGCGGCACAGGTTGATTTGTCGCGGGTATTGGCGCTGGCCGCCAATGTCGCGCCTTTGCCCTCGCCGTCCCCTGCGCAAACCACGGCCGTGCTGGCACCTGCACCGCAGCCACGGGTTCGCATCGGGCTGGCGCGCGACAAGGCGTTTGGTTTTTACTACCCGGACGACCTGCTGGCCCTGGAAGCGGCCGGGGCCGAGATCGTCCCGTTCAACACCCTGCAAGACGCCTGTCTGCCCGATGTGGATGGGCTGTTCATTGGCGGCGGCTTCCCGGAAATGTTCATGCCGGAACTGCAGGCCAATACGGCCCTGCGGCACGGTATCCGCGCGGCTATCGAAGGGGGACTGCCTGTCTATGCCGAATGTGGCGGCCTCATGTACCTGGCGCGCACACTGCGCTGGAAAGAAAATGTCTACGAAATGGTGGGCGCACTTCCGGCGAACGTGGTGATGCACGAGCGGCCCGTGGGTCGTGGCTACATGGAGCTACAGACTACGACCGATGCGCCTTGGCCCGCCCCCGCGGGTGCCGCACCACAAACCCTGCGTGGGCACGAGTTTCATTACTCCAGCCTGGAAAACCTGGCGCCAGACCTGAAATTCGCCTATCAAGTGTTACGCGGACATGGCGTGGACGGCCAGCGCGACGGCATCGTTTACCGTAACGTACTCGCCTCCTATGCCCATCTGCGCAATGGCGCTGGCACCGACTGGGCGCCTCAGTTTGTCGCCTTTGTGCGCGCGCACTGCATCGCGTCACAGCCGCCGGCCACAGCCGCGGCGCGGAGCGTGCTGATCAATGGCAAAGCCATCGCCACCGACGTCGAAGGCTATCTGAGAAACCTGGATGACTGGTCGGAAGATTTTGCACGGGCACAGGCGAAGGCCGAAGGCCTGGAGTTGACCGATGAACATTGGCAAGTGATCCACTTTTTGCGCTCGTATTTCGAGGAGCATCGGGTACAAGCGCAAGTGCGTGCGATGATTTGGCACTTCGCCAGAGTGTGGGGGCCGGAACGTGGCAATAATCACCATCTGCACGATCTATTCCCCATCGGTGGGCCGCAGAAACAAGGCAACCGTCTGGCCGGGCTTTTGAAAACCAAAGGTGAGCATTAGGCATTCGAATATTCGGTGAGACAGGCCTCAGCGATGCGATCGCCGGGCAAGCTCTCTCCCCAACTGACCAGGAGTACAACATGTTTACAGTAACCAGTGCGGCTGCCCAGCAAATCCGGGAAGCGGCAAGCGCCAGTGGAGCCCAGGAGATGGCCCTGCGCATCGCCGCCCGGGTCGATCCCGACGGCTCGGTCCAATACGGCATGGGGTTTGACGATCCAAACGAGGAAGACATGAAGCTCGACCTGGAAGGCGTGGCGGTGGTGATCGCTGACGAATACCAGGAATTGCTGGACGAAATCGTGCTGGATTACGTGGAACTCCAGCCCGGTGAATTCAACTTTATCTTCATTGATGGCCGCCAGTCCGGGGATGTGCCCGAGCCGGCGCCGACTGGCGGTGGCGGTTGCAGCAGCGGTGGCTGTAGCGGTGGCGGCTGTGGCAGTACAGGACGCACGCATTGAAAACCGACGCACTGCACCAAGCACCCGGCAGCGGGCGTGTCTACCTGGTGGGCGCCGGCCCCGGTGACCCCGAGCTCCTGACCCTGCGCGCCGTCCGTCTGCTGCAGCAAGCACAAGTGATCGTCTATGACCACCTGGTGTCCAGCGCCGTGCTGGACTTTGTATCGCCCACTGCCGAGCGCATCTATGCCGGCAAGCGTCGCAACGAGCACACCATGCGGCAAGAGCAGATCAACGCGCTGCTGGTCAAACTTGCCATGGAGGGCAAGCAGGTGGTTCGCCTCAAGGGGGGCGATCCGTTCATCTTTGGGCGAGGCGGCGAGGAACTGCAAGCGCTGGCGGCTAGTGGGATCGCGTTTGAGGTGGTGCCCGGTGTGACGGCAGCATCTGGCGTCTCCAGCTACGCTGGCATCCCGCTGACGCACCGCGACTACGCGCAAAGCTGCATGTTCGTGACTGGCCACCTCAAGGACGGGACGGCCGACCTGGACTGGCCCAGCTTGGTCAGACCGCGTCAGACCGTCGTGATCTACATGGGGTTGGGCGGCCTGCCCGAGATTTGCCGCCAGATGATGCAGCATGGTGCTGCAGCCACCCTGCCCATCGCAGTGGTGCAAGACGGCAGCATTTCCACCCAGAAAGTAGTCACTGGAACGCTCGCCGATATGCCTGAACGCGTCGCACAGGCGGGCCTCAAATCACCGTGTCTCACCATCATCGGCGAGGTCGTCAAACTGCATGATTCGCTGGCATGGTTCCAGCCCCAGCTGATGACGCGTCAGCCTTTGGGTTTTTGACCGCCCTCACCCGTCGTCTTGACTCCCTCCGGCGAAGTGCGGTACTCAAACGCAAACACCGCCGCTTCGACCCGCGAGCGCAGGTTGAGCTTGTCCATGATGTGGCGCACGTGCAGTTTGACGGTGTTGTGGCTGATGTCCAGCGCCTTCGCAATGACCTTGTTGCTCTGGCCACTTGCCACGTGGTCAAGCACCTGGCGCTCGCGCTCGGTGAGTGAGGCCACCAAGTCTCCCTTGACCGATCCCCTGGGGCCGGATTGCAGTATTTGCGCGAGCTTCAGTGTCATGGCCGACGCCACGACCATCTCGCCGCGCGCCGCCCGTGCGATGGCATCAATCACCTCCTCAGGCTCCATGTCTTTGAGCAGGTAACCCCGAACGCCGGCGCGCAGTGCAGCCGACATATCATCTTCGTTGTCGCTCATCGTCAATATCACAACCGGGGTTTCACAACCTTCAGCGCGAATCATGCGCAACAGGCTCAAGCCATCTGTCGTGGCCAGGCGCAGGTCCAGCACCATCAGGTCTGGCAGATGCTCGCGAAGCATCGGCACGACCTGCGCAGGGTCGCCCGTGGCCCCCACCACCTTCATGTCGCCCCGGTGCTCCAGCAGTTCCGTCAGGCCGCTGCGACACAGCGCGTGGTCGTCCACCAGCATCACCCGGGTCTTGGCCGTCATACGCTGGACTCCGTGGGCGTTGGCGTCATGGGAAGCACCAGGCGCACGCGCGTGCCGCCACCGTCCTTCATGCCCACTTCAAGGTGGCCGCCCAGACGCTGGGCACGACTCTGCATGATTTCCAGCCCAAAATGGGTGGATGCAGCCAGCCCTGTCGCCATCGTCACAATCGTCGAGACAGACGGCGCGGCCATACCCAGCCCATCGTCCTCAATGACGAACTCAAGCCGCTGGGGCGTCTTGTCAATGGCCACCACGGCCCGCCGGGCCATGGAGTGCTTGGCGATATTGGCGAGCGCCTCCTGAATTATGTGAAACACCTGAACCTCCTGTTCGTCGGTCAGGTTCAGATTTTGCCCCGAATTCCTGATTTCGAGCGTGATGCCGGTGCGACTGAAAAACCCGTCTGCGATACCCTGGAGCGCATGCAGCAGTCCCAGCGGATCCATGCGGGTGCGGAAGTAGGTCATGACCTCACGCAAGTTGTCATGCACTTCTCCTACGGCTGACTTGACATCAGTGAAATACTTCAGCGATCGCTCGTCGTCGTGGGCGAGCATGGCGTCATGCAGCAGGGGGAGGCGCATCCTGGCGTAGGCCAAGGTCTGCGCAAGGGCGTCATGCACTTCATTGACCATTTCCTGCCGCTCTTTCATCACCGTGACTCGCAGTCGCTCGCGCTCAATGCGGGCGTTGTGCAATGTCAGTCCCAACAACTGGCCAATCAGCCGCAGGATGGTCTGTGTCTGGGAATTGATCTGGGTATCTGCTTCAAAAAACAGGTTGTAGATTCCCAGTACCTGGTTGCCGTGGGGCAGCGATATGGCCAGCACACGCCTGCACTGCTGGCCGAAATAGGGGTCATTGCTGTGGCGGGCGCAGGATTGCACGTCTTCCACCCAGCCGAGCACGTCGTTGTCGGCGGCGATCCCGCACATGCCGCAGTCGCGCTCCACCAAGCGTTCGGCGATCAGCACGTGCGCCGGTAAGCCCTGCTGCGCCACCAGGCGCATATGCTGCCCATCGTCGGTCAACAAGCGGACGGCCCCGGCCTGGGCACCAGCCAGCGCAACGATGGAAACCAGAAAGCGCTCCAGCAACAACTCCAGGTCAGTGCCGGCCGCCAGTTCGGTCACCAATCTGGAGACGATGGAACTCCCGTCCGCGCGGCTTGCGAGGGTCGCTGGAGTGAACAGGGTTTGGGCAGGAATCATGGTGAGGTCACAGACAAGCCATGCTAATACATAACCGGGAACTGATCTATCGTAAAAACCCGAAGCCCCCATGAAATGACCGGGCCGGGCCAGATCGGGCCTGAAATCGGGTTGGGACAACTAAAAACGGGGCACGCTACCCATTTGGGTTACGCCGGGTTACCCGTGTCGGCTATAGACGGAGCCGGGTGCCCTTGTCTTTAATAGGGTCACTCCGCACACCCTGCCCGCCAGAAGAATACCCACCGCATGTCTGCCACACCGCTTCACGACCCTTGCCGCCCGCCGCTGCTTGGCGCCACCACCGAGACGCGCAATACGACGTGCTACATGTGCGCCTGCCGTTGCGGCATCCGTGTGCACTTGCGCAATGGCGAAGTGCGCTACATCGAGGGCAATCCCGAACACCCGCTGAACCAGGGTGTGATCTGTGCCAAGGGCTCCTCCGGCATCATGAAGCAGTATTCGCCGGCCCGGCTGACAAAACCCCTGTTGCGCAAGCCCGGCAGCGAGCGCGGTGAAGGCCAGTTTGAGGAGATCGAATGGGAAGCCGCCTTTTCGATGCTCGAAGAGCGCCTGAAGAAAATCCGCGCGACTGACCCGAAAAAATTCGCGTTGTTCACCGGCCGCGACCAGATGCAGGCACTGACCGGTCTGTTTGCACGCCAGTTCGGCACGCCCAATTACGCCGCGCACGGCGGCTTTTGTTCGGTCAACATGGCGGCCGGGATGATCTACACCATCGGTGGGTCGTTCTGGGAGTTCGGTGGCCCCGATCTGGGACGCGCCAAGCTCTTTGTGATGATCGGCACCGCCGAAGACCATCACTCCAACCCGATGAAAGCGGCGCTGTCCAAGTTCAAGCGAAATGGCGGCCGCTTTGTCTCCATCAACCCGGTGCGCACCGGCTACTCGGCCATCGCCGACGAGTGGGTGCCGATCAAGCCGGGCACCGACGGCGCGCTCCTGCTGGCGCTGATCCATGAACTCATCAAGCTGGGGCTGTATGACCGCGAGTTTCTGGCGCGCTACACCAATGCCGGCCAACTGGTGAATCAGGATGCCAGCAGCGATGACTTCGGCATGATGCTGCGCAACCCGGAAGGCGATGTCGTCAACCCGCTACGCCCGGCCAACTTCTACTGGTGGGACCGACTCACCGACCAGGGCGTTGCCGATCACGCAGAAGGCGCCGACCCGGCATTGTTGGGGCATTTCAAACTGCCTGACGGCACGCCGGCGGTGCCGGCCTTCCAGCTATTGGAGGAGCGCGTCAAAGCCTACACACCCGAATGGGCCGAGGGCATCACCGGCATTTCGGCGGCCACCATCCGCCGCTTGGCGCATGAAATGGGCATCACCGCCCGCGACCAGAAAATAGAACTGCCCATCGCCTGGACCGATAGCTGGGGTAAACGCCACGAATCAGTCAAAGGCAATCCGGTGGCGTTCCATGCCATGCGGGGACTGGCGGCACACTCCAACGGCTTTCAGACGATTCGCTCGCTGTCAATTCTGATGTCGTTGCTGGGCACCATCGACCGACCCGGTGGCTTCCGGCACAAGGCGCCCTATCCCCGTGCGGTACCGCCCAACGCGCGCCCACCGAAGGGGCCGCAGGCGGTAAAACCGGATACGCCGCTGGACGGCGCGCCG
The DNA here is from genome assembly GCF_030646845.1 of Rhodoferax sp. Taxonomy (GTDB): domain Bacteria; phylum Pseudomonadota; class Gammaproteobacteria; order Burkholderiales; family Burkholderiaceae_C; genus Rhodoferax. Next base: position 23,077 of record NZ_JAUSLE010000004.1, on the reverse strand, counting down.
CTGGGCTGGCCTGAGAGCCCGGATGACTTGTTTGTGGATGATCAGGGCCAGCCGGTGCGCATCGACAAAGGCTTCTCCTGGGAACATCCCTTGTCCGCCCATGGCCTGATGCACAACGTCATCACCAACGCCTGGCGCGGCGACCCGTACCGCATTGACACCCTGCTGATCTTCATGGCGAACATGGCGTGGAACTCCACCATGAACACGTCCGAAGTGCGCAAGATGCTCAATGACAAGCACACGGACGGAGAGCACAGCGGTGAGTACAAGATTCCCTTCCTCGTGGTGTGCGACGCCTTCCAGTCGGAGATGACGGCCTTTGCCGACCTGATCCTGCCCGACACCACGTACCTGGAGCGGCACGACTGCATGTCCATGCTGGACCGCCCGATATCCGAATTCGATGGCCCGGCTGATTCAGTCCGCATCCCGGTGGTCGCGCCCAAAGGCGAGTGCAAACCGTTTCAGGAAGTACTGGTGGAGCTGGCTGGCCGGCTCAAGCTGCCGGCCTTTACCCAGGCGGACGGCTCTCGCAAGTTCAAGAGCTATCCGGACTTCATCGTCAACTACGAAACAGCCCCGGGCTCGGGCATCGGCTTCCTGGCGGGCTGGCGCGGCAAGGGCGGCGAAAAGTCCATGCGCGGTGAACCCAACCCCAAACAGTGGGAGATGTACGAGAAGAACAACTGCGTGTTCCATTACGAGATGCCGCTGGAGTACCAGTACATGCGCAACTGGAACCGCGGCTACATGGAGTGGGCGCAAAAGGTGGGTATCCGGCGTGACAAGGATCCGATCGTCATCCACATCTACTCCGAATTCCTGCAGGGTTTCCGTCGCGCCGCCCAGGGCAAACGCCCGGGCAAACAACCGCCAGACCACCTGCGCAAGCGGGTGGAGACCTACTTCGACCCACTGCCTTTTTACTACGTGCCCCTGGAAGAACAGGCCACCGACACCGCCAAATACCCGCTCAATGCAATCACCCAGCGCCCGATGGCGATGTACCACTCGTGGGACTCGCAGAACGCCTGGCTGCGCCAGATTCACACACACAACTACCTGTTCGTCAACACCAGGACGGCCAGCGCCGCGGGCATTGCCGATGGCGGCTGGATGTGGGTGGAGTCACAGTGGGGCAAGGTGCGCTGCATGTGCCGCTACTCGGAAGCCGTGGAACCCGGCACGGTATGGACTTGGAACGCCATCGGCAAATCCGCGGGCGCCTGGAACCTGACGCCCGACGCGAATGAATCGCAGCGCGGCTTTTTGCTCAATCACCTGATCTCGGAGGAATTGCCGGCAGGAAGCAACGGCGCGTCGCTGTCCAACTCGGACCCCATCACCGGGCAGGCCGCGTGGTACGACGTGCGCGTACGGATCTACAAGGCACAAGACGACGAGCCCGAGCAAACCTGGCCCCAGTTCAAGGCGGTGTCTGCAGCACCCGGAATGCGGCAAGTGCTCCCGCGCTTGCAGGCTTATTTTGCGGGCAAGGGAGACAACAAATGACCCAGTTGGCTCTCGTCATTGATCTGAATGTCTGCGTTGGCTGCCACGCCTGCGTGACCAGCTGCAAGCAATGGAACACGTCCGGTACGGCGGGCGCGCTGGTGGACCTCAACCCCTACGGCGCCGAGCCGAACGGCACCTTCTTCAACCGGGTGCAGACCTTTGAAGTGGGCGAATTCCCGAACACGCAAACGGTGCACTTCCCCAAATCCTGCCTGCATTGCGAAGAGCCGCCCTGCGTGCCGGTATGTCCTACGGGTGCCAGCTACAAACGGGCCGAAGACGGCATTGTGCTGGTGGATTACGACAAATGCATAGGCTGCAAGTACTGCACCTGGGCTTGTCCGTATGGCGCACGAGAGTTCGATGAAGAGCGCAAGGTCATGACCAAATGCACGTTGTGCGTGGACCGTGTCACCAGCACGGCATTGCCGGAGCCCGAGCGCAAACCGGCCTGTGTGCTGGCCTGTCCATCCAACGCGCGCCTGTTCGGCGATGTGCATGATCCGGAATCCATTGTCTCGAAAGCCATCGCGGAACGTGGCGGCTATCAGCTCATGCCCGAATGGGGCACACGTCCGGCCAACCACTACCTGCCCCGGCGCAAGACCGAAGTCCGGATTCACCCCGAAGACCTGGAGCGCGTTGATAACCCGCTGAAGATTGACGGCAAGCAGCCCGAGCACGCGCACCGTGACCCCGGTCGCGAAGACTTCGCCACCTGAACCCCACCACCCGCACGCTATGCAACCTGCTTTTTCAGTCATCTTTCTGACCACGTTGATCGGCGCCGCGCAAGGACTTTTCCTCGCGCTTTACGGCACTGAAATTTCAGGCCTCGGCGGACTCGCCCCGGAGGACAGCCAACGCTTCCTGTTTGCAGGAAACGGGGTCGCGCTGGTGCTGACCGGATTGGGGCTGTTTGCCTCGTTCTTCCACCTGGGTCGCCCGGAGCGCGCATGGCGTTCCGCTGCCATGTGGCGCACCTCCTGGCTGTCGCGTGAGGTGATCGTGCTGCCGTTGTTCATGCTGGGACTGTTCCTCTATGGGGGCGCCCACTTTCTTGGCTTGAGCGGGAGCACGGTGCTCATTGGCGCTGCGGTGGCATTGGTCTGCCTGGCGTTGTTCGTCTGCACCGCCATGATCTACGCCTCGGTGCGCTTTCTGCAAGAGTGGGCCAGCCCGCTGACACTGGTGAACTATTTGCTGCTGGGCTGTGCCTCAGGCCTGACGCTGGCGACGCTCCTGGCGGCCGTTCTGGGCATGTCCACTCTGGTTGTGCCCTACGCCTCAGCCGCAGTCGTGCTGACGTTGCTGGCGCTGATCACACGCAGTGCGTCGCTGGTGCGCAATGCCCGTCTCAAACCCAAATCAACCCTGCAAAGTGCCATTGGTGTCAAACACCCGCGGATCGTGCAAAAGGCCCAGGGCTTCATGGGCGGCTCGTTCAATACACGCGAGTTCTTCCACGGCCGCAGCGCAGCGGTGCTGCGTTCAGTCAAATGGGCTTTCCTGCTGATGGTATTTCCCCTGCCGCTGCTGTGTCTGGCCGTTGGCGTGAATGCCTCATCCATCGGGATGCTGGGGGCGGCCTTCGCGCTGCAGTATGTGGGTTTGCTGGCAGAACGCTGGTTCTTTTTTGCCCAGGCCAACCACCCGCAAAACCTTTACTACCAAACGATCTCCTGAAAGGAATTTTCCATGCGCAAAATTCTATTGTCCATGGCCGTGCTCGCCAGCCTGAATGCCTTGGCCGAGGATGCGCCCTGGCTGATCGAGGCGCGCAAAGTCGCTAGTTCTGTGCCACCCAAACTGCTTCAGGTGCTGACTGAAGAAATCGCCAAAGGCGGACCGGAATCCGCCATTGGCGTTTGCCGGGAAAAAGCACCGCAAATGGCCAAGGCGGCATCCGAGCAAACCGGCTGGGCCATCCGGCGTGTCAGCCTGCGCGAGCGTAACCCCAAGGCGGTTCCCGATGCCTGGGAGCGGGCCACACTGGAAGACTTTGACCGACGCGCCGCCGCTGGCGAAGGCCCGGCCACACTGGAGAAATGGGAGGTCGTGACCGAGGCTGAGCGCAAGGAATATCGCTACATGAAGGCGCTTCCCGTGCAGCAGATATGCCTGGCCTGCCATGGTGCGCCTGAATCCCTCAAGCCGGAAGTCATCACGCAGTTGCGCACGCTGTATCCCGGCGACAAAGGGGTTGGCTATTCCATTGGCCAGATTCGCGGTGCCATGACGATCCGCAAGGCAATGTGAACCTGACATCAGCGGCGACAAAACAACCCGATTCCCCTTCATGCACGACGTTGCCACTCGCACACCGCCCATACTGGCATTTCTCAAGCAGCTGCGTCGACCATGGCTGATGCTGGCCATCCTTCTGGTTCTGCTCCTGGCCGGTCCCGTGCAGGCCGCTGGCAGTGTGGCGCCAACAAGTCCCCTGCCCTGGTGGTTCTGGCCATTGGCGCTGTTTGTGACCTGCTTCTTCATTGGCATTGTGGCGGTGCCCGCGGGCATTGGCGGTGGCACGCTATTTGTGCCGATCATCGGCGGCTTCTTTCCCTTTCACCTGGACTTTGTGCGTGGTGCGGGCTTGCTGGTGGCGCTCGCCAGTGCACTGGCGGCCGGGCCGTTGCTGCTGCGCGGGGGCTTGGCCAGCCTGCGCCTGGCGCTTCCACTGGCACTGCTGGCCTGCATGAGTTCCATTGCCGGCGCCCTGCTCGGTCTGGCACTTCCCGCCTCGGCGATCCAGACGGCACTGGGCTTGATCGTGCTGGGCATCGTGGCACTCATGCTGATGTCGAAGAAATCAGAATTTCCGCATGTGGCGCAACCCGACCGGCTGTCCTCCGCGCTGGGTATTCATGGGGTCTTTATCGACGGCGCCTCCGGGCGTGCCATTGACTGGCAGGTGCACCGCACCCCTTTGGGTCTGGTACTGTTTCTGGCGATTGGTGTCATGGCAGGCATGTTCGGCATCGGCGCCGGCTGGGCCAACGTGCCCGCACTGAACCTGCTGATGGGCGCACCGCTGAAGGTCTCGGCCGGGACTTCCGGCCTCGTGCTGTCGCTGGTGGATTCCTCGGCCGCATGGGTGTACCTGAACCGGGGCGCCGTGTTGCCGATGATCGCCGTGCCCTCGGTGGTGGGCATGATGCTGGGCGCGCGCATCGGCGCCCGCCTGCTGCATGTGCTCAAGGGGTCAGTGATCCGCAAAATGGTGATCACACTGCTGCTGTTTGCGGGCATCCGCGCCCTGCTTAAAGGCTTGGGCCTGTGGGTCTGAGAGCGACCAATCGATGAACACACCAAACCTTACGAACGCCCAAGAGCAGCAAGCCGAGGCTTCGCGCTACGCGCTGTTGCTGGATTGGGGCACGCGCGTTGGCGTGCTGGCGCTCATCCTGAGTTTCGCGGCCTACCTGTTCGGGCTCCTGCAGCCACACGTACCGCTGGAACACCTGCCCAAGGTCTGGAACCTGCCGGTGAGTGCCTACCTGCAAAGCACGGGCACCCCCACCGGCTGGGGCTGGCTAGCCCTGGCGCACAAAGGGGACTTGTCCAACCTGATCGGCATTGCACTGCTGGCCGGCTGTTCGCTGCCCCCCTTGCTGGGCTTGATCCCTTTGTACCTGAAGCGGCGCGACTATGTTTATGCTGGTCTCTGTGCCCTGATCGCATTGGTCATCGGATTGGCTGCATCAGGCATTTTGACGGGGGGGCATTGAGCATGGCAGGACTCTTTTCGCATCTGTTGCTGGCCACCGAGCACACCGAATTCGACACGGGCGCCGAAACGGTGGCCATGGATCTGGCGCAGCGCTGCCAGCTGCCGCTGGCCACCGTCGTCCCCTTGGTAAGCAATCCGGAATATGAAGCGCTGGCGCCCCAGATTGCGGCGCGGGCCGAGCGGGAAGCTTCGACCAAGATCGGCCAGTTGCGCGCCCAGGCGGAGACGGTCGGTGTGACGATCGATCTGCACGTGCGCCGGGGTGAGGAACCTTATCGGGAGATCGTGCAGGAAGCACAAGAACAAGGCAGCGACGTGATCATCATCCGACGCCGTGGCAAGCGGAGCTTTCTGGCAAATCTGCTGGTGGGCGAGATGGTGAGCAAAGTGGTTGCGCACGCGCCATGTCATGTGTTGATCGTGCCGCGGGAGAGTCGCATGTGGCGCCAGCGCGTGTTGGCTGCGGCAGAGCCCAGCGGGCAAGGACGTCAGGTGGTCGCCACGGCGGCTGCGGTTGCCGCCCAATGTGGACTGCCGCTGCATCTGGTGAGCGTGATTGCCGCCGAAGGACTACGTCCGTCGGCGGAAGCCTTCGTTTCCGACATGTTGAGCCAAGTGCGCATTGGTGGTCTTGTTGCACAAGGCGAGGTACTCAGCGGAAACCCATTCAAGGAAATCCTGGCCGCGGCGGCCAGCAGCGGGTCCGACCTGATCGTGATGGGCAGCCGCGGCGACAGCCGCATTGGCCGCGCCCTGCTCGGTGGCGTGGCGCAAAAGGTGATGGGGCTTTCAGAACATCCTGTGCTGGTTCTTCATTCTCAATAGTCGAAGGAGTCTCCCCTGCCATGAGTGACGCACTGAACTACCTCCTCAAGGCCCGGCCCGAGGCGTTGGGCCACTACTTCGCCTTCTTAAAGGATGCCGGCCAGCATCTGGACCCGAAAACCAGGAATCTCATTTCCGTCATCACCAAGGTCCATGCTCAGACCGAACGCGGCTTTCGCCAATACCTGGGGCGCGCACTGCGCGAGGGCTGCACGCCCATGGAGGTTCTGGATGCGCTGCTGATGGCGTTTCCGGCATTGGGGCTGGCCAAGATCATCTGGGCCGTGGACATCATTCTGGACATGAATATCCCCGGGTTTCAGCCCGAGGCCCTCCTCGGCCCGACGCCTGGCCCCGGCCAGTGGCACGATGTACTGGCCAGCGCCGATGTCAAGGACGGTGAAGTCATACGCACCGAATGCGAAGGTCGCGGCCTGTTTATCTACCGCGATGGGAAGACTTTTCAGGTCTACGACAGCCGTTGCCCGCACCAGAGCACCGACATACCGGAACTGGCGCTGAAGGGCAGCACCCTGACCTGCCCCAAGCACCAATGGGAGTTCGATGTGAAAAGCGGCGACTGCATAAAAATTGGCAACAGCCCGCTTAAACGCATCGAGTCCAAAGTCGCCAAAGGCCGTTTGCTGGGCTTTTGGTAAGCCCCGAGCCGCTGTAGCCGTCCGCCCTCCCCCACCGATCACCATCCCAGTGAAAAACCCGCGCTTCCCTTCATTACAACTATCGGAGACCACCATGAAAGCATCCAGAACACTTTTTTGTCTGACACCTCTTTGCGCGCTGCTAGCAGCCGGTTCGGCACACGCCACGAATGGAATGCTGATGGAGGGCTATGGTCCCATCTCTACCGGCATGGGCGGTGCATCCCAGGCGATTGACCATGGCAACGCTGCCATGGCAGCAAACCCGGCGACGCTGGGCTTGATGCCTGACGGCACCTCGCGCCTCGATGTGGCGTTTGGCATTTTGGGACCTGATGTGAAGAGCAGCATGATGGGCATGGACGCCAAATCGAGTGGCACGTCTTATGTCATGCCTGCTTTGGGCTACACCAGGCGTAGTGGTGCCTATACCTACGGCATTGGCATGTTTGCCCAGGGCGGCATGGGGACCGAGTACGAGGCGACTTCGTTCCTGGCCATGGGCTCGGGTGCGCCGGTGCGATCGGAGCTTGGCGTGGGAAATGTCATCTTTCCGGTTGCGTACCAGGTCAATCCAAATTTGACGGTAGGCGCCACCCTGAAATTCATGTGGTCCTCACTGGACATGCTATTTGCGGCAACGCCTGCGCAATTGGGTGGAATGGTTACGGGCGGGTCCGGTGCTCTTGGCGGTGCGATTGCTGGCGGCGCATTGAATACAGCCACTTGGGCGCGAATCAACTTCTCCGACAGCAATGACTTCACCGGCGCCGCCAAGGCCACCGGTTTCGGGGCCTCCCTTGGCGCTGTCTATAAGGTCAACAAAGACGTGACCGTGGGGGGTTCCTACCAGTTCAAGTCCGCGTTGGATGACATGAAGACGTCCAGCAGCGCGGCCAGCATGACAGCCTCCACGGGATTTACTGACAGCGGCCAGCTCACCGTGATTGACTTCCAGATGCCCTCGGTTTTCGCGGTGGGTGCCAGTTGGCAAGCCCAGCCAGCGTTGTTGCTGGCGGCTGACCTCAAATACATCGGCTGGGCTGACGCCATGAAGAGCTTCAAAATGCGCTATGACAGTGCTGTGATGGGTGGTTCGGTGAGTTTTTCGATGCCGCAAAACTGGAAAGACCAGACCGTGCTGAGTCTGGGCATGGCCTGGAAGGCCAATGAACAGCTAACCCTGCGTGCCGGTCTCAATCTGGCTGACAACCCGATTCCTGATGCCTATGTCAACCCCCTGTTCCCGGCGACTGTGAAGAGCCACGTCACGCTGGGTCTGGGCTACAAGGTGTCGCAGGCAGGGGAGTTCAATGCGTCGCTGACCCTTGCGCCTTCAGAGACGGTCAACAGCGGTGCTGGTCCAGCAATTTCGCATGGGCAGACGAACTTGCAGTTGATGTACAGCCATCGTTTCTGAGGCAATTGCAGACCCTAACGATGTGACAGCAGGCCATCGGTATCCAGTTCCACTGGCGCTGGTAGGGAAACACGGGGTCAAGTCAATAGTTCCGCTCCTATTTCTTGACCCACCCTGTAAGCTCAGCGTATAAACCTTTAACAACAGGAGCACACCTCATGGCACACATCGTCATCATGGGCGCAGGTATCGGCGGCATGCCCGCCGCTTACGAAATGCGCGCAACTCTGCCCAAAGAGCATCGCGTCACGGTCGTCAGCGCGGTGGACTATTTTCAGTTCACCCCTTCCAACCCTTGGGTTGCGGTGGGCTGGCGTGACCGTGAGACGGTGACCCTGCCGATTGCACCGCTGCTCGAAAAAAAGGGCATTGGCTTCATTGCCAAGGCGGTGACGGCCATTGACCCGCAGGCCAACCGCCTGACGCTGGACGGGGGCGACACGCTGGACTACGACTATCTGGTCATCACCACAGGACCCAAGCTCTTCTTCGACGAAGTGCCGGGTTCCGGACCGCATGGCGGGCACACGCACTCCGTCTGCACGGTGGACCACGCACAGGCATTCTTCAAGGACTACGAGGCCTTTTTGAAAGACCCCGGCCCGGTCGTGATTGGTGCCATGCCATTTGCCAGTTGCTTCGGTCCGGCGTACGAGTTCGCCTTCATCCTCGACACCGACCTGCGCAAACGCAAACTTCGCCACAAGGTTCCAATTACCTTCGTCACCAGCGAGCCCTACATTGGGCACCTGGGGCTGGGTGGCGTGGGCGACAGCAAGGGCATGCTGGAGTCGGAGTTGCGCGGCCACGACATGAAGTGGATCACCAACGCCAAGACCACCAAGGTGGAAGCGGGCAAGCTCTTTGTGACCGAGCTTGATTCGCAGGGAGGCGTCTTCAAGGAGCATGAGGTGCCATTCAAGATGTCGATGATGCTGCCCGCCTTCAAGGGCGTGGACGCAGTCGCCGCCGTGCCCAACCTGTGCAACCCACGCGGCTTCGTACTGATCGACGAGCACCAGCGCAGCAAGGCCTACCGCAACATCTTCTCTGCCGGGGTATGCGTGGCCATTCCACCAGTGGAGGCAACCGTGGTGCCCACCGGGGCACCCAAAACCGGCTACATGATCGAAACCATGGTCAGCGCCATCGTGCACAACATTGCCGATGAGCTGGCCGGGCAACCGGTGGTCACCAAGGCCACCTGGAATGCCATCTGCCTGGCCGACTTTGGCGATACTGGCGCTGCCTTTGTGGCCTTGCCGCAAATTCCTCCGCGCAACGTCAACTGGTTCAAGAAGGGCAAGTGGGTTCACCTGGCCAAGATCGCCTTTGAGAAGTATTTCATGAGCAAAATGAAGAACGGCACCTCCGAGCCGATCTACGAAAAATACGTGCTCAAGGCACTGGGCATTGTGCGTTTGATGCGCTGAGACAGCGCGGCGCTTGGGGGTAGACTCCCTTGTGCTCGCTCTTCTTCGAACCTTTTCGTGGCAGGAATTGCGCCACCATCCGTGGCGCAACGCAGCGGCCGTCGTCGCCGTCATGCTGGGCGTAGCGCTGGCATTCTCCGTGCAACTGATTAACGCCTCGGCGCTGGACGAGTTTTCACAGGCAGTGCGCTCCGTCAATGGTCAACCGGACCTGGAACTGCGCGGCGTACAAGGCAACTTTGACGAAGCGGTCTTTGCGCGAGTCGCCAACCATGCGCAAGTCGCCGTGGCCTCCCCGGTGCTGGAAGTCAGCACCTATGCACTCGCTGGCGATGCGCAGCGTGTGCCTCTGCGCGTGGTCGGGGTCGACGCCCTCGTGGTGGCCACTGTGGCCCCGGCGCTCATGCCGCGGCCCGCTGCTGGCGCCGACCGCCTGGCGTATTTCTCGCCCAACACGCTGTACTTGAATGCCACCGCGCGCCAGCGCCTGCGCGGCGACAAATTGCAGTTGCAGAGTGCACTGCAAGTCAAACCCGTAACAGTTGCCGGGAGCGTCAGCGCCGGTGGCGCGCCGTTGGCCGTGATGGACATTGGCGCGGCACAGGAACTGTTCGACCGCCAGGGCCAACTCTCCCGCATCGATATCCGCCTGCACACCGGCGTCGACCGGGCAGCCTTTGTGCGTGCCCTGCAAGGCGCCGCCGATTGGCCGCCCGATGTGACAGTGACCGAGCCCGGCGACGCGGCAGCGCGCGTCAGCAACCTGTCGCGCGCCTACCGCGTCAATCTCACCGTGCTGGCCCTGGTCGCCCTGTTTACCGGGGCCTTCCTGGTGTTCTCCGTCCTGTCCCTGAGTGTGGCCAAGCGCGCGCAGCAATTCGCCCTCCTGGGCGTGCTGGGTCTGACTGGGTGCGACCGGCTGGGTCTGGTACTGTGGGAGTCGCTCGCGCTGGGAGCGGTGGGCAGCCTGGCCGGCATTGCCCTGGGCACCGGCCTGGCCGCGCTGGCCTTGCAGGTACTGGGTGGTGATCTGGGTGGTGGCTACTTTGCCGGCGTGGCCCCGGCGCTGCAATGGAACGGATGGGCGGCCCTCGCGTACGGCACGCTGGGTGTGCTGGCTGCGCTCGTAGGTGGCTGGTGGCCGGCACGGCAGGCGCAGGGCCTGCCACTCGCGCAAACGCTCAAAGGACTGGGTGGCAGCCTGGTGACGCGCCGCAGTCACTGGGTGAGTATCATTTTGATAGCGGCTGGCGCACTGTTTTCGAGGGCTCCGGCCATTTATGACATTCCCCTGGCAGCCTATGTGTCGGTCGCGCTGCTGCTGGTAGGCGGTATCACCGCGCTGCCGTGGTTGATTGCATTGCTGCTGGACCAACTGGCGCCGCTGTTGGCGCGTCATGCACTGCCCCTGCTGGCCGTGGAGCGCGCGCGCCGGGTGCGCGAGAGCGCCTCCGTCGCAGTTAGCGGCGTGGTGGCGTCGCTGAGCCTGGCAGTGGCGCTGACCGTCATGGTGGCGAGCTTTCGCGACTCGGTGACGCAGTGGCTGGACCGGGTGCTGCCCGCCGATCTGTATGTGCGCAGCGCCGCCAGCCTGGGAGCCACTGACACGGTGTATTTCACGCCGGAGTTTGTGCAGGCAGCGGCCACAGTGACGGGCGTGCAGCGGGTGCAGCCCCAGCGCACGCTGGCGCTGTTGCTGGACCCGGCCCGACCGGCGGTGGCGCTCATTGCACGCGCGCTCAATGACCCGGCGCGCGATCTGCCGCTCATTGGCGAACCACTGCCCGTACCGCCAGGACAAATCGGCATCTATGTGAGCGAGGCCATGGTCGACCTGCATGGCGCCCGCATGGGCACGGTGTTCACCCAACTTTCAGACTCTTTCAGGCCTCTAGCCCTCGTAGAACAAGCGCCTATAGCTACGTTTTTTGTAGCGGGCGTGTGGCGTGACTATGCGCGACAATCCGGCGCCATTGCGATGGACAAGCGCATCTTTGAGCGGCTCACCGGCGACCGGCGCGCCAACGACCTGGCCCTCTGGCTGGTCGATGGGCTTGGCGCCGAACGCGTGCAGCGGGCCCTGCGCGCCCTGGCCGACCAGTCCGGTCCTGGCGCGGGCCAGCTGCTCGAATTTGGCACAGCCAGCCAGATCCGCGCCACCTCGCTTCGAATCTTTGACCGCAGTTTTGCCGTGACCTACTGGTTGCAGGCGGTCGCCATCGCCATCGGCCTGTTTGGTGTGGCGGCATCTTTCAGTGCCCAGGTGCTGGCGCGGCGCAAGGAGTTTGGCCTGCTGGCGCACCTGGGCCTGACACGGCGGCAAATTCTGACCGTGGTCGCCCTGGAAGGCGCGGCCTGGACGGCCTTGGGTGCCATTGCCGGCCTCGGCCTGGGGCTAGCGGTGTCGGTGGTGCTGGTGCATGTGGTGAACCCGCAGAGTTTTCACTGGACGATGGAGCTGATGCTGCCCTGGGCCCGGCTGCTGGCGCTGTGCCTGGCCGTGGTGCTGGCCGGCACCGTCACTGCCTGGCTAGCGGGCAAAGCGGCTGCGGGCAAGGATGCGATCCTGGCCGTGAAGGAAGACTGGTAGCTGAACGCGGCATATCAACGCGACGATCATGCAGAATGGCTACACTTTGTTTCATTTGACATTCTGGGTTGACTGTGCGGGTCCACCCCTAGGAGAAAAGCAACAGCATGAGTATCTTTGACCGGTTCTGGGCAGCCTCAAAAAGAGCCGAGGCGGAAGAACGCACAGCCGCCGAGGGCAAGTCACCTTCGCTTGACGGATCGGTTGCGGCCAGCTTTGATCGACGGCATCGCAAGCGCAAGAATGCCCGTCACGGAACCAAGGCCCTCATCATTGACGACTCGGCCACAGTCGTTGCGGTGTTGCGCAGAATACTGCGCTCCGCGGGCTACGACACTCGCGACGCTGCCAATGCCGAGCAGGGTCTGGCGCTGATCAACGAAGAAAAACCGGACCTGGTTTTTCTCGACATCATCCTGCCGGGCATGAATGGCTTTGGCGCACTGCGGGCCATCCGCAGGGATGCCGCGACGCATGACATTCCCGTCATCATGATCAGCGGCAATGAGCACGCCACCGAGCAGTTTTACGCCAGCCGGATTGGTGCCGACGACTTCATGAAGAAGCCCTTTCCCCGATTCGAAGTGTTCGCCCGTATCGAGACCTTGCTCGATGACAATCAGATCCCCCGCAGAAAGGGCTTGACTGCGGGGGCCGACGCACCGGCAGGCGTTACCGGCAGGTCCGCGACACCACCGGTCCAAACGCGCAGCGCCGCACCAGCAACATCGACCCGTGCACCCCTCGGTGCCACACAGCGTCGATGGTCCGCACTGGGTGCCCGCAAGGAACTCACCGCCATGGGCTTGCAGTACTTCGATCAGGCGCAGTTCTTTGCGGCTATTCGTCGGGCAGACCAGCTGGCAGTCGAACTGTTTATTGCCAGCGACGCCATCAGGATCGAAGAGCCCTTTGCTGGCACAACTGCGCTCACCGTCGCACAGGAGGCGGGATCGCCGGAGATCATTCGCTTGCTGCGCAGCAGGACCGATGGGCCAGCGCTGGGTTGATCTCGAATCAGCCCAGCCGCCACCGTTCGCCGCGACGGGCCGGAAACAGCGACGGTGCCCCAGGTCACTGACGAGCCAGCACAAGGCCCGGCAGCCTGAACCGACCAGCCATATCCCGCAGATCACCCGCTTGCTCCTGCAGGCTCCGCGTGGCCGCAGCGGACTCCTCGACGGCTGCGGCGTTTTGCTGGGTCATCTGATCCAGGCGATTCACCGCAATGTTGATTTCCGACATGCCGCTGCTTTGTTCGCGGGTGGCAGCGGTGATTTCACCAATGGCCAGCGCCACGCGCCCAACGGAATCCACGATGGCGGTCATGGTGTCGCGCGCCTGACCAACCTTGCTGGTGCCCAGTTCCACCTTGTGCACCGAGGCGCTGATCAGCGACTTGATCTGCCGCGCCGCCGCCGCAGAGCGGTTCGCCAGCGTGCGCACCTCGGCCGCCACCACCGCGAATCCGCGCCCCTCGTCGCCCGCACGGGCCGCCTCGACAGCCGCATTCAGGGCGAGGATGTTGGTCTGGAAGGCGATGCCGTCGATGACTGCCGTGATGTCCACAATCTGGCGTGACGATTCGCGGATATCGTTCATCGTGCGCATCACCTCGGAGATGGCGGTGCCGCCATCGACTGCCTCCATGGCAGCAGATTTCACTAGCACCTCACCTCGGGACGCAGCCTCCAGCGAGTGATGCATGGTCGCGGCAATCTGCTCGATGGCGGCGGCCGTCTGTTGCAGGCTGGATGCAGCCTGTTCGGTCCGGCTGGAGAAATCGATGTTCCCCGCCGCGATCTCGGTTGCCCCCTGCGCCACACTGCGACTGGCACCCTGGACCTGGGACACCAATGTGCCCAAAGACACCTGCATCCGACTCAATGCGCACAGCAACCGTCCGGCCTCGTTGTGATCGTGCCCTTCAATGCGCTCCGTCAAGTCCAGCGCCGCGACCCGATTGGCGGTGTCCACCGCCTGCTGGATGGGCCGGGTGATACCGCGCAGGAGCCTGATCGACAACACAAGCCCCAGCACCAAAGCGAATAACCCAAACAGAATCAGCCCCCATTGGGCTGACACGCTCATGTCGCTGATATGAACCACGGACGCATCAATCCTGGCGCGCTGGGAGTCCCCCAGCCGGGTCACGGCCTGCAGCAAGGCCTGCGCCGCCGGCGTGAAGCGGCTGACATAGACCCGCTCGATGCTCGCCGTCAGGCCGCCATCACGGGCCACCGTCAGGTCCTGGCGGGCTTTCAGGAATTCGCGGTTGGCGTCGGTCATTTGAAGAAGGATGGCCTGGTCTTCCGGGCTGGTCAGCATCCCGCCCAGACTGCGCAGCAGTTCATCCACCACCGCTGTCGTCTGGTTGATCTCGGGGGTCAGCACGTCGCCGACCTGAGGCTCCGAGCTCAACGCAAATGCCTTGGAACGAGCCACGTTCACCGAGATGTGGCGGTGCAATTGCGCCGCCATGCGCTCGGTTGCCATGGCTTCACCGACCATGCGTCCGGTCTCGTTGGACACCCGATGCAAGGACCAGACCCCCAACGCCGAACCCAGGAGGGCGACGGCAAGAACAAGCGACAGGACACCCAGAATACGGCGCGAAAAGGAACCCGATGCCCTGGACCCGCTCCAGGAACTTGAATGTGACATTGATTGGATCTTTCTGAAAAATTTGAACCAATCTTGTGCGGGCGGTGTGACGGTGGCGTGACAAATCCGTGTCAAAGAGCAGGCCGTTTCGACCTCGAACGCCCCGGATCGCGACGACAATCAGCCGGATGACCAAAGGCCTCTTTCGAAGACACCTGCTGGCCGCCGGACTTGCCATGCCCCTGTGGCCTCTGCAGGCAGGGGCACAGGCACCGGCAGAAGCACCAACGCTGCCCCGGCGTGTGTTGCAGTTTCCACGCGACCTGGGCAGTCACCCGAACTTTCGTACCGAGTGGTGGTACATCACCGGGCACCTTCGCTCGGGCGAACGCGAGTTTGGTTTTCAGCTCACGTTCTTTCGTTCCCGCGTGGCCGCCACACAGGGCATGACATCCGCCTTTGCCGCCCGGCAACTGGTCTTTGCGCACGCGGCCGTGACCGACGTGGCAGGCAAGAAACTGTGGCACGACCAGCGCATTGCGCGCGAAGGCTTCGGGGTGGCACAAGCCAGCGAAAAAGACACCACTATCACCCTGCGCGACTGGTCGCTCGAGCGTAACGCCACGCAGTACAAAGCCATTGCGGCTGGCAGCGGCTTTGGGTTCCAGCTGGCCTTGCGCGAAACCCAGCCGCTGCTGCTGCAAGGTGATCGTGGTCTGTCACGCAAGGGGCCGCAAGAAACGCAGGCGAGCTACTACTACAGCCTGCCGCAGTTACAGGCCACGGGCACCCTGGCACTGGATGGGCGGCCGATGCCGGTGCAGGGCACGGCCTGGCTCGACCACGAATGGAGTCAGGCGCTGCTGCATCCAATGGCGGTGGGCTGGGACTGGATCGGCATGAATCTCCTGGATGGCAGCGCCCTGACCGCTTTTCGCCTGCGGGACCAGGCCGGCCAGGCGCTATGGGATGGCGGCTCGTTTCGTCACCCCTCCATGGGTGGCACGCCCCATGTCTTCAGCCATGGCGAGGTCCTGTTCAAGCCGGTGCGCCACTGGACCAGCCCGTTGACCCGGGCCAGGTATCCGGTGGAATGGATCGTGCGCACGCCGGCTGACTTTTATACCGTCAAGGCCGTCATCGACAACCAGGAGCTCGACAGTCGCGCCTCCACCGGCGCGGTCTACTGGGAAGGCCTGAGCGAGCTGTTTGACAGCAATGGCAAACTGGTTGGGCGCGGCTACCTGGAGATGACCGGCTACTCCAGCCCGCTGCAGTTGTAGGGACAGGCATGTGCCCGCACCGCGACCAGCCATCGCCTGGATGCCTCAAGCAATCCCGGGCATTCCACTGGCAGCACTTGAAATGCTATTAATTCAATAGCTAGTTGCGCAATATCCATAAGGGCCAGGGCCTTGTATCATGCATATTCCACCTCGGTGCTTGCGCCGTGCCTAACCTGCCCCCACCTGACTCACCATGACAAGCGAACGCCCCAAGTCCTCCAACCCCAAATCCCTTTCCGGCCTGCTGCCATTTCTGCGACCTTACCGCGGCCGTATCGGGCTGGCGCTGGTGTTTCTGGTGATGGCGGCCATGGCCACGCTGGCGTTTCCAGTCGCCCTGCGCAGCCTGATTGATGGCGGCCTGGTGCAATCCGACAAGGGCGCACAGGTGATGGCGCTGCGCGAGCACTTTGTCGCGCTGTTTGCGGTGGCTGTGGCATTGGGCCTGTTTTCAGCCGGCCGCTTTTACATGGTGAGCTGGCTGGGCGAGCGGGTGACCGCCGATTTGCGCAACGCGGTGTACGGCCATGTGCTGCAGCAAAGCCCCGAGTTCTTCGAGACCACCCAGACCGGTGAAGTGCTGTCGCGCCTCTCCGCCGACACCACGCTGGTGCAGACGGTTGTGGGCTCGTCACTGAGCATGGGCCTGCGCAACACCGTGATGGGCATTGGGGCCCTGGGCATGCTGATCTGGACCAACCCCTATGTGATGATTCAGGTGCTGGGGGTGCTGGTGCTGATCGTCGTGCCGTCCCTGTGGTTTGGCCGCCGCGTGCGCAAATTGTCGCGTGCCAGCCAGGACCGGGTGGCGGATTCAAGCGCGATTGCGGCTGAAGTGCTGAACGCCATTCCGGTCGTGCAGAGCTATACCGCAGAGGGGCGCGAAGCGGCCCGTTTCAATGCCTCCACCGACAGCGCTTTCAACACGGCGGTGCGGCGCACCCGGGCGCGCTCGGTGCTGGTGGCCTTCATCATCATCGCCACCTCGGCGGCGCTTTTGTGGGGCTTGTACCAGGGCACGCAGGCCGTGATGGCCGGGCGCATCAGCGCTGGCGATCTGGGCCAGACGGTGATGTACGTCATCATTCTGGCCAGCGCCTTTGCGATTCTGGGCGAGGTCTATGGCGACTTGTTGCGCGCCGCGGGTGCGACCGAACGGCTGATGGAGTTGCTGGGCAGCCGCTCACCCATTGCATCACCGAAAAATCCAGCCCCAGCCCCCGTGCAGCTTGCGGGGAGTGCTATCAAATTCGAAGCGATCAATTTCCACTACCCATCGCGTCCCAACCAGGCCGCGCTGAGTGATTTTTCATTGACTGTCGAACCGGGCCAGACCGTGGCCATCGTCGGGCCCAGTGGTGCGGGCAAGAGCACGGTGTTTCAGCTGCTGCTTCGTTTTTACGACCCGGCCTCGGGGCGCATCCTGCTGGATGGCGTGGCGACGCGGGACCTGGCTTTGCACGACCTGCGCCAGCGCATCGGCATCGTGCCGCAAGACGCGGTCATTTTCTCCAGCAGCGCGCTGGAGAATATTCGTTACGGCAAACCCGAGGCGAGTGACGATGAAGTCAAGGCTGCAGCCCAGGCGGCCTTTGCCCACGAATTCATCAGCGCGCTGCCCGAGGGCTACGACACCTTCCTGGGCGAGCGCGGCGTGCGCCTGAGCGGCGGTCAACGCCAGCGCATTGCGATTGCCCGCGCCATGCTGAAGAACCCCCCTCTGCTGCTGCTGGATGAGGCGACCAGCGCACTGGACGCCGAAAGCGAACGCATGGTGCAAGCGGCACTGGAGTCCGCGATGCGCGACCGCACCACGCTGGTGATTGCGCACCGGCTGGCGACGGTACAAAAGGCCGACCACATTGTGGTGCTGGATCACGGCCGGCTGGTGGAGCAAGGCACCCACGCCGAACTGGTGGCACGAGGCGGCGTTTATGCGGGCCTGGCCGCGCTGCAGTTCAACGCCTGAGTTGGCAGGCCGATCGGCATCAACAAGCCTGGTTATTAATTTATTGCATAGATGCAGAGGAACTCGGCCTTAGACAGTGGAGCGGGAGCGCACTACAGTGCGGGACTTGATCAACCCACAAGGTACTTCTGCATGTCACAACCGTCCAGCCCAGCCGCCGCCACCCTCCCCGCCACAAGCGCGGCGGCCAGCGTCGCCGCTTCGATCCCCTCCTATCTGCAGGCCGATAATCTTGGCCCCTGGGGCATTTACCTGCAGCAGGTCGACCGCGTCGTGCCCTACCTGGGTCCTCTGGCACGCTGGGCGGAAACCCTCAGGCGGCCCAAACGGGCGCTGATTGTGGATGTGCCCATCCAGCTCGACAACGGCACCGTGGCGCATTTTGAAGGCTATCGCGTGCAACACAACACCTCGCGCGGGCCCGGCAAGGGCGGCGTGCGTTTTCACCAGGATGTGACCTTGTCAGAAGTGATGGCCCTGTCCGCCTGGATGTCGATCAAGAACGCGGCAGTGAACGTGCCCTTCGGTGGCGCCAAAGGCGGCATCCGGGTCAACCCCAAGACACTGTCTCTGGGCGAGCTGGAGCGCATGACGCGCCGCTACACCAGCGAGATCGGCATCATCATCGGCCCGACCAAGGACATTCCGGCGCCGGACGTGAACACCAATGAGCAGATCATGGCCTGGATGATGGACACCTACTCCATGAACGAGGGCGCTACCGCCACCGGTGTGGTCACCGGCAAACCGGTCGACCTGGGCGGCTCACTCGGACGGCGCGATGCCACGGGGCGGGGCGTGTTCACCGTCGGCGTTGAGGCCGCCCGGCACATCGGTCTGGACATTGCCACCGCGCGTGTGACGGTCCAGGGTTTTGGCAATGTCGGCGGCGTCGCAGCCAGGCTGTTTGCGCAGGCAGGCGCGCGCGTCGTTGCGGTGCAGGACCATGGCGGCACCATCTACCGGGAAAGCGGTCTCGATGTGCCGTCGCTGCTGGCCCACGTGGCCGCGGTCGGCACCGTGACCGGTTTTACCCAGGCAGAGGTGTTGCCCAACGACCAGTTCTGGGATGTCGACTGCGACATCCTGATTCCGGCCGCACTGGAGCAGCAGATTACCGAGCTCAACGCGGGGCGCATCAAGGCGCGCATGATCATCGAGGGCGCCAATGGTCCGACGACACCGGCGGCGGACGACATCCTGCACGACCGCAATGTGCTCGTGCTGCCCGACGTGATTGCCAACGCGGGCGGCGTCACGGTGAGCTATTTTGAGTGGGTGCAGGACTTCTCCAGCTTCTTCTGGACCGAGGATGAAATCAACCAGCGCCTGACCCGGATCATGAAGGAAGCCTTCGCAGCGGTATGGCAACTGGCTGCAGACCGCAAGGTATCGCTGCGCACGGCCGCGTTCATCGTTGGCTGCACCCGGGTGTTGCAGGCGCGGGAGATGCGCGGACTCTATCCGTGAATCTACTGAAACGAGTTCGCCTGCCGGCCTCCCTTTTGCTACACTAGGCCGATTGGCAAAACGGCAAGGAGAGGCAATGAAGGCATCCAGGTTGGTGGCAGTACTGATTGGAGCGGGTTTGCTCGCCGGCGCCGCGACGGCCCAGGAATTGACCGGAACGCTCAAGAAGATCAAGGACACCGGCAGCGTCACGCTGGGCGTGCGCGATTCCTCGATTCCGTTTTCCTATCTCGACGACAAGCAGTCCTACCAGGGCTACTCGATCGACCTTTGCCTGCGCGCGGTCACAGCCATTCAGAAGCAGCTCGGCCTGACGGCCCTGAATGTAAAGATGAACCCGGTTACGTCGTCCACCCGCATACCGCTGATGGCGAACGGCACGGTCGACCTCGAGTGCGGTTCCACCACCAATAATCTGGAACGGCAAAAGCAGGTGGCTTTTGCGCCCACCACCTTCGTCACGGCGAACCGTCTGTTGGCGAAGAAGAGTGCGAATATCACCAAGCTTGATGACATGAAGGGGAAGACCCTGGTGTCAACGGCTGGCACGGCGAATCTGAAACAGGTGACCGCACTGAACGCCGAGCGCAAGCTGGGGATGAACATCCTCGCCGCCAAGGATCATGCAGAAGGATTCCTGATGGTGGAGACCGGGCGCGCAGTCGCCTTTGCCATGGACGACATCCTGCTTTCGTCGCTGGCCGCCAGTTCGAAGTCGCCGAACGACTATGCGATCACCAAAGAATCCTTGTCGGTCGAGCCCTACGGCATCATGATGCGCCGGGGCGACGAGCCGTTCAAGAAGGCTGTCGACAGCGCCATCATCAAGCTGATGAAGTCCGGAGAGATCAACAAGATCTATGCGAAGTGGTTCCAGTCGCCGATCCCGCCAAAAGGGATCAACTTGTCGATACCGATGAGCGAACAACTCAAGGCGGTGATTGCCAATCCGACCGACTCGGGCGATCCCGCTACCTACGCAGCCGTTCCCCCGAGCCAGAAAAAATAGGGCTGGCGCCTGTAGTGGCCATGGTCAAGGCTGAGGGGGTAGCTTGAACTACAACTGGAACTGGCGGATCTTCTGGGAGGTTTCCCCCGACGCCGCCGGAACCTATCTCGACACTTTGCTCAGCGGCCTGCTGTGGACCATCGCGACCTCGATGTCCGCCTGGATCATGGCGCTGCTGCTGGGCGCTATCGTCGGCACCCTGCGCACCGTCCCGCAACGCTGGCTGGTCGCCCTGGCCAACGCCTGGATCGAGCTGTTCCGCAATATCCCGCTGCTGGTCCAGATGTTCCTCTGGTACTTCGTTGTGCCCGAGTTGCTGCCCACTGCTGCCGGGGACTGGATAAAAAGCCTGCCCAATTCGGCATTCATCACCGCCGTGCTTTGTCTTGGTTTTTTCACGTCAAGCCGGATTGCCGTGCAGGTCGCGGCCGGCATCGGCTCGCTGCCGCGGGGGCAGCGGCTGGCCGCGCAGGCGCTGGGCCTGACCACGCTGCAGACCTACCGTCATGTGCTGCTGCCGATGGCGTTTCGCATCATCATCCCGCCATTGACCAGCGAATTCCTCAACATCATCAAGAACAGTGCGGTCGCGCTCACGATCGGATTGATGGAGTTGACCGCGAGGGCGCGGTCGATGCAGGAATTCAGTTTCCAGGTGTTCGAGGCGTTCACCGCTGCCACCCTGATTTACGTCGCGTTGAACGTGGTCGTCGTTCTCCTGATGAACAGGCTGGAACGAAACTTCGCTGTTCCCGGATACATCAGCCGCAGCAATGCAGGCGGAGGGCACTGATTGTCCAGCTTCGATTTCAATGTGATCGAGCGTTCCTGGGTCTACCTGTTCACCACGGGGATGAGCTTCACGTTGCAGTTGACCGTGCTGGCGATGATCGGCGGTCTCGTGTTCGGCACCGCACTGGCGATGATGAGGCTGTCCCGATTCCGGGCGCTTTCGCTGGCAGCGGCAGGCTATGTGAACCTGATCCGTTCCATACCGCTGGTACTCGTCATCTTCTGGTTCTATTTCCTGGTCCCTTACATCGGCGCCTGGCTGATCGGCGCGAGCGAGCCGATCAGGGTCGGCGCCTTCTCTTCGTCGCTGATCACTTTCATCCTGTTCGAGGCCGCGTACTACTGCGAAATCATGCGTGCCGGCATCCAGTCGGTTCCGCGCGGACAGGTCAGCGCCGCCCAGGCGCTTGGAATGAATTACTGGCAGGCGATGGCGAACGTAGTCCTGCCACAAGCATTCCGCAACATGATTCCCGTCCTGCTGACCCAGACCATCGTGCTTTTCCAGGACGTCTCGCTGGTGTACGTACTGTCGATCACTGATGTCGTCGGTGCTGCATCGAAGGTGGCGCAGCGCGATGGACGGCTGGTCGAGATGTACCTGTTCGTGGCGCTCGTCTATTTCGTCATCTGCTTCGCGCTTTCCTTGCTCGTGAAAGTGTTGCAGAGACGGGTCACGATTGTGCGTTGAACCTTTCCTGAACGCGCGCCACCAGACCGAAACAGATTCGCCTGCCCCACATGACTGGAAACACAAGATGATCGAGATGAAAGACGTCAGCAAATGGTACGGCAGCTTCCAGGTGCTGACCGATTGCAGCCTGTCTGTGAAGAAAGGCGAGGTTGTTGTGATCTGCGGCCCTTCTGGTTCAGGCAAGTCGACGCTGATCAAGACAGTCAACGGGCTGGAGCCAATCCAGAAGGGCGAGATCAGCGTCGACGGCATCCGCGTGAACGACCCGGGCACCAATCTTTCTGCATTGCGTGCCCGGATCGGCATGGTGTTCCAGAACTTCGAACTGTTCCCTCACCTGTCGGTCCGTGAAAACCTCACCCTCGCGCAGGTCAAGGTGCTCCGCCGCGGCAAGGATGAAGCGACGGCACGCGGGCTGCAATACCTGGATCGGGTCGGCTTGCTGGCCCACAAGGACAAGTTTCCCGGACAACTTTCCGGTGGCCAGCAGCAGCGCGTGGCAATTGCGCGCGCACTGTGCATGGACCCGATCGCCATGCAGTTCGACGAGCCGACTTCAGCGCTCGACCCCGAGATGATCAACGAAGTGCTGGATGTCATGACGCAACTGGCCCAGGAAGGGATGACCATGATGGTCGTGACCCACGAGATGGGATTCGCCCGGCGAGTAGCGCACCGCGTCGTTTTCATGGATCACGGCAGGATCGTGGAAGACACCCGGAAGGACGTTTTTTTCGACACACCGAAGTCCGACCGGGCGCGCGATTTTCTCACCAGGATCATCCACTGACTTCAGTGTCCGTGGCATCGGTTTGCACGCAATTGCGGTTATAGTTGTCGCCTTCGACGGCGCAAACAATTACCAGAATGGATTACAAGAAGCTTTTGCTGGAGAGTTTCCAGCATGCGGTCGCTGCTGCCGACCCGCTCAAGATCGTTGCCGGACAACTTCCGCCGCCAATACCAATTGGGAAAAAACAAAAATTCAAGAAATATATTCCGCAGAATTCGATCGGTATTAGCACGACACCAAATGGGAATTTTACGTGGATCATTTCAGATACGATCCATGGGG
>NZ_JAUSLE010000088.1 GCF_030646845.1 Rhodoferax sp. | reverse complement strand
GTTACCGACCGCCAGAACCTCGTTGAACACAATCTCTTGGCCTACGTCCGCAGCAATCTGTTCTACTTTAATTTTTTCGCCGGCTGCAACCCGATATTGCTTGCCGCCGGTTTTTATGACCGCGTACATGTTGACCTCTTCGATTTAGCTCCGGGAACGAATTTTCACAGAGCCCAGTACTATAACACAGCGCCGCCGTCACGGCAATCGACCTGGTGCCTGAGGAATTTCAATGCGTTCAGGTTCCTATAATCCCGGCACACAACTGGTTATTTGTCTTGCAAGCTACTCCATCCAGCCCCGCTCCCTCAATGTCAATCATCGCGCAGGACATGCGTGAGGTGGATCAGGTCATCGCCCGCCGCCTGGACTCCGGGGTGCCCCTGGTGGGCCAGGTATCGCGTTACATCATTGCAGCGGGCGGCAAGCGCTTGAGACCGGCGCTCCTGCTGCTGACATGCGGGGCATTGGGCTATCGTGGCGAACAGCGGTTCAACCTGGCGGCTGTGGTGGAGTTCATTCATACCGCAACCCTGTTGCACGATGACGTCGTCGACGACTCCGCCTTGCGCCGGGGCAACGCCACAGCGAACGAGATGTTCGGCAACCCGGCCAGTGTGCTCGTCGGCGACTTCCTGTACTCCCGGGCCTTCCAGATGATGGTCGACGCCCAGGACATGCGCGTGATGCAGGTGCTCGCCGATGCCACCAATGTCATCGCCGAAGGGGAAGTGCTGCAGTTGATGAACATGCACAACGCCGCGCTGGATGAGGCAGGGTACTTGCAGGTCATCCGGTCCAAAACCGCCAAACTATTTGAAGCCAGCGCCAGAGTCGGGGCGATACTCGCCGGCAGTTCGACTGCGATGGAAGAAGCATGCGCCACCTATGGCCAGGCACTCGGTACCGCGTTCCAGGTCGTTGATGACGTGCTGGATTACACAGGCGACGCTGGCGTTATGGGCAAGACGCTGGGCGACGACCTGCGCGAAGGCAAAACCACCCTGCCTCTGATTGCGGCCATGCAGCGGGGCACATCCAGCCAAAGAGACGTGATCCAGACAGCGATCGAAACCGGGGGCATGTCGATGCTCGATCAAGTGATCGAAATCGTGAAAACAACCGGCGCACTGGATGTAGCCCGACTGGCAGCGACGCAGGAGGCGCATCGGGCGATCGCTGCCGCCAGACAGCTTCCGCCCGGCCCCCACGCTGAGTGTTTGATACAATTATCTGCTCAGTTGCTTGAGCGGCAGTATTAACACTGCGGGCGAGCACTCATCGAGAAAATATCGGAATGTGGCGCAGCCTGGTAGCGCACTTCGTTCGGGACGAAGGGGTCGGAGGTTCGAATCCTCTCATTCCGACCAGACATCATTTGTTGTCAAACAACATCCTGCAGCCTGGTCACGTGGCCTTTTGATTTACATCGCCCAGGCAATCGGCGATGATCACACGAGTCACTTCCTGACGTAGGACATTCTTGGGCTATGGCCGCAGTCGATACCACTCATCGTGAACCCCCCCCCACCGCCCTGCCTGGGCTGGGCCGTGCCTTGATCCTGGCGGGGAAACTGGGACAGAAGTCAGCGGAAGAAATCTATCGCAAAGCTGAAAGTGGCCGCACCAGCTTCATCGCCGAGCTCACTGGCTCTGGCGCGGTGTCAGCTTCTGATCTGGCTCACACCATGTCTTCCGCATTCGCGGCCCCTTTGGTAGATCTGGATGCCATTGACCCACAACGTCTTCCCAAAGGCCTTCTGGACAACAAGATTTGCCATGATTACCGTGTTGTGGTGCTCAGCAAACGAAACAACCGCCTGATCGTTGCCACCGCCGACCCTTCTGACAGCCAGGCGGTCGAAAAAATCAAATTTGCCACCCAGCTGGGTGTTGATTGGGTCATAGCCGAATACGACAAGCTGCTGAAACTGGTAACTGCCAACGCCACGACGGCGTCTGAGACGATGGACAACATCATCGGCAGTGACTTTGAATTCGATGAAGCCTCGACAGAAACCGTGATGGAAAGCTCGGAAACCACGGTTTCCGAGGTGGAAGATGCGCCGGTCGTCAAGTTCCTGCACAAGATGCTGCTTGACGCTTTCAGCATGCGCGCCTCCGATTTGCATTTTGAGCCGTATGAGCACAATTACCGTGTGCGATTCCGGATTGACGGGGAACTGAGGGAAATCGCCTCTCCCCCTATTGCCATCAAGGACAAGCTGGCGTCGCGGATCAAGGTCATTTCGAGAATGGACATCTCGGAAAAGCGGGTGCCACAGGATGGCAAGATGAAACTGAAGATCGGGGCTGACCGGGTCATCGACTTCCGGGTCAGTACCTTGCCCACGCTCTTTGGCGAAAAAATCGTGATCCGGATACTCGATCCAAGCAGTGCCAGGTTGGGTATCGATGCTCTGGGTTACGAACCCGAGGAAAAAGAAAGGCTGGTACAAGCCATTGCCAGGCCATACGGAATGGTATTGGTCACAGGGCCCACCGGCTCCGGGAAGACCGTCTCTCTGTACACCTGCCTGAACATGCTGAACAAGCCGGGGGTGAACATCGCTACGGCGGAAGATCCCTGCGAGATCAATTTGCCGGGCGTGAATCAGGTCAATGTCAATGACAAGGCCGGACTGACATTTGCGGTAGCGCTGAAATCATTCCTGCGGCAGGATCCCGACATCATCATGGTGGGTGAAATTCGCGATCTCGAAACGGCCGACATCTCCATCAAGGCCGCCCAGACCGGTCACCTGGTGCTCTCCACGCTGCACACCAACGACGCACCGACAACGCTGACACGTATGCGGAACATGGGTATTGCGCCCTTTAACATCGCATCCAGCGTGATCCTCATTACAGCGCAGCGATTGGCCCGCCGTCTGTGCCCGAACTGCAAAACCCCGATCAACATCCCCCAAAAGGCGCTGATCGATGCCGGCTATATGGACGATGAACTCGATGCGCCCTGGGTCTCGTATCGAGCCGTCGGCTGCTCCATGTGCAACAACGGCTACAAGGGACGGGTTGGCCTGTACCAGGTCATGCCGATCAGCGAAGAAATCCAGCGCATCATTCTGCGCGATGGAAGCGCCATGGATATCGCAGAGCAAGCCAAACGTGAAGGTGTGCGCACACTCAGACAAGCCGGCCTGCACAAGGCCAAACAGGGTTTGACTTCACTGGAAGAAGTGCTCGCCGTGACCAACGAATAAACCGGGAATACAGAGGAGCATATGGCAACTGCAAAGCTGAAAAGCGCCAAAGAGTTTGTGTTTGAATGGCAAGGCAAAGACCGCAACGGCAAACAGGTCCGCGGTGAAACAAGAGCGGCTGGCGAGAACCAGGTGCAGGCGGCTCTGCGTCGTCAGGGCGTCATGCCCACCAAGATCAAGCGGCGCAGGATGCGCTCCGGGAAATCCATCAAACCGAAGGACCTGGCGATCTTCACCCGCCAGCTCGCCACCATGATGAAGGCAGGGGTCCCCCTGCTGCAGGCCTTTGACATTGTGGGCCGCGGGAACCCCAACCCCAGCGTCACCAAGCTACTCAACGATATCCGTACCGATGTGGAAACAGGCACGTCGCTGAGCACAGCATTTCGCAAATATCCGCTCTATTTCGACAATCTCTACTGCAATCTGATCGAAGCCGGCGAGTCCGCCGGTATCCTGGACCAGTTGCTGGACCGGCTTGCCGTCTACATGGAGAAAACAGAGGCCATCAAGTCGAAAATCAAGTCGGCCCTGATGTATCCCATCTCGGTCTTGATCGTCGCTTTTGTCGTCACGGCCGTCATCATGATTTTTGTGGTGCCGGCATTCAAGGAGGTCTTCTCCAATTTTGGCGCAGACCTTCCCGGACCAACGCTTGTTGTGATTGCCATCAGTGAGATTTTTGTCAGCTA
The DNA here is from genome assembly GCF_030646845.1 of Rhodoferax sp. Classification (GTDB taxonomy): domain Bacteria; phylum Pseudomonadota; class Gammaproteobacteria; order Burkholderiales; family Burkholderiaceae_C; genus Rhodoferax. Next base: position 22,772 of record NZ_JAUSLE010000088.1, on the reverse strand, counting down.
CTGGTGGCTGATCTTTGGCGGTCTGTTCGGTGGTTTCTATTTTTTCATGCAAGCGTGGCGACGCAATGAAAAAATGCAGCATGTCATGGACCGCATCATGCTGAAGATGCCGATTTTTGGCACCCTGGTCGACAAGTCATGCATTGCACGCTGGACCCGCACCCTGTCTACCATGTTTGCGGCGGGCGTGCCGCTGGTGGAGGCACTTGATTCGGTGGGCGGTGCCGCCGGAAATTCGGTGTATGAGATTGCCACCAAAAAGATTCAGCAGGAGGTGTCAACCGGAACTGCACTCACCGTTGCCATGACCAATGCCAATCTGTTTCCTTCCATGGTGTTGCAGATGTGCGCCATCGGTGAAGAGTCGGGTTCAATCGATCACATGCTCGGCAAGGCCGCTGATTTTTACGAGGCCGAAGTTGACGATATGGTCGCGGGCATCTCCAGCTTGATGGAGCCCATCATCATTGTGATTCTGGGCACCGTGATTGGCGGCATCGTGGTCGCCATGTACTTGCCTATCTTCAAACTGGGCCAGGTTGTCTGATGCCGGGTTCACAATGGCTTGACGCAACGGTTCTCGGCGTACTGGGCTTGCTGATCGGCAGCTTTCTCAATGTGGTGATCTACCGGCTACCCATCATGCTTGAAGCGCAATGGAAAACCGAGTGTGCCGAGCTGGCCGGGAAAGAATCACCGGTTGCAGAGAAATTCAACTTGATGGTGCCACGCTCGCGTTGCCAAAAATGCAACCATCAAATCCGGTGGTATGAAAACATTCCCGTTGTGAGCTACCTGTTTTTGCGGGGAAAATGTTCGGTCTGCGCTACGCCTATCAGCCTGCGCTACCCGTTGGTGGAACTTGCAACCGGCGCCTTGTTTTTGTATTGCGGCTGGAAATGGGGTGTAAGCCCGACGGCCCTTGTGTGGAGCGGCTTCGCCGCTTCTGTTCTGGCGCTGGCCCTGATCGATTGGGACACAACGCTCTTGCCAGATGACATCACCTTGCCCCTGCTATGGAGTGGTCTGATCGCGGCCGCGCTTCAATGGACAACAGTGAGCCTGTCATCGGCGATCTGGGGCGCCGTCGCTGGCTATATGTCACTCTGGCTGATCTATTGGGCCTTCAAACTGATCACGGGCAAGGAAGGCATGGGCTTCGGTGATTTCAAGCTATTTGCTGCATTGGGTGTCTGGTTCGGTTGGCCGGCGCTGGTACCCATCATTTTGATGGCCTCCGTCATCGGCGCCGTTGTCGGGATTGCCATGAAGTTCTCCAGTGGTTTGCGCGAAGGCGGCTACGTGCCGTTCGGCCCCTTTCTGGCAGGCGCCGGGCTGACGGCGATGATTTTTGGCCCAGGCTCAATCCTTGGCATCTTTGGGCTATAGGCCATGGTGGCCGTTGTCCGGCTTGGACTGACCGGCGGCATTGGCAGCGGCAAGAGTACCGTTGCCCGACTCCTGGCTGACAGAGGCGCCGCCGTCGTGGACGCCGACGCCATTGCGCGGGACCTGACGGCACCAGGAGGTCCGGCAATGCCATCGATTGCCGCCACCTTTGGCCACGATTTCGTGACCCCCGAAGGCGCGCTGAACCGGGAGAAGATGCGGACTCTTGTCTACACCGACCCCACGGCGCGCCAGCGACTGGAGGCCATCATCCACCCCTTGGTAGGACTGGAAACCCAAAGGCAGGCGTCATCGGCCGTAAGCCAGGGACATTCCTGCATCGTCTTTGACATTCCCCTGCTGGTTGAATCCCCAAGCTGGCGTCAGAAAGTGGATCACGTGCTGGTCGTGGATTGCACGCCGGATGTTCAGATCAGCCGGGTGATGGCGCGGAACCCCTTGACGCGCAACGAGGTCGAAAAAATCATATCCTCACAGGCTGGACGAGAACGCCGTCTCGGCGCGGCCGACACCGTCATTTTCAACGCTGATCTGTCGTTTCAGGAACTGGCTGACGAGGTCCGCCAAATATCGCATCGCTTCGGGCTATCATCTGCGTAGCATCTGGCCTACCGAAAAAATCAGCGTGATCCTTTACGAATACCCCTTCAACGAGCGCATTCGCACCTATTTGCGACTGGAGCACCTCTTTCTTCGCCTGACGGAACTTGTCTCGCGCGACGAGGCCCTGGATCACCACTACGCGCTCACCACCATCTTCGAAGTCATGGATGTGGGTGCACGAGCCGACCTCAAATCAGATGTCCTCAAGGATCTGGATAAGCAAAAACACATTCTTGACGGATATCGGGGCAACCCGGCCATCGCTGAAGGTGTTCTGGATGATGTGATCAACCGGCTGGACAACTGTTTCCTGACCTTGAACAATCTGCCCGGCAAAGCGGGGCAATCGCTGACCGAAAATGACTGGCTCATGAGCATCCGCAGCCGCGTCGGGATTCCTGGCGGGACCTGTGAGTTCGACCTGCCGGCCTACTATGCATGGCAACAAAAATCCGGTGTTCAGCGCCGCAGTGATCTGGTGCGCTGGGCCTCCACGCTGACGCCACTAGCAGACTCGATTCAAGTCTTGCTTAAGCTATTGCGGGACTCCGGTGCACCGCAAAAAGTCATCGCCAATGGGGGGCAATTTCAACAAAACCTGCCCCAGGGCAGGACATTTCAGCTGTTGCGTCTGGCGCTGGATTCGTCAACTGACTTGATCCCGGAAATCAGTGGCAATCGACTGATGGTGTCGATCCGACTCATGCGCCATGGGGAAGATGACAGGCTCCACGCTTGCGGTGAAGACGCCGCTTTTGAGCTCACGCTGTGCTCATGAAACCAGAGGCCTCGACCCAATCCGGACTGCCTAAACTGGTTACCTGTCCCACATGCGGCGGCGACAGTGTCTATGCGCCCTCCAACCCGTTCCGCCCGTTCTGCAGCGAGCGCTGCAAAAATATCGATCTAGGCGCCTGGGCCAGCGAAGACTTCCGCATGCCAACCACAGGTCTGCCGGAAGATCAAAAAACTGACGATGAACAATAACCTGCGATTTATACAAATAGTGGCTTGAGGCCACGGCGTATATGCCTAGGCAGCTACAAAATAGGTAGCGCCCTCGAACCCCTGCTCCTGCGCGAGCCATTGCAGCACCGGCACCGTACCCGGCAACACGGGTTCGACCCGTACCGGCAAATGCTGCCAGGAAAACGACTGAGCCTCCCGCATCTGCAAGTCACCCGTCCAGCTGAAGATCTTGCAGAAGTTCAAGCGAACCAGCGCATGCGGATAGTCCACCATGTCCACCTTCCAGAGCGTCGCCGGACCAATGACGATGCCGAGTTCTTCGTGCAGTTCACGCTGCAAGGCCTGCACCACCGTTTCGCCCGGCTCAAGCTTGCCACCCGGAAACTCCCAGTATCCTGCATAGACCTTGCCCGTCGGTCTGGAGGTGAGCAAGAAATCGCCATCAGGGCGGATCAGAACGCCAACGGCGACATCGACCAATGCTCGGTCAGCACCCCCCTCGCGGGGCATTTCGGCATCAGCAACCAGTACTGGCGCGCTCATGCGCTGGCCGCATGTTTGCCCGCATAGTCACGCGCAAACTGGTAGGCCACCCGCCCACTGCGTGACCCCCGCTCCAGTGCCCACACCAGGGCTTCTGGCCTCGCAGCTTCAATGGCCGTCGCGGTGACACTGAACGAGGACAACCACTGCGCCACGATGGTGAGGTACTCGTTCTGGGTGAAAGGGTAAAAGCTGACCCACAATCCGAAGCGTTCGGACAGGGAAATCTTTTCCTCCACGACTTCGCCCGGATGAACTTCGCCGTCTTCCGTATGCGTATAGCTGAGGTTTTCTTTCATGTACTCGGGCAACAGATGCCGCCGGTTGCTGGTGGCGTAGATCAGCACATTGGGAGTCGTGGCCGCCACCGAGCCGTCCAGGATGGACTTGAGAGCTTTGTAGCCCGGCTCACCGTCTTCAAAGCTCAGATCATCGCAAAACACTATGAATTTCTCGGGCCGCTCCGACACAACGTCCACAATGTCGGGAAGGTCGATCAAGTCAGCCTTGTCCACCTCGATCAGGCGCAAGCCCCGGTCGGCATACTCATTCAGACAGGCTTTGATCAGCGACGACTTGCCGGTGCCACGAGCCCCCGTGAGCAGGACATTGTTGGCAGGCTTGCCGCTGACAAACTGCAGCGTGTTGAGCTGGATCTTCTCCTTTTGCGGCTCGATTTCCTTCAAATCCGACAAACGCATGGCACCTACATGTCGCACCGGCTCCAGTGAGCCATGGCCCGAACTGCGTTTGCGGTAACGGTAGGCCACCGAGGCCGTCCAGTCCGGCTGCGAGAGTGCCTGTGGCAGAACCGACTCAATACGGCTGATGAGCTGCTCGGCACGAAGCAGCAGATGCTCGAATTTCTCGTTCATGAGCGGTAGTCTGCGTTGATCGTGACGTAGTCATGGCTGAGGTCACAAGTCCAGACCGTATCGACCGCATCACCGCGGCCCAGAACGACCCGGACGGTGATCTCGCTCTGTTTCATGACCCGCTGACCGTCTTCTTCGCGATACAGCGGATTGCGACCGCCCTGCACTGCGACATGGACGTCATCCAGGTACAAATCAATGCCAGTCTGCTCCAGATCACTGATTCCGGCATAGCCCACAGCCGCCAGAATTCGGCCCAGGTTCGGGTCGCTGGCAAAGAAGGCCGTCTTCACCAGCGGTGAATGGGCAATGGCGTAGGCTACCTGGCGACACTCCGCCTGCGTCTTCCCGCCCTCGACCCTGATTGCTATAAATTTCGTAGCGCCTTCGCCATCGCGCACGATGGCTTGGGCCAGTTTTTGTGCAACGTCCAGCATGGCCGCCTTGAGTGCCTGCCCCTGCGGGCTGTCCAGGGACGCAATCGTTGCATGAGCCGCCTTGTTGGTGGCAATGACCACAAAGGAGTCATTCGTGGAGGTATCCCCATCCACCGTCACCCGATTGAAGGAGCCTTCGGCCAGTTCCGTCGCCAGTTGGTGCATCAATGCCTGGCTGACACAGGCGTCGGTTGCCATAAATCCCAGCATGGTCGCCATATTGGGCCGAATCATGCCGGCGCCCTTGCTGATGCCTGTGATGCTCACCAGAGCACCGTCAATCATCAGCTGCGTGCCATAAGCCTTGGCCACCGTGTCGGTGGTCATGATGCCTTCGGCAGCGCGCAGCCAGTTGTCTTCGCGCGCATCCGCCAGGGCGCTATCCAGCCCAGCCTCAATGCGCTCAATGGGCAAGGACTCCATGATCACCCCAGTGGAAAACGGCAACACATCTTGGGGTGACAGCTTGAGCTTGTCGGCCAATGCCGCGCAAGTCCGCAGCGCACGGGTCCTTCCATCCTGGCCCGTACCGGCATTGGCGTTACCGGTGTTGATGAGCATGGCCCGGATACCGGCGCCGCTGGCCAGGTGCTCCCGGCATATCTGCACCGGGGCAGCACAAAACCGGTTCTGGGTGAATACGCCCGACACCGAGGCCCCCTTGTCAATCAAGACCACTGTCAGGTCTTTGCGGTTGGCCTTGCGTATCCCGGCTTCAGTGACACCAATGCGCACCCCCGAGACGGGATAGAGCTCTGCCGGATTGGGGGCGGACAAGTTAACAGACATTTTGATCCTTCAGATGATGACCGGATTATCCAAATTTTTGATCCGCAAAAAGCAATCGGGCCTTGGAATTAATCCAGGGCCCGATTCTTACGTGCGTATTGGCCCTAGACCAGCTTGCCGTGGCATTGCTTGTATTTCTTCCCACTGCCACAAGGACATGCTTCATTGCGCCCAACACGGGGAACATTGGCGCCCATGACCAGCGGTTTCCTGCTGACCGTCTCTTCGTCAACGATCGTTTCAACCTCTCCGGTTTCAGTCGGCGCCGTGTACGTCACATTGGCAATACTCTCAGCGCGGCTCTCCATCTCCTCCGCCGCCTGTTCCAGTTGCTCATTCGATTGAATCTTGACCGTCATCAACACCTTGGTGACGTCATTTTTGACGGCGTCAAGCAACTGGCCGAACAACTCAAACGCCTCCCGCTTGTACTCCTGTTTGGGCTGCTTCTGGGCGTAACCGCGCAAATGAATGCCCTGGCGCAAATAGTCCAGTGAGCTCAGGTGTTCCCGCCAATGCGTGTCAATGCTCTGCAGCAACACCATGCGTTCGAACTGGGTGAAGTTCTCACCACCCACCTGCTCTACCTTGGCTGCAAATACGGTGTTGGCTTCGCTGCGCACGGTATCCAGAATGTCTTCATCCGTGATGGCACTGGCCGCACTCACCTGCTCCTGCAGTGGCAGCGTCACTTGCCATTCATCGGACAGAACCCGTTCCAGCGTCGCGATATCCCACTGCTCTTCGACCGACTCGGCCGGCACGTATTGACGCACCAGGTCATTGAAACAGCCTTCACGCAAGGACGTGATCTGCGCCGACAGATCGGCTGCATCCAGTATTTCATTTCGTTGCTGGTAAATCACCTTGCGCTGGTCGTTCGACACATCGTCATACTCCAGCAACTGCTTGCGCATGTCAAAATTCCGTGCTTCCACCTTGCGCTGGGCGCTTTCGATGCTGCGCGTCACGATGCCAGCTTCGATGGCTTCACCATCCGGCATTTTGAGCCGGTCCATGATGGCCTTGACCCTGTCCCCAGCAAAAATCCGCATCAGCGAATCATCCAGACTCAGGTAGAAGCGCGACGATCCCGGGTCGCCCTGACGGCCCGAACGACCTCGCAACTGGTTGTCAATACGGCGCGACTCGTGCCGTTCCGTTGCAATGATGCGTAATCCCCCCAGCGCCTTGACCTGCTCGTGAACTGTCGCCCACTCGGCGCGTATGGCCTCGATCTTCTTTTGCTTCTGTGCCACGTCCAGCGACTCATCCGCCTCCACCGCCTCCACGGCCTGGCTTATGTTGCCCCCCAACACAATGTCGGTGCCACGGCCCGCCATATTGGTGGCAATGGTGATCATCTTGGGGCGGCCGGCCTGAGCCACGATATCGGCTTCACGCGCATGCTGCTTGGCGTTCAGCACCTGGTGTGGCAACTTCTCTTTCTCCAAAAGTTGCGCAATGATTTCCGAGTTCTCGATGGACGTCGTTCCCACCAGCACCGGCTGGCCGCGCTCGTAGCATTCGCGGATGTCCTTGATGGCCGCTTCGTACTTTTCACGCGTTGTCTTGTAGACACGATCAAGCTGGTCCTCGCGTCTGCTGGGGCGATTGGGCGGCATCACCACCGTCTCCAGACCATATATTTCCTGGAATTCATAGGCCTCGGTATCTGCCGTGCCCGTCATGCCCGCCAACTTGCCGTAGAGACGAAAGTAGTTCTGGAAGGTAATGGACGCCATCGTCTGGTTTTCAGGCTGAATGGCGACCCCTTCTTTGGCTTCCACGGCCTGGTGCAGACCCTCGCTCCAGCGACGCCCCGACATCAAGCGCCCCGTGAACTCGTCAACAATCACGATCTCGCCGTCCTGCACGACGTAATGCTGGTCGCGGTGATAGAGGTGGTTGGCACGCAAGGCTGCATACAGGTGATGCATCAGCGAGATATTGGCTGGGTCGTAAAGCGTGGCGCCCTCAGGAATCAGCCCCAGGTCAAAAAGAATCCGCTCAGCATTTTCATGACCCTGCTCAGTCAGGAAGACTTGATGGCTTTTCTCGTCCAGAGTGAAGTCACCCGGCTTGGTAATTCCTTCACCAGTACGCGGGTCGGCTTCGCCTTCCTGCCGATGCAGCAGGGGAACCACTTTGTTGATCGCAATGTAAAGATCGGTATGGTCTTCCGCCTGGCCGCTGATAATGAGCGGTGTACGCGCCTCGTCAATCAGGATGGAATCCACTTCATCAACAATCGCGTAGTTCAGACCTCGCTGGACACGGTCGGACGCCTCGTAGACCATGTTGTCGCGCAGGTAATCAAATCCATATTCGTTGTTGGTGCCGTAGGTAATGTCGGCGCGGTACGCTGCCTGCTTCTCCTCTCGCGCCATGTTCGGCAGATTGATGCCAACGGTCAAGCCGAGAAAATTGTAGAGCTTGCCCATCCATTGCGCGTCACGATTGGCCAGATAGTCATTGACCGTGACAACATGCACGCCCTTGCCTGTCAAGGCATTGAGATAGACCGGCAACGTGGCCGTCAATGTCTTGCCCTCACCAGTGCCCATTTCCGAAATCTTGCCGTTGTGCAGCGACATTCCGCCCAGCAACTGCACATCGAAATGGCGCATTTTCATCGCACGCTTGGAGCCTTCGCGCACGACAGCAAAAGCTTCCGGCAACAAGGCGTCCAGGGCCTCGCCACGGGCTATGCGCTCCTTGAATTCCTGCGTCTTGCCACGCAATGCGTCATCTGACAGCTTCTCAAGCTCAGCTTCCATCGCATTGATGCGAACCACACCGGCGCGGTATTGTTTAAGCAGGCGGTCATTGCGACTGCCGAAAATTTTGGTGAGAATATTGGTGGCCATGAATGCAAGTCGGATCCACCAGCCCACATGGGCCAGCAGAACAGCGCAATCCTTTTTTCTAATCTGGATGAAATGGGGTCACTGTCGCGAAATGCAACCGTTTGAACGGAATACGCAGCGCTGAGAAAACCAACCGCGTGATTTTACCTTTGCCCGGGCAGGCGTCTTTCAACGGGACCGGACTGCGCTATCCCAACGGCATGGGGCAAGGCACCAAGCCTGGCCGATTGCTGATAAGGGAGGTTGTGGCCAGCCGCCAAGAACTTCTGCGGATCTTGTGGAATCCCCTGCACCAAGACTTCAAAATGCAGATGCGCTCCGGTAGATCGTCCCGTAGTTCCGACCTCGGCAATCTTCTGGCCACGCTTGATCAAGTCGCCTTTCTTGACCAGCGTTTTGGAAGCATGCGCATAACGTGTAATCAGGTCATTGCCATGGTCGATCTCGACCATATTGCCATAGGCCGGGTGATACTCCTCCGTGACGACAACACCGCCGGCAGCAGCCAGTATCGGTGTCCCATGACCCGCCTGGTAGTCCAGTCCCGTATGAAGTGCCGATCGTCCTGTAAAAGGGTCAATGCGCCAGCCAAACATGGAACCCAGGTTGCCAACTGCCACCGGTTGTCGCGTCGGGACCATCATGTTGCGGATTTTCTGATCAAACAGGCGGGACTCCATCACCGTCATCAGGTCGGTACGTTGATCGGTCAGACGATCAAGGTCTGTCAGCATGGCCTGCAATTCCTCCATTGACAATGGGCGACCCGACACCAGCGCACCACCCTGGCCAGGCTTCATCCTGATCTCATTCGGATTGACGCCAGCCAGGCCCGAAACACGCTCGCCCAAGGATTCAAGCTGGGTCAGCTTCGCCTGCATCTCGCCCAGTTTGCGCGCCAATACGTCCAGGTTCTCGCGCATAAAGCGGTCACGTTGCTCAAATTCATCCTTGACGACGAGCCTGAGCAGGGAGCCCACCACGGGCCATCCTTCTCTGGCTCCCTTCAGAAACACCCAGTGGTACAGGCCAGCGGCCATCAACATCAAGGGGAATGATGTCAGCACGGCGGCCAAAACCAGCTTGGTGCCACTGAGGTGCATCGCGCGACTCTTGGCGAGCCACGCATCCGTGATAATCAATTGCATTCGGATATCCCCTCAACAACTTGCCTATGAACCGCCGCCAACATTCAGTCACGCTGCTGCAGGCCAGTCAGGACTCGCCGACTCTGGCAAGACTGACAGAACTCACCCGTGATTCGGTCGCGCGACTCAAGGCGATTGAATCCCTCATTCCAGGTTCACTGCGTCCGGCTGTCAAAGCGGGACCCATTGAGGGCCCGGTTTGGTGCCTGATTTTAGACAACAACGCGGCTGCGGCAAAAATTCGCCAGATTCTGCCCGCACTGGAATCGCACTTACGGGTCAAGGGGTGGGAAGTTAATTCAATTCGGCTGAAGGTGCAAATCGCACGCGACCGGTAATTTCACAAGAGATTACTGGTTCGCATCAGTCTGAAAAGTAAATGGTGCCGATTGTCGGATTCGAACTGACGACCTACCGCTTACAAGGCGGTTGCTCTACCAACTGAGCTAAATCGGCACATTTCTATTTTACTGGACTCCAGGCGAGTCTTGAGAAAATGCAGTAATTATTTCACCCGCTTCAACGCGGGTCGCGGCCCGGTCGACGCTGGTCGCGGTGGATCTGGCTGGTCATTTGGCTCATCATTTCGTCGATCCGATTCAACGCTCGTCAACTGGACCACCTTATCCTCCGATTGCGCCACATATGCACCATCTGGCACCGAGACCAGATTCACTGAAGATGAGGGCGCTGTTTTGGCACCTTTGGGCAGACCCAAGGGGAAAACCATGCCCTGCCCATTTTCCCGGGCGTAGATGGCGCTGACCTGACTCACCGGCACCATGATCTCCCGTGCGGTACCCGCAAACCGCGCTTTGAACTCGATGAAGTCATTGCCGAGCTTGAGTGAACTCGTGGCGTCCAGACTGATGTTAAGAACAATCTCCCCGTCCTTCACATACTCGCGGGGTACCTGCACGCTGTCGTCCACAGCTACCGCCACATAAGGCGTGAAACCGTTGTCTGTACACCACTCGTACAACGCCCGGATCAGGTAAGGGCGAGTGGACGTTGCGTCTGGAGCGTCAATCATCGGTCTTGGTCAATGCGTCTATTTGCGCATCACTTTCTCGGAAGGGGTCAACGCTTCAATATAGGCTGGACGCGAAAAAATGCGCTCGGCGTATTTAAGCAAGGGCGCTGCGTTTTTGCTGAGATCGATGCCGTAGTAGTCCAAACGCCAAAGCAAGGGCGCAATGGCCACGTCAAGCATGGAAAATCCATCACCCAGCATGTATTTGTTTTTCAGAAACACCGGGGCAAGTTGCGTCAAACGGTCGCGGATGTGAGCGCGTGCCTTCTCCAACATTTTTTCATTGCTCTTGGCCGCGCGGGACTCCAACGTGGATACATGGACGAACAACTCCTTCTCGAAATTGAGCAGGAACAGACGCACGCGAGCCCGATCGACTGGATCACCAGGCATCAACTGGGGATGAGGAAACCGCTCGTCAATATATTCATTGATAATGTTTGATTCGTACAAAATCAGATCACGTTCGACCAGGATCGGCACCTGACCGTAGGGATTCATCACATTGATGTCTTCAGGCTTGTTGTACAGATCCACGTCGCGAATCTCAAAGTCCATGCCTTTTTCAAACAGGACAAAACGGCAACGGTGGGAAAACGGGCAGGTAGTACCTGAATACAACACCATCATGGCAGGGCTCCTAAAAATCAAAAAGAGTGGGATGCTTCATGCAATCCCACTCCGAGAAGCTCAAGCCGTGCTCCGTAAAGCACAACCCGAGCCGTTTAATTGTGCTACTTGATGTCTTTCCAGTAGGCAGCGTTGAGTCGCCAGGCGATTAGCGTGAATACACCGAGGAACAGCAACACCCAGACACCCACACGAACGCGCGTGTTTTGGCTAGGCTCACCCATCCACTGCAAGTAACTCACCAAATCACCAATGGCCTGATCGTATTGCAGGGGTGTCATGGTGCCGGGCTTGAGTTGCTCCCAGCCTTTGAAGACCTGCACCTCATGGCCATGCTCCTTGATGGCCTCATATACCGGGCGACGGTCCCCCTGAAGTTCCCAAAGGACGTGCGGCATGGCTACATTCGGAAACACCAGGTTGTTCCAGCCGGTCGGTTTCTCCGCGTCCTTGTAGAAAGTCCGCATGTAGGTGTACAGGTAATCAGCACCCGTTCCGCCAGCACCGGCACGCGAGCGGGCAATCACCGTCAGGTCTGGCGGATTGACGCCAAACCAGGCCTTGGCCAGTTGAGGATCGATCGCCGACTTCATGGTGTCGCCGACCTTGGCATTGGTCACCAAAAGATTGTCTTTGATTTGCTGCTCGGTCAAACCGATATCCCGCAAACGATTGAAGCGCATGAACGCCGCCGAGTGGCAATTCAGACAATAGTTGACAAACAGTTTGGCGCCATGTTGCAGAGCCGCCATGTCAGTGGTGTTGTTGGGAGCTTTGTCCCACGCCAAGCCGCCCACATTGGCCTGCGCAGTCATGGTCAGACCCACCGCCATCGTCAAACCGAAAATGATTTTTTTTGTGAAACCCATGGTTCTCATGTTCTTGTTCTCCAGTTCAATGCGCCGAGAAGGTGACGCGATCCGGCACCGGCTTCGGCGTCCCAAGGCGACTCCACCACGGCATCAGAAGAAAGAAACCGAAGTAAAACAGGGTTCCCGCCTGCGAAACGCGACCGCCGATGGCGGATGGAGGCAGCATACCCAGATACCCCAGCACCAGAAAGTCGACGACAAAAATCGCATACATGTATTTGTGCCAATCAGGGCGGTACCGGATGGACTTGACGGCACTGTTATCCAGCCAGGGCAGGAAAAACAGAATCACGACACCACCACCCATGGCGACGACGCCCCAGAACTTGGCATCAATGGCCAGCATCATGACCACGAGAACAACTGCAGCACCCACTATCAGCGCCTTGAACAGATTGAGCATCCTGGTTTTGACCACGGCCATGACCGCGCCAAGCAGCACACAGGCAATCAACGCGTACATCATTTCATCAGTAACTGCGCGCAGCATTGAGTAGAAGGGCGTGAAGTACCAGACTGGCGCAATGTGCAGAGGCGTCTGGAATGGATCAGCCGGAATGAAGTTGTTGTACTCAAGAAAATAGCCACCCATTTCCGGCGCAAAGAAGACGATGGCGGTAAACACCATCAGGAACATGCTGACCGCAAAGATGTCATGCACCGTGTAGTACGGATGGAAAGGGATGCCGTCCAGAGGAATCCCGTCCGGACCCTTGTTGGCCTTGATTTCAATGCCATCCGGGTTGAGGGAGCCCACTTCGTGCAGCGCAATGATGTGCGCAACGACCAGGCCCAGCAGCACCAGCGGCACGGCAATAACGTGGAAACTGAAAAAGCGGTTCAGCGTGGCATCGCCCACCACAAAGTCGCCCCGAATCAGCAGAGCCAGATCAGGACCGACAAAGGGAATGGCTGCAAACAGGTTGACGATCACCTGGGCACCCCAGTAGCTCATCTGTCCCCAAGGCAGCAAATAGCCCATGAAAGCCTCCGCCATCAGCGCAAGGAAAATGGCGCACCCAAAGATCCAGATCAACTCCCGCGGCTTGCGATAGCTTCCATACATCAGTCCGCGGAACATATGCAGATAGACCACCACAAAGAACGCCGACGCGCCAGTGGAATGCATGTAACGAATCAGCCAGCCCCAAGGCACATCGCGCATGATGTACTCAACCGAGCCAAATGCCAGTGCGGCATCAGGCTTGTAGTGCATCGTCAGGAAGATGCCCGTGACAATCTGAATCACCAGCACCAACAGCGAGAGTGAGCCGAAGATGTACCAGAAGTTGAAGTTCTTCGATGCGTAGTACTCGCTCATGTGCTCTTTGAAGAGCTTGGATGCCGGAAACCGGTTGTCCACCCAATTGAGCAGCTTTTCGCCTGCCGGAGCGTTCGGGGAAATTTCGTGGAATTCAGCCATGTTGTCCGTCCTTAGGCTTTCTTGTCTTCACCAATGAGCAACTTCGTCTCAGAGAGGTACATATGGGGTGGGACTTCAAGATTGTCCGGTGCAGGCTTGTTCTTGTAGACCCGGCCGGCCAGATCGAAGGTCGAACCATGGCAGGGACAAAAGAATCCACCTTGCCAGTCGTCCGGCAGGGACGGCTGGGCCCCGGTCTGGAATTTATCGGAGGGTGAGCAACCCAAGTGAGTGCAAATGCCCACGGTGACGAGGTATTCCGGCTTGATGGAGCGGGTTTCGTTACGCGCGTATTCGGGCGCCTGTTCGGCTGGCTTGCGTTCCGATTTTGGATCTGCGAGTTGTGAATCCAGCTTGGGCAAAGCGGCCAGTTGCTCTGGCGTGCGACGCACGATCCACACGGGCTTGCCACGCCACTCCACCGTCATTTTCTCGCCCGGCTTGAGCGCGGAGATGTCCGCTTCTACCGCCGCGCCAGCCGCTTTGGCCTTTTCAGAGGGCTGAAAACTACTGACAAAGGGCACAACGGCGGCTATACCGCCCACGGCGCCAACGCAGCTGGACGCAATCAGCCAGGTCCGTTTGCTGGCATCAATCTGACCACTGCCGACAAGGGTTTCACTCATGGGAATCCTCAATCAAAAACATCGCTACTGGGGTTAACGCTCGATTGTAGCTGACGGTTTAGGGCAAACTCAACGCGCCCAGCTTGCGCTCGACGCTTGCACAACAGCCGATTTTGTGCAGATACTTCGGCCCTCTCGTCTGCTTAGGAGTGTTCAATTATGGGAATGATGCAAGAGTTCAAAGAGTTTGCCGTCAAAGGCAATGTGATGGACCTCGCCGTTGGCGTGATCATTGGCGCCGCTTTCGGCAAGATAGTCGACTCCGTGGTGGGCGACCTGATCATGCCGATTGTTGGGGCGGTGTTTGGAAAGCTCGATTTTTCAAGTCTGTTTGTCGTCCTGGGGCAGCCGCCAGCGGGCACGGTCATGACGCTCGATGCACTGAAAAAAGCCGGGGTGCCCGTGTTGGCATATGGCAACTTCATCACGGTCGCCGTCAATTTTTCGATTTTGGCGTTCATTATTTTCATGATGGTCAAGCAAATCAACCGCCTGAAGAAAGAAACCCCGCCACCGCCCGCCGCACCAGCAGAAGACGTGTTGTTGTTGCGCGAGATCCGCGACAGCCTGCGAAAGTAGTACGGGGGCAGAGTCAGTCGCCGCTGTCGGCGGGTGCACTGGCCGGAGGGCCTTCTATCGGTCTTCTGGCATCCCGCACAGTTGCCGGGCCAGCCGGATCGCTGCGATCATGCTGGACGCGTCGGCCCGACCGGTGCCGGCAATGTCAAACGCCGTGCCGTGATCGGGGCTGGTACGTACCAGCGGCAAGCCCAGCGTGACGTTGACGCCTTTTTCAACACCCAGGTATTTCACCGGGATCAGTCCCTGGTCGTGGTACATCGCCACCACAACGTCGAATTCGCCCGATTTACCATCTTTGGCTCGTGCCCGCATGAACACGGTATCTGGCGCGAACGGGCCGCTCACCTGCATGCCCTGCGCGCGGGCCGCATCAATGGCCGGAGCGATGACGTCAACCTCTTCCCGGCCGAACAAACCACTTTCGCCGGCATGCGGATTCAACCCCGCAACCCCGATCCGCGGCACACGGCCCAGGATCGCTCCAAGCGACTCATGGATGATGCGCAGGGTCTGCAATACATTGTCGAAAGTCACCGCCTCGATCGCATCACGCAAGGACACATGAATGCTGACCAGGACAACTCGCAACTCGTCATTGGCCAGCATCATGCGTACTGGCATATCAGCCAGGGGCTTCTTCCAATGCGCCGCAGCCAATGCCTGCAACATTTCCGTGTGCCCCGGGTAGCTTGAATGGGGTGCGCCAGCCAGCGCCAGCGCTTCCTTGTGCAGCGGCGCCGTCACCACGGCTGCCACCTCACCGCGTAAGGCGGCCTGCGCAGCCCAGACCACGCACTCCGCGGCCAGTCGGCCCGCGCAGGCACTTAACTGCCCAATCGGAACCGGTGCCGCCAACGCCCCAACCTGCAATACCGGCAGGCAGCGCGGGGGCATACTGAGTGCCTCGGCGGGAGACTCAATCAGCGCGACCGGCAGCGCGATCTGGCCGGTGCTGATCACTTGTATCGCTCGCCGCATGGTCGCGACATCGCCCACGACAAAACAACCTTGCGTGACCTCAGGCGCATCCCGAAACGCCTTGGCAATGATCTCGGGACCAATCCCGGCGGCGTCGCCGAGCGTGATGGCCATCGGTTTCTTCATCGTATATTCATCTCCAGTTCAGGCCGGGTTATCGATGTCAATGAACTCATGCGCCAGGCCAAGCTGTGCAGCCACATGCGCCGCCACGGCAGGTGCGCCAAAACGTTCGCTGGCATGGTGCCCACAGGCCAGATAGGCGACGCCACATTCACGTGCATAGTGCGCCTGCGGCTCGGAGATCTCGCCGGTAATGAAGGCGTCGGCCCCGGCAGCAATCGCGGCTTCAAAATAGTCTTGGGCACCGCCACTGCACCACGCTATCTTTTTAATAGCGCGCTGCGCAACATTGACGAGGACTACAGGCCTATTTAGCTGAGCTTCTATGTGTTGCGCCAGGACTTCTGCAGTGTCGAAGCTTGCTGACTCAGTCCGCTCACCCAGGAAGCCCAGATCCTGCTCACCGAAGCGGGATTGCGCCTGCAGGCCCAGCTTCAAGCCCAGCTGCGCGTTGTTGCCCAGTTCCGGGTGCGCGTCCAGCGGCAAATGGTACGCAAACAGGTTGATATCGTGCGCCAGCAGCAGTGCCAGGCGCTGCTTCATCCAGCCGGTGACCCGGCCGTCCTGCCCCCGCCAGAACAGGCCGTGATGGACAAAGATCGTGTCGGCCTGCGCGGCAATGGCCGCTTCAATCAGCGCCCGGCTGGCCGTGACCCCCGACACAATTTTTCGCACGGTAGCGGCGCCCTCCACCTGCAAGCCGTTCGGGCCGTAATCTCGAAAACGCCCTGGCTGGAGCAGTGCGTCAAGAGTCTGCAGAAGCTGTGTGCGATCGGTCATGTCAGCGATGGATGGAGAAGTCGGGCTAAATGCGCTTGGGCGGCGAGTCGTTTCGCATTGTCGACGAAGTCTCCGACGCAGCCACGGGACCGTGCAACTCCACCGTGCTGTCGCAGCCCTGTCCAACGGCGATCCATCGTTTCGCCAGGGCAGCCAGACCGGGCGACAGGACGGGCGACAGGCGCCGCAACGGCCGGGGCAACACCTGCTGCAGGACATCCGCCGGGGCGCTGAGAGCGCCGCAACGGTACTGATGCGCCTCTATATCCCAACGCACAGCGATGCAAGCGCCATCACGCCGGCGCGACAGGACAACGCCCAGCGGGCACGGCTCTAGCAGGCAGCACACCCCACAACCATTGCAGGGCGCGCCCGGCGCCGGCTTGGACGCCGCATCGGGGTGAATCAGAATGACCTGGTGTTTTTGGGACATGTAGCTGACACACTGTACAGCCCGCGCACTCAAGCGCTGAAGCCCCGTACCCGGCCCCGGTTTCCCGCGAGGCCTACAATTTGACGTTCTGGTCTTGGTTCATCCATTTACAGTGAGGGCGTCTCGCCCGCAATTTCTTCATGAAACGTCTCTGGTTGTTGTTTTCCCAAACGGTCACCGTCCTGCTGGCGGCGTATTTTGTGGTCGGCACACTCAAGCCCGGGTGGCTGGGAAACAGGCCATCTCCATCCGGCGCTGTTGCCCTGATTGAGGCACCCGCCACCAGCACAGGCGCAGTACCGCCCGGCAGTTTCAGGCTTGCAGCACAAAAATCATCTGCGGCGGTCGTCAGCATCAACACCAGCAAAGCAGCCCAGAAGAATCCGCGCAACGAGGACCCCTGGTTCAAGTTCTTTTTTGGCGAACAGGGCAATGAACCTCAGGTCGGACTGGGCAGCGGGGTCATCATGAGTGCCAGCGGCTATATCCTGACCAACAACCATGTGGTGGAGAGCGCCGACGAAATTGAGGTCATCCTCAACGACAGTCGCCACGCACGCGCGAAAGTCATTGGCACTGACCCGGACACCGATCTCGCCGTGCTGAAGATTGATCTGGACCGGCTGCCCGCGATTGTGCTGGGCAACTCCGATTCGCTGCAGGTGGGAGACCAGGTGCTGGCCATCGGCAACCCCTTTGGCGTCGGCCAGACCGTCACGGGCGGCATCATCAGTGCGCTGGGGCGCAATCAGCTGGGAATCAACACCTTCGAAAACTTCATTCAGACCGATGCGGCCATCAATCCCGGCAATTCGGGTGGGGCCCTGGTGGACACCAACGGCAACCTGCTGGGCATCAATTCCGCCATCTATTCGCGCTCGGGCGGCAACATGGGCATTGGCTTTGCCATTCCCGTGTCCACGGCCAAGCTCGTGATGGAGGGCATTGTCAAGGACGGTCAGGTGACGCGCGGCTGGATCGGAGTCGAGCCGAATGATCTGTCGCCCGAACTCGCCGAAACCTTTGGCGTGAAGGCCAAAGCGGGCGTGATCATCACCGGGGTGCTCCAGAATGGTCCGGCAGCGCAGTCGGGTATCCGGCCCGGGGATGTCATCATCGCGGTGGCGGGAAAGCCGGTCAGCAATGTCTCTGAATTGCTGACCAGCGTTGCGGCCCTGAAGCCAGGCATTGCATCGAAATTCAGTCTGTTGCGTCGTGATGAGAAAGTCGAGCTGGATGTGACCCCGGGGGTGCGGCCGAAACCGCGCAGGCAAGCTCAGTAAACACAAAAAAAGAGCGCCGTCGAGGCGCTCTTTTTTTGATAGCTGCCAGCACACATTTCCCGTGGGCTGTTGCCATTTTCGGCCCTAGGGATTGGCGGCTTCGGCACCTTCGTCAGGCGCCTTCGTGTGTTTGATGAATACCTGTGCCGCCACGATGCCAATCTCGTACAGCAGGTACATCGGAACCAGCAAGGCCAGCATGGAAACCGGATCGGGCGGCGTGACGAGGCCAGCAACTGCCGCCGCGCCGACCACAAAGTAGGCACGGAACGACTTGAGTTGCGCAATCGTGACGATTCCCATGCGGGCCAGAATAACGACGACGATGGGGACTTCAAACGCCACACCAAACGCGATAAACATGGTGATGACGAAGTCGAGATAGGCCTCAATGTCAGGACTGACGGTGACTGATATCGGCGCCATTTTCGTGATCGCCGGAAAGGCTTGCCCGAATACAAAGAAGTAGCAGAACGCAGCCCCCAGGTAAAACAGAAGAGTGCTGGCGGCAACCAGCGGCAGGACCAGCTTCTTTTCGTGCTTGTAAAGGCCTGGCGCCACAAAGGCCCAGACCTGATAGAGAATCCAGGGCAAGGACAAACCAATGGCCGCCAGCACCGACACCTTGATAGGCACCAGAAACGGCGACACCACGCCCACGGCAATCATCCGGGAGCCTTCGGGCAGCGCCTTGACCAGCGGCATCGCCAGCAAGTCGTAGAGTTTGGAGGGGCCGGGATAAAACAGCAGTACCGCCAACACGGCTGCGACGCCATACAGCGAACGCAAGAGGCGGTCGCGCAATTCAAACAGATGTTGTACGAAGGGCTGTTCCGTTCCGGCCAGTTCGTCTTCTTTGTTGACAGGGTCTGTCATCAGCTAACTCTGCGAGGTCGAAACCGGGCTACTCGCGCGGCACCCGACAGGGCCTTGGTGCGGGTGCCGGTACGGGCCTTGTACCAATTCGGGGTGGCACCTTGCTTGATTCGCCATTTTTTCCTTGGATGTCTGTACTCTGGAAAGCCTGGATGCAAATCAGCGGATTGCGTATCCGACGCCAGTCCGGTGGTCTCCGCCCAGGTTTTTTCGAAATCGCTGGCGCCGGTCTGAATCGAATTCTCTACGTCACGCGCCGCGTTTTCAACCGTGTCCTTCATCTTCTTGAGCTCGTCAAGCTCCATGGACCGATTGACTTCGGCTTTGACATCGGCCACGTAGCGACGCGCCCGCCCCAGCAGAGTCCCGATAGTTTTTGCCAGACCAGGCAACTTTTCGGGGCCAATGACCAGCAGTGCGATGCCGCCAATGATGGCGAGCTTGGTAACCCCAATATCAATCACTTACGCGCATCCCGCGAATCTGGACCAGCCGACGCCAACACCTGAACAATCAGGCCTTGGTCTTGGCTTCGACATCAATCGTTTCTTTGGCAGCCGGTGAGGCAGAACCCACCTGTTGGGTGGGAGCAGCAGGGGCGTCAGCCGTTTTGTCGGTGCCGTCTTTCATGCCATCCTTGAAGCCCTTGACCGCACCACCCAGGTCCGACCCGATATTGCGCAGCTTCTTGGTGCCAAAAATGACAATGATGATGACCAAAAAAATGATCAGGTGTGTTGTTGAAAATCCCATGAGTCTCTCCTAACGAATTGCGCCAATTTTAGTCGGCGAAGTGAATCCCGTGCCCTGCCCCGCGAAAATTGCCCTGAAAACTAGCCCCTGAGCCAGGGCCGCGGCCCGCCCATCACATGAATATGCAGATGGTGCACCTCCTGACGCCCCTCTGCACCCGTGTTGCTCAGAATGCGAAAGCCCCCTTCCGGGTAGGGATTACACCCTTCCTGCAAGGCCAGCTTGGGCGCCAGCGTCATCATACGTCCCAGCAGCCCCGCGTGCTCGGACCCAACGTGCGCCATCGACGGAATATGCATTTTCGGAATCATCAGGAAGTGCACCGGCGCCCAGGGATGGATGTCATGGAACACAAAAAGTTCCTCGTCCTGATAGACCAGCCGGGAGGGAATTTTGCCCGCCACTATTTTGCAGAACAGGCAATCCGGGTCACTTGGTACGATCGACTCGATCATGCTGCAGACTCCATGCCAAGCCCTTTGTTCATGCGCACCATGCCACTCACGATGCGGTAGAGAAACCAGATGGAGATCAGGCCCCAGGCGATCCATCCAGGCGCGATGAGAAGAATCCACAAGGGGGCCGTTACGGCATAGAGCACCGCGGCAATGATGACCGTGCGGATGCGCCACCGGAAATGCGAGGCGTGCCAGGTACCCTCCGCCTCGGAGCGTTTGACCAGGTCGATGATCAACGCAACGATCAACAGCGCCGGGCCGAACTGCCCGCCCGGAATCAGTGCCCCGATGGCCACGATCAGATGCAGGATGTAGCTGATAGTGCCAACGGTATTGAGCGACTTGAGCTGCTCCAGGTCCACGGGTTGCTGATTCATTTGGTTTCTCCCTCACGCGCCAGCACTTTGCGCAGCGCCTTTTCTTCAATGCCGCTGGTGCCCGCCCGGCGGTCCAGCTCAGCCAGCACCTGCGCCGGCGTCAGGCCGTAGTGCGCCAGGGCAATCATGCAGTGGAACCACAGATCAGCCACTTCGTAGACGATCTTGGTCTTGTCGCCGCCGAAATCTGCATCTTTGGCTGCCATCACCACTTCGGTGGCTTCCTCGCCGATCTTTTTCAGAAAGGCATCAGGTCCCTTGTGCAGCAGGCGGGCCACGTAACTGGCGTCCGGATCGCCGCCGTTTTGTGGCAGACGGCTCTCAATCACCTGCGCCAGACGGGCGAGTGAATCGGGGTGCGAAACGTTGGACGACATAGAAACCTATTTGTAGATGGTTTGCGGGTCTTTCAAGACCGGCTCGGTCACTGTCCAGACGCCGTCTTTCAAAACACTGAAAAAACAACTGTGCCGCCCGGTATGGCAGGCGATGCCGGGCTCATGCCCCAGCTGGGTGACTTTGAGCAGAATGACGTCGTTGTCGCAGTCCATGCGGATTTCATGCACCTTCTGCACGTGACCTGACTCTTCGCCCTTGAACCACAATTTGTTGCGCGACCGGCTGAAATACACGGCCTGGCCCAATTCGACGGTCTTCTGCAGCGCCTCCCGGTTCATCCAGGCAAACATCAGCACATCGTTGCTGCCTTGTTCCTGGGCGATCACCGGCACCAGCCCCTTGGCATCCCATCGAATATGTTTTAACCAGTTCATGCAGAAATTGTCCGTGATTTTCAGTTGCTACTGAATGAATAGCTGCTCACGCAGCATTGACGGGGGCTAGGGGCCAAAAAGGCTTAAATTCTGACCGGAATGCCGCGTTCGGCCATTCTGGCCTTGGCCTGGCCCACCGTGAATTCCCCGTAATGGAAGATGCTGGCCGCGAGCACGGCGTCGGCGCCACCCAGCTGAATGCCATCCGCCAGATGGTCCAGGGTACCCACGCCACCAGAGGCGATCACGGGCACGTTCACCGCGTCGCTGACGGCCCGCGTGAGCGCCAGATCGAAGCCGGCCTTGGTGCCGTCGCGGTCCATGCTGGTGAGCAGGATTTCGCCGGCGCCGTATTCGGCCATCTGGCGCGCCCAGGTCACCGCGTCCAGCCCGGTGTTCTTGCGCCCGCCGTGGCTGTAGACGTCCCAGCCTTCACCGCGGTCCAGCATGTCGTCGCCAAAACGGCGCTTGGCATCAATCGCCACCACAATGCACTGGGCGCCATACTTGGCCGAGGCGTCCTTGATCACCTGGGGATTGGCGATCGCCGCCGAATTGAAACTGACCTTGTCGGCCCCGGCGTTGAGCAACCGGCGCACGTCGTCCACCGTGCGCACCCCGCCGCCCACGGTCAGGGGAATGAACACCTGTGAGGCCACCGCCTCGATGATGTGCAGGATCAGGTCGCGCCCGTCGCTGGTGGCCGTGATGTCGAGAAAGGTAAGCTCATCGGCGCCCTGCTCGTTGTAGCGCGCCGCGATCTCCACCGGATCACCGGCGTCGCGCAGCTCCACAAAATTGACACCCTTGACCACACGGCCGCCGGTGACATCAAGGCAGGGAATGATGCGTTTAGCGAGCACTGGAAATCAGCCGTTGAGCTCGTCGGCCCGCTCTTGCGCGGCAGCAAAGTCAAGGTCGCCGCTGTAGATCGCGCGTCCGCAAATGACGCCTTCGACGCCTTCGTCTTCCACGGCACACAAGGCCTCGATGTCGGCCATGTTGCTCAAGCCGCCGGAGGCGATGACCGGAATCGTGAGGGCTTGCGCCAGCTTGACGGTGGACTCCACATTGATGCCGCTGAGCATGCCGTCCCGTCCGATATCGGTGTAGATGATGGACTCCACA